>NZ_JBHZAE010000010.1:139276-367326 GCF_042754105.1 Embleya sp. NPDC059237 | reverse complement strand
ATCGGCGTGCCGGAGAAGCAGGTGCATAGTGGTTCTATTCGCCTGTTTCTCCGGGGCGGCGAGGTGCGGTGCCGGGCGTCGTGGAGCTCGGCGGGAGATTGAAGACACGCCCTAGGGTGGCGGCATGATCACCAGCACCGAGAATCCCATCGCAAAGAGCGGTCCCAGCCTGTTCGATGCGTTGAGCGCGGACGCGATATCCGACGTCACGGGCCTGCGCGAGCTGTACGAGCATCCGGGCGCGGCCGCCGCGGCCAAGGAGATGGACCGGCTCACCGAGAAGACCCGCGCGCTGGTCGGCTGCGCGTCGTTGGTCTTCGTCGCCAGCACCGACGCGGCAGGCCGCTGCGATGTCACCCCGCGCGGCGGCCCGGCCGGTTTCGTCACCGTGCTCGACGACCGCACCCTGGTCATCCCCGACGCCACCGGCAACAAGCGCCTCGACACGCTGCACAACGTGGTGGCGACCGGCCGGGTCGGTCTGCTGTTCGTGATTCCCGGGCGCACCACCACACTTCGCGCCAACGGGCGCGCGTGCGTGTCCGCGCGGCCCGAGTTGCTGGCGCAACTCACGCCGGTGGGCAAACCGCCGGTCAGCGCACTCGTCGTCGAGCTGGACGAGGTGTACCCGCACTGCCCCAAGGCGCTGTTGCGCAGTTCGGCCTGGAAGCCGGACGGTTGGTTGCCGGCCGACGCCCAGCCGAGTTCGGCCGAGGTGACGCTGGCCCAGTTGCGCATGCCCGGATTGACCATCGAGGCCGTCCGGCAGGCGGAGGAGGACTCGTTGAAGTACCGGTACGAGTAGCCGGCGGCCACGCCCGAGGTGCCGAATCCCGTTCCCCCGGCCTCCCGTCGGCCGGCCGATCCACCCTTGGAGTACGCCGTGGACGCCCAGACACCCGCCGATCCCACCGTGCTGCACCCGATGCCGGGGCAGTCGCGCGTGGTCCTGCTCAAGCCGCTGGTGACTTCGCCGCTGATCGAGGTCGGGGACTTCTCCTACTACGACGACCCGGACGATCCCACCACGTTCGAGACCCGCAACGTGCTCTACCACTACGGGCCGGAGCGGCTGGTGATCGGGAAGTTCTGCGCGCTGGGCGAGGGTGTGCGGTTCGTGATGAACGGGGCCAACCACCGGATGGACGGGCCCTCGACCTTCCCGTTCCCGATCATGGGCGGGTCCTGGGCCGACCACTTCGACCTGATCTCCGGCCTGCCGGGTCGGGGCGACACGGTGGTCGGCAACGACGTCTGGTTCGGCTATCGGGCCATGGTGATGCCCGGGGTCCGGATCGGACACGGCGCGATCGTCGCCTCCGGTGCCGTGGTGGTGGACGACGTCCCCGACTACACGATCGTCGGCGGCAATCCGGCGAAGCCGATCCGTACCCGGTACAGCCCGGAGGACGTCGCGCGCCTGCTCGAACTGGCGTGGTGGGACTGGCCGATCGAACACATCACCCGGCATGTCCGGACCATCGCGTCCGGCACGGTCGCCGACTTGGCGGCGGTCGCACCGTAACCGAAGGCTCGCCCGGCGCCCCTACCCGGCCCCGGCCCCGTCGGCCGCCAGCAGCGCCTGGGCAATCCGACGGGCCCGGACCGCCGGGGCGGGGGTGCGCTCGCGCAGCGCGGTGACGATCGCGCCGTCCATGAGCAGCGCGAACTCCCGGGCCAGGAGGACCGGTTCCGAGACCTGTGCGGCGGTCAGGAGCTGTTCCAGATAGGCCACCACCCGCTCCTTGTGGTCGGCCGCGACGCGGTGCGCCGAACCGTCGGGGTCGGCGGACTCGACCATCGTGTTGATGAACGCACACCCCCGGAAATCGTTGCGCGCGAACCGCTCGGCGAGCGCGTCGAACACGGCCACCGGGCCGCAGCCCAGCGCCTCGACCCGTTCCGCCAGCCAAGCCCGCCAGCGCCGATCGCGGGCCTCCAGGACGGCGACAACGAGGTCGTCCTTGCTCGGGAAGTGCCGATACAACGACGCCCGGCCGACGCCGGATTCGGCCAGGATGCGCTCGATGCCGACGGCGCGGATCCCCTCGGCGTAGAAAAGTTCCTCGGCGGTGGCGAGCAGACGGTCTCGGGCTTTGACGGGCACGTTCGGATCCTAACCCCTCTTGACCGGAAACGGTACCGATCAGTACCGTCTGCAAAACGGCACCGATCGGTACCGTTTTTTGGCGGCACATCGAAGCGAGAGAGCAACGGGGGTTCGCATGTCGTCCACACCCACACCCGCACACACACCGGCACCCGCGCCCGCGCCTTCGTCGCCCGGGGCGACCGACGCGCATGCCGACCTGCGGGCACGGGTCGAGAAGCAGCTCGGCCGGGTGCCGAACCTGTACGCGGCCCTCGCGAGCGGTCCGGCCGCGCTGGAGGGTTACCTCGCGATGCGCGACCGGCTCACCCGAGGTGTCCTGCGGGCCCGCCTGCGGGAGCAGTTGGCGCTGCTGATCGCGCAGGAGAACGAGTGCACCTACTGCGTCAGCGCGCACACCTATCGGGGCGGCCTGATGGGCCTGACCGAGGACGAACTGCGGCAGACCCGGGACGCGCACGACACGGATCCGCACGCCGACGCCGTACTGACCCTGGCCCGGCGGATCGTCCGCACCCGGGGCCGAGTCGGCGAGGAGCACCGGTCCAAAGCCCGCGCGGCCGGGGTCACCGAGGCCGAGGAGGCCGAGATCGTCGCGCACATCGCGCTGAACACGCTGTCCAACTACTACAACCACCTGGCCCGGCCCGAGCTGGACTTCCCGGAGGTGACCGCGTGACCCGCACCTGGCACACCGCGTCCGTCGAACTCGTCGACGGCTACCCGGTACGGGGCGCCGACGGCATACCCACCACCTCCGTCCCGACCGCGCGCGTCGCGATCGAGGGCGGCTTCGCCCACCTCGACATCCCCGACACCGGCGTCGTCCAGGTCGTCTCCGCGCCGGCGGTACGGCTGATCACCTACCGGGAGGAGCCGGCGGGCTGAGCGGTGCGGCCGGCGACGTCGACAGCGTCGCCGGCCGCACCGGCGGAGGCACGCGAGAAAACGCGATGCGGATGTGCGGATGTGCGGATACACCGATGAGTTTTCCCGGCCCGCACGGTCCACCCCCAAGGACTCGAACCGCACCCAGAGGAGCCACCCCATGACCGTGGATCTGCACTCGCCTGCCGCGACCGTCGCCCGTCTCGCGGCCGACCTGCCGGACGATCGGCTGGACGATCCGACCCCGTGTGGGAACTACGCGGTCCGGGATCTGCTCTCCCATCTGGTCGGCCTGACCATCGCGTTCCGCGACGCGGGCCGCAAGGACCTGGGCCCGACCACCGCCACCGCCCCGCCCGCGAAGATGCCCGACCTCGACCCGGACTGGCGCACGATCCTGCCGCGCGAGCTGGACGAACTCGTCGCCGTCTGGCGGCGCACGCACGCCTGGGAGGGGATGACCCAGGCCGGCGGGGTGAACCTGCCCGCCGAGGTCATGGGGCTCGTCGCGCACAACGAACTCCTGCTGCACGGCTGGGACTTGGCCCGCGCGCTGGGCCGCGAGTACACCGTGGACACGGCGAACCTGGAGGCCTCGCTGGCCTTCCTCACCCCGGCCCAGGAGGCGGTCGACCCGGATCTGCCCGACCCGGACGCCATCTTCGCGCCGCCGGTGGCCGTCCCCGCCGACGCACCGCTGCTCGACCGGGTGGTCGCCATGGCCGGCCGCAGCCCGGCGTGGCGGGCGGCGTAGGCGCGATGGGGACCAGGGGGCGGGACCGGTTCGCTCAGGAGCCGGTCGCCGCCGCGTCCGCGATCCGCTCGCGCGCCTCGGCCAGGTCCGCCTCGGTCGGCGCGTCGTCCTGGGTCAGCCGCAGGCGCCAGTAGCCCGCGAACTCGACCGCCCCCTTGGCCAGTCCGCGCTCGTCGACCAGGTGCCGGCGCAGCGCCCGGACCGTGCCCGCCTCACCCGCCAACCAGGCCCGCGTCGACCCCTCCGGCAATCGGGCGGCCCGAAGCGCCGCCGGCAGCAGGTCACCGTACCCGGCCGGCACCGTGCCGCGATGCAGCCAGTGGATGGTGAGCCGGGCCCGGGAGCGGAAACGTTGCTCCTCGGCCGCGTCCACCACCTCCGCGTACACGATCGCGTGCGTGTCCTCGGGCAACGCCGCCAGGATCGAGCCGATGGCGGGCAGCGCGGTCTCGTCGCCGACCAGGAGGTGCGTGTCGGCGGCGCCGAGCGGCCGGGCGTAGGCGGCCGAGGGGCCGTAGCGGGCGAGGATGTCGCCGGGGCGCGCCGACCGGGCCCACCGGGTGGCCGGGCCGGCGTCCGGGTGCAGCACGAAGTCGACGTCGATCGCGGCGCGTTCGCGATGGTGGGCGCGGACCGTGTAGCTGCGCATCCAGGGGCGTTCGGCCTCGGGGATGGCCAGGAACGCCCCGTACCACCGCTGGAGATCGTCCGGATCCTCCTGCGGCAGCAGCGGCGCGCGTTGTCCGGCGCGCGGGAAACACAGCTTGAGCTGCTGGTCGGGCCAGGTCGCGAAGTCGTCGCCCAGCCCCTCCCCGGTGAAGCTCACGCGCGTCATGCGCGGGGTGATCCGGGTGACCTCGGCGACGTGGAGAAGAGAAACGAGCGGTGATCCGCCCATGGCGCAAACCCCCATGAATGCGTTGATTGACGACGGTTGGGTGAACCGGCTTGGGTAGGTCTAGCAAGAAATCCTGCGACTTTGTCAAGGCGATTCCGCGCAGGGATTTCGGCGCCGGGCAAGCGGCCCGGAAGACCGCACACGTGCGTGCCTGCGGGGCGTCGAGGGCCGGGCGATACGGTGCCGAGAGAGATCGTCGGGGTGTACGGACGCCGGGGAGCCGCGAACGGGGCGGGTCGCCGGGGCCGCCGCCGATCGGCTCTTTCCGGACCCCGAAGGGAACGACGCACCATGACGCCGCACGCGCAGCCCCCGCAGCCCGCCCCCGAGGACACCGTGCTGGTCGATCGCATCGGACCGGCGGGCCGGCTCGGTCGGATCACCCTGAACCGGCCGCGGGCGATCAACGCACTGGACCACCCGATGGTGCGCCGGATCACCGCCGCGCTCGCCGAGTGGGCGCGGGACGACTCCGTCGCGGCCGTACTGATCACCGGCGCGGGCGAGCGCGGGCTGTGTGCGGGCGGGGACATCCGGGCGATCCGCGCGGACGCGCTCGAAGGCGGACACGCGGCGCGCGAGTTCTGGCGCGACGAATACCTGCTCAACGCGCGGATCGCGGCGTATCCGAAGCCCTACGTCGCGATCATGGACGGCGTGGTGATGGGCGGCGGCGTCGGCGTCTCGGCACACGGCGACGTACGCATCGTCACCGAGCGCTCGACGGTGGCCATGCCGGAGACCGGGATCGGCTTCGTACCGGACGTCGGCGGCACGTACCTGCTCTCCCGCGCCCCCGGCGAGCTCGGCACCCATCTGGCGCTCACGGCCGGTGCGATCGGCGCCGCCGACACGATCCTGTGCGGGCTCGCCGACCACTTCGTCCCCTCGGACCGGCTGCCCGCCCTGCTCGACGCCCTGGCCGCCGGCGACCCGACCGAGGCGGCGGCCCGCCACGCCGAGCCCGCGCCCGCCGGCGTACTGGCCGAACGGCGCGCCTGGATCGACGCGTGCTACGCGGCGGACACCGTCGAGGAGATCCTGGACCGGCTGCTCGACAGCGGCGAACCGGCGCCCAAGGAGGCGGCCGAGCTGATCGCGGCCAAGTCGCCCACGGCGCTGAAGGTGACGCTGGCGGCGCTGCGCCGGGCCCGGCGGGCCGGGTCGCTGGGGGCGGTGCTGGACCAGGAGTACCGGGTCTCGTGCGCGGCGGTGAGCACGCCCGATCTGGTCGAGGGTGTACGGGCGCAGGTGGTGGACAAGGATCGCCGGCCGCGCTGGTCACCGGCGACGCTCGCGGAGGTCGGGGCGGCCGATGTGGAGGCGTTCTTCGCGCCGCTCGGGGAGCGGGAGTTGGGACTGGGCTGAGCGGGCGGGCGCCGGGCCGGCCGGCCGGCCGGGGGGTTCCGGGTCGGCGGGTGGGGATCCCTAGGACGCCTTAGGGGTCTCGGGGCTTGTCCGGCGCGTAGGGATGGGGCATCCGCCTGATGTCCGGGGGCCACCTGGGCCGCGAAGCTGTTACCACGAACCGGGGAGGCCGGGTCGGGGGAAACGGGAGACGGTCGTGATCGAGTACGAGATGTTCAAGGCGCGCGAGCGGGAGATCCTGGCGGACGCGGACCGCGCGGCGCTGCGGCGCACGGCGTGGCGCGAGCGGCGGGCCCAGGCCAGGATGCGCCGGGCCGAGCGGGCGGGAGCGGTGGCGCTCACCACGCTCGCCGTGCTCGAACCGGCCCACGACATGCACCGCGGGCTGCACCTGTTGGCGCGGTGAATCATGCTTCCGATGAGTGGCGCTCGTCCGCCGGGCACAGGGGACTCGGCGGGCGGCGCGGCATCGGGGACACGGGGCCGGCGGGGCGGCTCGGATCGGGGCGGGGCGGGGCGCACGGGGGTCGCCGTTGGTGCGGCGACGCGCCCCGCCCCGACTAGGACGCGGGTTCGGGGGCCCTGGGGTCGCGTCGGCGTCGGGTGACCACGACGTGCGCGGGGGTCGCGGTGGGCGGGGCCGGGGGCCGCTCGGGGGTCTCCGGACGGGGTCCGGCCACGCGGTCCGGGCCGAATTCCAGGGCGACCACGTGTTCGCGCAGGGTGCGGTCGAGCAGTACGACGGAGGCGGCCTCGGGGACGACCGCGGCGCCCTGTACGGACAGCGCCAGCAACAACCGGGTCAGGCCGCGCCGATGCCGGTCGAAGACCCGCCCGGGTACCCAGCGTCCGCGTTTCTCCTGCCCGGCCAGCGCGTCGGCGGCGTCCACCGCGAGCAGGACCAGGTGCAGTTCGCGTCGTTGCCGATCGGCGGACCTGGCCAACCATCGACGCATCCACGATCGACTGCCGCAGTCGTGCACGAGGACCGGCCTCCCGCTCCGCACGTGTGCGCGCAGCCGCCTGACGTGTTGGAGCCGCACCCACGGGCGATACACCGCGTACGGCAACCACGAGGGCATCCGGTCCTGGTACTCAACATGCGCCGTACGCGGGTCGACCACGACGGCCGATCCGGACCAGCGGTTCAGCAGCGTGCTCTTGCCGCTCCCCGGCAGCCCGGAGACCACCACGACGGCGCCGGCGGGATACCCGAGCACGGCGGGCCCGTGCTCTCGCCCGCGCAGATCGACGAGTCCGCGCGGTCGCATCAGTCCTCCGGATCCCCCGGCCGACTCCTCCCTCGCACCCATCCGGTCCGCCCCCTGCATCTCGCCCACCGCCGTCTCCCACGCCCGTGCCGCACCCGGCGACATCCGCCTCCGCCGCGTCCCTCGACGCATCGGCGCAACTCCCCCGGCGCGACAGGACCCGCGGTCGGGCGCGACACCAGCGGACATCCTCACAGGTCGCGCCGCTCGCCGCCCGCCCGGGCTCGCCAACGATAATCATCGTCACCCGAAATCCCGCTCCCCACGCGAGCGTGTCCGGGCGATCGGCGTACGCCGGGCTCGTTCGGGAACGCCGACGATCCCGTTCGCTTCCGGTGCACACGGCGGAAGCGAACGGGATCGTTCGGTGTCGCGAACGTGTTCAGCCCGCCTCGGGTGTCGGGGCGTCGTGGCGGTCGGATTCGCGGATGAGCACCGTGCACAGGATCGCGGCCACGAAGCCGATGACGGCCATCAGCAGGCATACCTGGGCCAGGCCGGAGGTGAAGGCGTCCCGGGCGTCGGCCAGCGCCGCCGGGTGGTCCTTCAGCGGGGCGAACCGGCCGGAGGCGACGCCGTCGCGAACCCGGTCGGCCGCGCCCGGGGGCACGCCACCGCCGGTGAGCACGTCGTCGCCCAGGTCGTCGGCGATCCGCGCGGTCAGCAGCGCGCCGCCGGCGGCCACGCCGATCGAAGTGCCCAGCGGGAAGAACATGTTGGTGGCGCCGGAGGCCATCCCGGCCCGCTCGGCCGGTACCACGCCCACCGCCACTCCCATCAGCGGCGGGAAGCTCAATCCGCCCGCGATGCCCAGCAGGACGAAGCCCGGCAGCATGACCGTCCACGAACTGCCCGCGTCCACCCGGGCCATGGTCAACGACCCGACCCCGGCCACCGCGAAGCCCACCCCGATCGCCTGACCCGGCGTCAGCACCCGCTGTACCAGCCCGCTCAGCGGTGCGATCAGCAGGAGCGGAACGGTCAGCACCAGCATCTTGACGCCGGTCTGGAACGGCGAGTTGCCGAGCATGCCCTGCAACCACAGGATCAGGAACGGCAACAGCCCGAACGAGGTGATCCGGCCGAACAGACTGGCCAGGATCGCCCCGGTAAAGGACGGGATCCGGAACAGCCGGACATCGAGCAACGCGATCGAGGGCCGGACCACCTCGACCACCACGAAGGCGACGATCAGTATCGTCCCGACGATCAGCGTGGCCAACACGATCGGCGCGGTCCACCCCTCCTCCGGGCCCTTGATCACCGCGTAGTTGAGCGCGAACAGGCCGCCGATCGCGAGCAGTACGCCGGCCAGGTCGAGGCGCCCGCGCCCGGCCGTGTCGGTGGTGTCGTCGGGCAGCTTCAGCCAGGTGCCGACCACGACCAGGACACCCACGGGGAGGTTGATCAGGAAGATCCACCGCCAACCGAGCCCGTCCACCAGGGCACCGCCGACCAGTGGCCCGAGCGCGGCGGCGGCACCGCTGAGGCCGGAGTAGACGCCGATCGCGGTCTGTCGGGTGCGCCCGGAGTAGGCGGACGCGAGCAGTGCCAACGAGGTGGCCATCACCATCGCCGCGCCGACGCCCTGGATGCCGCGAAAGATGATCAGCGTGCCCACGTTCGGCGCGAACGCGCAGGCCGCCGAGGCGACGGTGAACAGGGCCACGCCCGCGCCGAACACCCGCCGCCGGCCGATCCGGTCGGAGACCGAACCGGCCGCGAGCAGCAGCGCGGCGAAGGCGAGCGTGTAGGCGCTGACCACCCACTGCAGGCCGCCGAGCTTGGCGCCGAGATCGTCGGCGATGTCGGGCAGCGCGACGTTGACGATGGTCACGTCGAGGGTCATCAGGATGCCGGCGCCGCTGACCAGTATGGCCGGCCAACGGCCGACCGGTGCCGCCGCGGCCGAGGGTGGTGATGCGTCTGAGGTTGACGGGGTGGGGGATGCGGGCTGAGCCATGGTTGCGGACGACCTCACGCGTCGGGAATGGAACGGCCTACTCACCCAGTGTGCCCGAGTGATTGCGCTGTGGTCCGTGAACCTCGCACCCGTTCACGCTCGGCGCGGAAATCGGGGCGGCGACGGGCCGGCCGGCCAACTCCCCGCGTGCGCCTACCGGTCCTTGACGATCAGGCCCAGGACCTGGGCGAGCGCCGGGGCCAGGTCGAGGAGTTGGGCGCTGTCGACGGTCGCGCCGCGCAGGGCGTCGACGCCGGAGGCGAAACCGAGCGCGCCCGCCTCGCGCAGGTCGACCCTGGTCAGCACGGCGTTGTCCAGGCGGACCCGCTCCAGGGTCGAGCCGGGAAAGCGCAGATCGGTCAGCGTCGCGCCGGCGAAGTCCACGTCGCGCAGCAGGCAGTCCACGAAGGAGACCTCGCGCAGCTTGGCCCCCCGCAGGTTGACCGAGTCGAACTTGCAGTTGTGGAAGGCGACTCGGCGCAGCCCGGCGCCGAACACCTCGAGACCGGCCAGGACGCACGCGGTGAACTCGGCGTCCATCCACGTCGTTTCCGCGAGGTCGGTGCCGACGATGCGGGCGGCGTGCAGCCACACGTCGTCGAACCGGGCACGGCGGTAACGGCCGCCGTTGAAGCTCACCGAGGAGAAGGCCGACGAGGTGAACGCGGTCCCGCCGCCCTCCACGTCCGTGAACACGCCTCCGTCGAAGTGTGCGAACTCGTGGTCGCCTTCCCGGTCGAGTTCGCCGTCGAACGCCACGAGCCGGTGGGCGTACGGCAGTTGGTCGAAGTCACGAGGGGCACGGGCGCGCATCAGGAATCCTCCACGAACGCATCATCGGGACCGGGTCCCGCGGCTTGCCCGCCCACGACGGTCGCCGAACGGGGCGCGGTGGGCGGAGGTCCATGCCTATCGCGCGACGCCGCGATCCACCGAATCGACGCGGCCCCACGAGCGACGCACGGCGGCATGCGCGACTCCGGGCGAGGCCCCCGCCGAATACGGCGATATTATCCCAAAGTGTTTACGTGACGCAGGTCACATCGCTTCGGATACGGCCGCGTCGCCCGCTCTCCCGGTCGGCGCCCGGCGCCAACTCCGCTGCGTGGCAAGCCTATTGCCGACGGGTGACGACGCTCGGCGACGCGGGCGGCCGACCGAAGCCGAGTTCCGTGAGAACGATCGTGCGACGGAGGACGACTTACGCACCACCTCCCGGCCGACCTCGCCGAACCCCGCCAGGGACACTCCGACCCGTGTCGCGCTCGTGGACCTCGGCCGCGGTGCCCACCAGGACCCGCGCCGGCAGGTGCTGGGCCCGAGGTCCGATCGGCAGCATCCGCAGAAGATCACGCACGAGAGCCGGCGCGACGGGTACCCCGGTTACTCGGACACCTCGACGTATCGCCATACCTCGGACCCGTCCGAGTCGTCCTCCTCCTCGACGTCCTCGAGGCCGAGGACGATGCCGGGCAGTGCCTCCGCCAGTCGGTCGCACATCCGCTTGGTCATGAAGTGGTGGCTCACGATGAGCCGTTCGAGGTGGGTGAGCGGCTGCCCGGTGAGCAGCGCCTCGGCGCCCTCGTCGCCCAGCGTGCCCATGGACAGGTCGAGCGTACGCAGGAGCGAGACGATCGGGGCCGACGCGACGGCGGCGCAGATCTCGTCTTGGATCTCGCTGTTCATCAGGCCGAGTGTCGTGAGCGCGGGCAGGCCGCGGCCGTCGAGGATGCCGGCCAGGTCGTCGACGGTGGCGTCACCGCCGTACTCCTCGACGCCGAGCCACAGTTCGAGGGACTCCAGGGCGGGGAACGCCGACGCGCCGACGGCGCGCACGACGTCGTCCGGGAGGCCGCCGCTCTGGAACTCCAGGGTCCGCAGCGCCGCGTGCTCGACGGGTTCGAGGGTGAGCATCGAACCGCCCTTGATGATCAGGGACTCCAGGTCGGGGAACACCCGCAGCAGCGGCGTGACGTTGCTCTGCTGGATCCAGGAGATCTCGTTCTCCTCGCTCCAGATGTCGCCGAGGAACAGGTGGCGCAGCGCGGGCAACCGATCGGCGTGGGCGACCAGTTCGTCGACGGCGATGCCCGAGCTGTCGTCGCTCTCCCCCCAACAGCCGATGATCAGCGCGCTCACCTTTGTCGTGTCGACCGTGGCGACGAAGCGCGCGAAGTGCTCGGGGAAGGTCTCGGCCGCCCGGTACGGCGGGATCCGCAGCGACCACGCGGCCTCGTCCGCGGCCGGCAGCGGCTGGGGGCCGCCTGCGCGAGCGTTCTCGAGCCAGGTGGCCCTCGGGTTCGAAATGTCGTTCAGGCGGGCGACGGGCAGGCCGCCGAACGTGTTCGCGTTCCCGTACGTGTCCATGGCGGAGCGACTCCTTTGAGGCGGCGTGGCCCGGGGGTGTGGGGACTTGCATACCAGAGCGGGGCGACGCCCGTTCGCGGGCCTGACGCCCCGAAACCACCCGCACCGTGGGGCAGGATTGGGGGATGGGTGACGTCGGTGGGGATCAGGGTTATCTGTTGGACAACCGGCAGGCCGAGGCCGGGGTTCGGTTCGGGGCGCTCGCGGAGTTGTTCGACCCCGTGACGTTCGGGCACGTGGATCGGCTCGGGGTCGGGGCCGGGATGCGGTGTTGGGAGGTGGGGGCCGGCGGGACCTCGGTGCCGTTGGGACTGGCCGAGCGGGTCGGGCCGACGGGGACGGTGGTCGCCACCGACATCGACGTGTCCTGGGCGCGGGACGTCGCCGGCGATGTGATCGAGGTGTTCACGCACGATGTCGCGGTCGATCCGCCGCCGGCCCGTGGCTTCGACCTGGTGCACGCCCGGCTGGTCCTGATCCACGTCGCCGACCGCGCGGAGGCGCTGCGTCGGATGGTCGAGGCGCTGCGCCCCGGCGGCGTACTGCTCGTCGAGGACGCCGACCCGATGTTGCAACCGTTGCCGTGCCCGGACGAGTCGGGCCCGGAGCAGCGGCTCGCCAACCGACTCCGGTCCGACGTCCGCGCCCTGATGGCGGCGCGCGGCGCCGACCTGGCCTACGGCCGGACCCTGCCGCGTCTGCTGCGCGCGGCGGGGCTGGACGACGTACGGGCCGACGCATACTTCCCGATCACCTCGCCGGCGTGTGCCGTACTGGAGGCGGCCACGGTGCGGCAGGTCCGGCACCACCTGGTCGAACAGGGCCTGGCGAGCGACGAGGAGATCGACCGCCACCTGGCCGCCATCGCCGCCGGCCGGCTCGACCTGGCCCTGGCGCCGATGATCTCGGCGTGGGGACGCCGGATATAGGCCGACCGCGTGCGGTGCGGGCGGGCGTTGTCGTACTGTGTCGTCGGAGCGTAGTGAGTCTCTTATGGAAACCAAGGGGGGCGGCATGGACGTGTACGGCGATGTGGTGGCGGTGTCGCGGAGCGACGCACACACGTTCCGCAAAGGGAATGTCGAGACCATCCGCCTCCTCGCCGGCCTCGGCGTGGAGGGCGACGCCCACCTCGGCGTCACCGTAAAGCACCGATCGCGGGTCGCGGTCGACCCCACGCAGCCCAATCTGCGCCAGGTACACCTCATCCACGCCGAGTTGCACCAGGAGTTGGCCGCCGCCGGATTCGCCGTCGCTCCCGGGGAGTTGGGCGAGAACGTCACCACGCGCGGGATCGACCTGCTCGGCCTGCCCACCGGCACGCTGCTGCACCTGGGCGCCGAGGCGGTGGTGGAGGTGACCGGACTGCGCAACCCGTGTCAGCAGATCAACACGTTCCGCGCCGGCCTGCTCAAGGAGGTCGTCGGTCGGGACGAAGCGGGCAACCCGGTGCGCAAGGCGGGCATCATGGGCGTGGTCCGCGCCGGCGGCGAGATCCGACCCGGCGATCCCATCCGGGTCGAGGTGCCCGCGCCGCCGCATCGCGCCCTGGAACGGGTCTGAACCCGCGCCGCCGGCACGCACTGCTCACTGCTCAGTACACGTCCCGCACATAACGCCGCTCCCCGACCATCTGCCGTACGTACGCGTCCGCTTCGTCCTCGGTCCGCCCTCCGTGGGCGATCACGATCTCGCGCAGCGTGCGGTCGACGTCCTTGGCCATGCGACCCGCGTCGCCGCAGACGTAGACGTGCGCCCCGCGCGACAACCAGTCCCACATGCGCGGACCGTGTTCACGCATGCGGTCCTGGACGTAGATCTTGGCCCGCTGGTCGCGGGAGAACGCCAGGTCGAGCCGATCCAGCAGCCCGACGCGGCGGAACTCGGCGAGTTCGTCCCGGTAGTAGAAGTCGGTGGCCCGCCGCTGCTCGCCGAAGAACAGCCAGTTCGGCCCGGTGTGACCACGCGCCTGCCGGTCGGCCAGAAAACCCGGGAACGGCGCGACGCCCGTACCGGGGCCGATCATCACCGCGGGTGTCGTGGGATCCCTCGGCGGCCGGAAGTGCGGGGAACGGCGCACGAATACCGGCACCGGCCCGTCGGCGCCCAGCGTCGCGAGATGCCCGGAGCACACCCCCTGCCGCTCGACACCTGCCTCGTTGCGGTAGCGCACCACGGACACGGTGATCCGCACCTCGCCGGGGTGCGCCAGCGGGCTGGAGGAGATCGAGTACAGCCGCGGCTCCAGCCGCTTGAGCACGCCGGCCCACTCGACCGGATCCGCGCGCACCCCGAACTCGGCGATCACGTCCACCGCTTGGCGGCCCCAGCTCCACCGCGCGAGTTCGTCCCGGTGGCCGGCCCGGAGCAGCCGCTCCAGGTCCCGGTCGTGGGTGCGCTCCGCAACGAACCGGAGCAGTTCGGGGGTGATCCCGGCGATTTCGAACCGGCTCCGCAGCGCCTCGCCGAGCGCGAGTTCGCCCAGGTCCG
The DNA here is from genome assembly GCF_042754105.1 of Embleya sp. NPDC059237. Lineage (NCBI taxonomy): Bacteria > Bacillati > Actinomycetota > Actinomycetes > Kitasatosporales > Streptomycetaceae > Embleya > Embleya sp. NPDC059237. The sequence continues at coordinate 353,217 of NZ_JBHZAE010000010.1, read as the reverse complement.
GCACGGGGATCGGGGTCGCCGGGTCCAGGCCGGTGGCGGCCAGCCATTCGGCCACCGCCTCCGGGCGGTTGACCGGCCGGACCCCGAGCGCGTCGCCGGGCTCGTAGTGCAGGTCGCCGTGTGGGCCGCCGCGTGTGTCGAAGGTGAACTGCCGTACCTCCTTGGCGGATTCGGGCAGACTGAGCAGTCGATCGCCGATCAGCGGGGCGGGGAAGGGAGCCGCTTTCGAGTAGCCGACGGCGGCCGGCGGCGGCTGTGCTCCGGGCGCCGGGACGGGTTCGCGGGTCGCGGCAACGGCCGTCGGTGTGCCGGTCGTCGCGGTCGTCGTGCGAGCGCCGGGCGTCGGCCCCGGGCCGCCGATCGCGGCCAGTACCCCGTCCAGCCAGCTCGCCGCGGTTCGGTCGTAGTCGGGTTCGCAGTCGGCGCGTGGGGCGATCCGGGTACCGCCGAGTTCGGCCAACCGCTCGTCGAGGCGGCGGCCGTGCCCGCAGAAGTCGGCATAGCCCGAGTCGCCCAGGGCCAGCACGGCGTAGCGCAGCCCGTTCACCTCGGGCCGCCCGGCCCCGGTCAGCGCCGCCCAGAACCCGGCCCCGTTGTCGGGCGCCTCGCCGTCGCCGAAGGTACTGGTGATCAGGAGCACGGGTATGCCGCTGGGCAGCGTGTCCGGACTGTGCTCGGTCATCTCGCGCACGACGGGTCGCCGCCCGGCCGCGGCCAGTCGATCGGCGATCGAGCCGGCCAACTCGGCGGCGTTGCCGGTCTGCGAGGCCCACAGCACCAGCACGTCGCCCTCGTGCGGTGATTCGGCCGCCGGGTCGGCGACCGCGAGGGCTGCGGTCGTGGCGGCGGGCATCTCGACGGTCCGGGAGAACAGGCCCGCCAGGAGTCCGTTGACCCACGGCACCCGGGCCGGGGCGATCGGAGCCCGGTCGGGCAGCACCGGGACGCCGAGCGCCCGCCTCGTCCCGGATCCGGCCGCGCCCGCGAGGAACCCGGCCAGGTAGCGCCGTTCCTCGTCCGTGTACACCGGCGGCGCGAGGTCGCCGAGGCCGAGCAGCGTGGCTGCGGCGCGGATGTCGGGGTCGGTCGGGGCCGACGGCGCTGCGACGGCGGCCGGCTCGGGGTCCGACGCGGGGGTCGAGGGCGCGGGCGGGTCGGCGCGGACCGGACCCGCGACCTTGGTCAACGCCACCGCGCACGCCTTGAATTCGGGCTGGAAGGAGATCGGGTCGACCGCGTCGTTGGTGACCGCGTTGATCCCCAGGAACGCGCCGAACCGGTCGTTCCAGTGGAACGGCACGAAGCAGTTGCCCGGTCGGACCCGGTCGGTGGGCCGGGCGGGCAACACCACGCGCCCGCGTCGGGAGGCCACTTCGACCACGTCGCCCGCCTCGATGCCCAACTCCAGTGCGTCCTCGGGGTGGATCTCCACGAACGGCGCCGGGTCGAGGCGGTTGAGCGTGTCGATCCGCCCGGTCTTGGTCATGGTGTGCCACTGGTGCTGCACGCGGCCGGTGTTGAGCACCATCGGGTAGTCCCGATCGGGTGGTTCGGCGGGCGGCAGATGCGGCCGGGCGAAGAACACCGCCCGCCCGCTCGCGGTCGGGAAGCGCGGCCGGCGGCCCGCGTCGCCCGCGTCGCCCGGCTCCACGGCATCGGCCGGCAGGTATCGGATCGGGTTGCGGTCCGGCCCGTCCGGCGCCGAACTCGGCCACTGCACCGGTCCCTCGCGCAGCCGCTCATGGCTCACCCCGCTCAGGTCGTAGCCGGTCGCCGGGTTCCGGGCCCGCGCGAGTTCGTCGAACACCTCCTCGACACCGGCGTAGTCGAAGGCGTCGGCGAAGCCCATCTCGCGCGCGACCCGGGCGATGATCAGCCAGTCGGGCAGCGCCTCGCCGACCGGGTCGACGGCCTGCCGGGACAGCGTGAGATTACGTTCGGAGTTGACCATGACGCCCTCGGTCTCGGCCCACATCGCGGCCGGCAGCACCACATCGGCGTACACGTTGGTCTCGGTGTCCGCGAACACGTCCTGGGTGACCACGAATTCGGCCGCCCGCAGTCCCGCGATCACCGCGTCCCGGTTGGCCACCGAGGCGACCGGGTTGGTGCAGATAATCCAGCACGCCTTGACGTCACCTGCGGCCATCCGGGCGAACAGGTCCACCGTGCCGCCGCCCGCCTCCGCACGCAGCGTCCCGGCGGGCACCTCCCACAGCCGCTCGACGAACTCCCGGTCCTCGGCCACCAGTACCGAACGCTGCCCGGGCAACCCCGGGCCCATGTAGCCCATTTCCCGGCCGCCCATCGCGTTCGGCTGCCCGGTGAGCGAGAACGGGCCGCTGCCCGGTCGGCAGATCGCGCCGGTGGCGAGATGCAGGTTGATCAGCGCGTTGGTGTTCCAGGTGCCGTGGGTGCTCTGGTTGAGCCCCATCGTCCAGCAGCTGGTCCACTCCCCCGCCGCGCCGATCCACCGCGCGGCCTGCCCGATGTCCTGCTCGGCCAGGCCGGTCAGCTCGGCGACCCGCGCCGGCGGGTAGTCCCGCAGGAACTCCGGCATCTCGTCCCAGCCCTCGGTGCACTCGGCGATGAACGCGGGATCGGTGTCGCCGTTCTCCACGAGCAGGTGCAACAGGCCGTTCAGCAGGGCCGGATCGGTGCCGGGACGGATCTGCAGGAACAGGTCGGCCTTGTCGGCGGTGGCGGTGCGGCGCGGGTCGACCACGATCAGCTTGGCGCCCGCCCGGACCCGGTCCATCATGCGCAGGAACAGGATCGGATGGCAGTCGGCCATGTTGGCGCCGATCACCAGGAAGACGTCGGCGTGGTCGAAGTCCTGGTACGAGCCGGGCGGTCCGTCCGCGCCGAGCGAGAGTTTGTAGCCGCTTCCGGCGCTTGCCATGCACAAGCGCGAGTTCGACTCGATCCGGTTGGTGCCGACGAAGCCCTTGGCCGGCTTGGTGACCAGATACTGGGCCTCCAGGGTGAGTTGGCCGGAGACGTAGAAGGCCAGCGCATCCGGGCCGTGCGCGTCCAGGATCTCGCGCAACCGCCGGGCGGTCGTGGTGATCGCCGCATCCACTGCGGTCGGCGTCGGCGCCGCGTCGCGCTCGGCGCGGACCAGTGCGGTGGTCGACCGGCCCGGGGCGGTGAGCAGTTCGGCGCTGGTGGCGCCCTTCGTACACAGCCGGCCCCGGTTCGTCGGGTGCGCCCGGTCGCCGCGCGCCTTGAGCACGGTGCGCCGGCCGGTCGCGGAGTCGACGGCGATGTCGAGGACCATGCCGCAGCCGACCCCGCAGTACGAGCAGACGGTCCGCACGGTGTCGTCGGCCGCCTTCGGATCCGATCCCGACACGGGCGACACCCCTTTCCCGGTATTCTCCGGAACTTCCGGTACACACCTGTATATGCCGGTACACGCCCGGCAGGGCGCCGCGGGTGCGGTCGCCCCCGTCCGAGCCCCATGTCCGGGACGCTAAGGAGCGGCGGTTTCGCGCACATCACACGCCCCCGCGTCGGGGGTTACGTCGACCGCACAAACGCCCGGTCACCACGGTGAGGCGGGCCGCGTCCGCGGATCGACGCGAGGATGACACCGGAAACGACCGTGCCGGGCGAGTCGGACGCGAACGCCGAAGCGGCGTCGTCCCCGGCGGTGGGCCGGCGACGACGCCGCTCGGGCGGCCGTGGTGTGGACGACACCACCGATCGCGGCGTGGGCTCAGTCCTGCGATCCGTCGGCGGCGCCCGCGATGGCCGCCAGCGCCTCGGCCAGATACGCCTCGACGGCCGCCTTGTCGATGCCCAGGCCGCCGAGGACGCCGTCCGAGTCGCCCTCGAACTCCAGGAGGGCGAGCAGGACATGCTCGGTGCCGACGTAGTTGTGGCCCAGCCGCAACGCCTCGCGCAGGGTGAGTTCCAGGACCTTGCGCGCCGCCGCGTCGTAGGGAACGAGGTCGGGCACCGTCTCGGCGGTCGGCGGCAGTTCGGCGCGAGCCGCCTCCCGGAGCGTGTCCAGCGTGACCCCCTGGGCGACCACGGCCGCGGCGGCGAGCGAAGCGGGGTCGGCGATCAGGCCCAGGATCAGGTGTACCGGCCCGATCTCGACGTTGCCCGCCGCATGCGCCTCGTTCTGCGCCGCCACCACCAGGTTGCGGGCCCGGGCGGTGAACCGGCCGAAGCCCTGCCGCGGATCGAGCTCGGACTCGCCGGCCGTCTTCGGGACGAAGCGCTTCTGCGCCGCCTGCTTGGTGACGCCCATGCTCGCGCCGATGTCCTTCCAGGACGCGCCGGAGCGGCGGGCCTGGTCCACGAAGTGGCCGATGAGGTGGTCGGCCACCTCGCCGAGGTGATCGGACACGATCACCGCGCCGGACAGTTGTTCCAGGATGTCGGAGTGGGTCTGCTTGATGGTTTCGATGAGATCGTCGAGCCGGACCGGGTTGGTCATGCGCGTGGGATTCTCCATGCGTCAACCGTAGGTTGACCATCATGATTGGTCAACCCTTGGTTGACGCTCGTGTCGGCGCCGACTCTCAGGGTTTCCTCGGCTGCTCCGATGCCTCCGACGGCCCGTCCAGCGTCGAGCGCACCGAACGCACCTCCCTCCGCACGTCGGAGAACACGTCCCGCGGCTCCTCCACTGCCGCCGGTACGACCCCCACCGCGCCCGCGCCCTCGGAGCGCATCGACGCCGCCAACGCCCGCAGTTCGGCCGCGATGTGCGCCGCCGCCTCCGGCGAGGGCGGCGGCGCGCCGTGCGCGGTGTGCACCGCCGCGGCCGTACCCGTGTCGATCACCCGCTCCACCGCCACGATCAGCGGCCACCATGCCGCCGCCCGGGCACCCGCCGGCGGCGGTTCGCCGAGCGCGCGCTGGAACTCGGTCCGTACATCGGACAGATCGCGATAGATCCGCCGCCGGGTCCGGGCCCGGGCAGCCTGGTCGGCGTTCTCGTCGAACGCACACTCGATGTAGCGCGCGGTGTCCTCGATCGCGGTGGCCAACCGCGCGCCGACCCGGGTGTGCCAGCTCTCCGGCCACAGCGCATAACCCACGACCAGCACGATCGCGCAGCCGATCAGGCTGTCCACCAGGCGCGGCGCGAGCAACCCGACGCCCTGGTGCCCCAGCAGATCGGACAGGATCAGGATCAGCGGCGTGATCACCGCGGTCTGATAGCCGTAGCCGCGCCGGGAGAGTATCGGCAGCGCCGCCGCGAGCACGAGCACGACCGGCACCTCCCAACCCCCGCGCGGCACGAACTCCAGGATCACGCCCGCCACCACCAGCCCGGCCGCCGTACCCAGCGCGCGCAGCAGGGCCCGGGAGAACACCGAGCCGAAGTCCGGTTTGAGAACGAAGGTGACGGTCAGCGGCACCCAGTACGAGCGCGGTACGTCCACCACGGACACCAGCGCCTGGGCCACCCCGATGCACAACATCAGCCGCAGCCCGTACCGCCACGACTTTGCCGACACCAGCAGAGCACGCGCGCCGGCCGCCACCCGCTCGGGCAGCGCACCCGGACGGCCGACCCGATCGGGTACCCGGTAGGCGCCGGACAACGTCTCCCGGGCATGGGTGATCGCGGCGGCCACCGCACGATCGGCCGGAGCGCAGACGCCCGAACGGTCGGCGGAGCCGACGGGGACCGTGCCGCCGCGCACCGCAGCCGCAATCTCGCGCACGGTGGCCACGTCGACCTCGGCCACGGAGCGCTCCTCGGCGTGCGTCGCGGTGCCCGCCTCGACCAGCGGGCCGACCGCGTTCAGCAGCGCGACCAGCCGCGACATGCCGCGACTGCGGCCCGGTGCCACCGCCCGTCGGCCGAGCAGCAGGTCGTACGCGTGGTTGAGGGTCAGCGTCACCTCGGCCCGGGCCGGCTCCCACTCCTCGGTGCCGGCCGCCGCCAGCAGGTTCGCGGTCGCGTCGTACGCGTCGGCGACCGCGTCCCGTTCGGGGATGCGCGAGCGCGCGGGCCAGGCGAGCAGCGCCATCAGCAGCACCAGCCCGGCCCCGGCCAGGGTCAACATCGGCGCGCGCCACCACGGCGAGGGCATCGGCAGGCCGGCCCCGATCACCGCCATCAGCAGCAGGTTCAGGCCGGACGCCGAGGCCACCGCGCCGATCGTGCTGATCATCCCGGCGACCAGCGCGAGCACGGTGAGCATCGCGACGGCGGACCAGCCGTGTCCGAACTGCGCGCTGCCGAGCGCGAGTCCGATCGCGCCGACGATCTGCGGGACGGCGATGTTGAGGACGCGCAGCCGGTAGGCGTCGGCGGTGTCCCCGAAGACCGCGCCCAGCGCGCCGATGGCCACGAGCGCGCCGGAGGCGGTGTCGTCGACGAGCACGCCCACCGCGAGCGGCGCGCCGATGCCGATCGCGGCACGCACCGCGGCGGCCTTCGGCATCGGGCCCGGGGTGGCACGCAGGGTCAGCGCCAGCCACTCCGGCGGCGCGAGGCGGCCGGGCCGCGCGGCGGCGCCGGCGGACCGCCCGTCGTCGCTCGGGTCCGCACGTTCGGTCATCGTCATCACAGGATCCCGAACGAGGCGAGGCGGACGGACAAGGCGCGCGGAGCCGGATGAGTGCGGCATTCCGCTGCGGGGTCAACGGTACCGACCGGCCGCCGCCGGCCGGCCGGCGCCCCGGCCACGACCGCTCAGCCCGCGGCGGACTTGCGCGCGTGTACGAAGAGTTGTTCCTCCGGCCCGGCGGCGGGGTGGTGGGGATGGAACACGCTGACCCGCTGGTGCAGGATCTCCAGCCCGGCGGCACGCAGGCGCACGAGCAGTTCCTCCCGCGCGTGGCTGGTCACCCGGGCCCGGTGGCCCAGCCAGTCGATCTCCACGCCGTCCGCCTCGGCCGGCACCGTCGCGAACGCGAGCAGCCCGCCGGGCACGAGCCGGGCGCCCAGGCGTTCGAGTTGGTGGTCCAGGTCGGCGCGCGGCAGTTGCAGGAACGGGAAGAACGCGCAGACCGCGTCCCAGGCCGCGTCGTCGTCGGCCAGGTCGCGGGCGTCCACCTGTTCGAAGACGGCGCCCGGGACCCGGGCCCGGGCCAGTTCGACCATGGTCGCCGAGACGTCGATCCCGGTCACCCGGTGGCCGGCCGCGGTCAGCCGCTCGGCGGTCGGCCGGCCCGTACCGGATCCGATGTCCAGCACCTTCGAGCCGGGCGGGAGTTCGGCGATCAGCCAGTCCAGTGCGGCCAGTTGTTCGGGCAGATCGGCGAACGCGCTCTCGTAGCCCGCCCCGATGGCGTCGAACAACGCGGCGGCGGGAGAGCGTGCGCCGTGTGCCGACGGGGAGGGCGAAACGGGATCGGGGGCCATGGGGACGGCGTCCTTTCCTCCGTGGGAAGGGCGGGAAGAGCGGGGGAGGCTCGTGCTGAGGGTGTGAATATGCTTCCCATGCAGGTCAAAGCCCTGCTTCACATCAGCAGTGCAGGGCCTCTCGATCGTCGCAGGGTCGCTCCGTCTCACAATCTCTCACATCCTTCCCGTTCCTTCTCAGCTGAGAAGTTCGGTCAGCTTGTCGGAACCGGCCTTCAGGCTCAGCGGATCCGAGTGCACATACGTCCGCTTCGTGAACCCGAGGTCGGTGTGGCCTGCCCATGCAGAGACCACGGTGTCCGGGACACCGTTGTTGGCCATCCAGGACAGGATCGCGTGCCGGGCGAGGTACAACTGCACCCTGCGGACTCCGGCCAGGTCCATGAGTTTGTAGGCTTCGCGCCGGAGCTTGGTGGTGTTCAGAGGGCTACCCATTTCGTCGACCACCACGTACCCGCTGACCGTGTAAGCGTCGCCCGCAGCGAGCTTTTCTGCGGCCTGGATCGCGCGAAACGACTTCAAACCTTGTGTAACCGGCCGAGGAAGCGGCAGCTTGCGATTGCCCGCCTCGGTCTTCGGCTCCTTCTCCACGACTTTGTTGCGTGCGCCTTTGGGGAGCCCGCGGTCGTACACCACAGTGCGGGTGTTGCCGACCCTGATGGTCTCCGCCTCGAGGTCGACGTCCTCTCGCCAGCGAACCCCACACACCTCGGCGGGCCGCTCCGCGATGAGGGTCAGCACCATGGCGCCATACAGCCTGTGGCCCTTGATTGCCTTGATGAACGTCCTCACCTCTGTCTCATCCCACGGTCGTCCGTCGCGCTGGTAGCCAGCAGCCTTCTTTCGATCCTCGCGCGTGATAACCACGTCTTCGGCAACGTTCGACACGACCCAACGGCGGCGTTTCGCGAACTTCAGAGCCGTCCGTAGCCGTCTGAGTGACAGCTGGACCGTGGCAACGCTCAGGCCCGTGCCGGGCTTTCCCGCGCGTCGTCGTCCGCTGCTGATCATCCAGTCAACGAAGTCCTCGACGTCCCCCTCCGTCAGCTTCTGCACCTCGAGCCGACCGAGACGGGTTCGAAGCGGCAGGATCGTGCTCTCGTAGTTCGAGCGAGTCGACTCCTCGACGTCACGCGTGGCGGACTTGTACCAGGCGTCGAGAAGTTCGTTCACGGTCATCTTGTTGGGGGCCACGTAGGTGCCCTTGGCCTGCTCGCTGATGATGCGGGCCCGTTCGTTCTTCGCTTCCGTGAGCGTGTCCGTGGTAATGGTGAGCTGCCTGCGTCCGCCGTCGTCCTTCCTGGCGACGTCGATGACGAACCGGTAGCGGGTCTTGCCGTTCTTCAGCTTGATCTTCTTGATGGTTGGATCGGTCGCCACTGTGCTCCAGTCCCGAGCTTCAGGATTCCGGGCCGGCCGCCCCGCCGTCGGGGCGGGCGGCGTGGTCTTGCGCGGGCGAATCCGAATCGGGGTCCGCGGTCTCGGCGGCGGCCGATACGTCCGCCTCCAGGCCCGCGACGGCGGCATGGACCGCGTCCAGTTGCGCCTTGAGCCGGACGACGGTGGTCGCCAGTTCCCGAACGCCCTCCCGGGCCGTGGGCGGGGCGGGCGTTCGGGTGTCCCCGTGGCGCAGGACACGATCGCGATACTCCTCGACCGCGACGTACACGCCGTCCCCCAGTTCGATCCCCGGCCCCTGCGGCCGTTCGGCCGGCAGGAGCAGTTCGGGGATCGTCGAATCCAGCACGCGCGACAGCGCGAGGAGGTCGGATGCGGTGAACGCTCGGCGCCCCTTCTCGGCGGCCGACACGGCCTGGCGACTCCAGGGGTGCCCCAGGTGGCTCGCGACGTCCCGACCGAGGTCGGCCTGGGAGAGGCCACGCGCCTCGCGAAGGCGTCGCGCGTTGCGGCCGATGACTTGCTCGATCTTCACAGTCCACCCTCTCGCGATGTCAGCCACAGCATGACATGGGAGGCATGGATTGACAATCCGACCGATCATCACGGAGGGTTGTGGACCGGCCGTAATCCCGCGCACCTTCAGGAGCCGCCGCCATGCAAGACACCGTGATCCCGGCCTCGAAGAAACCACCCACCCTCGCGGAGGTGCGCGAATGGCCGGCCACCGTGGCGGTGAGCCAGGGCGCGCGAGCCCTCGGGATCTCCGGCTCGCTCGCCTACGAACTCATCCGGAAGGGCGAATTCCCGGTGCGCATCCTGACGCTGGGGTCCTCGCAACGGGTGGTCACGGCCTCGCTGATCGCCCTCCTGGAGGAGGCGTAGGGCGCACGCGGGAACGGATACGCCCGACCGCAACTGCCTGTGCGGTCGGGCGGATAAGCGCCGAGGGTGTCCCAATAACGGCGGCACGCTGTGGGAGCACCCTCGACGCGCTCATGAGGCACCGGCGCGTCCCTCGACGTGGATCGACACCGGGCGATTGATCATCCGTTCTACCGCGCGGGCGGCGAATTGAGGAGAGTAGCAAGCATGTTCGATTGTTTTGGTGGAATCATGTCCTGATTTGGGAGGCTTTGATTTCGACATTTCGAAAACGAAGTCGACGTGGACGCCGCAGCGACTCCGTCGGCACACCCGAAGGGCTTGCCGGCAACCAACGGGATACAACGCGAGTACGAGGCAGAACCGGAATGCCGTCTTCCATTCCTAGCCTGTCGACACGTGCGCCCGGAAGATCGTTCGACCAATCGACTACGTTGAGTAACGCTTAGCGCAGGGTCCCACCGTCGCGCAGGTGTAGGGGCAGCCAGTCGGGGACGAGAGTGGCGTGGCGGCCGATCGCCGAGTGTCGGGCTCCGACGACCTTGTCGTTCGCGGCGACCTCGGCCCGCAGGATGTCGGTGCGCTGGTTCTGATCGATCCGAGCCAGGAGGATCGCGATCAGTGCCGGTACCAACTCGGCCGGGAGTTCGAACGTCTCGAACTTGTAGGCGTCGTCCGGGCCCTGCCCGGGCCACTCGTAGCGGGCGACGACCAGGTCGTTGCCGTACTCGAAATCGACCAGTGTCCAGTCGCGTTGGGGCATGACGTCTCCGCAGTGAGATCGGCGTGGTGGGGTCGCAGTGATCAGTTCGGGTCGCGGTCGAGAATCAGGTGGACGTAGCGCGGGGAGAACCCCGTGGCGCCGGCGATGACGTCGACCGGTATGCGGTCGCGGGCGGCGTTGGCGACGGCGATCCGCACCTCGGCAGCGGCTGCGCGGCAGCGGTCGCGAGGTGTGTGCACGGCCGATGCCGGGTCCGGGCAGGTCGCGTGCAGGTGCCGGTGGACGGCTACGGCTGCGGTGAGGCGCACGAACGTCTCGGTCACGATGGCTCCGGCGGTAGTTCGAGGGTCTGCGGTGCTGCGTGTGGTACCCCGCTCGGCCGCCGACGGGGTGGCGACGACCGAGCGGGAGTCGGTGCCCGGCCGTCGATTCAGCGACGACCGGGCGGCCCGGCGATGCCTGTCAACCCCTCGCCGGGCCGGGCCAACCGCAGAACGGATGATGCGGTCGGCCCGCTGGGGGCCGGCCCGGCGGCGCGGTGGGGGTCGCGGGCCGGGCCGGAGGCCGCGTGCGGTCCCGAGCCGCAGCGGCATGAGGACGGCTCGTCAGCCGCCCGGACAGGTGGGGCGAGTGGTTAACCGTTTCCGGGCACGGCGCTGGCAGCGAGCGTGTGCACGGCGACTCCGATGGCCGCGCACAGGTGCGCGCCGTCCGTGAGCCGCACCGTGCTACCGACCATCTGGGGGTGTTCGACCCACCAGGCCACGGGCTCCCATGGGGGCGGCGGTGGGCTCGGGGTCGGCAGCCACAGGTAGGTTCCTGTGGACAGATACCGCGCCTGGGCAATGGCCGCGAGGCCGGAATCGGCGGTGAGTTCCCTCCATCGATCGCCGCCGTGTGGTGCGATCAGGAACGAGAGTCTGCCCAATTCGGTGCCGACGACGGGGCCGAGGTCGCCTGCGGCTTTGAGGAGTGAGCACGCTTCCTGACCGAGGTCGGCAGCGACGACCACGACGTCGAACAGAGGGCCGACGGAAACGACCCGAACGGCAGGCCCGTGCAACTGGCTTGCGATCCCGCCCATGCCGGGTGAGGTGCCGACCTGGGCGAACCACTCGGTGACCTGCTCGTCTTCCACCTTCGGCTCCCTTTGATCGACTGCCGACATCGGCACGATAGGAGCGTTCGACGGGGGCTACCCGAGCTGTGGGCTCGGGTAGTCCCGTAGTTCGGTGGTCAGTTGGCGAGCATGCCCATGCGCGCCGCCAGTGCGGCGACCTCGCGTGAGTAGGAGGGCCGTGCCCGTTGTCGCAGTCCTCGCACCAGCTCCCGGACCAACAGGCTGTTGTGGACGTCCTCGGGTGCCACCCGCTCGGCCTCTTTCAGGTGCAGGAGCACCGCCGGGTCCTCGCGTCGCTGTTCGTAGCAGCGGGTCAGTTCGAGTAGGTGCGTTGCTTGCCGTTCGACGGAGGGCATCGCATAGGGGTCCACGCCGTTGGCGATCCGCAAAGCGTCTCCGGTTTCACCCGCCTCCATCGCAATGGAGACCTGATGCAGGAGAACGTTCGTCGGCCCGAACACGGTCCACTGGACGTTGCCCTCGCCCGAGACTCCAGCCGCAGGATCGGCGTGCCTTCGCAGAACCGCCCGGGCGTCCGACCAGCGGCGGCGGCGAGCGAGTGCTACGGCGACGACCAGGTGCAGGGATCCGTACAGCGCGGCCAGGTCGGGCGCCGATTGCCAGTCGCCCAGCTCGGATGCAGCCTTCCGGGCCACGAGTTCGGCTCCCTCGGGCTCGCCGTCCGCGAGCAGCACATGCCCGAGGTTCCAATCGGACGCCGCGATGCGGAGTGGGTCGTCGGCTTCCTGTGCCGAGCGGCGGGCGCGATCCGCAGCGAGCAGTGACAGGTCCATGCGGCCGGTCCTCTTGCAGTAGGTGCGCAGCAGGGCGTAGAGGTCGGCGGCGATCCGGTGGGCATCGCGGCGTTGTTGCGTCTCGCCCGGGGTTCTCCAGGACCGCAGTGCGTGGTCGGTGTTTGCGATCAGCGGTGGCAGGAGGACTCCGGTGTCGGAGAACCGGGTCGGCGACGACTGGTACGTGCGCCACGCAGCCTCGACACGGTCCCTCAAGACCGGCAGGTCGGCCTGCGGCTCGTCCGGGCCAGGGCCGAGGCCCATCAGCGCCCGCTCCACCGCGTCGAGGCCGGCTCGAACCCGATCCTCCTGAGCACGCTCCGGTTCTCCGAGCAGAGCCGACGTCGGCACCCCCAACTCCCGCGCCAGAGCGTGGAGTACGGCGATCGTCGGCGTCTTGAGGCCGCGCTCGATCTGCGACAGGTAGTCCTCGGCGATGCCGACGAGACCCGCGACCGCAGCCTGGGTCCTGCCCCGCCTGGTGCGGTAGAAGCGGACGCGTTCCCCGATGGGGATGTCCGCCGGGGGGTTGGGGCTCATTGCGGTCCTCGTCTCGCGCAATCGGCAATTGGCCCCACGGTATGCGGGCAGACCATGAAACGCTGGCCCGACCGCCCAATACACACCGGAGAGTGACCATGGCACGCCACCGCCTCGTCCTGTGGGACATCGACCACACCCTGATCGACACCGGAGGCGTCGGCCGCGAGGTGTTCGCCGAGGCGTTCCGCCAAGTCACCGGCGTGACCATGCGCGAGCAGGCGAGTGTGCACGGACGCACCGAGCAGGTGATCTTCGGCGACACCGCCCGGCTCCACGGCCTCGACCCGGATGCCTTCGTTTTCGGCGATTTCGCCGACGCTCTGGCCGAGGGCTATCTTGCCCGTGCGGCCGAGATGCGCGAGCGTGGGCACGCGCTGCCCGGCGCGGCGTCGATTCTCGCCGCCCTGGAGATGGAGGATGGTGTCGTCCAGACCGTGGTGAGCGGCAACCCGCGTTCCGTCAGCCGCATCAAGCTGGAGGTGTTCGGGCTGGACGAACGCATCGACTTCGATCTCGGCGCCTATGGCGACGACCACACCGAGCGGCCCGAACTGGTGCGTGCCGCCCGCCAGCTCGCCGAGTCGCACTATGGGACAGCGTTCGACGAGAGAAATACCTTGATCATCGGGGACACCCCCGCCGACGTCGACGCAGGTCGCCAAGGAGGTGCCAAGGTCATCGCAGTCGCCACCGGAGCCAGCGACAAGGCCGCGCTTTCGCACGCGGACCACGTGCTCGAAAATCTCTCGGACACGGCCAGGATCGTCGAACTCGTGTGCAAGTAGTGCCCGGCGCACCGCCCGGCGCGTGCTCCACCCGAGTGCGCCAGCCGCAACCACCTTCCGCGTGTCGGCTCCGCTGGTCCCCGGCCACCGGCATCCTGGAACCGTGACCACGCCCACCGACACCACCATCGCCATCGCCACCCGCGAGGGCACCGACCTCGCGCTCGCCGACGCCGCCGCCACCTACACATCCACGACCACCGGCCGCACCGCCGTCACCGTGGTCGACGGCATGGGCCACGACCCGGACATCGTGCGCCTTTCGCCGATGCTCGCGGAGACGGCCGCCCGCGTCGGCGCGGTGCGCGGCGGCCTCGCCGGGCTGCTGTCGGCCGGACTGCTGCTCCACGACCCCGGCCCTGACGCGGTCGCCGTCCTTGCCGTCACCCACGTGGGCGGCGGGGCCGAGATCGTCTGGGTCGGCGACAGCCGCGCGTACCACTGGGAAAACGGCACGCTCACCCTGCTGACGACCGACCACAATCTGGCGGCCTACCTATCCAGCGCGGCCCGGGAGGCGGGTGACGTGCCCGTCGCGGCCCTCGCCGACTATGTGGGCATCTCGCTGGGCATCGCGGTCCCGGCCACGGTTCCGTATGTCTCGGTGCCGGCTGGCGGCCTGCTGATCCTCACTTCCGACGGCGTCCACGACCAGGTGGCGTCCGACGTGGTCGAGGCCCTGGTGCGCAAGCACGAAGCAGACCCGCAGGCCCTGGCCGAGGCTCTCGTTGCTGCGGCCGAGCCGGACGCCGACGGCTACCGAGATGACGCCACCGCGGTGGTGGTACTCCTGCCCGGCAAGCCGGGCTGAGATCCGCAGGGCGCGCCCGGTCGCATACTCGGGCAATGCGCCGACAGGTGATGGATCGGCCTCGTACTGCGGGGCAACGGCGCTTGCCGTGGCGCCGCTTCAGGGATATGCCCGCAGGAGCCCGGTCGAGGCGCTCTTCGACCTCGGAGCCGACCCCGCCAAGGTCGTGCTCGTCGACTCGGCCACGCTGGGCGTCGTGGGACCCGGCACGCAACCCAGGCCGCCGCCACCGAGCCCGCCGCGCCGACCAGCGCGGACAGCAGATCCCACATGTGCCACCTCCCGAGACGGGCCCCTGCGGCCCGGACAAGACCAGCGTGGCCGCAGGCGGAAGGGGGACCGGGGTCGCGCCGGGGGTCTGTGGATAACCCGGCAGCTGTGGATACCGGGTTGGTGATGCCGGACCCCGGACAGCCCGAAGGCGTGGCAGGTCACCGCGACGAAACGGGCGCGTCGCGATTCGATGATCCTCCTCCCCTCGTCAGCGCTGCGGCGATAGCGTTCGCGCATCAAACGACCTGGGGGGGTTATGCGTTCACGCACCATCGCGGCAATCGGCGCCGTACTGCTCGGCCTGACACTCACCGCGTGCAGCTCGGATGACGGCGACTCCAAGGGGGATCGGACGCCGGTGAACCCCGCCGTCACGCAGCCACCCGGCCCGGCATCCGCGCCACCGGCGGGAGCCCTGGGCAGGCCCGTCGTCATATCGGGCGCCGGCCTCGAGGTGACCACGACCGTGGAGAGGATCCCGGTCTACACCGGCGCGCTCGCGTCGACGCCCGACGGACAAGTCAACGCGGGGCTCCTCAAGGACGGTGCGTCTCCGGTCCGGGTGCGTATCGCCGTCTCGAACCGCGGAGTCGCACCCTTCGACCTGTCGGGGCTGTTCGTCCGGGAGTTCGCCGGCGCCACCTCCGGCGGCGTCGCGTCCTATACGGACTGGTCCAGCGTGCGAGAGGAGAAACTGGCCGGGCTCGTCGCGCCCGGCTCGAGCGGGACGGGAACGGTCTCCTACGCGGTTCCACCGAGAGTCGCCGACGGGTTCCGCATCACGATCGCGGTGCAACGAGGTTCCGCGGGGGCTTTGCCGGACCTGGTGGTGACGGGAAGACTCGATTCCTCCGGCGCATAGTTCGCCCGACGGGCGGTGCGGCGCCGGTGCGAGCGCAACGCCGCCGACCCGTCAGTCGGTCTGTAGCCGGTACAGCTCTTCGAACAACCCGCCTTCCTGCTGGAGAAGTTCGTCGAATGTTCCGTCCTGGACAATGCGGCCTTCGTGCATCACCAGGACGCGGTTTGCGACTCGCGCGTTGACCAGGCGGTGGGTGATGAACAGCGTGGTGCGGTCGGTGGCGAGCGCCTGGAGCGAGCAGAACACGGTGTGTTCGGCGCGGGCGTCGAGTGCGCTGGTGGGTTCGTCCATGATCAGCAGTGCGGTGTCGCGGTGGAACGCGCGGGCGATGGCGAGGCGTTGCCATTGGCCGCCGGAGAGGTCGTGGCCGCCCCACCAGGAGCGGGCGAGGCTGGTGTCGAGGCCGTGGGGCAGGGAGGCGATGACGGCGTCGGCACCGGACGCGCGGGCGGCGTCATGGACAGCGTCGTCACCACGGGGGTGGGGGATGCCGAGGGTGATGGTGTCGCGGACCACGAAGGGCCAGTCGTAGGCGTCCTGGGCAACCAAGGTGACGTGGTCCCAGATGGTTTCGGGGTCGATGTCGGCGGTGTCGACGGTGGTTTCGCCCGTGTGCCAGGTGACGTGCCCATTTCTGGGCATGTACAGGCCGGCGATGAGGCGGGCGAGGGTGGTCTTCCCGGATCCGTTCTCGCCCACGAGTGCGATCGTCTCGCCGCGACGCACGGTCAGGGTGATGCCGTCGAGTGCGGGTGTGTCGGTGCCGGGGTAGGTGAAGGCGACGTCCCGGAGATGCAGGCGATCCCAGTCGTCGGGTAGCTCGGCCGTGCGTCGTGTCGGTGTGTTCGACTCGGTGGTGAACGCGGCCCAGTCGGCCACGTAGAGGCCGTGTTGGAACAGTTCCGCGCAGGCGTGGACCACTTCGCTCAGGGCTGCGGTCGCGGTGCGGACGGCCACTGCGGCGCCTGCGGCGGTGGCCGGGGTGAGGTCGCCTCGGGCGGTGAGGAGGATCAGCGCCGTGTAGACGATTCCGGTGCCGAGTCCGGCGATTGCCTGTCCGGCGAGTTGGACCAGGGCGGTGGAGCGGCCCACCCGTGCGGCCTCGTGTTCGATGCGGTCGGAGACCTTGCGGTAGCGGGCGAGGAGGTAGTCCCGCATGCGGTGCGCGCGAACCTCGGGGGCGGCGTCGCGGTAGGTCAGGTCCGCCATCAGCGCGTAGCGCCAGCGTTGGTCGGCGAGGACCTTGCGGTTGCTGCGGTGGCGAATGCGGGCCGCGTACAGGCTCGCGGCGCCGTGCGGGAGGACCGCGAGGAGCAGCAGCGGAAGCAGCACCGGGTGCAGTGTCGCCAATACCGTCCCTGCGGCGGCGAGTTGCAGGGTGGCGGCGCAGGTGGCCACGGCGGCTTGGAGGAGTTGGTGTCCGCGGTCCGCGCCTTCTTCGGCGGCACGTTTGGCGTCCGCCCATGTGGGGTCGTCGTAGGCGACGAGGTCGGCGCGGGTGACGGTCTCCAGCAGCCGCGCGGAGGCGTGGTTGTTTACGCGCGGCCCCAGGCGGGCGGACGCGGCGGCGGTGACGGCTTGGAGGATCGCCCGCGCGCTCGCGGCCGTGACCAGGAGGGTCAGCGCAGGCATGGTGCGGCGCAGGGTGTCCTGCCAGGGGTGTCCGTGTGCGGCGAGCAGGGGGGTGAGGACGTCGGCGGTGGCCAGGAGCCCGCAGGCGGTCGCGGCGGCGATGCCGAGTTGCGCAGCAACCATGGTCATGAGGGTGCGCCGGTCGATCGTGCGGGCCAGGCGCACGGTCAGGGCGAGGTCGGCCGGCAGTCGTGCGGCGATCTTGGACAGTGATGTCTCGGCGAACGCGTTCTTGTGGGCGGCGTCGGGGGGTTCCCGGTCGGGGACGAGGATGTCCCCCGCAGTGGTGGTCACGTCGTCCATGGCAGCGGCCCACCGGGACGGGCCGCCACCGATTAACTCGAACGAGCGATACCAAAGCAGGAATATCGGATTTTTTGCGGGTCTCGGTTCAGAGCGTGTAGGCCGGGTGGAGTTCGCGATCGGGTTCGTTTCGTTCCCCGACGGGTTCGTCGTGGGCGGTGTTCCAAGCGTGGAGTTCGAGGGGGTCGAAGCGGGCACCGAGGACGAGGTCGAGGTGCCGGCCGCAGACGGCCGCGGCGAGAGTAGTCGCGAGAGCGAGTTCGAGGCAGGCGACGCGTCCGGGGTGCAGGCGGGCGGCGGCGCGCACGGCGGCGCGCAGGCGCACAGCCTCGTCGGTGGTGGCGTGGCGACGGGCGGCGACGCGGCGCAGGGTGCGGGTGGCGGTCAGACCGTGGCGCAGAGGCAGGACGGCGAGCACTGTGGTGGCGGTCCACAACCCGAGGTGTCCGGCGGCGCGTTCGCCCCGGGTCAGGGAGAGGGGGGCGGGGGCGGCTTCGGCCATGGTGATGGTCATCGCGGTCTCCGGAATCGGCGCGGGCGCGGGTGGTCCGTAGTGAGGTAGGCGGCGCGGGCCTGGTCGAGCAGGTGGGCGATATCGGCGGTAACGCGTTCGAGGGGGACGTCGTGGGTGTGGGCGAGGGCGGTGGCGAGGTCTTCGATGTCGGTGCCGTCGGCCAGGGCCGCCCACATGTGGGCGGCGGTGGGGTCGAGGATCGTCCATCGTTCGGTGTGCAGGTTCAGGACGGCGCCGCCGCGGTCGGTGCAGGTCCAGTGGACGCCGGGGGCGGGGTTCACGCGCATGCCGGGTCCTTTCGCCCGGTGGGGGTCCACCAGTGGTCGCGGTGGTGGTCGACGACGCGCGCCCACGTCTCGGTGGCGATGAGGTGGTGGATCTCGGCGTGGGAGTGCATCCCGCACAGGGTGCGGTCCAGGGTGGCGGTCGCGCGGGCGGGGTCGATGAGGCCGGCGTCGGCCAGGCGGGAGGAGGCGATCAGGTCGCGGACCCACGGTTCGCGGGCGGTGAGGCCGACGCGGGCGGTGCCGTCGAACGCTCCGGCGGTACGGCGCTCCAGCAGGAGGTCGGGGACGGTTCCGCGCAGGCCGTGGAGCAGGGGTTTGTAGTCGCGGGGTGAGAACCGCAGGAGTTCGGGAGCGATCGCGCACACGCCGATCACGGTGTCGTCGAGGTAGGGCAGGTGCAGGGCGATGTCGTGGTGTTCGGCGATGCGTGCGGTGTCGGCGTGGGTGGTGCCGCTGTGGTGGATGGCGTCCCAGTAGTCCCGTCGTCCCGGTGGCACGCCCCGGGGGGTCCACGTGCGGGAGGCGTCGACGATGTCGGCGACGGCGTGGCGGCCGTGGCGGGTGAGCCATGCGGTGCCGGGTCGGGGTCCGCAGCGGGCGAGGAGGTTCGGGCGGTCGACGGCGACGGGTCCGCGGCGCAGGGCCTCGGCCAGGCGGGCGAGTTCGCGGTGGTGGTCGGCGCGGGCCAGGGCCAGGAGTCGGCGGGCGGTGTGGGCGACGGATGTGTCGCCCAGGCGTGCCCAGTGGGCGATGAGCGTCAGGACTTCGCGGCGGCGGCCGGGGGTCCAGGCGTCGACGAGCAGGGCTCCCCAGCCGGTCAGGACGGCGTCGCCGCCCTCGCCGGACAGGTGCATGTCGCTGTCGTGCGCACGGGCGGCGGCGTAGATGAGGTCGAAGGTGCCCAACGTGGCCAGGGCGAGGGAGGGGCCGTCGGTGAACGGCACTTCGGCTACGTCCTGAAGGCCGTGATAGTTGGCGCTTTCCTCGGTTCCGGTGACGATCTCGTGGTCCAGGCCCGGGACTTGTCGGGCGAGGTCGCGTGCGTAGTGCACGTCGGAGTTGATCGAGAACCGGTCGCGCCAGGTGATTCCGAGCGTCGGCGCGAAGCCGGCGGCCACCGATGCCAGGGTGCCCGAGTCCAGTCCGCCGGACAGGTCCGTCGTCGGGGATTTCGCCGCAGCGACGCGCAGACGGACTGCGGCGGTGATCGCCGCGGCCAGGCGCTGTTGGTGGTCGTGCCCGACGACCGGGGGCAGTGGAGGCGCGGGGCGCACCCGCACTCCGTCTGGATCGATCCGCAGTACGCCACCGGGTGGTACCCGATGTACTTTCTCGAACAGGCTGTGCCCGCCGAGCGGGTCCACGCCCGTGACCGTCATCGCGCACAGCGCCCGGACCAGGTCGGGGCCGGTGCCGATCGCTGCGGCCAGCGGTGCCGCCGCATCCGCCCACACCACCGCCTCCCCCAACCGCGCCCAATACACCGTGCGCAAGCCGCAGAGGTCGCCGCGCACGCTCACCCCCGCCTGATCGCGGCGCACCGCGACGAATGACCCCGGCCACGACCTGGTCGACTCCCACCACGAGCCGTCGGAGGCGGTCAGCACCGCGCGCAGCTGCGCCCGGCCGGCCCCGCACGCGCCCGCCACCAGCAGGCTGCGGGGGCCGTCGGCCACTGCGCGGACCTCGTCCTCCCGATAGCCGACGGTCCACAGCGGGGTTCGTGCGTCGCCGTGATCGGCGACGGCGCCCGCCGGACGTATTCCGAGCACACCGCCTTCGGGCAGCCATGCCCCCACCAGCGATTTCATCCCGATCTCCTCTTTTCATCCGTCGTGACCGGGCGTCCGGACACGACAGGGCGCCCGGACGAACGATGTCCGGGCGCCCGTTGGATGGATGGCGTGAGCTACAGGGCGGCGCCGTACTCGGGCTCGCCGGTGATCTTGTCCTTGCGGTAGTCGGTGCGGTCCTTCAGGTTCCCGCTCGCGAGGCCGAGCGTGACGCGCACGGCGTTACCGCCGTCGGCCGTCACGGGCGACCGGTAGCCCCTCGCGTCGATCGCCGCACGGGCGCCGTAGCTCGATTCGGTGGTCATCGTGTTCTCCTTTCGACCGCGGCGGTTCCGTGTCCGCGGTGCGCGAACGACCCGCCGTGGTCTGCGTCGTGGTCGAGTGCCGTGCGCACCGCCGGCGGAACGGGACTTCCCGATCGCGCCGACGGCCGTCGTCCGGTGGGGGCGCCATGCCGCGCCCCGACCGGGCATGGATCACGCGCGGCCGGGGGTCTTCTGCCGGTACTCGGTCTTGTCCTGCACGTCGAAGCCGTTCTTGCCGAGCGTGACGCTCTTCGCTTCGCCGCCGTCGGCGACGACCGGCGCGCGGTACGCGCCCATCGGGGTGGTGTTCGGCGTCTTCACTGAAACGCTCCTTCCTGCGAACCGGAGCCCGAGCCCCGGATTCTGCGGGTTCCGGCGTCTGCCGGTGACACCAGTTCACTGCTTGAGTCGGCACCGGGTGGAGGTCAAACCACCGGACAGTGCGCGGACAAACCGCGGACATTCCCGTGGGGCGTTGTGAAAGCTCCGCCGGCGGACGGGTGCTTCGTTCTACGGTGGGAACTCGGTTGCCGTCGTTGTGCCCGGGGGTACCTCATGGGCAGCACAGCTCCAGTCCGCCGCACACCGAACACGTGTCTGCGCGAGCGGGCCAGAGCCCGAGGATGGACCTCGGCCAAGGATCTGGCCGAGCATCTGGACGAACAAGCCCGACGCCTGGGCATGAACGTCTTCTTCGACGAGCGCACGGTGCGGCGCTGGTTGTCGGGGCAAAGCCGCTGGCCCCAGCGGGTCCACCGCAAAGCACTGGAGCAAATCTTCGGACTGGCCACCGAAGAGCTGGGCTTCGTGGCCCCCCACGATCCGGCCCGGCCATCGATCACAAGCGGGCCCGACGGGGTAGAACCTGCCCCGACAGCGCCCGAAGGGGCGGATATCGTGGCCGCGTTGGCGGCATTGGGAGGCGCGGACGTGGAACGTCGGGAATTCCTCACCGCCACCGGCGCGGTCCTGGGGTTGCTCTCGCTCCCGGGCACGCCCGCCGAGGCGGCGCCGATGACGCTCGCCCACACCGGCACCATCCGCGTGGGTGCCACCGAGGTGAACGCCGTTCGCACGATGACGACCGCGTTCGGCAACGCCGCGGCGGAACTCGGCGGCGGCCACGCCCGATCCCTCGCCGTGCGCTACCTCACCGACACCGCGGCACCCTGGCTCGCCGGCAGCTACACCGATGCCACCGGCCGCGACCTCCACGCGGCCGTCGGCGAACTCGCCCACCTGATCGCGTGGATGGCCCAGGACGAGGGCCGCACCGGCGCAGCACAGCGCTACTACGCTCACGCCTTCCGCCTCGCCGAACTCGGGGCCGACCGCGAACTCGCCGCCACGGCCCTGCGCGGCATGGCCGTGCAGGCGATCGATGCCGGACACCGCGCCACCGCCGTGCGCCTGGCCGAGGAGTGCGTCCACCACGCCAAGGATCTTCCCGATCCGCGGGCACAGGCGTACTACCAGGCCACTCTTGCCCAAGCCGCCGCGTTGGATCATGACCGCGCCACCGCAACCCGCCTCCTCGCGTCGTCGCAGAGCCAGATCGAGCGCGCCCCTGCCAAGGGCGGCGCCTCCTGGGCCGCCCACTACAGCATCGGCCGGTGGTCCCACGACACCGGCATGATCCTGGCGCGTCTGGGCGAACTCGACGAGGCACGCACGCATCTCCACCGCGCGCTCGACATCCACGGCCTCGACCGCAAACGCACCCGTGCGATCGTCCTGGCCGACCTCGGCGAAGTACACCTGCGCGGTGGCGACACCGACGGCGCTATCGCCACATGGAACGACTTCGTCACCTGCGCCGACGGCATCCGATCCCTCAAGGTGGACACCGCGGCCCAGGACATGCGCGCCCGCCTGCACCGCCTGCGCGGCGACGGCGTTCCGGGCGCCGACGAACTCGAACAACGTGCCCGTGTCACCTGGTCACCCGGCCTCGCTCGATAGAGCGACGAGCTGACCGAGAATCCCGTTTGGTCCGCGACTTTCGTGGGAGGGTGGCTTCATGAGCAGCCTCTTCCACTACACGTTCGCCGCGCCCCCACGTGCCGGCTACGTGTACGGACCTCACGGGATCGGTGTGCGCACGGACCTGGTCGAGGCCGTCGTCGAGGCGTGGGAGGGCTCGACCTCCACCGGCGCGGCGGCACTGCTTCGGGATGCCTCCGAGGGGAAGTCCAGCACGGTGGAGGAGGTCGCGCGGATCGCGGCCGTCGCGGTGGCCGCGCGGCTCGTGGGGACTTCTCCGGCTTGAGAACGCGAGAAGCGGCCCCTCGACACCCGGTTGGGGTGTCGAGGGGCCGCTTCGTTCATCTGCGCCGTGCGGCGGTGGTCGGACTGGTGGTGGGGGTGGTGCGGGAGCACACGAGGGCGTCGCGGTCCCATGTCGGGGTCGCGAGGCTGTAGTCGCTCGGGCATGCGGGTCCCGGGGGTCCGGTGGCGCCCCGCTCCCCCGGTGCCCCGGCCGGCCCCGGTGGTCCGGGTTCGCCCTGGGGTCCGGCGGGGCCGGCTGCTCCGTTCGTGCCGTCGGTGCCTGGTGGGCCCGTCGCGCCGGCACCGTCGCGGCCGTCGGCGCCTTGGGCGCCGGGCTGGCCCGAGGGGCCGGGTGGCCCGGTGGCGCCGACGCCGGGGGCTCCGTCGCGGCCGGGTTCGCCCGGCGGTCCCTGCTCGCCGGATTTCCCGGGGTCGCCGCGGGTGCCGGGGGGTCCGGCGACGGGGGTTCCGCCCATCCCCTGTACCTGGGTGGCGAGTTGGTCACGGGCACGGTTGGCGTCGCGCAGCTCGGCGGAGAGTTGCACGACCTGGACGGCGAGCCATCCCGCTCCGGCGAGCGCGAGGATCACGGTTGCGACCGCGAGCCATTCCGCGCCGCGCAGCCGTCGGCGGCCGACGGTGGCCTGTTCGCTCATCGGATCGCCGCCCAGATAGTCGCCGCCACCGCCAGCACCCCCAGGAGGATCGGGATGATCGCCGAGTACAGACGGGTCTGCCGGTCGCGTTCGCGGCGTTCCTGCTCCTGGCGTTGGTACAACTCGAAGTCGTCCTCGAGGCGTGCCGCCTCGTTGCGCAACTTCTCGAGTTCCCGCGCGAGTTCGGCCATCCGCCATTCGGTGTGGGCGCTCTGTGCCGCGTACACCTCGGTGGTCACCATGCGGTCCAGGCGGGCGTTCAGGGCCGCCATGCCGTCGCGGAGTTCGCCGCGGAGGGCGTCGATCGATCTGCCCAACTCTCCGACGGTCAGCTCATCGGGCATGGGGGCACCCGCCCACTCAGGCCGGTCGTGACCCGGGCGTGCTGCCCGGGTCCTTGGCGGCGGGGAGCAGCGAGGCTGTCGCCGCGGAGCCGACGAAGCGGGCGGCGAGCGTCTTGAGCATGGCGAGCGCGGCGGTCAGGCCCGCGAACGTCGCCGCCTTGGCGTTGCTCAGGTCGAGGGTTCCGGCCAGGAGCAGGGCTGCGATGCCCGCCTCGGCGAAGGTCGCGGCCACGCGTTCGAACGCGTCGACGGCGTAGGCGAAGCCGGTGCGCACGGTCGGGTCCGCGGTGCGGTGGTCGAGGAAGGTGGTGAGTGCGGCGCGGAGAACGGTCAGTGCGGCCATGAGGCCGGCGAGCGCGGCGGTCTCGGCCGTGGTCAGGTCGTAGGCGCCCGCGACGATCCATGCGGACGCGAACGCCTCGATGAAGGACGCTGCGGTGCGTTCGGCGAGGCCGGCGAGGTATCTGCCGGGGGTGGTCGTCGTCATGGGGTCACCTTGAATCCGTGTTGGTCGCCGAGCCTGCTCAGCGAGGTTGGTCCGGGGTATCCGTCCGCGTCGGATCCGGCGTAGCCGAGTCGGCGCTGCCAGGCCGCGTAGGCGGAGACGGTCCGGGTGCCGTAGGAGCCGTCGGCGTAGGAGGCGGACAGCAGGCCCTCGGCGACGAGGGCGTTCTCCACGATCAGGACGTCGTCGCGGTGGGTGAGGTGGCCGGTGGCGGCGGGGACGTCGGCGCGGGCGGCGGCGATGAGGTTCGACAGGGACACGCTCGGGGTGTCCTCGCGGGCGGGCAGAGCGCCGAGGAGGTGGATGAGGGATTCCTCGCCGGGGACGCCGTCGGCGTCGGATCCGCGGTAGCCCAACGACCTTTGGTAGTCGGCGTAGTTGAGGGTGTCGGCGTCGGACCAGTCGGGTCCGGGTCCGCTGGTGTAGTGGCTGCCGAAGCCAGCCGCGACCAGGGCTCGGCCCACCGCGGTGACGTGGGGGCCGTGGGCGCCGTAGCCGTAGAGGAGTCCGTTGATGGAGTCCTGGGCTCGGGAGACGCCTCCGGTGGATCCGCCGCCGGGGGTGGCGGTGCCGTTCGGCGGGACCTTGGTGGTGTCGATCGCGCCGGGGTCGCCGTGGTCGTTGCCGGGGATTTGGCTGTGCCCGTAGTGGCCGCCGCGGCTCAGCCAGGTGGCGCGGTCGCGGTCGTCGTGGTCGCCGGGGTAGCGCTGCGGTGCGCCGGCGGGCCAGGTGTCGGGGATGCCCCAGGCGCGCATGGCGCCGATCAGCCTCAGGTAGTTCGGTTTGGACGCCGGATCGAAGCCGTCGGTCCAGGGCTGGGCAGCGCGCCCGCAGACCTCGACCTGGATGCACACGCGGCCGGTGCGGTTGGTGCGCAGGTCGCCGTCGTTCCTGAGGGCCCGGCCGCTGGTGTCGAGTGCGGCGAACTGCCCGAGGCGGTCGGATTCGGGGTCGTAGAGGACCTGGGGCCACACGGATTCGCGTTTGAGGTAGGAGGCCATGGAGGTGAAGTAGCCGGATCCGGAAGGGGATTCGACGGTGTGCCAAACGGCGCGCGCCGGCAGGTTGGGGGTGTCCATGGAGCCGCCGGTGTCGGGGCCGAGGCGTTCGGCTCCGCTGATGTAGGACGGTCCGCTCATGGGGTCGCCTCCGTTCCGGTCGGGCGCGCGGGGGCGTCGGTGGGCAGGTAGTGGTCGAGGTCGCCGTCGGCGCGCAGGACGTAGACGCCGCCGTCGCGGCCGGGCCTGGGCCACCGGTCGGGGTCGGTCTCACAGGCGTTCAGCACGCGGTCGACGTGTTCCTGCGGGACGATCCCGCAGTAGGTGTCCGGGGTGTCGTCGTCGGGGTGGACGATCGCGGCGTGGTAGTCGGGCACGTTGCCCTCCTCGGGGCATGGGTGGGGCCCCGTCGTGTGGCGGGGTGGCGGTGGGGTGGGGTTGCGGGTCAGGCGGTGCTGTACTCGATGCCGTCGAGGCCGACCCAGTGGGGTGAACTGCCGTCGGAGACCGGGATGATCACGGTGACTTCGCCGTTGGGGAGGATCTCGACGCGGCAGTGGATGTTGGCCGTCCATTCCGTGGGTTGGATGTGGTAGCGGGACCCGGTGGGTCGGTATCCGACGGGCAGGGTGGTCACGGTCGTGGCGCTGCCGTTTTCGAAGGTGCTGCTGTCGGATTTCTGGAGGGTTCCGCGGATCTGGACGGACCCGTTGACGACGCGGTAGGCGGGTGACCCGGAGCGGGCGGAGATGCCCGACGCCAGGGGCAGCGGCAGCCACGGGCCCGGGGACAGGGCGATCCAGGTGGTGCCGTCGTAGTAGTCGAGTCGGTCGGCGTCGGTCAGGTAGGTGACCATGCCTTCCTGGGCGGCGGAGTCGCCGAGGAGGGTCGCGCCGCGGTTCGCCGCCGAGGCGAAGCGCATCACGACACGGGCGGCGGCGCCGTCGGCGATGCCTTTGCCGAGTTGTTGTGCGTCGGCGCCGTCG
The DNA here is from genome assembly GCF_042754105.1 of Embleya sp. NPDC059237. Lineage (NCBI taxonomy): Bacteria > Bacillati > Actinomycetota > Actinomycetes > Kitasatosporales > Streptomycetaceae > Embleya > Embleya sp. NPDC059237. The sequence continues at coordinate 327,092 of NZ_JBHZAE010000010.1, read as the reverse complement.
GTCAGGAGAGAGTACGGAATGGACTGGCCGTATTTGTCGGTTGCGGGCATGCGTCACCTCCACCCGGCGCCGGATTCGTCGGGTGTCGTAGGGGGGTGGTCAGGCGAGTTTGTCCGTCACGCGCCACTCGCCGGCGCGGTTGCGGTCGACCCAGACGCGGTCGGCGACGGTGGGGGTGTAGGCCGCGCTGCGCCGGGCCTTGACGACGGTGCCGCCGCCGAGGTCGACGAGAACGGTGCCCGCGGTGCCGTCGGGGGTCAGCGTGGTGACGGTGCCGATGCGCCAGTCGGCGCCGGTTTCGTCGAGGGCGCGGCGGACGACGGTGTAGATGACGTCGACGAGGTCCATCACGTCTCCGGGGCCGGTGCGGTAGACAGGGTCTTGATGGTGAAGGGGCCGCCGGCGAGGGGGATGTTGAGGGACTGCACGATGTGCAGGGTGCGGGTGCCGTCGGCGTACACGGTGCGCACGCAGTCGCCGGGTTCCAGCGCCGGGTTGGGGACGGCCGCCAGGTCGACGTCGGTGTGCATGCCCAGGGCGTCCCGGAGCAGCGATTCGGCGGCGACGGTGCAGTCCCCCACGGTGTACAGCAGCGGCGACTCGTACAGCAGGAGGCGCCGGCCCAGGGGTCCGCCCCATCGGGTGGGGCTGGTCGGGTCGGTGTCGACGACGAGGTCGCTGACGGGGGCGACGTTGTCGGTGGAGTTCTGTCCGCTGGCGCGGACGCCGTTGTAGAGGCCGTCGGAGGTGAGGCCCCAGGATGCGGAGATCTGGACTCCGCCGGGGCCTGCGGCGACGTCCCACGCGGGGGTCGCGTCGGCGGGTGCGGGCGGGAGGTCCGCGACGACGAGGGACCCGCCGGCGTCGAAGTAGGCTTCGGCGCCGATGGCTTTGGCGAGTTCGCGGCAGGCCGCCCACCGGTCGTCGCCGGTTTTCCACACCCGGTAGGCCGGGGCGCGGTCGTGGGTGGTGCGGTCGATGATCACGGCGGCGGGCATGACGTCGAGGACGGCCGCCGAGATCGCGTCGAGGTGGGACGAGTAGCCGCGGGTGTCCCACGAGTCGATGAATTTCGCGGCCTGGAGGACGACTTCCTGGCCTTTGGCGGTGACGGTGACGGGTCCGGTGTCCCGGTCGCCGGTGACGTTGGTGATGACGTGGACGCCGCAGGGGACGGTCTCCTGTGATCCGTCCGTGTAGGTGATGCCCTGGAACACGCGCAGTGTCTGCCCGTAGGGGGCGAGGGGGTCGCCGGTGTCGAACGGCAGGAGCGCGAGGTCGGCCACGGTCAGGTTCAGCGAGTAGCGGACGTCGGATCCGCGGTCGGCGGTGACCGTGCCGTCCTGGTAGGGCACGTCCGCGAGGAGCAGCGTCGCGCCCTGGTGGGCGTCGACGTGTCCGGCCGGGCTGTGCGAGTTGGTCAGGGCCGCAAGGAACCGGGGGGTGACGGTGAGCATCACACCCCCTGGACGACGTCGAGCCACGTCGGGTATTTCGCGAGGACGTCCCCCCATGTGGGGGCGGTCGCGTCGTTCTTGACGGTCTGCCAGGTGCGGGACGCGGAGCCGACCATGCCGCCGGCTGGCCGGGCAACGACGGTCAACGGCAGGGTCCAGCGCCGGCCGGCCTCGGAACCCATCTGGACCAGGCGCGGGGACTGCACGGATCCCACGGACACGTACTGGTAGTCGAGGCCCCAGCCGGGCCGGGCGCGCAGGAGCAGGACGTGGCCGGTCTCGAGGGTGAACCGCAGCTGGGCGTCGTCGGTCGTGGTCCAGGTGTAGGCGGCCAGATCGCCCTCGGGGGTGTGTCGGACGTCGGAGCGCACGATGGGGTCGGCGCGCCCTCTGATCCGGTACACGGCTCGTTCGATCCCGAACGTCCAGTCCGGGGGTTTCTCGATCATGAGCTTGATGGAGCGGGCGGGTTGGCCCGGGTCGGACAGCCACACATACGCCGGGTCGGCCGGCGGCGCGACGACGATGCTCGTGGTGCCGGTGCTGTAGTCGACGGCGGGCGGCCCGGGGGCGTGCCGGACGTACTCGTAGCGGATCGGGGCGCCCAGGGGGACCTCGTAGTCGGTGACGACCATGACCGCGCCCGGGACGGCGACACTCTCGAGGTCGCCGCCGTAGCCGCGCACGGGCGAGCGGGTACCGTCCGGGTCGACGCGGTGGACGGTGATCGTGGTCGCACCGGAGGAGTTCGCGTTGTTGATCGTGAGGGTCGCCGAGCCCGTCTCGGGGTGGGCGGCGAGGTCGTAGGGCGGGGTGCCGGCGCTGAGGCCGACCACGTCGACCCACCACACCTGCCCGGCGAGGGTGGACTGCGGCAGGGACACCACGCGGGCGTATGCCGCGCCGGGCGGTGCCTTGCGCCCGATGCTGTTGGACCACCACGATCCGGGCGTCAGGCCGAGGTCCTGGTCGGGGCCCGCATTGCCGAGCCACGTGACGCCGTCCGGCCCGTACCAGTCGATGTCGGTCCACATCGGCCCCGCGGTCGCCGAGCGGTAGCTCTGCCGCGCCACGTAGTAGGTGCCGGCCGTGACCGGTACCAGCGCGGTGGTGTGCACGCGTGCCTGTCCGGCGGCGGGAGTCGTCACCTCCATCGACCACAGTCCGGCGGACGCCTGCGCGGTGGTGCGGGCGATCGCGGCGTTCGACGCCACCGTCCAGCCCGTCAGGTCGCACTCCATCGACTCGACGCCGAACGGCAGGAGGTTGCCGGCGACGCTGAACGGGGCGGGGCGGATCGTCATCTGGTCGACGTACACGACCTGCGCGGCGGCGGTGGCCTGCGGCCGGACGACGAGGCGGGCCTTGGTCGCGGTCGCTGGGGGTTTCGCGGCCACGCCCAGGCGCTGCCAGGTCGTCACCGCGGTGGTGGTGGTCGTGCTGGTGGTGCCCACGAGCGCGTTCGACGCGTCGTACCACCACAGTTCGGCCTTGACGGTGAGGGCGATCGGCGTGCGGATGTAGAAGTACCCGAAGTACTCGGTGCCCGCGGCGACGGCGGGCGTCGCCACGGACCGGACCTGGACGTCGCCCGATGCGGTCGCGGTGACGGCGAGAGAGTACCAGCCCTCGACGAACTGGGCGGACGAGCGCGCGGCGGTGCAGTTGACGGAAGCGGTCCACCCGCTCGCGTCCATCTCGACGGACTGGTCGTTGTAGGAGAGGAGGTTGCCGGTCTGGAGGACGGGCGGCCCGAGGCCGACTTCGTCGACGAGGATCTGGCCGCCGGCCAGCATTCCGGTGACGGTGACGGTGAGTTTGACCTGGGTCGCGGTCGCGGGCGCGACGGCGTCGACGAAGGTCGGGGGCGTCACCCACGCGGTGGACGCGGGCATGGCGGTGGGGGTCGTGCCCACCGAGGTGCCGACCGTGGCGTTGGACGCGTCCAACCAGGTCAGGGTCAGCGACACCGTCCGGCCCGCGACCGCCGCCGTGTTGGCGTTGAACGCGAACGCCAGGTACTCGGACAGCGCGGTGATCGGCACCGCCCCGGTGGTCGCGGCCACAGAGCCGTTCGCGGTCGCCGTCAGCCTCATGCACGCGGCCCCGGTGTACCAGACCCCGGTGACCCGGGCGGCCGTGGTGTTGCTCCCGGCCGTCCAGGTCCCGATGTTGGTTTCGAAGCCGGCGGTGTTCGCGTCGAGGAGGTTCGTGGTGATCGCCACCGGTCACCCCCTGCCCATCATCGCGCGGTTGGCGAGGTCGTCGTGCGAGCGTCGGATACGACCGTCGACCATTCCGAGGAATTCACCGGAGGACAACCGGAGTTCCCCGACGAAGGATCCTTCGCCGTCTCCCCCGCGCACCCCGGAGAACAGGGCGTCGGCCTGCGCGCCGGTGAACACCGGCTCAGGTCGAGCCGTCCCGTTGTAGGTGAGGTTCAGCCCCGGTGGCAGATACCCGCCCGAATCGAACGCCAGCGGAACGATGCCACCGGACTTGTAGCCCACATACCCGCCACCCGCCGAGAGCGACCGAATTCCCGGTGTATTGAACGGAGTTCCGTAACGGGCTGAAATGTACCTGATCGCCGAAACCGCGTTGTGGACGGCGTTCAGGATGTCGTCCATACCGGGCAGCTTGTAGGCGTTGAACGTCGGCGGAATCATCTGCATCAACCCGAACGTCCCGCCGTAGCGCTGGTTCGAGTCGTAGTGATTCTCCGCGCGCGGGTTCCCGCCCGATTCGTTTTTCGCGATCGTCATCAACGGCGCCAGCCAGTCGGCCGGCTTGCCCGTGGCCGCCAGCGCGGTCCGCAACCATCCGGCCAAGTCGCCGAAGGCACCCACCGACCCGCCCATGACATCCTCGGCCATGCGGCGCACGTCGACCACGTTCGTGATCGCCGACTCACGGACCACGTCGCCGGTCTTGGGTGCGTTCCACAACCGGCCGGGCCCCATGTAGAGGCCCACGTGGCTCGGCGACGGGCCCGCGAACTGCTCGAAGACCAAGTCGCCGGGAACAGCGTCCTGCATCGCGATGTGCCGACCGCGTTTGACCTGGTCGTAGGTCGTGCGGCCGATCTCCACACCAACAGCCCTGTAGGCGGCCTGCGTGAGCCCGGAACAGTCGATGCCCAACCGCGAGGTGCCGCCCCACAGGTACGGCACGCCCGCATACGTCATGGCCTCGCGCAGCGCGGAGGCCGCGACACCGACGCCGGCGAACGCCTGCTTGCGGTCGTCCTCCCGGATCCAGTCGATCACGCCGTCGATCGCCTTGTTCGGCAGGCCGCGCGCGACCTTCGACCAGGCCGTGTCGCCCGGGATCTCACCGATGAGAGCCCGCACAGGCTTCATCGCCAACTCGACGGAGCCGGCCAGGAATCCCCGAGCAAGACTTGCGCCTTTGTCCAATACCCAGGACGCGCCGGGTATTGCGTCGATACCGGCCTTGACGGTGTCGACGACGCTGCCGACGATTCCGCCCCACGAATAGGCGCCCACGATCGGCGTCGTGGAGAGTGCGGAACGCACCCCGGCCACACCACCGCTACGGGCGGCGGCATTCATGGAGTTGACGAAGCCGGGACCGACCGCGCGCGTCCATTCCGGACGCATGATGGCCTCGCCGCCGGAAACGGCGGCAAGTCCGATGTCACGCCCAGGCGTGTACCCCGGGTAGATACCACCGGTCGCGAATCCGGCTGCACCGTCCGGAAGGGCGGGAAGTCCGACCTTGTCGGCGACCCAGTTCCAAACCTTCTTGATGCCCTTGTCGTAGACCTGGTTCACGACGAAGCGCACGGGCGCGGCCACGATTTCCTTCAGGAATCCCCAGAGAAGGGAAATCCCGTCGATCGCGACCCGAAATGCCTTCTGGGCGCCGGTCATCGTGTCGCCGACGACCGCGCCGATCTTGTCGAACCAGGGCTTGATCCAGACCTGGTACAGGTCCTGGGCCCAGGAACCGACCTCCTGCATCCCGCCGGTGATCGCGTTGAACGTCGGCGACAGGAACCCGGTCCAAGCCCACGACACGGCCGCTGCGATACCGGCCCACGCAGGCTCGAACACCCCGTGCCACAGGGCATCCAGGCGGTCACCCGTCCAGTCGATCCCCGCGCCGATCCCGTCGATCGTCGGCTTGAGGATGTTCCGCCAAGCCCAGTCGGCGGCCATGGACAGCCCTGTCCACGCCGGCTCGAACACGCCGTGCCACAGGTCCCCCAGGCGGTCGCCGACCCAGCCGAGCGCGCCCCCGATCCCGTCGATCGTCGGCTTGAGGATGTTCCGCCAGGCCCAGTCTGCGGCCAGTCCGATACCGACCCATACGGGCTCGAACACGTCGTGCCAAAGGAACATCGCGATGGCCGCCAGTGCGCGGAACGCGATCAGAAGGGGCGCGATCAGCACCACGAGCACGATCGCGGCCAGGATCCGCGCGCCGATGCCGATGCCCTCGAACGCGGGCGAAAGCACCTTGCGCCACAGCCAATTCGCGGCTTCGGCTACCGCGTTCCACCCGGCTACCAGGGCGTCAACAACCGGCTTGATGCCGTTGCGCCACATGACGCCCGCCGCGTCGGCGATCGCCTGGAACACCGGCCGGATCCCGTGCTCCCAGACCCACCGGAACACGGCCTCGACCTTGTCCCAGTGCAGGATCAGCAGCAGGATCACCGCGATCACAGCGGCGATCGCGGTGATGATCAGGCCCATCGGGGTGGCTGCCGACAGCGCCGCGTTGATGGCCATCGCGGTGTTGACCGCGCGCCAGGCGATCGCGTACAGCACCAGGAACTGCACGACCCCGGGCAGGTTCCGCGCCAGGGTGGCGACGAACTCCGCCACGGCGGTCAGGATCACCAACGCCGGCCCGCGCAGGGGAGCGAGCGCGTTACTCACCGCGAGGATGGCCCTGCCCATGGCGGCGAACGCCTCTTTCAGCAAGGGGGCGTTGCGTGAGGCGTTGTCCAGGAACCTCTCGAACTCGGGGGAACCCTTGAGCTGCGTCCCCCAGTTCGCGAACCGGCCCGTCGCCTTCTCCATGCGACTCGCGATCGAGTCCATGTGCGGGTTGAAGGCGTCGAAGATCCCGGCGATGCCCCGGAACAGGTTGCCGAAGCTGACGCCGACGCCCTCGATCGCGCGCGGCATCGCGACGGTCAGGTCGGCTTTGAAGGACGCCCAGAACGGGTCGCGCGCAAAGGAGCGCGACGCCCGGTCCATGAGGCGACCGATGCCGTCGGCCGCCGCCATGACCATCGGCGTCAGGGTCGGAAGAGTCCTGGTCAACCCATCGACGAACCGCGTGAAAAGCGGCATCACCGTGGGTGAAGCCGCATCCGACCACGCCTTGAACGCGTCCTTGAGCCGCAGAACGGCCTCGAACGTGGATCGCGTCGCGGGGTTCATCTTCGCGAGCGCGTCCTGGTACTTCTGCGCGGCCGTCGCCGCCGCGTCCATGCCGCCGGCCGACTGCTGGGCGGCGGCAGCCGCCGCCAGCTGCGCCGACTGGATACCGCGCTGGGCGGAAGCGATCTGGTCTGCGGACTGCTGGGCCGACTCCGCCGCGTTGCGGTGCGCATCCGCAAGCTGTTGCTGCGCGTCCGCAACGGCACGCGCTCCCTCGGTCTGCGCCGAGCGGACACCGGCCGCGGCCTCCACGGCCCGCCGATCCGCCTGCGCCACGGCCTCCTTGGCCTTGACGACCTGGTCCGAGCCCTCAACACCTGCCTTGGTTGCGGCAGCCGCGCTCTCCTGCAACCGGCTGTTGTCGCGCCGTTGGTCCTCCAGGCGCTGCACGGCCTCGTCGTAGGCGAGTTGGGCCTCCTCGCGGTCCAACCGGGACACGGACGCCCCGGCCTGCCGGGTCGCGTCCAACCGCTGCTGGGCACGCTCGACCGCGAGCACCGCGCTGCGCTCGTCGAGGGCCGCCCCGGCAAGCCGGGACTGCATGTCCTCCAACTCCAGGCGCGCCGCCTTGCGGGCATCCGTCAGCGCGATCTGCGTCCGTCGAGCGTCGTTCTGGGCGTCGACGAGTTGCTGTTCCGCCTGCCTCGTGCGCTCTACGGCCTGCGCCTGGGCGTCGCCGACGGCACGCTGTGCCGCCGACACCTGACGCAGCGCCTGTTCACGCTGCTGCGCGGCCGATCGGTATGCCTGTGTGAGGGACTGCTCCGCGCCCTCCATCTGGAGGGCCTGTTGCTGCGCCTGGATCGCCTGCTGCGCTGCGGCAGCACCGGATTTCCCGGCCGCCGTGGCCGCCGCCTCGTTGGCGGCCTTCTGCGCCTGCAACGCCGCGGTGATCTTCATGATCCCCGGCACCGCGACGAGAGCGACGAGCCCGATGCCCGCCGCGGCGGCGAACGCGGCCGAGGTGACGGCACCCAGGCCGGCGGCGAGCACGCCGATCGCAGGCGGCACGATGACGGTGGCCAGCGCGGCGGCGAGTTGCAGGATGTTGCTCATCGCCGAGCTGGTGTGGATCGGGATGTCGATCCGCTTGCGGTCCAGGATGTCGGCCTGGAGCTCGACAGCCTTGAGTTCGCGCCGCGCATTCGTGGCGTCGACGCGGACGTCGAGATCGACGTTCTTGTCCATGCCGAGCTTGGCCAACTCGGCCCGGATCTGGTCGATCTTGGCCTGTGCGGCGCCGGCGTCGATGTCGATGCCGATGCGAACGTCGCGCAGCTGCTCCAACTCGGCGCGCAGGCCCTGGATCCGGGCCCTCGCGGGAGTGGTGTTGGAATCGATGTTGATGTTCGGCAAGCTCGCCTGCGCGGCTTGGACCGCGGCGCGCAGTCGGGCGCCGAAGCCGCCGTCCACCTCGAGGCGGACTTCCCAGGGCTTGAGGGTCGCGAGCCGGATCTGCTCGCGCATCGCCTCCAGTTCGGCGATCGCGCGGGCGGTGTCGACCTGGACGCGGACATTGGGGCTGATGGCCCCCAGGCGGCGCAGCTCGGCTTCGAGGGATTCCGCCTCGATGCGGGCCTCGTCTGCGCCGATGTCGATGCCGATGCGCTTGTCGCGCAACGTCTCCATCCGCACCCGCAGCGCTTGGAGGTCGGATTCGGCCTCCGAGGTGTTGGCGCCGACCTTGATGTTGGGCAGGGAGCGAACCGCGGCCTCGACGCGGGTTTTCAGCTCGCGCGAGAACGCGCCGCCGGTCTCGGCACCGGCCCGGCCTCCCTGGGCGGCGGCGAGTTTGCCGCTGGTGCGGATCGTGTCCGGGAGGGCGTCGCGTACCGCGCGGCGCAGTTCGCGGGAGATCTCCTCGCCGAGCTGGCGCCCGATGCGGACGCCCGCCCCGACGACCTGAACCTGGAGTGCCTGGGTCAGCCGGTTGCCCATCTGTTGGCCGGCTTCGGTGCCGACCGTATTCGCGGCGGGCAGGATGCCGTTGCGCAGACGGGTCAGGATCCCCTGCGTGTTGGGGATGACGTGCACCTCGACGGTGCCCACGGTGATTGGCACGAGGAGTCACCTCCTCGTGCTGGTGTCGAACGCCGGTTACACGAGGCCGTCCAGCATCGCGTCGAGGTGCGCGCTCATCCAGGCGGGTGAGGGCGCCGTGGTCTTGGCGGAGGGACGCCACCCGGGTCGGCGGATGCGCGGCGGGGCGGGTGGCCGCGGTGCCTTCTTGGTGTCCCAGTTGACGCAGATCTCGTGGTGGTGCAGGTCCCTGATCGCCTCCAGTACGGAGGCGAGGAGCATTTCGACCTGGGACCAGCGGCCCTGTTCGGGCGGAGTCGCGGGCGGGTCGTCGTCGCTGGTCGGCGGTGCGTCGTTGCGGATCGCCGTCCACGTCGCGGATTCGGGCGGCAGCTTCTCGATCATCACGCGTACCTGACGCCACGTCAGGAGCCCTCGGTGGACGTCGAGGAGATCGGTGCCGTTGCAGTAGAAGTGCAGGTCGGCTTCTACTTCCTCCGCATACGCGTCACAGATGCCCGTCGTCCACGCGACTTTCCCACCGACTCTCCGCCCTTCGCGGACAGGTCCTCGACGAACGCCTGGAACTGGTCCTGGTCGGGGTCGAGTTCGAGGTATGCGTCGTAGCTTTCGGCAGTGAGAACCGACGCCATGAATCCGTCGAAGTCGCCGGCTCGCAGCAGGCGCAACGTCGACGCCCGCCATTTCCCCGGCATCAGTGCCACAACTTCGCAGACCATCGTCTCGCCGTCGATGTCGCCCGTGAGCTCGGCGCGCAGGTACCCGTCGGGCGCGAGAGCTTCGATCTCCTGGGCCAGGGCTGCCGGGCTCGCGCCTTCGGCGGCTACCGGTTCGTGGGCGTCGACGAGAGGTTCCCGTACCGGTGCGGGCGCCTGCGCGGGCGCGGGCACGGGCTCCGGACGGTCGAGAGTCACCGGGGATTGCGGGTACAGAGGGGCGTCGTTCACGGTTGCTGCTCCTGGATCTTCGCGGGTCGCGGGTCGCGGGATGGTGAGGTGGTGGGCGGGCGGTCCCGCGAAGTGCCGTCCGCCCACCGGTCGGTGACGTCGGGTCAGCTGCTGGGGCTGTCCACGACGGCGGCCTTGATGGTGTGGTAGACGGTGTTCCCGGCGTCGTCCGGGTAGGCGGTGATCGTCATGTTGTAGATGGCGAGTTCGTCGTTCTTGTACGTCTCGTCCTCGCGCGAGGAGATCTCGCCCTGGGGGATGTAGAAGCCGCGGAAAGTCTCGCCGTCGAGGACGACGAACCACCAGGCGCGCCGGTCCGGGGTGGGGGTCGCGGTCTCCGCGAAGTTGATCAACCCGTTGACGTCCGGCGTCAGGGATCCCTCGGGGATGCGGTTCCACAGGGACATGACCGCGGGCCGGTTGATCTCCTGGCACGCGATCTTGAACGTGCGGCTGGACTTGGTGATGATCGTTCGGAACGGGCTGGTCTGGCCCCAGGACCGGAACTCGGTGGAGTCCTCGTCGAAGCCGCGGACGAGGCCGTCCTCGCTGAGTCGCCCGAGGGCCGCCCAGGGCGGCGGCGGGGTGACGAGGGGGCTGGTCGGCTTGGCCGTACCGAGCGGCGCGGTCCAGCCGCCGCCGTTGGTGCCCACCATCGTTACGTCGGAATCGCGGGGGATCACAAGAGACATCGGGGGTTTCTCCAGACATGCGAAGGCCCCGCGCGCGGCGGGGCCGGGAAGAAGGGGTTGGGGGCCGGTCAGGTCACGGCGGGGTGGAGAAACACCTCGTAGGTGGCGCCCATGCGGCGCAGCGTGGTGTTCTCGTAGGGACGCCACGCGGGCGCGGACACGGTGGAGACGCGCCCGACGACGGCGCCGGGCAGTGAACTCCCGGGCAGGTTCCTGGTGAGGGCGGTGCGTGTCCATGCTGCGATGTCCGCGGCCTGCGCTCGGCCGGTCGCGTAGATGTCGACGTCGACGAGGGCCCGGTCCAGTCGGGCTCCGTCGTCGTCCCCGCCGACGCGCACCACCTGGCCGAACGGCAGGTAGGCGAGCAGGTCGTTGTCGAGTTCGGCCGCCCAGGTCGTGTCGGGTCGGGCTGCCGACAACCAGGCGATGAGCAGGACTTCTACGTCGACGAAGGCGTCTGCCATCAGCCGCCGCCCGCCGCTTGTGTCGCGCGCAGCAGGACGTGGTGTCCGCCGCCGCGTCCGCCTTCGGCCCCGTATTCGATCCACGCCGAGTACCACGCCGAGTTGTGGACGGTGGCCTGCGCGCGGTGGTGCAAGCGGGAGCCGCTGTCGGTGACGCTCACCTTGAACGACGCTTTGTACAGGCCCGCGTGGTGGTCGTCGGGGCGCGGACTGACCGGCGCAATGGCCTCGGCGGTGCTCTTGATCGCCTCGGCTCGGCTGATCATCTCGCGCAGCATCATCTGCGAGCGCAGGAGTTCACCGACGCCCCTCTTGTCGAGCTTGAATCGCGTGGGCACGACGCTCTCCCTTCAGCCGGTGATGCGGTCGAGGAGGAACTGTGTGCAGCCGGCGGTGCCGGTGAACACGCTCGGGCCCCACTCCCCCGGCTCGCCGGTGACCTCGTAGACGAGGCCGCGGTGACGGAACCGGTCTGTGGTGCGCACGTCCGCACCGGGCGGGGCGTACACGGTCAAGCCCTTGATGACGGTGTCGCGTGCCTGCTGTTCCGACCCGCCGGGAGCCGGGGCCGCCTGACGCGGCGTCACCACGCAGCCGGGCAGCGGCGTTTCGACAATCGGGCCGGGGATCGGCTTGCCGTAGGCGTCGCGTCCCGGTGACGGGCCGGAACGCAGCCGGATCAGCGTGGCGCCGAACGGCACGGGGAAGACCATTCAGATCCACCCCCAGCCGGGCTCCCATTCGAGGCCCCACCAGCCGTCGTCGTCGATCGGGTACGTGGGGACGGGGGTCGCGTCCTCGGGCGTGGGGTCGATGGTGAAGGCGCCGCCGCGCCCGGCCATGGCCTTGAGCGCGGTGCGCTCCGCCTTGGTCAGGTACAGGCCGGCCTGGGGCCGCTGCACGCTGATCGGGCCGATGGTCTCGTAGCTGACGCCTTGGGGGTTGGCGTAGGCGCGGCCGGCCGCGGACAGCACGACGACGGATGCCGCGTCGGGCAGGGGTTTGACGACGGATTCGCACAACAGCACGGCCTGACGGATCATCAGGTCCGCGCGGGCGCCGTCGATCTCGCCGAGGGACAGGTACAGGCCCAGGTCCTCGGCGGAGGGGGGTACGAACGCCACGACCGCACCTCCCTCACGGAGTCAGGGCCTCGACGGCGTTCACGAACACCTCGAGGTCGGCGGTGGGATCGAGTTCGGCCGAACGCGCCAGCGCCCGGGCCGACGCCGCCTCCCAGGCGGCGGGCTCCTCCAGTCGGCGCAACTCGGTCTCCCAGGCGTCGACGTCGGCCGGGTCGGCGAACGCTCCCGCGCCGCCGAGGGCTTCGCGCAGCCCGGGGGTGGGCGAGGCAATCACGGGGATGCCGGACGCCATCGCCTCGACGGCGACGCGACCCCACGACTCGTAGGTCGAGGGCATGAGGACGATCCGGGAGCGGGCGTAGACGAGGTCGCGCATCGCGGACGCCCCCGACACCTGGTCGATGACGTCCACGTTCGACAGGCCCGTGTAGTCGACCTGCTCCCCGTAGGCGCCGGTCACGGCGAGGAAACGCGTGTCGGGCATGCGCTCGGCGAGCGCGCGCAGCACGGTGCCGCCCTTCTCGTAGCAGCGGTTGACCAGGGTGACGCGGTCCCCCGGTGTCGTCGCGTAGTCCGCAGCGAGCACCGGGGGCCGCACCACGATCGAGGCGTTCGGGCGTGTCGCGTCCGCCCGTTCGGCGAGCAGCGCATCGGCTTCGTGCATGACCCACTGCGAGTTGTGCACGGCCAGCGCGGTGGTGCCCGCCACCAGGTTCCTCAGCGTGGGCTGCCGCGAGGTGTGCACGGGGACGATCAGCGGTTTGCCGTACCCGTTCGCCAACGCCCGTGTCGCCGGGACCAGTTCGTATTGGCCCAGGACCGCGTGCGACCTGCGCAGCGCGGCGTCGAAATCCTCCCGGGCCTGGACCGGCACGACCCGCACGCCGTCGACCTCGTAGGGCCGGGTGGCGGTGCCGTAGCGGGCGAGCCACACCGAGACGTCGTGGCCGCGCGCCACCAGGGCGCGCAGCATGGCGTGGGTCGCGATCTCGCCGCCGGCGTTGTGCGCGGGCGGGTACTGGCCCATGCGGGCGACGATGCGCAGCGGCCTCGTCACCTGCACGGTCACGAACCGGTGGGGGTGCCGACGTACTTGACGAAGGCGTCGTCGTCGCCCTGGACGTAGCCGTAGTACGCCTCCGCGAGCAGGAGAACCAGGTTCTCCTGGAACGCGGAGTGGACGGCGCCCTCTTCGTCGATGTAGGTCGCCTCGTTGGAGATCCGGACGGTGATGTCCATGCCGACGCCGTAGGCGGTCTGCGACCAGTCGCCGCCGATCATCCGCAGGCCCGTGTCGACGCTGGAGGACTGGCGGCGCTGCTTGCCGCTGATCGCCCGGGAGTAGGCCAGCGGCTCGCCCAGGAGCGACCCGCCCATGGCGGTGTTGGTTCCCGGCGTCAGCGTGTCCACGAAGATCGGACGGCCGTTGACGTCGGTGGCGAGCAGCATCTTCGGCTTGAGGCGGTGGTCGGCGGCGAAGCCGGTCAGGTCGTAGTCGTCGTCGACGACCTTTTCCATGCCGGCCACGAAGTCGGCGTAGATCCCGCCCTTGTTCTGGGCGGCCGTGCCCAGGGTGACGGACTTGGTGGTGCGGGCCAGGTAGTCCGGGAACGGCCCGGCCGCGCCGCGCATCGTCTTGCCGTGGATCGTCGCGTGGTCGAAGGCCCTCGCGAACGCGGTGGGCAGGTCGTTCTGGAGTTGCGTCCACAGCCCACCCGCGTTGGTCTTCGCGACCTCTTCGGAGACCGGGATGAGCACGGCGATCTTCCTAGCGGCCATGGTCTTGATCGCGACCGCGCCGGAGGAGATCGGCTTGCGCTGGGCCTCACCGACCCAGTCGGCGGTAGGCACGTCCAGCGGCACCGGGATGCTGGTCGTCGCGTCGATCGCCAGCGGGATGCGCTTCGACAACTGCATGACCGCGGACTGCTCGACGCTCTTTTCGAAAATCGGCCCCGTCAGGATGCGGGGCAGGAGTGCGGCGTCGACATTGGAGAGCTTGATCGGGGGCGTAGCCGCCATCGGGTCCTGCTTTCTCAGCGGCCGAAGGCCGCGTTCGTGAACCACTCGGCGAACTCGTCGCCGGGGGTGGAGTTGCGGGTGGGGTTGGCGCCCGCGGCCTGGGTGCGATCCGGCGCCGGGCGGCGCGGGGATGCGGGCTCTGCGGGCGGCGCGGCGGGGGCGGCCTTGGCCAGGTGCGGCTTGCGCTCCAGGAGGTCCGCCAGGTCGACCGCGATCTGCGCTTCGTCGATCTCGCCCTGCGCGTCGACGTAGGAGCCGAGCCGGTCCTTGAGGTAGGCGACCGCGTCCTCGGGGTCCTTGAACTCCTTCGCGGCGGCGCGCAGTTCGGCGCGGGCCGTGCGGGTCTGGAGGGCCTGGGACTGCTGCCGGGCCTCGGCCAGCTCCGCCTGGAGGCGTTCCTGCTCGGAGAGTTGGGCCCGCTCGTACTCGGCGACCTTGGCCGCGAGGGTGTCGCGGTCCTTGGCCTTGGTTCGGCTGGCCGCGGCCTCGCGGCGCAGCTTCTCGATCTCGCGTCGGGCGACGTCCGGGTCCGCCCATGGGTCCGTCGGGCCCGCCTGGGGCTCGTGGGTGGGCTCTTCCGGCTCGGGCGCCTGCGGATCGACGGGCGCGGGCGTGACGGGCTCGACCGGCTCCTGCTCGGGGGCGGCGGGGGTCGGTTCGATGGGGGTGCTCATGCGGTGGGCCCTCCTGGGGCGGACATGCGAAAGCCCGCCACCTGGGCGGGCCTTGGGAATGCGCCGTGCTCGCGCGCGGCGGGTCTGTGGGGTCAGGGACGGTCGCCGAAGTCCTCGGGCGTGGGGGTGCGTCCCGCGTCGATCAGGCGCATCGCGATGCGGTAGCGCCGAAGTTGGTCACCGGGGTGGCCGGAGGCGAACTCGTAGTAGATGCGGTCCCATTCGGTCGCCTCGGGCGACAGGCTGAAGACGTCGCCGCGCAGGACGGGCAGCGCGACGCACGCGCAGTCGTTGTGAAACTTGAACAGGCCCGATCCGGTGAAGTTCTCGTTCGCGTCCCGCCCGGCGGTCCCCCGGGATTTGTAGACGGCGCCCCGGGAGGCCATCAGCCGGCAGAACGAGCACGCGGTGGGTTGGGCGGAGCGGTACCAGCCGCGGGCGTCGGGGTCCTGCTCGACGGCCTCGACGATCGTGCGCCGTCCGGCGTCCAGGGCGAGTCGCCCGGCCGCCGCCTCGGCGCGCTGCTGGGCGCCAGCGAGGAGCCGTTCCGCGATGCGCGCCGAGTGGGGTCTGCCGTCGGCGGGCCCGGACGGCTCCGGGTCCGGCGGCGTCCACACGTCGTGTGCCGCCCACCGCATCGTCGCCTCGATCTGCTCGGC
The DNA here is from genome assembly GCF_042754105.1 of Embleya sp. NPDC059237. NCBI lineage: Bacteria > Bacillati > Actinomycetota > Actinomycetes > Kitasatosporales > Streptomycetaceae > Embleya > Embleya sp. NPDC059237. The sequence continues at coordinate 311,632 of NZ_JBHZAE010000010.1, read as the reverse complement.
CGGCGGCGGGTCGGCGAGCGCCGGCCGGAAGGTGCTGCGCAACGCGGCGGCTTCGCGTTCGGCCTCGTAGGCGCGGGCGGACAGTTCCGCGGCGATCTGCGCGTAGCGGTCCACCTCGGTGGCGATGCCCGCGATCCACGGCCGCGCGGACGCGGGCCGCGCCGGGTCGAGCGCGCGCATGCGGGCCCGGATGTCGCGGAACAGCATCCGGAGCATGCCGCGCTGCTGTGTGCGCAACCGGCGGGCGGCGGCCGACCCGTCAGAGATACGGCGGGCCATCGGCCGCTCCCGGGTCCGCGCCGCTCGGAGCCGGCGGCAGGTCCCGGCCCAGCTGCTCCAGGAGCAGTGACGCGCCGCGGCGGCGCCGGTCGGCGCGCACGCGCTGCTGCTGGGACTGGGTCAGGCCGACCATCTCCAGCACGACGTCGGAGTCCGGCGGCAGGACCCCGGCCTGGACGAGTTTCACGGCGGCGTCCGTGGAGGCGGCGACGGTCGGCGTGGCGGGGTTGCGCCACACGGTCTCGATCCGCCTCGACTTGTCCGGGGGTTCGCCGTCGCGGATCCACAACGCCAGGCGCATCGCCTGCGCCCACACCCGGCCGAAGCGTCTGATCCTCCGCTCGGCCTTCTTCACCAACATCGATTCGGCGGAGCGGATCGCGTCGGCGGAGGCCGGGTTGTCGGAGGTGTAGCCGAGCATGTGCGGCGGCAGACCGAGTTGGGTCGCCATGATCCGCGCATACAGGTCGATGATCTTGGTTTGGCCGGACGGGTCGTGTGCGGTGAACTGCCCGACCTCGGGGATGTTGCCGTCCTCGTCGCGTTCCAACGCGAGCATGCGGCCGATGTACGTCTCCCACGCGGAGGTCGCATTCCCCTCGGCGTCCTGGAACGCCGACTCGGACGCCCCGAGGATGTACCGCTGCGGCGCCCCATAGAACTCGGCCGCCACCTCGATACCCAGCAGACGCCGGCACGCGGCGTCGGTGATGGACATGACGTCCGGCGTGATCTCGGACCGGCCGATCCGGTCCGCGGTGCGCTGCCGGTTCGCCAGGCGCAGCACCGGCAGCATGCCCAGGCCGTGGTCGTCGCGGTCGACGATCTCGTAGCCGTCCCCCGTGTCGACCGTCCAGATCGTGGAGTTCGGCAGCATGAGGACCGACATGCGTTCCTCGTCCTGGATGCACTCGCGCAGCGCGGACAACCCCATGCGCAGGCGCGGATCCCACAGCATGGTCATGTCGAGGGGCGACTCCACCGTCAGCAGCGGCGGGCAGTCGTCGCACCGACCGGGGCCGTCGCACTCGCACGACGACCCGCCGCTGATGTAGCCGCGCCCGTACACGAACGCGTCGGTGTGCCCCAGGCTCGACTCGTCGTACAAGTCGTTGGCCTCGGCGATCTCCTCCAGCTCCGAGGAGTCGGAACCGTCCGCCCAGCGCATGGCCTCGAGGTCGAGACGCTGCTCCAGCGCGTCCACGCCGATCCGCGGCCACCCGATGACGGTATGCAGCCCCTTGAGTTGCGGGGGGATGCTGATGCCCAGGTCCCGAATCAACTGGCGGCCGTCGTAGTAGGCGTCCCGCAGCTGGAGCTTGAACCGGTTCGCCTGCAACTCCTGGCGCATCACCGCCATGAGCTGCTTCTGATCGTCCGTCAGGTAGGTCAGCGGCAGAGAAACGATCTCGGCGGCCACGTACTCACCGCCCGTCTCGTACTCGCGTATCAGCGCAGGACGACGACCCGGCCGCGGCCGGGTGTGCCCTTCTTGGTCTTGGTCCAGGTCCTGCTGTTCATCAGGGTTCGGCGCATCAGGCGCGCCCCGACCGCGCACACGGCGAGGTCGACCTTGCGGGCCGACTCGCGGTGCTCCTTGCCGATCGTGTAGCCCCAACGGTTCGTCCTGCGGCGGGCGTTGACGACGTGCTGACGCAACCGCCGGTCCCCGTCATGGGTGAGCGAACGGTCCAGGACGTCCGCGTAGGTGCGCTTCACCGAACCGGTGAACGCCTCCTGGGTCCGCGAGTCCGAACCGCTCATGTCCCAGCGCACCGCGTGCCGATTCGCACCGGTTGCGCTCGCGGGGAGCAGGAGTTTGCGGCCGTACCGTTGCGCCCAGTCGTCGATCAGCGCGTCCCAGTACAACTGGCCGGAGTCGTCCTCGCCGGAGCCGGGGTCGGCCCAGAAGCCGACCACTTTGTAGCGCGCGAACACGGAGTCGACGACGCCGTCGACGGCGTCCCGGGGGACGGTCCAGCGTTCCTCGGACGGCAGGCCGAGCGGGCGCTGCCACACGCCGAGTGTGCTCAGGTGCCCGTCGGACATGCGGCAACCGACGAGACCCGTCGCGTCGTCCGACTTCGACCCGTCGAAGAAGACGACGATGCGGTCGCCGTCGGCGAAGGCCAGGTCGGGGCGGGCGCAGGCGTCCCACTCCTGCCGGGACATCCACGCGTCCTCGGCCGCGACGACCTGGTTGTACCAGTACCGGCGCGACCTGCTCGGCGGGTTCCGCCGGTCAAGGATCGACTTCACGATCCGCGGGATCGACAGCCAGGTGGAGTCGCCGCGCACCGCCTCCAGGACCTTGGGGGCCCAGTCCGCAGTGAGCTTGGCCTCCGGTGGTGCTTCGAGGCTGTCGTAGAAGATCCCTGCCTCGCGCGCCTCGTCGGCGGTCATCGACTCGAAGGCGTCGCGCGTGCGCTCGGCGACCGAGTCCTCACCGGGGTTGAACGCGTTCGTGATCGCGCAGTTGCGGGACATGCCGTCGGCGGACTTGGTCCCGTTGCGCTCGATCACGGCGGCCATCTCGTGGCCTTCGTTCGCCTGGATCCAGTGGTGCGTCTCGTTGGGGTAGGTGGCCGTCGGCCGGCCGCCCTCGAGGGCGCGGGGCGAGGAGGTGACGGCCTCGATTCGGGCCCGGCCCCGGTCGGCGTAGATGATCTCTTTGCCGAGGTCGATGCGGTGCGCCTCGATCGTGGCCTTGGTGAACAACCCCGGGAACAACGTCATGGTGTTGCGGGTCTGGTCCTGGCTGACCGCCGCGAGCTGCACCCACGCCTCGGGGTGCTGCATCCCGATCGGCTGCCCCGCCGGGATCCCCAACGGGTTGCCCTCGTCCGCGACCTGCCCCGACGGGCGGCACGGCCCGATGAACTCGAAGGCCGCCCACGTCGCGACCAGCGGGTCCTTGCCCCAGCCCTTGAGGCGTTGGATCACCGCATCCCGGTACGTGAACGCGCCCGTCTCCGGGTCGACCGAGTACCACCACAGCGTCAGCCGCGCCTGCTCGGGCGTGTACCGCCACGGCTTGCCGCCGCCGTGCTGAAGGCTCGTCGCCGTCCACGACAGGGCGTGCCAACCCAAGGTGAACTCGGGCAGGACGAACTTGCCGTCCGGGCCCCGCTTCCACGTGGGGCCGATGCAGACGGGTTCGATCCGATCTGGGGGAAGATCGAGGGCCGCAGAATCAGTTGCGGGCCGGGGCACGACGGCCTCCGGCGGTGAAGTCACGCATAAGCGGCTCGACCGCCGCCCGGGCCCCGACCACAAACGCACGCACGACGCCGTCGTCCAGCATTCGCGTCACCGGGTCCGGCTCACGCACGATCAGGCGCTCAAGGAGCGCAGCCACTTCCGCAACGTGCCCGCGGGGTACCGAATCCCAATAACCGGGAAGCACCACGAACACGACGCCGCCATAGCCGCGCAAACCTCGCTCGCCCCGGTACCCGGTCGTCGTCACGTAGGAACCCGGCTCAAGACCCTGCGACCGAGCCCATCGCGACGCTTCCCCGGAATCCGATGCGCAGATCAGGAGCGTCGTCATCGTGGAGGACCGCCCCAGGTATCGGGGCCGAATGCAAGAACCTCCTGCGGACCACGCAGATCGTCCCAGACGGCCGGGCCAACCCAGTTGTAGGACTCCTCGTCGAACGTTCGGACTCGGCACTTGCCGTCTCCGGCCGTGTGCGCCTCCAACTGCGTGATGGCAACGGCCATGTCCCAGCTGTATGACATCCCGTCGGACCCCCACACCTGGCCACAGCCGCATTCGCAAGGGTGCGCGAAGTCCATCGTGACGGGTGGCGGCCGGAAGTCGATGCGCCTGCCCGTCTCGTGCACTGCGGGAACGGACTCCTCGGAGTGTTCGTCGAGGCGACGACGCGGCTCGACGACCAGGGGCCGCCGAAGGGTCGCCATCGTGGGGAAGCCGAGCACAGCGAGCGCGGCCAGCGGGCCGTGCGGGCGGCAGTCGGGGGTGAAGCTGTAGCGCATCTCAACCCCCGATCGCGGCGCGGTAGTCGGCGATCGCGGTCACGCCCGCCGGCTGCTCCGACACCCCGGTGGGCTTGCGGCGCGCCAGCTCGACGCGCGCACGGCGCCGGTCCCCCTCGGTGACGAGCAGGCTCGACATCGCGGCGGAGATCGCGGCGAACAGCTGGGCGGAGAACCGGCCCGCGCTGAGGTTGGTGGACATCGCCTCCGCGACGTAGCGGGCGGTCTGCCAGTCGGACGGCTGGTAGAACACGGACTGCCCGGACTCGGCGAGCGAGTCGAACCAGTCGCGGGCGATCGGGTGCCAGGCCGGGTCCGCCTCGGGGACGGGCAGCGCCTCGGTCGAGGTCTCGACCCTGACGACCTCCGGGCCTTCGGGCTTGTTGCGGCGGCGGCGCTCCTCCGAGCGCTTCGGTACGGGTCCGGTGGTGCGGCCCATGGCGACCTCCAGGGTCGTGTCCGCCTCCGGGGCGGACGATCGGGGCAGGAAGGAAGCCCCGACCGGTGCGCCTCCGGGGCGCTACACGAGCGAGGCGATCGCGGCTGCCGCGTCGGGCAGCTCGGCGAGGTCGAGGGGCGTACCGGGGACCCGGTCGCCGATCACGATGTAGCGGCCGTCGGAGTACCACTCGACGGCGACGTCCCCGCGGCGGATGCGCCGGCCGCAGGAGACGGAGCCGCGGAACCACAGGTGCACGCCGGTACCGGACCGGCCGCGCTCCATGTAAGTCGGCGGCAGGCCGTCGACGATGCGACGCGCCCACGGGAGGAGTTCGCCGTCGACGACGGCGTGGTCCAGGTCCACGACGACGATCCCGTCGCCGGCGGTGAGGACGTAGCCGATGCCCTCGCCGACCGTCGAGGCGGCTGCGGCAGCGTGGTCGGACCAGGTCGACGGGTCCCGCACGGACGCCCATCGGGGCAGGTCACAGCGGGTGGGGCGCTTGTTCAGGTGGCGTACCCAGCGGTGCTTCGCACGGAGTTCGGCGGGGATGTGCGCGGCCTGCTCCGAGCGGACCCGGGCGGCGGTCGCGGCCTTGCGCCGGCGGGCGGCCAGGACCCGGCAGCTTCCCGAGCAGTACCGCATGTCGGCGCGGCGCGGGAGCGGCAGCGGGCCGTGGCAGTGGGTACAGGAGGCCGAAGTCATGCACTCAGCATAGCGGAGGCTGTTAACGGCTACATAGGCTTTGACCTGGGAACTTCGACTTCGAGGGTCAACCCTCGCCACTCAGGTGGTCTAGACCTCTCTGTATTCGCGCAGGTCACGGGCCTGGCAACCCGTACACGGGGGCGGTTGCTTTACGCCCCGATGAGCGGATCTTGGACCAGGAGGGCAACCCCCCACCCCTGTAGGCCAACACTGTTGGCCATCACAGGTGGCACGATCATGCCAACTCGGTTGGCATCCACCAGGCCAACCGAGTTGGCATCACCGACCGGTCGGTTGACCCTTGGATAGAGCAACCGACTCGATGGTTCATTGACCGATCGACTCGGTTGGTTGGCTCACACTCGGTCATCCGACCGGTTGGACTCCCATCCCGACAGCACGGTTGGGTCGGCCTCGGCGGGTCGGGCCAACCCACGGGTCGGTGAGGTGTCCGGCCGGCTCGGGTGGTCACCGGGTCGGTCGCGGGCCGGCTCGCCGCCGCCCTGGGCCCGGTGGACGACCACCCAACCGTCGGTCCCGTCGGCCCGCCGGACGCCCTGGACCCTGGGTCCACAGGGGCAGTCGGGGCGCAGCGGATGGTCTGTCGCGTCCCGGGCCGGTGTGACGTGGAGGGTGTCGGGTGCCGTCCACCCTCCGGCGGCCCGGGAGTGGGTCATCGCCGGCGCCTGGGCACGCGGCCGATGTTGCGGCGGTCCCCCGCGTAGACACCCGTCATAGCCTTGTGCAGGCGGTTGCAATAGCCGGCAGCCCTGGGGCCGAGGTACTTGCGGAGCTGCCTGGTGCATCGGGTGTGGTCTCCGGGCGTGTTCCACCTGACCTTGGTGGTTCCGCCCTGTCCGGTGGTCCAGTAGGCGCGGAGGGTGGCGGCGCCTCGGGGGTTGCGTGCTCCGGTGCGGGTCCTGGTGGTGGCCATTGGCGGTCTCCCTCCGGTCGGGTGCGCAGGCGGGCCTATGGAGTAGCCGCGGCGGCGGCTCGGTGTCGCGGCCGGGTCGGCGCGGCCCCGGTCAGCTTCGAAGGCCGGGGTGGGGTTCCTCGGGTCGGCGGCCGAGTGCGCGGCGAGCTGCCGCGGCGCGGTGGCCTTCACGGCTGGACTTGGCGCGGTGGCAGGGGTTGTCGTGGATGGGCGCCAGGTTGGTGAGGCTGTGGTCGTCGCCGGGTCGGATGTGGTCGATCTGGTCGGCGCCGTCTTGGCCGCAGACGTGGCAGGTGTGGCCGTCGCGGGCGTAGACGGCGGCGCAGCGGGCGGGCCAGTCGGTGGGGAGTCGTTGGCGGCGGGTGCTGCCGGCCCAGCCTCCGGGGGTGCCGGCCATCTACGTGCCGGGCCGGAGTTCGGCGAGTCGGCGGCGGGCTTCGGCTCGGGCGTGGAGGAGGGCGGCCTGGGCGTGGCGTTCGGCGGTGTGTGCTGCGGCGAGTCGGTGTGCTGCGGCTGTGGGTTCGGGGTGGTGCACGGGTGCGCTCCCATCAATCTGAACCCCGGGGTTGACATATCTCAACCCCGGGGTTTAGGGTCGGTCTCACCGGCAGGGAACAGCGACCCGAGGAGCCCGAGATGACCACCACCGCCACCACCACCGCGCAGGTCACCGTCGGCCGCGGCGTCGTCGCCCACGAGGTCCGCGACCAGGGCCGCACCGTCTGCGGGCGCCGGGTGAACGCGACGCTGGAGGCGGGCCACGGCCGCAAGACCTGCAAGACCTGCGCCCGCCGTACCGCCAAGCCCGCCGCGCCGGTCGCCCCGGTGGCCGCGCCGGCCCCGACCCTGGTGCCGGTCGCGGGCCGCGACCTGCGGGTCGGGATGCGGATGCTGGAGGAGGACGGCATGGGCGGCATGAGCCCGCTGCGGATCGTCGGGGCGGTCAACCGGGGCACCTGGGTGCGGCTGACGGTGGTGGACGCGTGGGGCGGCGAGATCAGCACCCAGTGCGGCCCTGACGACATGGTCGAGGTCCTGGCGGCCTGAGCGCCGGGCCGGCGGCCCCACCGGGGGCCGCCGATGGTTCACCCGCCCTGCCGGTACGGAGCGGAGCGACGGGACGACCCGGCCTACCGGCCGGAGGCATGGAGGACGTGATGGGCAGGCGCAGGACGTGGCGCGAGAAGGTGGCCGCCGAGGACGCCGAGCAGGACCGGTTGAGGACGCTGGCCGAGGCGTCGGCGCTGCGCCGGGCCCTGGCGATCGAGGAGGGCGTCAGGACCGAGTTCGGGGGCAACGCCGCGGCGATGGGCCGGGAGTTGGGGGTGACGGGCACCGCCGTCGCCAAGGCCGTCCGCCGGGCCGAGGAGGCCCGCCGGGCCGCCGCCGGGTCCTGAGTGAACGCCCGCCGCCGCCGGGGCGCCGTGGCGGCCGTACAGGCCCGCCGGGGGTCAGCCTTCGCCGGGTGCCGCGCCGCCGGGGGCGACCGGAGCGGTGACGGGTGCGCCGCGGCGGATGCTGCGGATGTCGCTGGTGCGCACGTACAGGACGTAGTCGTCGGACGCGTCGCGGAAGCGGACCCACCCGGTGGTGCCGCCGTCGACGGGTTCGATGGCCTCGACGGTGGCGGTGTAGGGCGCGGTCGCGGTGTCGCCGAGGTAGGTGACGGTCCAGGTGTAGGTGACGGGTGTGCCGGTGTTCACGGGTGCTCCGGGGTGTTGGGTTCGGCGACGAGGGCGCGCATGGCGTCGAGGTCGCCGGCGGCCCGGTGGTAGCGGTGGCAGCGTGCGGCGTTGGCCTCGTACTGTTCCCCCGCCTTGACGGCGCTGGGGTGGGTGAGGGAGTAGACGCGGCCGTCGTGGCGTATGGGTTCGCCGCCGAGGAGGGTGGTGTGTGCGACCCACCAGGCGGCGTCTTCGAAGCCCCAGCCGAGGAAGTGTTCGTCCTGGCCGCCGTGGGCCCACCAGGTGGCGGGGGTGGTGACGTACACGCCGGAGCAGGCGCCGGGCACGACGAAGGCGTTGCAGTCGGGCAGGGGGACGCCGGCGAGGTATTGGGCGGTGCCGTCGGCCCGCAGGGAGCGGTACTCGGTGTAGGGCAGGTGGACCACGTGGGAGCGGGCTGCGGCGTGGACGGCCGCGGCGACGGGTTCGGCCTCGGCGAGGGTGTCGGCGTCGGCGAGGACGACGACGTCTGCGCCGTGGCGTTCGGCCCAGGCGACGCCGGCGTTGCGGCAGGCGGCGAGGCAGAACGGATGGTGGCTGGTGTCGATGTCGACGAGGCGGGCGCCGGGGAGGATGCGCTCCCAGTGGGCTGCCACCAGCTCGTGGGCGCGGGCGCGTTCGGGGCTGGTGTCGCGCCAGGGCAGGACGACGGCGACGCTCACGCGGCCTCCCGCTCGGGCCAGTGCCAGGTGCCGCCCGCGTGGTCGTCCTCGTCCTGGAGCACGAAGCGGTTGAAGAACATGCCCTCGGGATTCAGGATGGCCAGGCTGGCGAACACGTCGCCCGGCTCGGGAGTGTCCTCGGGGACCGAGTCTGCGGCCGTGACGATCGCGGCGCGGCACTGTGACGTGTATTCGCCGCCGGGGGTGCCGTAGCTGACGTAGTGGACGATGCGGCCGACGGTGGGGTGCGGCTGCGACATGGGGTGCTCCGGGGTGTGGACGGTCAGGTGCCTTCGCGCGTGGCCGCCGAAGTGGTGACGGCGCCGGGGCGGGCGGGCGCCGCGAAGACGTAGTCGTTGCGCTCACGCCAGGTGGTGAGCTGTACGGCGATGGCGGCGGCGGCCCGTTGGGGCCAGGTGGCCGGGACTGCCGACCCGGCGGGGAGTTCGATCCCGGAGCCAAAGATCCTGCCGCGGCCGTGGGGCTTGGTGGGAATGCCGTTCTCGCTGGTCCAGTCGACCGACCAGGTGAGCTTCGGCTTGCCGCGGCGGCGGCCGGTGGCGACGTGTTCGAGTTGAAGGGTGACTTCGTGGTCGTCGCCGTGCGGCATGCGCACGGTCGCGGTGACTGGCTCTCCAGCCTTGGTGATCTTCGAACGGACCGGGCCCAGGAAGCGGTCGCGGGGGTCGATCACCGTGGAGCCGTCGCGTCGGCGCGGAGTGGTCTTCGACCAGGCGTCCGCGTCGACGCCGAACCTCCAGCGCAGTCGGCCGTCGCCGATGCCGACCGAGACGACCTTGGTGTTGTAGCCGGTCGGGTTGAGGCGGCGTTGCAGCCGGGTGCCGTGGCCCTCGGTGGTGAGGTAGAGGGCGCCTAGCGGGTTGAGCCGGACATGGCCGGAGAGGACGTGCTCGCTGCCCGCGCACCCGACTTCGAGGCTGATGCCGGCGCCGCCGAAGGTCTTGCCGACGACGAGTTGGCCGCCGAGAACGCCGGTTGGGTCGGCGGGCCAGGGCCCGGGGATCCACTGTGGCCAGTCCTGGCGACCCATGGCTCGGGCCGGGTATGGCTCGGGGGCGTGGTCGCCGGTGTAGGGGTCGCCGATGTTCCACCGGGCCGGGTCGAGCCGGCCTTGCGGGTCGGGGCGGGTGCCGCAGCGGTCGCAGCAGACCCAGCGCGAGCCGGGGTCGTCGTTACGGACGCCGGTGGTGCCGTCCACGACGGCCTTGTGGCCGCGAATGCGGCATTCGGGCATGGCGCGGGGCAGTCGGAGCCGGAACCCGCGGTTGAAGGGCGTGCCGGGCTTGGCGCCGTCCCGCTTGCGGTAGTCGACGGTGTACCAGTGCATGGGTTCTCCCGAGGGGTCGGCCGCCCCGGCGCTCGGGTCGCCGGGGCTGCCTGCCCGCGGTGATCGGCCGCGGGGTCGATGGTGTGGCGGTCTCAGGCGTGGTCGCGGTCGTGGAGGAACCGGGCGATGTTGAGCCAGGTGCAGGCGAGTTCGTCCAGGCGCTCGGCGCGGGCCGGATTGCCGATCTCCAGTTCGGCGCCGTGCAGGAGCCGGCCCGCGTTGGTCAGGGCCTCGTCGATGGTGGGCGGGCGCAGCTCGGGCCGGGCTTGGGGCGTGGGTTCGCTCATGGTCAGCGGAGTTCGGCGACGGTCATGACGAGGCCGACGATGATTGCGGCGTTCACGAGGACGACGTACATCGCGGTGCCGTTGGTGATGGGCTGCCGGGGCTTGCCGATGGCGGCCAGTACGAGGAGGGTTCCCAAGGCGACGTAGCCGATGAGGGCGTAGAGGAACCAGATCATGTGGCGGTCTCCGGTGTCGTGGCGGGTCAGTAGTCCGTGCCGGTGCGGTGGTGGCCGATGTGGCGGACGCGGGGCGGGTCGCCGCGGCGGCCCCAGTAGGCGCCGCGCAGGGTGGGGTCGGAGGCGAACAGGGCGCGGCCGAAGGCGGATTCGGACCAGGGTGTGTCGGGCCAGGGCCGGGCGAGGGTGGCGGCGGGCAGCACGGTGGGATTGCCGGTGAAGCAGGCGCGGTGTTCGATCCAGGCGTGTTCGCCGTCGGTGTGTTGGGTGAACTCGTTGCCCTGGGCCTCGAGGGCTTCGATGAGTCCGCCTGCGGCGTGTTCGTTGGCGTACCAGGGTTGCCGGAGGAGGGCGATCTGGGTGAGGTACGTGTGGGTGTCGAGGACGCCGGCGAGCACGTCGAGGTCGACACCGGTCTCCAGGACGAAGTCGTCCTCGAGGAAGGCGATCGTGCGTTCGCCGGCGGCAAGGGACCACACGGTCTGCATGGCGCGCCGGTAGCCGGCGGGCCCGTTGGGGTCGACGGGGACGACGTCGGCGCTGAAGTTGTCGGCGAGCCAGGCTCGGTGGTCGGCGCTGCCGGTGTCGTCGACGATGGTGGTGTGGGCGACGCCGCCCAGGTGGGTGCGTGCGGCGCGCATGGTGGCTTCGAGGCAGTCGCGGCGGCCGTTGGTGAGGACGATCAGGGGAACCGTCATGCCTCCTCCTGCTGTTGCATCCGTGCGCGCAGCGTGTCGGTGGCGCTGGTGAACATGCCGAGGGCTTCCCACGCGGCCAGGCCGGGCGTTCGGTAGTTGAGGAGCATGACGTCGCCGTCCTCGTCCAACGCCTTGATGGACACGGCGTATTCGAGGAGGACGCAGCCCTCGGGCAGGAGGTCGGTGAGCCTGGACTCGTCGTCGCCCGGCGTCGTCATTCGCGCACCCCCGCTCGGTGGATCACTGTGGGGCTGCGGGACTACGGCTGCACCCGTTCGGTGACCAGGGCGCGCATGGCGGGGATGTTGCCCTCGGCGGCCCTGTAGCGGGCGAGGAGCGCGTAGTTGGCGTCGCGCCCGGCGCCGGGGCCGTCGTCCTTGGGGTGCCACAGGTGGACGAGTTGGGCGGAGTGGCGGACCGAGTGGCCGAGGAGGGTGTCCGCGGCGGCGAGGAACGCGGTGTCCTCGCATCCCCAGCCCGTGAAGCGTTCGTCCATGCCGCCAGCCAATGCCCAGGCGTCGGGGCGGACGACGAGGACTCCGCCGGTGGAGCCGGTCATCATCAGCTCGGTGCCGCACGCGGCGAGCGGGGCGCCGCACAGGTAGTCGGTGGTGCCCTGTTCGTCGAGGCCCCGGTACGAGGTGTGTGGCAGGTGCAGGCGGCCGTCGGCCGCGCCTTCGACGGCGGCGTGGAGGGCGTCGGGGTCGGGCAGGGTGTCGGCGTCGCACAGGACGACGACGTCCGCGCCGAGTTCGGCGGCGCGTCGGATGCCGTGGTTGCGGGTGGCGGCGCGGGAGAACGGTGTGTGGCCGCTGTCGGTGTCCAGGTGGGTGGCGTGAGGGAGGTGGTCGCGGAGGTAGGCGCGGACGTGGCCGTGGTTGCGGACCCGGGCAGGGTCTGCGGCACGCCAGGGAAGTACGACGGCGACGTTCACGCGGCCCCCTTCGGGTCGTGCGAACGTCGCCGTATGTACTACTTGGCGCGGCGCCCGGCTCGTGCAGAGGTTTCGACGTCGATGTTCCGGATCCGGCGAAGCCAGCGCGCGAGGACCATGAGTCCTGCGCCCAGCGCTGTCGGGGCCTGCCAGTTCTGGGTGATCATGTCGTGAAGTCCGTCAGTCCGAACGAGGTGTATGACGAGCGAACCAACTGCCCCCGCAACGAGGGTGTTGGTGCGGGCCTCTGTTCGCAGCAACCAATCGACTGGTCTCCATGCGGAGTCCACACAGTCGGCTACGCGCATACGCAGAGCCGCAACGACGAATCCAAGCGCCGTCACCATGCGAACCCGCTGTCCGAGCGAATGCGCGTCGGGGTCGACGGTCAGGTGGTCACGCCACTCCGCAGCAAGGTGGGGCCTGGCCTTGCCGGCGATCCAGGCCGCGATTCGAGTCGCTCGCATCGAATACTCCGCGCGGTGGATCCGCCTGAAGACGGAGGCACGCCGATGTGGTCGCCCAACGAAGATTAGGCCCATATCGAACCGAACGGTCGCCTTGAAGTGGTGTACCACGAGGGGTGTAGCGCCTACGCACACCGAGAGGAGCGCACCGCCCAGGTAGTACTGGCCGACGGTCAACAGGAAGCTGACGCACATTCCGGCATTGGCCATGATCAGGGCGATCGGCGCCATATGGCGGATGAGCATGCGCTGGGCCATCCAGTTGAAGTCGCTGGAGGCCACGAGCCATCTGTATCCGGTTGGCAGACTGAAGAGTTCCCGAGCCACGGGGGTAACTTCCCCTCCGGCGACTCCGATGTGCAGTGTCTTCATCTCGGAAGACAGCGGGTCGGAAGTTGCGTTCTGCGCTTCCCTCATGCCAGGCCACCCGTGGGCTCCGCTCGAAGAAACGCTCGTCGCCGGGACGCCCGGGCGTCCATGGCTGCGCGCGCCTGTTGGCGACCGACGTTGGTGAGAGCGTAGTACCGCCTGGGGGGGCGCCCAGGGTGAGCGGTGGTCTCTTCCCAACTCTCGATCCAACGTACCTTCAGCAGGCGATCGAGGATCGGGTAGACAGTCCCCGAACCGAGGTCGGCATCGCGGCAGATGCTGAACCCCCAGGGAGGGGCTTCGGGTTCGGCGTCGAGCAGCGTGTTGAGCACGCCGATCGTCGCCTGGGTCAGGCGAATCGGTGTCATGGATCCAGTGGAGCAGACATCCAGACCATATGTCGAGTACGACAGTCGTTATGACTGTAGAAGATCCAACTTAGTCTGATCAAGACCGAGTTGGTTCGTCCTTGATCCCTATCGACCACTGTTTTGTAGTGCCCGACGGATGCCCTCCTCCAGGGTGATCCGGGGCGTGTGGAACGTCCGCATGCGGGTGGGGTCGCCGACCCGGTACGCCACGCCGCGCGGGGCGGCGTGTTCGTGCCGGATCGCGGGCCGGTAGCCGACCTCCCTGGTGACCATGTCGGCGAACTCGTTGAACGAGGTGGCGCGTCCGGTGGAGAGGTTGACCGGGCCGGGCACGTCCTGGTCGACGGCCGCCAGGACCGCAGCGACGATGTCGTCGATGTGGATCCAGTCCCGAACCTGGTTGCCGTCGCCCCAGATCGCGAACGGGTCGGCCTGGCAACGGCCCCGGTCGATGAACGCCCGGAACGGGTATGCGTCGTCCTGGTCGGTGCCGTAGCCGCTGAACGGCCGGAAGACGTGGACGCGGGCGCCGGCGATCTCTGCAATCTGGGCGAGCCGTTCGCCGGTGAGCTTCGCCCAGCCGTAGGTGAAGTCCGGGACGTGCGGGTCGGCGAGGTCGATGTCCGACTCGACCAGGGCGCGGCCGTCGGGGCCCTGGAGGGCGATCGGGTAGGCGGCGGAGGAGCTGAAGTAGACGGCGCGGCGTGCCCCGTGGCGGTCGGCCAGCCAGCGGAAGAACCAACTGTCGAGGGCAAGGTTCGTGGCGATCGACAGGGGGCTGCCGTCGATCGCGCTGCGTCCGCCGACGATGGCGGCGCAGTGGATGGCGAGGTCGTAGTGGGTCGGCAGGTCGGCGTAGCCGTCTGCGGGCCCGTGGTCGCCGCGGCGGAACAGGTGGATGCAGTCGAGGCCGCGGCCGAGGTCGACGCCGGTGACGTCGTCGCCGCGTTCCTCCAGGGCGCGGCGCAGGTGGCGGCCGACGAAGCCGTCGGAGCCGGTCAGCAGGACCTTCACGCGGTCTCCTCCCGGGGTTCGGTGCAGACGTGGTCCGTCTCCGGAGCGACTTCGATGCCGGCCGTCGGGTCCCTGAGGACGCGCAGGTGAACGTCGACGTCCCGGTGGCAGGTCGGGCACGGGATGACGACGGTGCCGAGGGTGGCGGGCATGGGTTACACCTTCGGTCGGGTCGAGCGGCAGCAGCAGCCGTACTCGTTGACGGGGATGCCGGTCTCCTCGAACTCGCTGAAGCAGGCGGAGCAGCAGGGGCCGACGTGTTCGAGCGAGTGGACGTACATGCTGTCGATGGTGTCGTTGTGCCGTTGCCGCGCGGGTGCGTCGAGGGGGGTGACGAGGTCGCGGTCGAAGCGCCGGTACCAGCGGAGTTGGCTGCGTGGACCCCATCGTGCGACGACGGCCGGGATACGGCCGCCGGTGGGCTGGTGCTTCGGTGTGTACGTGGGGTCTTCGAGCGGGGCGAGGGTCACGTCGGGCCTCCGTTCCGGTAGCCCACGATGATCTGGAAGGGTCCGACCGTGTGGTGGGCGCGGATGCCGTACCCGGCCTGTTCGAGGAGTGCCCGGTAGCCGTCGTGGTCCCAGGTCCAGCAGTGGTACTCGTAGTGGTGGTCCGGTGTCTCGTCGTGTGGTGAGGAGGCGACGAGGACGCGCGAGCGCTCGGCGATGCGGCGGACGAAGGCGTGCGGGTCGACGAGGTGTTCGAGCATTTCGGTGGCGACCGCGATGTCGGCCCATTCGATGTCGTCGGTGAGGACGTCGGCTTGGCGGACGTCCACGCCGCGTTCGTCGCGGGCGGCGGTGACGTTGGACGGCTGGAGGTCGTAGCCCCAGGTGGCGTGGGGTTGCGTGTAGTCGCGGAGCAGGCTGAGGAGCCCGCCGTCACCCGCGCCCAGGTCCACGGCCGTGTCGAGGCGGAGTTCGATGGCGGAGGCGACTACGGAGCGGGCCGCCAGCCACAGGCGGTCGCGGTGTGCGGGTTGCTCGAGGTGGGGTGCGCGGTCGCGGTCGGCGTACCAGTCCGGCCGGGTGTACTCGGGGATGGTGCCCTCGGGGAACAGGCGGTGCTCGGTCACGGGTTCGCCGCCCGGATGGCGGTGGCGTCGCGGTCGAGGCCGCCGGCGGCGACGAACGCCTCGTAGGTGGCCTGGTCGGCGTCGTAGACGGCCGGTGCGTTGACCTCGTCGTAGCGGTCGTCCCATGCGGCTTTGCCTGCGGAGGGGTGGACGTGTTCGACGATCACGTTGGGCATCCAGGTGATGGCGTCGAGGGCGTGGCCGAGGTCGAGCCAGTAGTTGTCCAGGTACAGGTGGATCAGCCCGGTGGGGACCATGCGGCCGAGGGTGGTGACGATGTTGCTCGTGAGGGCGACGGCGGTGGGTAGGCGCTGCCGCATGAGGAGGTCGTCGCCGTAGACCAGGCCGGCGCCGTGTTCGGCGCGCAGGCGGTCGAGTTCGGCGAGGAACGCGGTGTCCCAGCCGATGGTGCGGGGGCGGTGGTCGTCGCCCATGAATGCGATCGCCCGGTAGTGGGTGGCGTGTTCGGTGGCGAGGGCGTTGAGGGTGCCGCCGAGGCGCAGCCGGGGTCCGGTCTGGAGGATGACGGCCGGTTCGTTGTGGGCGTCGACCAGGGCGCGGTAGGTGGGGAGTTCGGGGTCGTCGTCGTCGACGCCGAGGAGGAGGTCGGTGGACGGTCCGCAGTGCCAGGTGTCGAGGAGTTCGGCAACGGCGTGGGGTCGGCCGCGGGTGGGGACGAGGACGAGGAGGTCGCGGGTCACTGCTGCTCCGTCGGGTGGCGGGCGCCGGGGGTGGCGGGGTGGGTCAGCGTTCGGTGGGCGTCAGCCGTGTTCCGTCGGCGCGGTACCAGCCGACGCCGGTGAGGAACACCTGTCTCGGCTCCGCCATGACGGCGAAGTGGGGGGTCATGGATTCCGCGTCCTCGGGGACGTTGTGTGCGAGGAGCCGGACGTGGACGGTGCCGTCGTCGTCGACGCGCGCGTGGAAGGCGACGGCGTCGAGGAGCGGGAGGATGGTCAGGACTTCCGGGAGCACGTCGCGGTGGACCGTCATGGTGATCGGCTTCTCGGGAAGGCGCTTCACGGCCGGTCCGCAGTGTCCGTTGCGTACTCCACGACGTGGGCGCCCAGGCCCTCGTGGGTGCATCCGAGGAACATGATCGCAAGCTCGTCCTCGTCGGCGGTGTGGACCTCGAGGTCGGGGTGTTCGGGGAGGGCGACGCCGGAGCGGGCGAAGGATTTGCGGGCCAGGTCCTCGATGAGGGCGGCGGGCATGCCGTCCGGGTAGAGGTGGACGGCGTAGGGGATCCGGCAGCGGATGCGGCGGGTGGCGGTGTCGGTCACGGTGCTCCGTCAGGTGATGTCGAGGATGCCGACGGGTTCGACGACGAGTT
This sequence comes from Embleya sp. NPDC059237, assembly GCF_042754105.1. NCBI lineage: Bacteria > Bacillati > Actinomycetota > Actinomycetes > Kitasatosporales > Streptomycetaceae > Embleya > Embleya sp. NPDC059237. Next base: position 294,809 of record NZ_JBHZAE010000010.1, on the reverse strand, counting down.
CCGGTGCGGCGGTGATGCGCAGCCAGACGGTGTGGCTGCCGACGGCGGGCGCGGCGGTGCCGCCGGGGCCGACGAGGATCTGGGCGCGGGGCCCATCCCACTCCCCCGCGATCCAGTCCGTGTCGCCGGGGCGTGTGTCGCGGTCGACGAACGCGAACTCGACGCCCCAGGCCGGGTCGGGTGCGGTGCCGGCTCGGGCGACCGGGACGGCGAGGTGTTTGCGGGTAAGGCGGTTGCGACGAACTTCGACGAGGGTGATCACGGGGTGCCTCTCATGCGAGGGCGCCGAGGGTCCACGGGTCGGTGAGCGCGCCCAGGCTGATGTCGTGGCTGTGGTCGCCGGCCGTGAGAATCACGGGGTTGCCGACGCGCTCGGCACTCGGGATCGCCGCCGGCCGCAGGGTGACGGACCCGGGCGCCACGCCGGGCGCGCCGACGGTGGTCGTGGGCGGGACCGTGTCGGGACGCAGGATCGCCGCGCCGGGGTCGACGGTGGGCGTGCCCAGGGTCGTGGTGGGTGCGATGGTGGTCGGGCCGAGGGTGATCGGAGCCGGTGTGACGGCTGGCGCTCCGACCGTTGCCGATGCGGGGATGCCCTCGGGACTCAACGTGATGGCCCCGGGGGTGAGCGTGGGCGTGCCGAGGGCAACCGTGGACGGGATGGCGTCCGGGCGCAGTGTCGCGATCGCGTCCAGGGTCGGGGAGCCGACGACCGCGGTGGGCGCGATGCCTTGCAGGCTCAGGGTGACGGGCTCCGGGCCGACGGTCGGGGTGCCGAACGCCGCGGTGGAGGGAATGCCGGCGGGTGCCAGTGTGACCGGGGCCGGGGTGATCGTCGGAGTGCCGAGCGCCGCGGTGCTCGGGATGCCGGTCGGGCCGAGGATCGTGCCGCCGGGGTCGACGTCGGTGACGGTGATGTCCGACAGGTAGGCGTTGGCGTTGAACGTCTGCCGGGGGGCGACGCGGGTGGGTCCGTATTCGTAGCGGCCCTGGCCGTTGGGTGAGGTGATCGCGGCGGAGGCGGGCGCGGTGATGATGCCGTTGGTGATGCCCGAACCGCCGGGGCCGGTGGAGAAGTACGCGGCGATGCCGGTGGCGTAGCGGTCCGGGTGATGGATGGACACGATGTAGCGGGTGGCCGCTTCCAGGCGGACGGGCGCGGCAAGGGCGACCGTCTGCCAGCCGACGCCGGAGACCGCGAACGTTGCTGCGGTGCCGACAACTTCGGCGTCGGTGTCGACGACGTAGACGGAGCCGGTGATCGTGCCGAGTTCGGCGACCGTCCCGCGCCAGAAGTGGAGGTGGGTGGCCCAGCCGGTCGCGGACAGTACGAACTCGGTGCCCAGGCTGACGGGCGTCTGCTCCGAGGAGCTGGTGGTGAGGCCGTCGGTGGCGGGCCAGATACGCGAGGCGGTCACGGGCGGGTCACCCCCGGCAGGCTCGGGCTCGAGGTCTACAGGGCGAAGATCTTGGATGCCGAGTTGTCCCAGGCGATGTCGACCTGGGCCGAGTTGGGGGTATACGGGAGTCCGCTGCCCGTGTCGATGTAGGCAACGAGGCTGGACGTCGAGGCGGTTCCGGTGTCCTTGTAGATCACGATCGCCTCGACGGTGGCCCCGACGACGTTCGGGATGCTGACGTCGGCCGCGTCGAACACGCCGTTCGCGACGGTCTTGGAGGCGAGCGCGCCGGAGGTGGCGATGCGCGCGGGCGCGGGGATGTCGGAGAGGTTGGCGTGGCTCGCGCTGTAGGTGTAGGCGCCGGTGTCGACCAGGACGGCCTTGAGGGTAACGGAGGTGAGGTCGAGGCCGGCGGAGAGAAACGCCTGCTTGGCCAAGGGGTAGACAACGTTGGCCATGGGGCCCTCCGTCGGTGCGTGCCACCCGGATTTCGGGGGCGGGGTTCGATGATCAACGCCTGCCGCGGCGTTGCCGCCGCTAGCCTGGCGACCTTGTCGCGCGTCGAGGGGTGGGGACCGTGCTGGGCAGGGCAATGGCGGCCGTGATCGTGGTGGGGCTGACGACCGCGGGCTGTGCGGACGGTGGCGACACCGATCCGAGGCATCCGTTCGCGAACGCGCCGATCGCAACGACGTCTCCCCCGCGCATCCTCGTGGTCCCCACCACAGCGGCGCCGACCGCGCCGGCGGAGAGCCCGCTCCCGCCGTTGCCGACCGCGCCGGGCATCCCGACCGAGGTGGACTCGACGGGCCGGGTCGGCGAATGGCTGCGCGTCCAGGGCGCAGCGGTGCGCGTGCGGCGCGTGACCTATGACCCGTGCCTGTCCGACCTGTTCCCTGCCGGGCCGGGTCGGACCTACGCGCTGGTGGAGGTCGACGTCCGCAACGACACGTACCCGGGCACTCCGATGTACGGGGCGTTCGACTGGGAGTTGCAGTACCGCAGCCAAGGCGCCCAGCAGAAGGCCAACGTGGGGGTCGTCGGCTGCCGGGAGTTCGAGCACACCGGCGGGGTCCTCACGCAGGGCACGTCGGCGTCGACGATCCTGCCGATCGAGATCCCGGGGGACGCGCGGGACATGGTCCTGGCCTACGACGGCATGACGTTCTTCGGCACGGGCCCCAGGGTGCGTATCAGCCTGGGGCGGTGAACTCGTGGGCGGGCGCGGCTCGACACGGTACCCGGGCCGCCACAGCCTCCAGGTCGGGAGCGCGGGCGCCCGCCCACGAGATCGATCGACGCCCCGCCTCGGGGGTTACGGGGCGCCGGGTTCAAGGTCGCGGTCAGGCCGCGGTGGCGAGTTGTTCGGGTAGCGGCGGGGCCTTCATGGGCCCGTTAGCGGCCGTCCGGGGTTGCAGCTCGCGAAGGTCGTAGCGGACGGCTCCGCGCCCGTTCCCGTGCTTGGTGATGCGCCCTTCGAGGCCCCAGCGGCGGATGGTCGATGCCGGCCGGCCGGTCCAGGCCGCGGCGGCCTTGTCGTCGACGAGGTACTGCTCCAGGGACACGAGTTCACCCCCGGACATGCGAAAGGGCCGCCCTTGCGGACGGCCCCGTGAGTGCAAGATCACCAGTAGAGCAGAGACTATGTTCACTCGCTCTCGGGCGCAAGTCTGCGGACGAAGCCGCCTGGGCTAGGCTCGCCCTTCAGATACTGCCAACGAGGCGGTGACCACGTCTCGCGCTCGCCCTGTTCGTCAGCATCCATGCGCATCAGCAGTGCGTCGGATTGCGCAGCCTGAATAGCCGCCTCGATGACGAACAACCGCCCGAATTGATAGTCCTGGAAGTTGAGTTGCCCAGGGACAACACGGCCTGCGTCGAAGTAGATCTGTCCCTCTGTACCTCTCTCCAGGCGAGGCGCTAGGAAGCGGAGGCGCGCGAACCTGCGATAGTCAATGCCCAAACTCATCAAGCGCATGGCGTTCTGCAACTCCAAGGTGGCCTGCGCCTGGCCGTATTCCCGGTGAGTGGGTTGGACCATGTCATACCCGCGCCCGGTGGAACGCGGGACCCGTGCGGGTCCCGGCAACGGCAGGGTGGGGCCGAACCAGAAGGGCGACTGTCCCGCCGGACGCCAACGGGTGTAGTGCCAGACGAGTTCCTCGACAGCGGCCAGAAGCGTTGCCATCGCTGCCGGTAGATCTCCGGCGTCGGCGTAGCCACCGGCCTCGGCCAGGTGGGCTACCGTTTCCGGGCGTTGAACAAGGTCACTCAGGTCGACGCTCGCGAAATCGACGTCCAGGGCGAGTGAGCAGGCGTCGGTAAGGAACGTGGTCACGTCCGCCTGCACTTGCGGGATGGCCCTCGGCGATGGGTGCGTCCCATCGTGCTTGAGACTGTTGCGCATCGTGTTGAGACGCCCCATGGCGTTCTTGCTGGGAAGGACGTCCGGCGCCAGGACGCGATCGAGTTCCGTCCAGTACTCGGCAAGTGCCGCCTTTGTCTTCATGTTGACGCCGAGATGATCCGCTGCAAGTTTGACAAACAACTCGACGGCATCATGGAACGACAGAATGGCCGTTGCCGACAATGCCTCCGGGCGGGAGGCTTGTTCGACGCCCTGTTCGTATAGGTGCCTAATGAAGGCCAATCGCTGTATCGAATGGCTGTCAAGCGGAGGCCCGTTCACGGTGGCACCTTTCGTTGGAGCGTTGGGGAACCCGATCGACCTCAGCCTGCCGGCCCGAGGTCGATCGAGCACCGAATTCACCGTGTGATGCACTCCGCTATGACACTCACGAGGCTGTGCGCTGCTCCCACGGCCAGGTCGCGCTTCGGCCGGACTCCAGGAGCGGGATCATCCGGAAGGCCGCGTCGGTCAGGCCGCCGAAGGTGTGCCGGTTCGCCGCCCCCGACGGGGCGTGCCCGGTCCGATACCCGGCGAGGTTCCAGGTGTAGACGGGGACGTGGGCAGGCACGATCGAGTCGACCGTGAGCCCGGTCCGCGTCCACATGTTGCCGGTCTGCTCGTCGGTGACGATGAGGACGCGGTCGTGGTCCTTGTAGTGGTCGCGGACGGCGGCCGGGGTGTCGGTGCCGTCCTCCATGCGGAAGCGACCCATGACGGTCAGGACGGCGTCGCTCCGGTGGAACGGCACGGTGTAGTTCTCGATTCCGTAGCCGACCAGGTCGGCGTCGGCCGCGCGCAGCGCCAGCGCCGAGCCGAACAGCTTCGCCTGGTCGGCGAGCGTGATGTCGCTCGTGTTCGCCGTCGAGAAGGGGTAGCCGGGGAACATCGACGGCGACTGGTCGACCAGAACGAGGGTGCGGCCGGGAAGGGCCGGCACGTTCGCCAGCGAAGCCCGGAGCGCCTTCTCCAGGGCGTGACCCCACCGCAGGGACTGCACGGCGGTGTGCGCCGCGTAGAACCGGAAGGGGAACTGACGGGACCGAGCAACCTCTTCCGGGTCCGCCAGACGGGCCGCGACGGCCTCCGCAGCGTCGTCCGATACCCCGGCGCGGTCCATGTTCCGCAGGTTCCGCAGGAGCGCCATGTAGCGCATCGACGGGATCAGCGCCTCCCACAGCCGGCCCTTGTCCACCTTGTCGCCCGCGAGCGACAGCGCGGCCTCCCAGGTCACGCCCGCGCGCCGCAGTTCCTCGGAGTCGAGCAGGATGCTCGGATCCTGCGCGGCGAACTCCTGGAAGGCGGCGTTGCGGGCGAGCGTCGGCAGCACGTCGGGGTCGGGGACCGAGCCACGCTCGTGGCGCCGGTTCAGCGAGTGCGCGAATAGGTCGCCCTGCCACGGCCGGTCCGGCGCCGGTGCCGCGTGCACCAGGTTGAGCACGTCGCCGAAGCGGTAGCCCTTGCTTCCGGTGTCGTACTTGAGCAGCGAATGCTCGGTGTACAGGCGGCGAACGGCGTCGGCGATGCCGCGCTTGATCGGCTTGGGTACGGCGCGGCCGTAGCGCGCGGTCCAGTAGCCGAGGAGTTCCCCCGGCTCGTCGGCGCGAGCGAGCGCCGCGTCCACGACCTTGCGCGAGTGCCCGGTTCCGCCCGTCGCGGGCACTGTGCGGGTGCCGACCTCGGACATGGTGGCGGTGCGTGCCGACGTGGTCGGGGCACGGTCCAGGCCGGCGTCGAGACGAGCCTTGACGGTCTCGGCCGCAGCGACCAGCGCTGCGCTGCGCATGTTCGCCTCGTGGCGGAGCCAGCGCACGAACTCGACCATCCATGCCGGGTCTTCGACGGCGACGGTGCGCACGAGCGCGGTGTAGCGGTCGTCGCGGTCGCCGCCGGCTTCGTAGAACGTGTCGGTGCCGACGAAGTTGGCGACGGCAAGCAGGAACAACTCGCTGCGCGCGTCGCGGAGGTGGCCGACACTGCCCTGGTGATTCGTCGTGGTGCGCCCGGTGGTGGTCACGGGCGAGAGGACGGCGGGGCGTGCGGAACGGGTGTTGAAGCGGGTCATGGTGGCGGTCCCCAGGCGGGTGGGGGAAGGATCGGCGTGGGTGGGTGCCCGAGATCGAGGCGGCTGGGCTTTCAAGGCGCTCTAGGCCACTGAGCTACAGACGGCCTTGCGGTCGTCCGCCGGGATTCGAACCCGGGACCTCCCCGTTATCAGCGGAAGAACTCCCGGCCTGCGCACCGGGCACCCCCGACGCTGTCCTCCCGAGGTCGAAGCGGCGACGGAGGAAGGGCCCAATGCTCTACCACCTGAGCTACCGGCTGCCTGGGCAACCGGACGGGACTCGAACCCGCGACCGTTGGATTGAAGTATCCGTCGTCTGCGCACCGGGAGGTGCGTATGAAGTTGTTGTGCTTCCCGAGATCGAACGGGCGACGGTTTGCCCCTACCAGTGGGCAACCCTCCGCAAGCGGAGGGGTGGATTCGAACCACAACTCTGTTGAAGTACCCGTCGCCCACGCACCGGGTAGGCACGTGAAGCTGTCGAGGTCCAGAGATCAGTACGGCATTCGGTTCGTTTTCTACCAGAAGAAGTAACCGGTCGCCCTCGCACCTGAACGTCATCACTCTAACCCGACGCCGATCCGGTGGACACGCGGTTTTCCCCTCCCCCTCCGATGGCTGGTCCGGTTGAACTCGCGGCGTGTTCGGGCGGGTTCGCGCGCGTGCGCGGGGCGGGGGCTGGGGCCCGGGGCAGGGGAACGGGGATCGGGGAACGGGGAGACGCGCGTTACCCCTGACCCCCTTCGCACCCCCTTCCTGAGGGGGTTCCCGAGGGGGTTGCGGAAGGGGTTCCTTCGGAGGATTCGGAGCGTCCGGACCGAACCCTCCGAATGCCCCTGGCCTGCGAGTTCGTATGTCGGTGCGGGAATGGGTGCACGCGTGCCGCCGGTTGCGATGGCAAAAACGGGAGGGGGCACCGGAACCCCCTCCGGAGGGGGTTCCGCAGGGGGATGGGCAGGACGCTGCGGAACGCCTTCGCGGGGAGTGCGTCGAGCGCGCCCGGACCGACCGAGGCCAGGTCCGATCAGGGGGTGATGTCGCCGCGACCGACCACCTGGGCGGTGTAGTCGGCCGCCTGGACGACCTCGAACCGGCCGTGTGCGCCGGTCTCGTCGACGTGGAGATCACCGCGCGCACCGACCGGGGCGACGGCAGCCAGGGGGTACTCGGAGCTGATCGAGGCGGACCACCGCTCCGGGGCGCCCGCCGGGCGCTCGGCGCCGGGCGGATACCAGTCCCGGATGTCGGCCGTGCCGTCGACGGCCAGCCCATCCAGCACGATCAGGACGCCGACCTCGAACATGTCCATGATCATGAGTGTGTGGCGCAGCACCGAACGCCGCCACCGGGCAAACCCGGTCGGCGACGCTCGGGGCCGTGACGCCCTCAGTTGGTTGGCTCCAGGAACACAGCCAGAACGGATCCTTCGGGCGCCCCGTCGTCCTCGGACCAGCCGCTTCCGGGCCGCGCCATCTCGTCGGCGAGCTGTTCGTCGGTGAGATACCGCTCGCCCTGGTAGGTGCTTTCGGCGAAGTACATCCCGTCGGAGATCCGCGCAAGGGGGCTGTACCCGTTCCCTTCGCCGTCCTTGGCGAGGATCACGGGCGTGTCGTTCGGGAGGTCCGCCAGGGCGGCCACGGCCCGGCGGAGGGCCCCCAGCGTGCGTGCGTCGTCGCTGTGCATGTCTGTCCCTTCGAGGGGTGGGTGAAGTCAGCGGCGGCCGGGTCCGGCGACCACGGCCGCAGCGAGGGTGCACCAGCCCAGGTGCCAGGACTGGTCCATGGCGGCGGCACCGGTCCCGAGGCAGCCGTGGCCAGCACCAACCTTGTAGAACTCGCCCTTCCCGATGCCGTTGGCGATCGCCTCGAGGGGCGACCGCCGATCGACCAGGTAGTGGGTCGCGGCCGATACGGCAAGGCCGGCCGCGGCCCGACGCCAATGGACGCCGAGGCCGAGGTAGCGGTCGGCGGCGGCGAGCGCGGCGGCCTGGCCGAGGGTGTAGGTGACGACATGGGCGGCGCACGCGCGATGGCCTTCGGCGCCGGGCCGGCCCTTGGTGAGGGCTTGGCGGTGGGTCTGGGTCCAGTAGTCGCCGACATGGTGGGCGCAGACCAGGACGGCCGCGACGGCGCCGAAGCGGGCTGCTGCTGTCGTCATTCGAACTCCTCGGACGAGTGGGCGTAGGCGTCCACACTGGCTGCTCCGATCGGGGCCGGCCCAGCGATCCGCATTTGTGCGGGATGCGTGCCGAGACGACCGAGCCGTGCTACGTGGATGCCGGCCGTGCAGGGGCGAGTTCCTGATGGGTCCCGGCGTTCACGACGACGCCTCGACCCGCCTTGGCCACGCCCTCGCAGTAGCAGCAGAGCATGTCGACGACGACGAACCGCCCGCGCGCCCGGTCCGGCAGTCGGCCTTTGCAGTCGAAGCACGCGTATCCGCCGCCCGGGGTCTCTCGAATGTCGGAGGCGTACATGCGCGGGCCGCAGGGGCAGTGCATCTCCCGGCCGTTGTGGGCGACCCAGTGAACGCGCCACAGCGCCGCGTCGGGGTCGTGCGGGCAGTCGCAGACCTCTTGCAGGTACCAACTCGCGGGGTCGTAGCGGACTCGGGACTTGATCCGCTGCGGCCGGGGGCAGTGCGGAACGCGGACGACCGGCATGGGGTCGGGTCGGGGCGGCGCGGTTCCGGGGCAGGACTCCCCGCTCCACCAGGAGTGCGGAAGCTCGCAGTGGACACAGAGCTGGCGGCGGTCGTCCGTGTATCGGAAGTCGTGCTCGATCGGGGCGTCGGTCACGCGTGCCCGCTCGGCGTGGACGGGCCGGCCGCGCGATGCGCCGGGGCGTCCGGAGGGAGTGCGTCGCGCAGGCGGCCCCGGATCGCGGCGTCCGGCAGGCTGGGGCCGTCCTCCAGGCGGGCGATTTCGCGCTCGTCGACGCCTGCGTGCTCGGCGAACTCCGCGCGGCTCATGCCGAGTTCCGTGCGCCGGTCGTGGACCGCCTGGGCGAGGGCGTCCGCCGATTCGATCTCGGCGCGGCACCGGAGCCGTTCGGGCGGTGCACCGTTGAAGTGTCCCGGTTCCCAGCGTGCGTGTCCGCTCACGATGCCTCGCAGTCTCGTCCCGGCAGGTGCACGCTCCCAGCGTGGCACGGCCGTCGGACGTGCCCACCCGTTCGGGCGCACGGTCCGGCTCCCCTGTGGCCGCCCGGCGCCGGCCGGGCTGTGCTGGGGGGATGGACGAGCATCCGATCGTGCGACTGACGGAACGGGTCATGCAGGCCACCGACCTGGACCAGGCCGAGGCCGAGGCGTTGGTCCGGCAGGTGTGGGACGAGGGCGTCGCCGAGGGTACGCGGCGGATGATGGCCGACCTGGCGGCGGCGCAGCGGGAGGCGGCGGATCTGCGGGCGCAGCTGGGCGAGGGGTGAACGGCCGTGCCCCCGGTCCACTGTCGGGGCCGGGGGCACGGTGTCGGGGCATTCGGTCGGGGAGGAGCCTCGCGGTGCGGTCTATCCCGCGCGGGTGCGGCCGACGTCGGGGGGCTCGGCGAGGTCTGCGGTTGCGGGCACGATCGGCCGGGCCAGCGCGCGTTCGAATTCGTCCCACCGGGTGACCTCGAGGGCGATCACGGTGCGGTCGAGGCCCGCGGCCCCGGTTGCTGCGGCGACCAGGTCCAGCGCGGTCTCGGTGGCCCGGCGCGCGGTCGCGGCTTCGACGGCGATGCGCACGGTGAGGTTGCCGTCGGTTGTGGTGCCGACGGCCGGCGAATGTTCGGCGAGCCTTTCGAGGACGACGTCTACGTCGTCATCGGTCGGCGCGGCCTCGATGTCGAGGCGGGCCGACCAGGCGGTCGCGGTCATGGTCGTGTCCTTCCGTGTGTCGGGTTCGGGAGGGGCGGAGTCCCCCGGGGAGCGGCGACCCCCGGGGGACGTGGTGTGTCAGCCGACGAAGCCGGCGCGGCGCAGGACCGCGATGCAGTTGAGGATGCTCCGGTGGTCGGACGGGGTGAATGGCAGCGTGGTGATCAGCCGGCCCCCCTTGTAGACCTTGTAGTGGTTGCCCTTGGTCCGCACGACGGTGAAGCCTTGCGCTTCCAGCGCCTTGATGAGCTTCTTGATGTCCTTGGCGCTCACTGTGTGCCCCTTTCGAGTTGTCGACCATCCCTGCCGGTGGGGCTTGCGACCCCTTCCGACCTCTCAAGTATGACACACTCATTTAGGGAAGTGCAACAACATCCGAGGGGAATCCCGCCCGCCTTGCCCGGCGCCGTCGCGGTGATGCTCAGCGGCGGCGGCGGGCGTGGATCTTCTCCAACCTCGCGCCGTACCAGCGATCCACGCCGCCCTTGTCGTCGTCGGCAGGCTCGTACAGGGGCTTGTTGCGGGACTTGTGCGATCGCAGTGCGCCGTAGGTCGTACCGAGGGCGTCGGCAGCCTCCTGGAGGGTGTAGAGCCCGCCCGGGACCAGGCCCTTCACCGACCTCCCGAAGTGCTCGCGCACGACCCGGTCGACCTCCTCGGCGTCGTACAGGAACCACTTGCCGCGCTTGCCGACGGGCTCGGGCCAGCGAGGGTCCTGCGTCCACTCCGTCTGCACGGTGTGAATCGAGCGGCCGTACTTCGTGGCGATCTCCGTCGTGGTGAGGCGGCCGTTGTCTACCATGGTGGTGCTGCCTTTCGTCAGTGGTCTCCGCGACTGCCCCGAAGTCAGCCATCCCGAGCCGGTGGGGGCTTGCAACGGACCTCGGTCCGTGGGCCTCGGCCCACCCCCGCCGGCTCATCGCGTTCGTGGGCCGGCGCCGCCCCGGCTCGTGGCCGGGGCGGCGCGGCGTTCGTGTCAGCTGTCGTCGTCCTCCTCGTCGAAGTCGATGCCGAACGCCTCACCCAGGTTCAGGGCGGCCATTCCGGCATAGTGGATGTTCGTCAGGATCGCGGTGATCCTCCACAGCTCGTCCCGGTGGTGCAGGAAGCCGGAGAGCTGTTCGTGGGCGACCAGCCAGTGCGCGATGCCCGTCTGTGCGAGCGCCTTGGCGCCGTTCTCCACGGGCTGGTCGGCGACCAGGTCCCAGGCGCGTCCGAGCGCGGTGTGCCACGCGTTCACGAAGTGCGGTTCCGCGCGGGGCAGCACGATCGGGATCGGCAGTGCGGCCATGACCGTGATCCACAGGATGTAGACGCGGCGCAGGCGCTTCGCCGCGTCGGCCTCCAGTTCACCGAATCCGTTGTCGTCCACGGTGTTCCCCTCTCGAGTTGTCAACCATCCCTGTCGGTGGGGCTTGCGACCCCTTTCGACTCCTCAAGTATGACACGCTCATTTAGGGAAGTGCAACACTCTGGGATGGGTGGATCCCGGGAGGGTTCGCCGCCCCGACCGGCTGCCGGGGCGGCGAGTGGACTACTCGTCAGCCAGGTCCGTCAGGATCTGCCCCGCGACATCCAGGGCCCTTTCGGCGGCTCCGAGATTGAGCAGCACGCCCGCGACCGCCCACCTGTCACCGGTGTGGGTGAACCTGGCGAGCAGGTCCATCGACACCAGCCAGTGGGTGATTGCGGTCTGCAATGCCGCCCGGACGATCTCCGGGGCCAACACCTGCTCCGGAACGATGGTCCACGCCCTCTGGGTCGCGGCCACCATGTCCTCGATACGAAGGTCCCCCGCCTCATGCTCCGCGAGGCTGGGCACCATGATCGGCAGGGGCAGCAGCCCCAGTACGGTGACGATGAGCTCGTACACCCGGAGGAGTTCGAGGCCCAGGTTCTGGGCCTCCTCCCCCATGTAGTCGTCGTTGTCCACGACTTCCCCTTTCGAGTTGTCAACCATCCCTGTCGGCGGGGCTTGCGACCCCCTCCGACTCCTCAAGTATGACACACTCATTTAGGGAAGTGCAACATTCGTTTGTAGGTGATTCCACGCGGACGTCACCGCCTACGGACGATCCAACCCCACCAGGTCCCCCTGCCGGTCGATCGACGCCACCAGCCTCACACCCGGCAGCGTCCGCGCATTCAGCCCCAGATGCTCCACCAGCGGCAGCACCTTCGCCAGCGGCTCCGCCATGGGATCCCTGTGATCACGATCGGGCGTGGTGAACTCCACCCGATCCCCCACCACCAACAACACCGTCACGGGCATACGCACCGTCTCGAACACGACTCCTCCGCCTCCGTCGATCCGACGCAACCGCCCTCGGCCACGCCGACCCATCCAGCACCGGCCGTCAACGCCCGGCGCCGGCCAACTCCAACTGCTCCCGCTTGCGCGGAAGACCGGGAAACTCCTTGCCCACCAGGGTCCGCTTCTTCTGGGCCTGCTGCCGACTCGCCCCCAGGCCAGCAGCGCGCAACGCGGCCTGGATCTCGCTCTCCTCCGGCCACCGCCCACCACCCACCCACAGGTCGTACACCACCCGCTCCGGCGTCCCCACCCGATACGGCCCCTCGTCCACCACCGGACGCGCCGCCGCCGCGGCCTCCGCGTGGCCGCGCGCCGCGGCAACCAACTGCTCGACCTCCCGGACCCACCCGGCACGAACCTCCGCCTCCTCCCGCCGCGCCACACCGACCTCCACCAGGTGCCCGGACACGCGATCGACCGCGCCCACTGCGGCATCCGCCGCCCGTCGCGCCTCCACCGTGGCATCCCGCCCGGCAGCCTCGGCCGCCTCCGCCACGGCCGCCACGGCGCCGTCGGCAATCCGCTCCGCCCGCGCCACGTGCTCGCCGACCTCCAACGCGCAGCGCTCCACCGACACAACACCGGCCGCCACGGCCTCCAGGTCCCGCGCCACGCACGTGGCGTCGCGCGCCACGTGCTTCGCCGCCGTGCCCACCCGATCGAGCACGTCAGCCGCCTCCGCATGCGCCCGCGCCACAACCTCGGCCGCCCGGTCCGCCGCCCCCATCGCGGTATCGGCCGCCCGCTCGGCGCGCTCCGCAACCGCGTCCACCTCCAGGGCCGCCACGCCGGCCGCCTCCTTCACCGCGACCCGCGCCGCCGCGCCGGCCTCCTCCCGGGCCTGCTCGACCAGGACGACGCTCCGGCCCGCACGATCGGCCGCCTCCACCGCCAAAGCCACCGCGCGCTCCACCGACGACACCTGCTCGGCAGTCGGCACCGCATCCGGCTCGGGCAACAACCGCACCAGCAACTCAGTCGCCACCAGCTGCGCAAGCGGCGGCGTCACCGCGATCGCCACCCCCAGGCCCGTCCCGTCGCTGTGCGCACAGTTGAACGCCAAACTCACCCCCGCCGAACCCGCCACCACACACCAGTACGGGCCCACACGGCGCCCGGACCGCTTCGCCATCACCACCCCCACCGTGCCGGTCACCGCACCCCCGTCCACCATCACAGCGAACATCCACGCGATATCGGCCTGGACACCGTGCTCCACCGCGATCACGGTCAACGCCGCGAACGACAGCCGGAACGCGAGGAACCCGAGGAACGCATCCGCGGCACACGCCGCGGCAACCGGAAGCCACCCCCCGGGGCGCCCCCGCGCCACAGGCGTGGCGCCCGCGCCACCCACCCGACTAGGGTTCGAAATCTGGGACATCGGAGTGCACACTCCCGTGTCTCTGGGGCCCCGGACGGCGACCTCTAATTCGACCGTCCCGGGGCCCTACTCATGTCTGAGGTCCGCCCACGCGCCCACGCCACGACACGTGGCGCAGCCGCCACATCAACGATCAGGCGGGGCGCGTGTCCAGCCACTCGACCGGCGGTTCGTCGGGGATCCACAACCAGGTGAAGTCCCCGTCCGTGCATGCGATCAGGTGCGGCGACACGGCCACCGTGCGCCCTTCGTGCCCGACGAGATAGCGGACCATGTCGACCACCTCCGCCGCCTCGAAGCGCTCCTGGACGAACGGATGACAGGCGAACATGTGGCACCACCAAACCCGCGCGGGCAGTGCCCGCAAGGCCGCCGCCGCCTCAATCGCGCGATCGAACACCCGCCCGAAGGGGGCAACCGGCGTCACCGTGAGGATCGGCTCACCCCGATGGCGGGTCCTGACCTGCTCCACCGGCGGAGAGTCGGACTCCAACAGCCGGCACACAGCCTGCTCCGACTCGATCGCAACGAACCGGCGGTTGCCATGCTGCTCACCGAGCGTGTGGTAAGCGACGGCGTACAACCTGCCGAAGTCCGAAATCGCAACGGCTCTCTTCCTCACGTTCCCCTCCCATAGGGTCGTCGGCGTCGAAGTCGGCCCGAACCTCAGACTCGGCGCGCCGGCCGGATGGACGCCCGGCGCACGCACCGGAGCTGCGCCGACTCGCCCCACGGGTCCACCAGCTCGTACCGCACGTCGTTGCGGCCCCGCGCGAAGTCGTGGATGCAGTGCCGGCAGAAGCACGGCACCGCCTCGTAGAAGCCGTGGAACTCCGACTTCGAACCCGCGTACACAACCAGGTCGTAAGGCTCGATCAGTTCGGCGGAGCGAAACAGGGTGTCGGACATGGCTGGCCCCTTCGGTCGGAATCACCGGGTGCTTCTGGCTCAACTTTAGGCCAGATCATTTGGCCAAACAAGACTGACCAAGTCGTCTTGACCAAATGATTTGCCCTGACTAGGGTCGGGGTAGGGCAATCGCAATGGCCAAACCGGTTGTGCGAGCATGCCGCTATGGCCAAGGACACCTACAGACCGAGCGCTCAGTTGCTCGCGGCACTTGAGGACTTCGAGGCGGCTCAGGCCGCGCTCGGGATCGCGGAGGCCAAGCTGCGCGAGGCCGCCGCCGAGGACATGCGACACCCGGACGCGAGCCCCAAGAAGCTCTCCGAGGTCGTGCCGTGGTCTCACGAGAAACTGCGAGGCATCGCCCGCGAGTACGGCGTCCCACTAAAGCGACCGCCCACCGTTCGATCCATCAGGGACACGACAGATTCGCCCGGAGGTTCCGCCTCCGGCTGATCCGGAGGCATGCATGGCCGTGCACAAGGGCCGCACCGCGGTCTACCGCTTCTTCGACAGGGGCGACGCGCTCATCTACGTCGGCATCGCCGCCAACCCCCGCCGGCGTTGGGCGGATCACGTGAGTCAGTCGCCGTGGTGGGACCAGGTCGTCACCCGCGAAGTCGAGTGGTTCGACACACGCGACGGCGCGGAGGCCGCCGAGGCGCTGACGATCGCCCACGATCGACCCCGATGGAACGTGGCGCCCGGCGTCCTCGGCGCCGAGGTCGCCCGTCCTCCTCGCCGGAGCACCTGGATCCCTCCCGTTCGCTTCACGAGTCGCAGGGCCGAGTACCAACTCGCCGAGGAAGCGCTGACGGCCGCCCGCACCCGCCTCGAGGAGGTCATCCTCGACGAGATGCGAGCGGGTGTCTCCGCCACCAAGATCGCTCCACACACCCCGTGGACCTACGAATCGCTGCGCACTCTGGCGCGCGAACACCGCGTCCCGCGCCTGCGGCAGCCGCGAGTACGGAGCCTTCGCACGCCCCTGGAACGGGCATCATGACCCGCACCCACACCCCCGGCAACCCGGCCCTGGTGGCCGCCCGGCGGGCGAAAGGCTGGTACTCGCAGGCCGAGTTCGCCGCGGCGATTGACGATGCTTCGCGTGTCCTCGGTTTCCCCACCGTGTGCTCGGTGCGGAACGTGCGCCGTTGGGAGTCAGCCGATCCGCCGCGGCCGAGCGCAGTGTACGAGCACATCCTGGTGGCGATGTTCGGCTGCGGGATCGAACGGCTCGGCTTCCCTCCGCTGGGCTTCGGGCCGGAGGCCGAGGATGGCGAGCACGGCGAGGGCATGCGGGACCTCCTGAGTGGCGTGCCGGAGCGGCTGCGCCGGCTCATGCGCCTGGAGGAGAGCGCGTTGAGTGTGTTCGGCTACGAGACGCTTCGCTGGCCGGGCGTGCTCCAGTCGCCGCAGTGCGCGCTGGCGACGATCTACATGCACGAACCGGGCCTGAGCCCGGCGGTCGCCTCGGAGCGGCTGCGGATCCGTCTGGCGCGGGCGCAGGACTTCGCGGACCGCGGGGTGCCGGCGTGGTTCGTGGTGTCGGAGGCGGCGCTGTATCACCCGATCGGCGGTCTGCCGGTGTTGGCGGACCAGCTCGGGCACGTGTTGTCGATGGCGTCGCGGTGGCCGTTGCTCCGCTTCCAGGTGTTGCCTTTGACGTCGCCGTTCACGGTGTCGTCGCCGATGGTGATGATGGAGACTGAGCCGGGGCGTTTCGCGGCGTGGCTGGAGCAGTTGACGGGGTCTCAGTTGGTTGACGGGCCGGACGATATCGGCGTGTTCCGGGGGACGTTCGATCGACTGGTGGAGGCCGCGTTGTCGCCGGAGGCGTCGTTGGAGCTGGTCGATGTGCGGAGGCGGGACGTATGTACGGCACTGGAGTTGAGCGCGTACCGGGGTGGCGGAAGTCGAGCCACAGCGGGAACGACGCCTGTGTAGAGGTCGCTCGCCTGGGGGCTGCGGTGGGTGTGCGGGACAGCAAGGACGTGCGGTTGTCGGTGATCACGGTGCCGGCGGGTGCGTGGGCGATGCTTGCCGATCGCCTGGGTTGAGCGGGTTCGAAGGGGGCGTTCGCTACGGCGGGCGCCCCCTTCGGGCTGTGTAGGCAACGGATGGTGGCGCTCGGATCGTGACGTTTGCTGATCTATTCGGATCGAAGCCGATGTCTTCGGATAGTTATTCATGATCGATTGCATATATTTCGAAGTTGTTAGGGGAAACCGCTACAACTTGCCGTGCCGGCCTCTAACGTGACGCTCCTGCTGAGGGCGAGAGCCGAGGAGGTCGCAGTGCAGCTGGATATGAGGCAAATCGCGAGGGAGTGCCGCGCCAACCATGGTCTGACCAAGGTCTCGCTGGGAGAACTGAGGGCGGAAATCGGGTACGCCAAGCTCGGCAACTGGGTTCTGAAGTACATCGCCGAAGGGCTCCAGGAGCAGGAACTGGGATTCTTTCCCGTTGGCCTGTTGGACCCCAGGGTCAACGAGAAGCCCCGCCAGTCGCAGTCATTGTGGATCTACGATGCCGCCGCCGAGGACAGTCTCTTGGCGCAGGTCGCCGAAATCATCAGCGGGTCGAGCAATTACCGCGATGAGGATGTCTTCTCCATCATGACCGGCCTCGGGAGCAGCGACTCGCATACGCTGCGGCTCATTCGCGAACTGGTGTTGCCCAAGCCCTGAACGAGTCTCGCGAGCGGCCGGCCGGTGAATCCGGACGGCCGCACACACATGCACGGCCCCGGCGACTGGGCGACCATCGGAGAATGAGTCACGACGGCGCACTACCGCTGCTGAAGCCGATACTGGCCTCCCCCGGTCGTCTGCCGTCTGCGGCCGTCGACGACCGCTATGGCTACGAGGTGAAGTGGGACGGCGCCCGGCTGCTGGTCTACTGCGCGGGTGACGGCACGGCGCGCCTGGTGACGCGTACCGGCCGGAATGCGTCGGGCACGTACCCCGAGTTGGTTCCGCTGGGCGCGTCGCTGCGCTGGCCCGCGATTCTCGACGGTGAGGTCGTCGTCCTGGACGAGCGGGGCCGCCCCGACTTCGGCGTGCTCCAGACGCGCATGACGGTACGCGACGGCGCCCGTGCGAACCGGCTCGCGCGGACGACGCCGGTGCATCTGATGCTGTTCGACATCCTGCACTTGGACGGGCGCAGTCTCCTGGCCGAGCCGTACTCGGCGCGCCGCGGCGAGCTGCTGGGCCTGGGCTTGGCCGGTGCCCGGTGGTCGACGCCGGCGCACACGGTGGGGCACGCCCGTCGGGCGTTCGAGTTGACGCGGGAGCAGGGTTTCGAGGGGATCGTCTGCAAGCTGTTGACGTCGCCGTATCGGCCCGGGGTCCGCTCGGACGAGTGGATCAAGATCAAGCACCAGTTGGTGATCGACGTGGTGATCGGTGGTTGGCTGCCGATCCGCGGCCGGGCCGGTGGTGTGCCGGGGGCGCTCCTGGTCGGTGTGGTGGAGCCCGGTGGGTTGCGGTACGTCGGCGCGGTCGGGTCGGGCCTGTCGGGTGTGGAGCAGCGGCAGTTGGCGGAACTGTTCGCGGTTGTGCCCCGCGAGGTGTCGCCGTTCGCGGGGCAGGTGGATGTGGGGGTTGGTGTGCGGTGGGTGGAGCCGCGTCTGGTTGCGAGGGTGTCGGCGACGGGGTGGACGTCGGGTGGGCATTTGAGGCATCCGGTGTTCGAACGCCTCGAGCCGCACCTGGCGCAGCCGGGGTGACTGCGTGGGTGCGGCTCGGGGGCTGGAAGGGTGACTACTCGGCCGGGTCGATCGCCGTCGCCTGCACCGTGCCGTCTCCGTCGACGTCGAGGGTCCATCGGGTGTCGTCGTCGCGGCGGACGATCGCGGCCTGACGTTCGGGGTGCGGGACCTCCTCGCTTTCGACGCTGAAGCCGAAGCCGAGGCGGCCGGCCTCCTCCATCCACTGGAGGGTCGCGGCCTCGGCCCAGTTCCAGTCGCCCGCGTCGGCGCCGGTGCGGTCGAGGGTGATGTGGATGTCGGTGGGTTGCATGCTCGTCATGATCACTCCTGTGGCGGTTTGGCTACGAACAGTATTTGGCACGGGTCGTCGCTCATGCCTTGTTCTCCGGTTCGTTGCGGTGGCTGACGAACTTTCGGGCTACCAAGATGATCCGGAACATTCCGAGCACGAGCACGGTGATGGGCCAGAAGAGTCCATAGACGAGTGCTTCGTCGACCAGATCGTCGGAGTCGTGCCAGGGTTGGTTTGTTCGCTGGCGCCACAGGCGCGCCAGGCCGAGCGCCACGAGGATGTACAGGGCGACCGAGCCCACCACCACGGCTGCGGTCGTGAGGCCGCTCATGCGCGTTCTGTGCTGCGGGGTTCGGCAATGGTCGACGGGCTGTGGAAGTAGACGCGGCTCACCGCTCCTCGCCTCCGACGGTCAGTTCCGATGCGTCGTTCGGCACGGTGGCGGGGTCGGCGAACCCGCCGACCCATGCCTCGCCCGATACGATGCCGACGCCGGGTGTGCCGACGAACGACGGTGCCCAGCCGTCCGCCACGAATCGTCGTGCGACGTCGCGCGAGAGCCGCTTTCGGCCGCGCTCGGGAAGGGTCATCCATTCGGCGAGTTCGTCCGCCGAGGTGAACACGGGCGATACGGGGGAGCCTTCGGACACGGTTTCCCACAGCTGCCAGCCGTCGCCTACGGGTGGTTGGGTCCACTCCCATGCCTCGGCTTCGGCGCGCTGGCCGGGGTACTTCTCGATGGTGGCGTGGCCTTCGCAGGTGCGGCAGGTGTCGTCGACGCCCTCGTGCGCGCAGCGGGCGCTGATGACGAGGTGTGCGTTGATGCAGTCGTGCCCCCAACCGGACAGAGACCATATGTTGACCTCCTCGGCAGTCGGCCTCACGGGGGGTTCGGTCTTCCTGCGCTGGCGCGCCTCGGGGTCCCACGTGTGCGTGAGTTCCGTGAGCCGGCCGTTGTCGATCAGCACGTCGACGTCGGCCTGGGAGAGGTGGTGGCTCCACATGCCGTTCCACAGGTCCGCGAGTCGTTGTGCCTCGCGCACGACGGCGGCGTCGTCGTTGCCGTAGTAGGAGGGCGAGTGGGCGATGTTGCGTTCGGCGAATGCCCGTACCGCGGGGGTGTCGTGGCGCAGCGGGGTGGAGCCGGTGCTTGCCGGGCCGAACGAAGCGTTGCCGTACCACAGGGCGTACAGGTACTCGGCGCGCGGCGAGCGACCGCGCTCGCAATCCGGGCAGGGGTCCTCCAGGAGCCTGTCGGGGGTGATGTATCCGTCCCAGACCTGTTCGAGCGGCCAGTCGAAGTCGAGGGGGACGCGACGTACTTCGCGGCTCATCAGGCGATCCTTTTCGTGGTGGGGGGTGTGCCGCCGTGCATGCGGATGCCGAGGCCGATCCATTCGGATCGGGGCCATTCGGTGCGGCAGCTGCGGCAGCGGATGAAGTCGAGCCAGGGGTCGGCGTACAGGCGCACGCCGCACTCCTGGTCGTCGTCGGGGCCGGGGCAGTCGCCGACGTATTTGGCGTCGCTGCGTTTGCCGCAGGCGGTCTTGCAGCGTGTGATGAGGTCGCCGATCTCTCCGGCGAACTCGCCGATGGCGGGGTGTTGCCGGCAGGCCCAGCCGAGGTTGTTGCGGAGGAACCGCACGGTGTTGTCCAGGGCCTCCTCGGCCCGGCCGCGGGGTCCGGCGGGTGACCAGCCGTAGAGGCGGCGCCAGTCGTCCTCCCATTCGCCGAGGATGGTGACGATGCCTCCGGGGGCGCGCAGGTTCAGCGCCTCCAGTTGGACGGGCAGGGGCGGGGTTCGCGTGCCGGACACGGGTGTTCCGTCGGCTTGGGTGCCGGGGAGGAGGGCTTCCGCGAGGGCGGCGTACTGGCCGGGGAGGGATTCGAGGTGCCCGTCGAGGCGTTCCTCGCAGCGGCGGCATGCGACACGGTCGACCTGGTCGCCGTGTAGGGCGTACCCGCATACGGCGCACAGTGGTCCGTCCGAAGGTGCGGTTGTGTTCTCGTTCACTGGGCGGTCCGTTCAGCCGTGTCGTTGCTCACCTGGGTCATTCGTGTTCGTATGTCTCGACTTCGATGCCGTCCTTGCGGACCGTGATCTCCGCGTGGTCGCCGAAAGCCTGGAGCAGGACGTTTTCGAAGGCGGTGTTCTCGATGGCTGACGCAAGGTCGTGGCAGCGCCGGTAGCGTGCTTCGTCGGGGCCTTCGTAGGGTCGGTCGACGTATGTCCTCGTGGCGTTATCCCAGGAGCGGGGTTGGTCGCCGAGGCTGGGGTGGTCGTACATTTCCAGGTCCCATGTGGAGGCGTCTTCGTCGTCGGTGTCGGTGCGGAACCACGGGGCGTGGGCGCTGAATTCGCAGGGTTCGCCGTCGTTGAAGTAGGGGGTGTACTGCCGCCACCCGAATTCGACGATGGTCGGGTCGTCGAGGACGGCCTGGAGGAGCGGCTGGAGTTCTTCGAGGGGCCGTTGATCCACTCGGTTGCGACCGCGGATGATGTCGCCTTTGACGGGGAGCCCGAGGAATGAGCGGTGTTCGTTGGTCACTTGGTGCCTCCGGGTTGGGCGAGGAGCAGGTGGGACAGGGGCACGGACTTGCGCCGGCTGCCGGACATCCAAGGCTTGATGGGCATGCCGTCGAGGTAGTCGGCGGGGCTGGGGAGCCAGCCGAGGTCTTCGAGGACGTGCTGTTCGGCGACCAGGCGGACGGGTATCCGGGCAACGCCGTGTTGCTTGGGGACCTCGATGGTCGTGCCGAAGATCTGTTGGCACAGCCAGACGCCTTCGGTGTGGTGGTAGAGGGAGCGGTGGCGGGGGTCGCCGATGATGCGCTTTGAGCTGTCGATGAATTCGTGGATGGGCAGGTACAGCTCGGGCGTGCCGCCCCATCTGCGGGCCGAGGTTTGGGCGTGGTACCAGGAGTTCACTCGTCCACCTGCCGGTCCCGATACGACCGCAATCCGCGGCGGGCCGGGTCGTGCGGGCTCACTGGCCTACCTCCGTCTCATGCATCGGTGTACCGACTTCGAGGCGCGGAGCCTCGGGAATGATCCCGGCCAGGAAGCCGCCCTGCTCGGTGGTGAAGTGCGGTGCGGGAGTCGTCTCCCACCAGGAGCGCAGCGCCGTCTCGGTGTGGGTTTCGCCGGTGCGCCGGTGTGTCCACGTGGCTTCGCGTTCTCCTGTGCGGCGGCGGGTCAACCGGCCGCGTTTCGCGCCGTCGGGGTAGTCGTTCCAGTTGATGCGGTGGGCGGACCACAGGAGTTCCTGCATGCCGTTGGCGTTGACGCCGTGGAGCTGCTTGTGCGGGATGTAGGCCTGGGCGGCCATGGAGATGCTGTTGCGGACGGCGTCGCGCTGACGCCAGATCAGATAGTTCGCGACCTCGACCGAGTTCGGCAGGGTGAACACGCGGGCGTCGAACAGGGCCCGTTTGCCGGGGCGGGCGGCGTTGAGGGTCGCGGTGGCCACGGAGGCGGCTATGGAGATCTGCTTGGCGACGACCCCGCCGAACCAGGGTTGTGTGCCCGCCGCTTGGAAGTCGGTGCACAGCACGGAGACTTCATCGGACTGGGTGTAGGCGAGGACCGTGCCGGAGATCTCCGCGCACAGGGCTTCGGCGACCAGGTTCATGTCGGCCATGAACCGCTCGTCGAACGGTTTGGCGCAGCCGCGCAGGTAGTTGTGGAAGCTGCGGCCGTCGACGCGGATCACGGTGTACGTGCGGGCCGGCAGGACGGCGCGGGTGGCCTGCTCGTGGCGTTTCATGCGGTCGCCCAGGGCGGTGGTATCGCTCACGTCAGCACGTCCAGGACCGTGTCGATCGCGTCGACCAGCAGGCGCCACGACCAGATCACGCAGGCGACGGCGAGGCCCACGACGATTGCGAGACTCGGCCGTTCGGTGGCGTGGACGACCACGGCCCCGGTCGCGGTACCGGCCAGGGTGCCGAGTGCGAAGCGCAGCACGGGATTTCCTCGTTTCGATCGATGCGTCGGGTTGGGGGCGTACCGTGGTTCACGGCCCGTCTCGTCCCAGTCGAGACGGGCCGCCGTTGTCTCGTGCGCGGTTATGGGCTGCGGTGCGGCGGTGCATCGCCCGGGTGATCTTCAGGGCCGCGTTGCGTTCGGGGATCGACACCCAACCCCCGGTGCCCATGCGCTCCGCCACGCCGTCCAGCCACGCCCCCACCGCGGCGTCGACCGGGTCGCCGCCCTCGACCAGCGCTGCCGCGGCGCGGCGCAGGTCGGCGATGGGGTCACGATTCATGGGGTGCGTCCAGGACGGCGTGTTCCAGTTCGACGCCGCGGTCGTGCCGGTCCGCCAGGCAACCGGGAGCGACGCAGTCCTCGACCTTGCATCGGCGCTTGATCTGGCCCTCAGCCGGGCGGGTTCGGTGCACGAGGAACGAGACCTGGCGACCGCTCAGTTTCCGGCCCCACCACGCGATCCTGGCGTTCTGTTCGTTCTTCCATACGAGGTGGCCGTCCACGTCTTCGGTGTGGTCGGCAAGGATGTCCGCGAGCATCGGGGATGAGATCGTCGAGCGTCCGGTCCCGCCGGACGTGTAGGCGGACGTCGGGCCGGGGCGGGTGGCCTGCGGTGCACAGCGGCGGACCGCACCGACGACGGCCGTCACCAGGAGCGACGTTTCGCCTGCGGTGATGTTCAGTCGGTGTTCGAGGATCACGGCGAAGACAGCGCCGCGGACTTCGGCGGCGAGGTCGGGTTCGCCGTTCATTCGAATTCCGTCCCGCCCTTGCGTGTCAGGTACGCCTCGGAGACGATCTTCCCGATCGTCCGGCCGCCGAGGATCGGGCTGTGCCGCTCGTAGTACGGCCGGACGACAATGCCCTCCCGCACGTGCGCCCAGGTGCCCGAGATCGTCTCGGCGCCTTCGGCGAGCTTCAGCAGGACAGCCTCGTCGTAGGGTCCGTCGTACAGGCGTGGTACCACCGGGAGTTCGCCGTTCCAGCGCAGTGCCGAGGGCAGGATGCCGGCGCTGAGCCACTGCGCCGGGCCCTCTGCGTGGGCAAGCGCGAGATCGAACACGGCGTAGCCGGGCGTCGTTTTCTTCGCGTCGGTGGCGTAGGCCAGGTCCTGGACGCCGGCCCCGTACACCTCGCCGAAGATACCCACGCGCTCGGCGCCGAATGCCTTCGCGAGGTGGGCGGCGGCTTCGGGTACGCCGTGGGCCAGGACGGTCCGCCAGTACAGGTTGTCGTCGTTGCGGACCAGGGCCAGGGACTTGGAGCCGAAGCCCTTGGAGGACACGAAGCTCTCGCCCGTGGTGGCCACGTAGGTGTACAGGCAGGCGGTGCCGTGGATCTTTTCGGTAGCGATCACGTGCTCGCCGGGGGTGAACAGGTCGGGGTGGCGGCGGATGTTCTCGATCTCGATCCACGGCAGGAGCTGCGCTGCGGGGACGACTTCGCCGCTCATGTGCACGGGGATCGGCGGAACCCACTTGGTGATCCCCAACCGCTCGGCGAAGTCGGTGCCCTCGGCCGCCGCGGCCTCCAGGTCGACGTCGGCCAGCGCGGCCGGGCGGCAGACGATGCCCTGGGAGAGTTCGCCGCGGAGCCGGATGGCCCGGACGCGGTTGTGGTCGGGGCCTGCGAGCCGCCCGGTGAGGCCGAGTTCCGCGATCAGAGGGTCGGGAACGACGGCCTGTTCGGGGATGTACAGGGCCATGTCGCCGGTGGTGTAGGCGCCCTTGGGTACGACGGCCCGGTAGAGGCCGACCTGGGCCAGTTCCAGGGCGTCGGCGTTGGGGTGCGGGTGGATCGTCAGACGCTCGGGGGTGACACGGAGAGTGGACAAGGCGAGGCCCTTCGAAGGCTCAGCGGGAAGCGGGAGACGCCGGATCGGGGGCGGCGACGATGTCGTCGTGGCCGCCCCCGCCGCCGCCCTTGTTGCAGCTGGGGCACCAGGCCCGGACGGGACGATGGAAGGGCACCGTGCACGCGGGGAGGGCCTGGGCGCCCATCCACAGCAGCCACGTCACGCCGAAGTGACCGGGCAGCAGCCAGATCAAGACCAGCGGGCTCACCAGCACACCCAGGTGGTAGCCGGGGTGGTACAGCACGTGATGCGCGCGGAGCATGCCCCTCAGCTCGTGCGCCTGCCAGGCCCCGTTGTCCGGCTCGGAGCGTCGACAGGAGAGACATGGCCTCTCCGGCCCGTGAGAGAAGCCGTACACGTCGGCGGCGACGGTCACGACGAGGCCGAGGCACATCAGGGTGACCAACAGGGCGAACGAGTCGATCGTGACGTAGCTCGCGACGATGATGCCGAGGCCGAGGATGGAAAGCTTCCAAGCATGGTGCCCGACACGGGTGGTGATCGAGTCGTGCTCGATGTTGGTCATCGCAGAATGCCTGCGGCACGCGCGACGACGAGCCACTGGGGGAACTCGGCCATGAGCCGGTCGTACAGGTCCGTGTCCGACATGGCGCGCGGGTCCGGCCCGGCCGCGAAGAAGCCCGCGTTGTCCACGGCGCGGTGGCGAAGAGTGTCGAGGCGACGCAGGAAATCGAACTGCGAGTGGTGACCGAATCCGATGAACTGCCAGAAGATCGGCAGCTTCGACGCATGCCGGAGCGCGCTCTCGGTATCGGCCTCCGAGTTCGGGGCACCGTCGGTCTGGAAGACGACGAAAGCGGGGTCCGTTGCGCCGGACGCCTGGTAGTGCCGGACCACGGCCTCGATGGCGCATGCGTAGTCGGTGCCGCCCCACGGGCACGTTGCGTGGAGTTCGGCGATGCGGCCGTCGTGGGAGCCGAGGACGATCGGCTCCGGCTCGTGGGCGCGGGACTCGAACAGGACCGCGGGCACGATGCCGTCGTCGTCGAAGTGTGCCGCCGCAGCCAGTACCCGCTCCGCGAGGGCCTGCACGGTGCCGTTGCCGTAGTAGCCGCTCATGCTGCCGGAGTGATCCAGGACGAGGTACACGGCGGCCCGGGTTCCCCGGAGTCCGCGCTTCTCCAGCGAGACGCCGGCCTTCTTGTACAGGTCGACCAGGCCGGGGGCGGTCGCGGTGAACTTCGTGAGGTCGATGGCGGAACCGACCCCCTGGGGCCGGTCGTCGGTGGGTGTTGCGGGGGCGTCGGAGGTGCGCTTTCTGCTGCCGAGGAACATGGGGTCTCCCGAGTGTGATGGTGTGTTGGGTGTTGGGTCAGGCGGCGGCGCGCGCCGGGCCGGTGGCCTCGGCGTCGTCGTCGGCGGCGAGGTTGTCGCGGGTGACGGCTTCGGCCAGCTCGACGAGGTCGAGGTCGCCCATGACGAGACCGAGCACGACGGCCTGGTAGCGGTTGGTGGCGCCGAGCACCCGGTACAGCTCGGTTCCGTACTTGCGGACGGTGCTCTCGCTCAGGCCCATCTCGGCGCCGATGGCCGCATACGTGAGGCCACGGGCCAAGCCGACCAGGACCTCCACTTCGCGTCCGTGGAGGCGGTCTTCGCGCGGTTCGCTCATGTGGTTGACGGCGCGGTTGACCATGGCGGCGAGGACGTCCATCTCGCGCACAGTGATGTTCAGATGATGCAGATCCGCGCCGTCGAAAAGCGCGTCGCGGACGCGGGCGTAGGTGGTGGCCGTGTCGATGGCCATGGGGGTGCCTCCGAGGCGGTGGGGGTGCGTGGTCACGCGCACCCGATGAGGGCGGCGATACGCCGCGGGAACCTGCGCCGGACGTGGTCGTATCGGGCGTCGACGGTGGTCAACGGTCGGGTCCGGCCTCGGGCTTCGCCTGTTCGCGTTCGTCGTCGGTGAAGGTGTACAGGCCCGTCTCGGTGCCTCGGGCGACCATCGTGCCCGCACGGCGCAGGGATTCGGTCGTGTTCCGGCCGCTGTAACTCAGCGTCGTATCGGACCGGAAGCCCATTCGCTCCCCGGCCGCGAACGCGTCCTGGTTCGCGCCCAGGAAAACGAACGTCCAGCCGGGATTCGGCTGTTGCATGCGCTCGATCAGGGCGCGGACGCCGTCGAGCGTGTACTCGCGGGACCAGTTCTCGTGACCGTCGGTCTGAACGACGACGACGACATGGTCGGGGCGCTCGGCTGCGGGGGCGGTCCGAATACGGCCGGCTTCCCGGGAGACGGTGATGCCGATTGCGTCGAGCAGCGCCGTGGAGCCGCGCGGTTCGAGGACGAAATCGGGCACCTCGGTCAGGGGCCGGCGTTCGTAGACCGTCTCGATCCGGCTGTCGAACTGGACCAGGGTGACGACGTCTTCGGTCGACGCGGTCGCCTGTTCGGCCAGGAAGGCGCGCAGGCCGCCCTCGGCGTCCGCGCGGACGCTTTCCATCGAGCCGGAGCGGTCGAGGACGATGAGGATGTGGCGGGTGGGCGGATTGCTCATGGGGTTCCCATCGACGGGGGCACCGTTGCGGACATGACGGACCCCGGGCGCGGGGCGCGGGGTTGGGTCGGCGAGCAATCTCGTGGCGTAGGCGGCGAGGGGCCGGCGATGTGCCGGCCCTCGACCTCGGCTCGCTCCACCATTAGAGAGCGAAGGGGCGGCTCACCACAAGTATTTGAGCACGTTTTTCGACATCTTTTTTGGCATCTATTTTGACACGCACTGCTGTCGCGGGGCTCAGGGGCGCGGCCGTGCGCAGCGGATCAGCGCCTCCGCGATCCACACGGCCGGCCACGCGACGGCGGTGACGGCGCCCGCGAGCGCGACGGCGCGCGGGTTGACCTGCGCCAGCGTGCCGATCCACGGGTCGGTGCGTGTCAGGTGCAGGAGCAGGGCCACGTGGCCGCACACGCCGAGCCCGTAGACGGCGGCCAGGATCAGGACACCGGTCACGTCCGGGCCCCCGCGAACTCCTCCACCCGGATGCCGGCGGCTCGCGCCAAGCGCATGCAGTTGCGTGTGCCCCGCGAGGTCGCCAAGGGGTAGGCGTGCGCGACGTCGGCGCCGGCCGCGACCATCCGCGCGTTCCTTCGCGGTCCGGCCCCCGGGCAGTAGGTGGGGAGCACACCCGGGTGCACGACGTCCCCGGGGAGGCGAGGCACGCGGTGTGGGTACGGCGGGCAGTCGTCGCCGCACGAGTCCCAGTCCGCCGCGAACGGATCGCCCTCCACGTCCCAGCCGAATCGGGCGCGGGCCTGCGTCACGAACGTGCGGGCGCAGCGGTCCGCCCCGGTGGGGCACTCCCCCTGTACGACGACCAACCTCGCCCTGGGGTGGGCGTATCGCAGGCGCACGAGGCCGCGGATTACCGTGTCGCAGTCCTCGTATTCGCGGCTCCCCATCACGATCACGCGGACCACCTCCAGGGAGGTCACGACCCCACCGGGCAGTCCGGACCGCACGGCCACTCCGCCTCCACCAGGTCGACGCACACGACGCACTCGATGTCGTCCTCGTCCGCGGCCCAGGACGAACCGCTCAGGTCCTCGCCGCACAGGCCCACATCCGGGTCGCAGCAGCACGCGTGGACCAGTTCGCTCGCCGACGTCGTATCGGAGCCGGCTTCCGGCGCGTTCACGAGCAGCGGCACGACGAACCTCCGCCCGGATTCGGACGGGGCGGCGCCGCAGGCTCGCGGGGCAGCAACTCTTCCTGGCCGGCCATCACCGGAACGGGGCGCAGCTCGTCCGCGCGCTCGCTGCGCTGTTCGCTGCACACGTACTGGGTCGCCCTGGCGTACAACCCCTCCGGCGTGCGCGGCCCGTCGGCCCACTGTCGGGGCCGTTTGCCGATCAGGGCGATCAGTATCAGGGGGCAGCCGTCGCCGTCCCGGCCCTCGCGCGTCGGCTGCTCGTGCACGCAGGTCGCGCAGTTCGCGTCGATCCAGGCGTAGCCCTCGTCGGCGTTCGAGAACGTCGGCACGTCAACGGCCTCCACCTCCAAGGTGTCATAGTCCTCGGGCGTCATGCCGTGCCCGCCCCGGTGGCCGTGCACGACGCGCTGTCGACGCACATCCACGCGCCCGGAGCCAACGGCCGGCCGTCGCGCTCGCAGCCGTCGCAGGTGCCGACAACCGTCCCGGAGGTGCGGGACGCACGCTCGGCCTCCAGCGCGGACCGCAACCGGTCGACCTCGGCCAGGAGCTCGGCCACCAGCGTCGGCGACTGCTCGGTGAACCGCACGACCGGGTTCGACTTGAACGCTGCGCCCAACTCCCGCGACGAGCGCATCAGCGGGGCCTGCGGAGGCTTCGCGCCCGGGAACTCGGTCCGGACCACGATGTCCGTCTGCGGCTCCCCGTCCTCCCGGACGGTCGCCTCCGACTCGAGGAGGTACAACCAGCCGGAGTGCTGCGTCATCAGGTCCGGCGAACCGCAGTCGAGCCGCCACCACCACGGGCCGGCGGGCACCGACTCCAGCACGGCGCGAACCTCGGCCAAGCGCTCGTCGGACATGGGCTCGCTCATGGCATGACCGCTCGGAGCGTCGAGGCCGCAGCCGCGACGGATTGCCGCAATCACCTTGGCGGCACGCGCAGGGCGCACGTAGACACCGTCCTCGCAAGCGAAGATCGCGACGCCGCGCTCACCTGCCTCGTCGATGGGGTTGATGGTGAGTCCACAGCCGGTTTCGTCGGCCATGTGGAATACGTCCGGGCTGAGTTCGTCGGTCACGTCGTGTTCCTGGTTGTAGTCGGGACGCCGGGCGCCCGAGACGGGACGCCCGGCGGGTCGATGGGGCGGGTCAGGACCCAAGCGGGCTGACATCGGCGGACTGCCGTGCGCTTTCGACAGCAAGCGCGGCGTCTTCCGGTGTGCCATAGGTCCCGAGGTGTCGCACTTTGCGGTGCCGTTTGATTGCAGCGGCAAACCGACCGGCAGGCGTTCGGTAAACGCCGCGCGGAAGTTCGCGGCTGGAGATGCCCCGATTGAGGTTCGACTCGGTGGCGGTAACAATGCGCAGGTTCGCGCGACGGCAGTCGAGCGGATTGCGGTTGATGTGGTCGACGATCGCCCGGTATTGGGTGCCGACGGGGACGCCCATGATCCAGCGGTGCAGCAGGATGACGCCGGGGCGGTTCCACATTTGGGCGTACCCGTGTGAACCGATGGACAGGACGCGGCCGTCGAGCTTGTCGAAGTCGTCGAGGTCCAACAGGACGGTAGCGAAGCTGTCACCTTGCGAGGCGGACGCCTCGACCCAGGCACGCATCAGAATGGTGCCTCGTCCGAGTAGCCGCCCGGCGGGGGACCCCAGCCCCCCGCGCCGCCGCCGCCCTGCTGCTGGCCGCCCCCTGCGGGAGTGGCCCACGGGTCGTCGGCGGGTGCGCCACCGCCCTGCTGGGGACGACCGCCGTGGCCGCCGCCCTGCTGACCGCCGCCGTAGCCACCCTGGCCGCCGCCTCCGCGGCTCGCCTTGGTGACCTTGGCGGTCGCCCACTTCAGGGTCGGGCCGATCTCGTCGACCTCGAGCTCCACGACGGTGCGCTTCTCGCCCTCTTTGGTCTCGTAGGACCGCTGCTTCAGCCGGCCCTGGACGATGACGCCCGTGCCGCGCTGGAGGGATTCCGCCACGTTCTCGGCCAGCTGCTTCCAGGCCGAACAGCGGAGGAACAGCGCTTCGCCGTCCTTCCACTCGTTCGTCTGACGGTCGAACGTGCGCGGCGTGGACGCCACGGTGAAGTTCGCGACGGCGGCACCGCTGGGCGTGAAGCGCAGCTCAGGATCGGCGGTCAGATTCCCCACAACGGTGATCACTACTTCGCCTGCCATCAGGCGTCCTCCTCGTACTGCTCTGGGTCGGTATCCGACCGGTTTCGTTCGGAACTCAAGACGATCTATGTATGGAAATCGGGACGGATCAGGCGTACCGTCCCTGTTCCGGCCCCCCCAGGCCGGTGATGGGCCCGTGCTCCCGGCTCCCCACGGTCGAGCGCGGGCCCTCGGCGCGTCAGGTGACCTTCGGCGTCGTGATGTAGGTGGGCAGGTCGTCCGGCCCGAACTGCATAGGGATCGCGTCGAGTCCGCACGCGTCGAGCACGATCAGCAGCGCCTGCCACTCGGGCTCGCGCAGGAGCACCTGGCGGACGCCGTGGCGCGCCGCCTCGGCCTCGGGGATGACGTGGGGGTAGGTCGGCTCGCTCATGCGTGCTCCCGGTCGTTGAGGGTGGCGTCCCACACCTTCTGCGCGAGTTGCTTGGTCATCGCCTCAATGCCGGCGTACTCCTCGGCGGTCATCGGCTGCGGGATGTTGATCGCGCCGAACAGGCCGACGGTGCCGAGGGCGTCGGGTCGCGGCCGGAGTTGGTCGAGGGTCTTGTCGGTGTCGAGGGCTTTGCGGATGCGGTCGGCGTAGTTGACGCCGATGTCGCGTGGGGTGTGCCAGGTCCGCATGTCGTCGGCGAGGTCCCGCACGCGCTGCACGGCGGCGGCCAGCCGGTCGCGTTCGACGACAAGTGCGTGGATGGGGGCGACGATGTCCGGCCAGGCGTCGCCGTGGCCGCCCTGCTCCTCGAGGGCGTCGCGCGCTTCGGTGAGGAGCGCTTCGCGCTGGGAGGCCCCGGCCTGGCTGAGGGCGAGTTGTCGGCGGAGGTTGGCGATCCCCGCGCGGAGCCCCTCGACTTCGGCCGGGGTGAGGCGGCGCCGGTGGACGTGGTCGATCAGGTTGTCGAGCTGCTCGGCGGTGGGCTCGGTCATGCCTGGGGCTCCCTCATGTCGGGGCCGATCTCCTCGTGGTCGGCGCCCATGGTGGGGTTCCATACGACGCGGTACGTCCAGCCGACGGCCATCGGTTCTCGGAGGATCCAGTCGCCGCAGCGGGCGGTGGCCGGGCCGAAGGGGGTGCCGACGGTGATGACGGGATCGGTCCAGTCGCCGCCAACACTGCCGTGGCACCAGCGAGCAATGGCCCGGCCGAGGTCTCCGGTTTCGTCGCCAACGACCTGAACGGCCTGGACCTCTACGGGTAGACGGCGGAACCAGCGAACGGTGGCCTCGGTCATCGCCGCGGTTCCTCGTCGAACAGCGGCCACAAACGCTCCAGCCATTCGTCGGCCTCGGCGTAGGCAGCCCGGGTCTCGGTCGAGGTGACGGGTCCGAGCCGCCGGAGCCGGACCTTGCCGCCGCCATCCCGGGGGTGGGTGGGGATGGTGACGTCGATGGCGTCGCCGGGAGCCGCGTGGGTCGCGTCGTCACCGAGGACAGTCAGGTCGAAGTCGGCGAGGACCGGACGGCCGGGCATGCTCGTCGGGTGCAGTTCGGCGGTAAACGTGTCGCCGTTCAGGTCGAGGATCCTCCCTTCCCACGTGTGGACAGTGTGGACGGTGGGTTCGGTCACTTCTGCGACTCCTTGACGGTGAACCGGACGATCAGCTCGTCATCGCCGGGGAACATCGGGAGGGCGCCGTCCGCGATGGACACCTCGGCGCCGAGGCCGTGCAGCTTCCGAAACTCGGTCTCGGCGGACCGAAGGGCTTTGCTGATCTCGCTGAACGTCGCCCCCCAAGGCGGGTGGGCTGCGACGGTGTGCTCGATGGTGCGGACGGTGTACTCGCGGCGGTGGCTCACTGCGGCGGCCCCTGGGGTGTGTCCCACGCGTCGGTGACGGGCACTTCGACCAGACCGAGGTCTTCGGCGACGAGGACGCGGTGATGCCCGTCGATGACGCGCCGCTCGAATGGGCAAAGCAGGACGGGCTCGCGAATGCCGTGTTGGGCAATCGAAATGCGGAGTTCGGCAAGGTGGTCGGCGTGGATCTTCTCCAACTCGGCTCGTTCGCCGGGCCAGTCGGCGCCGTCGCCGGTGGTGTAGTCGCGGAAGAGGTCCGCAATGGGCATCGTCCGGCGGGTCATCGCTGTGGCTCCTCGGTTGCTCGGCCGACAGACACGTCGAGGCTCGTCAGGCTCAGGCTGGGGATGTCGTATTCGCGGCTCTCCGGCCAGTCGGTCGGCACCGGCGTGGCAGGGAGGGTGAGGTAGGCGCGGGGACCGGTCTGGAGGGTGATCAGGGTCTGGCCGGGGTGCTCGGTGATGCGGATGTGCACGGTGGTCTCCGATGGTGGGGCCGGTGCGCGTGGCCCCGGCGGGGCAGGTGGGTCAGGCTCGATCGCGAGCTGCGAGTTGCCGCTCCAGGTCGGCGACGCGTTCGCGCAGCTCGTCGTTCTCGGCGCGGGCGGCGACGAGTTCGGCCTCCGGGTCGACGGGGAGCGTCACGCCCCGGTCGGCGAACGCCGCGACGACGTCGGGGTCGTCGAGGAATTCCTCCAGCGACTCGTCCTCGGTGTCCCAGTCGCCGTCCTGGAGGCGGCCGATCAGGTCGCCGAGGACTTTGCGCTTGGTGGGTCCGTCAACTCCGGCGTCGATGAGCGCGCGGGCGACGGGGTCGAAGATGTGGCCTGCGGAAGACCAGCCCATTGGTTGCTCCTTGTGGTGGGTACGGTCGGGATGGCCCGCCCCGGCTGAGTCCCGGGCGGGCCGCTGCGTGGGTCAGGCGCTGACGCGGACGGCGTGCTCGGGGCAGTAGTCGCCGCGCCGCTCGACACCACAGGCGTCGCAGTAGACGCCGATCTGGCAGGGGTAGTGCTGGCCGGTGGGGGTGTCGTCGTCCACGTCGCTCCGGTGCTGGTCGGCGGGTTCGCGGGCCTCTATGTGGCCGAGGCTGATGCCGCCTGCGTAGCCGTCGACGGAGACGACGGCGGTGCCGTGCCCGAGGGTCCAGGCGGGTGTGCGGGTGCGGGTGGTCACGGGCTCGGTGTCGCGGCTGCCAGGCCAGGCGTGTACGAGGGCGCCGACGGGGTGGTGCGCGTTCCAGCGGTCGGCATCGGGTCGGTCGTCGGTCATGGCGCTCCTGGTGTGGTTACGGTGGTGGAGGCCCGCCCCGGCTGAGTCCCGGGGCGGGCCTTGCGGTCAGCAGAATTCGAGGGGTTCACCGGCCGCCGCTGCGGCTTCCATGCCGTCGGCGAGGAGGAGTCCGTGGCGCCGGTCGAACGAGTCCTCGGGCGACAGTGCAATGACGACCTGGCGGAGCCGGGGGCGACGACGGCGCACTCCTCGGGAGTGAGGTGGCCGTCGCAGTCGGAGTGGTTGAGCAGGGCCTTCAGCGGACTGGTGACGGTGGACCAGGAGATCGCGTCCGGGCCGGAGTTGAAGCCCTGCATCTGCCAGAGGTCGATGCCTTCGTGGGCGGCGATGGCTTCGCGAAAGCGCATGAAGCCGCTGTAGCTCCAGTGCGCGTCGGTGTGGCTGAAGTCGAGTCCCATGAGTTGCTTCTCCTGTCGGTGGGGCTGGTCGGTGGCCCGCCGTTGCCTCACGGCGGGCCGTGGCGGGGGCTAGGACCGATCGGGGGCGGGCGCCGGTCCCTTACTGGGGGTGTCTGCGGGGCTCTCAGGGGCGCCTGTGGCGTCGCGGTCCTCGATGGCGGCGACCGACCACACCTGCTGCCGCCGCCGGATCTCCAGCGGCGGCGAGTCCGGGCGCCGCCTCCGCCACGTGGCCATCTGCCGCTCGGCCTCTGCCAACGTGTTCACGGTCGAGTCGACCGGAGCGGGCCGACCGCGGGCCACGACCCGGTAGTCCTCGGTCGTCGGGTACGGCGGCGGGCCGGCCGCGTCCAGGCTGACCGTCACCACCTCCGGCGCGGTCGGCTCGTCGTCCGGCCACTCCGCCGCTTCGGCCCGCTCATGCCGCTCCCGGACCCGGTCGGCCCGCAGCCGCTCGATCTCGGCCCGCGCCTCCACCAGCTCGGCCTCCAGCTCGGCGTTGATCCGCCGATTGCTGCCGTTCGCCGCCCGCAGGTGCACCAGCTCGGCCTCCAGGCGCTCGGCCTCGTGCTCGGCCGCCCGCGTCCGGTCCCGCGCCAGCCGCCAGTCGTTCCGCGAGGGCATGCACCGCCCGGGGTCGGCCTCCGCGTCGTCCCGCCGCTGGATCTCCGCCGCCGTCCGCCCGGCGAGGTCCGCCGCCAGGGCGCCCAGGCCGGGGCCGATCGCCACGGCGGTGGTCCGCAGGCGGGCGATCTCGGCCCGCGCCTCCAGCAGGTCGGCATCCCGCCGCTGCCTTGCTGCCCGCGCCTCGTTCACCACGGCACCCGCGCGGAGCGTCCCGACGTTGGCCTCGTTGATGGCGCTGCGCGCATCGGTGAGTCCTGCCCGCAGCTGCACGGCCCGCCGTCGGGCCGACTCCCACGCCAGTCCGCGCCGTTCGGCCCGCTCCGTCGCCCGCGCCAGGTGCGGCCGGACGATCTCGACGACCCGGTCGACCAGCCACTGTGGCGGCCGGTCGTCGCCGTCCCAGTCGGCCGCCCCGCACAGGCCGTCGCCGACGATGCCCTCCAGGTCGACGTCGAGGTCGTAGTCGTCCCGGCGGGCGAGGCGCTGCGCGAGGGCGACGCGGTGCTCGGCGTCGTCCCGTTCGGCCACCGTCTGCCGGTGTGCGGCCTCCTCCAGCCGCCGGGCGGTCGCGACCCGTCGCGCCTCGGCCTCCAGCCGATCCCGCTCGGCGTCGGTCGCCGCGATCGTGGCGGCCTGCTCGGCGACCAGGGCCAGCAGCGCGGGCACGTCGCTCCGAGCCGTCGTGATGAACGCGGCGTTCGCCGCGACCCGGGCCTCGCTCTCTTCCTCGGCCTCGGTGTCGTCGTCGCCGGGTTCCATGCAGGCGATCGCGGTGCTGTAGGCGGTGTGGTCGGCGTTGATGGCCTCCGGGTCGGCGGCGATCAGGCCGAACCGGTCGATGTAGCCCCAGGGTCCGGGTGTGGCGGCGTCGCAGCGGGCCCGGATCGCGTCGAGGTCGAGCGGCGCGGCCGAGGTCTCGTCAGCCTGCTGCGGCTCGGACTTCGCCAAGTGGGTGTGGGGGAAGTCCTCGATCCCGCAGGTCGCGCAGAACAACGGCGATGTCGGATCGGGCTGACGGCGAACAAACGGGTCGAAGCGCACAGGCTCGGTCACGGCGTCGGCTCCTCAATGGCGGCCTGGATGGCGTCGGCGATGGCGTAGGGGACGGTGGTCTCGGTGGTCATCGCGGGGTCTCCGTCTGGTCGGTAGGCCGGTCGGGGCGTTGGGTTCTGCACTCGGCGGCGGCTTGGATGAACCGGACGGACTCTCGGACGTCGTCGGCGACCTCGTCGTGCTCGTGGGCGAGCCGAGCCCTAATGACGTCGCACTCGGCGGTGACCATGGCAAGTGCGGCCTGGAGTTGGCGGATCTCGCCGGTCGCGACGGCCAGGACCTCGCTCGCGGTCGATGTGGTGCGGCCGGGGTGGGCCTCGGCCAGGTGGTCCTCGGCGGTCTCGCGGGCTTCGAGTTCGACCACCAGCGTCCGCAACTCCTCAATCGCACGCCGCTCCTGACCGCACGAACCGCACGTCCGAGCCCCCGGCGCCAAGCCCGACGCCACGCGCGGCAACGACCTCAACCAGCGCCGGTGCCTCGTCGCCGCGCTCTTCGCGCTGGACCTGTGCGGCGTCTCCACGAGCCCGTGACACCCGTCTCCACATCGCTCGTCACAACACGCGGCCTCCCACAGGCCGTCAACTCGCTGCGTCACGAACACGAAGTCCGGCACAGTCCCCTCCCTCCTTCGCGAGCCGCGCTCGGGCCCGCTCGATCGCCTTCTGCGTGGACTTGAGATCCAGGTCCAGGCCGCGAGCCACCAGCAGGGGCCGGACGCCTTCGCGCGCTGCGGCCTCGACCACCGCGCGCTGCTCAAGGGGCGTCGCCACCGCGAACTCGCCCCCGAGCGACCGCTCCAGGACCTGCGGATCGATCAACTCGGCGTCATCCGGCGGTTCTTCATCGGGAAGCTGTGCAACGTCGCGAATCCTCCGCGTGTCCGCCAGGCCCAGCGCGCCGGGGTCGGCGCGCTCGTCCCACGTCACCCACCCCAACGCCGCGCCCAACGACCTGTCCGGGTTGACCATCGCAGCCAAGACCACGAGCAACGCCCAACGCTCATCGTCGGAAAGGCCCTCCAGGAACTCCCCTATGTCCGAGCGTCCGCCGTCGCCGTGCACGAGCACGATCAACTGCGCGGCCAACGGGAGCAGCGACTCGATCAAGCTCTCCGGCTTCTCCGACATCAGGCCGCCTCCCGCTCCGCAACCTGCACCCGCTCGGAGTGCGCCACCTGCCGCAACGACTCACCTGGCTCCTTGCGGCACACGGACCCCGGCACGGCCGAACAGGCCGGGCACGTCACCCGCCCCACCGCCCACGCCGCCACCCGCTCCGAATGCGCCCCAGTAGGCACGACACGACGATCCGAGTAGTGGCACGAGAACCCCTCCCGGGCGCCACACAACGGACACCGCACACTCCGCGCCGGATGCCGCAGCGCGGCGACCACCGCCTCGACTTCCCGAGGCAACGCACGAAGCCCCGTCTCGCCGGACACGAGTTGCAGCCGCGGGCCCGACGCCGGCGCAATCTCCGGCACACTGCGCCCGGACGCCACCGCAGCCGCCTGCGCCCGACGCCGCTCGAAATACCCCTCCACGTCCTCGCCCGGGGCCGGCTCATACACCCACGACCCCAACCGCTCCGCACGCACCCGCCGCACCTCGGCGATGATCTCCGCAGGCGCCACGAAAGGCTTTTCGCGCGCGCACGCGGTCGCCGCGGCCTTGCACTCCTCGAAGTCGAACGGCTCCAACACGTCGAACCAGGCTTCGCCCGTCAACCGGTCGATGTGCTGCTGCGGGCACAACGCCTGCACCCACCGCACCAGATCCACCGCCTCCACCTCATCCATCAACCACCACCCCCAGCCCGGGACTCCGCCGCCAACCGCTCCGCCCGACGCCGCTCCGCATCCCGCCGCGCCTGCTCAAACTGGTCGTCCACCTGCGCCTGACGGGAGTTGGAACGTCGAGAACCCATCTGGATCACAGGCGCCACCGACGCCACCTGAAGGGCGTGCCAACGGGGATAGAACCAACGACTGGAGAACGGCCTCTCACTCGCCCCCGCGAACGCGTCCGCCGCCTCCACGCACATCGCCCGCAAACCCACACGCTCCATGTCCGCGTGCAGCAACTCGAGGTCGTTGTCCTTGAACTTCCACGGCACCACGATCCCCGCCTGCGCCATCGCACCCGCCAACGGCGCAAGCCAATCCGGGACACCCGGAACCGAAGGCGCAATCGGGTACCGCAGCTCCAAGTCCGCTTCGAAAGCTGGCGCGTCCACCCCGGGCGGCTCCGGATCCACCGGCGGCGCCTCGCCACCAACACCCGCCGAAGCAACCGGCTCGCCGAACGACTCCCGAAGCTCCGCGATCAGCCCCTCCACCTGGACGCGAATCGACAAGTGCGGCGCCTTTTTCGTCGGCTCCGTACTCAACTCGTCCAGCGGGATCCGTGCGACCTCTTCCAACAGCGTCCGGCGCAACGCAGGCGACTCGATCTGCTGCGCCGAGGCCACCATCGACCCCATCACCCGCGGCATCTTGTACACCTTGTCGCCGACGACGAACGTCCGGATCATCACCTCCTCCGTCGCCCGGTCCAACACCACGAACCGGCGCTCGTGCAGCAACTCCAGGTCCGCCAAGAGCCCCTGCTCCGTCGCGTCCGCCGAGCAGGCCGCCCACCGCCCCAACGTCAACGGCAGCACACCCGCATGCGTCAGATTCGCCTGACTCGCCAGGAAGAAGTACATGCGCTGCGCGCCCCCCGGCAGTGCGCGAAAATCCGGGTCCCGCCAGATGGTCGTGTAGAAGCGGGCGTGAGTACGTGCCATGGAGAAGATCCGTTCTGCCGTGCACAAAGAAGAAGAGAGAGGATCGAAGTCCGCGCCGGAGGCCGCGAAGACGTCTGTCGGCGCCGCGCGTCATCAAACGAGCCGGGAAGCCGGCTTCCCAAAGCTTACTTTAAAGTTTGGTCACTTTGGCAAGCTTGGCCATGTCTTACACTCTGGTCATGAGCGCACAGCGGAGTCCTGCCGAGTTGGTGAAGATCGCCCCAGACGGCGTTCAAGAGGCCCCTCTGACGGCCGCGCGCCCGTTGCTGACCCGCCTGATCGAGCAGGTCCGCGAGGACGGCTTGATCACGGCGTTCACCGTCCGCGGCCGACGGCGCGCCTACGTCGTCGCCCCCGATTGGTACGACAAAGCCAAGGCCGCCCTCGATGCGCAGGGCTGACGCACCGCGCGCTGCGCCTCGCTCCCTCATCCGAGCGTCACCTTCGCGAGCATCTGAAGGTGGCTGGCGAACGCCTCCAGGCACCCGGCCCGGTTCTCTTCGGGGATCTCGTGGGCGAACGCGAAGTGGATGCGGATGAGGGGGCGCCCGTCCGCAGCGGTGTACGCGAGGGTGCGTTCATGGGGTTCGAGCTGGTCCGCGCCGGCGTCGATGGCCCATCGGGACATGTCGGCAGCGTCGTTGACGAGTTCGTCGATGCCGGTACGCGCGAAGTCGAATTCCTCTTCGTCGAGACGGCCCCACGTGGTGTCGCTGTCGCCGATGGTCTTGTCGGCCATGCGCTCGCCGACGCCCATGTAGTCGGGGTTCCGGGTGGCTTCGTGGTGTTGGCGGGCGGCTTCGCGGTACAGGTCGTCGTCGTTCCAGTGCGTGGTCATGTCCGGGTCCCGAGGGTTGTGGGCGGGGTTGGCTGTCGGGGTTATGCGAGGACTGCGGCGACGCGTTTGCCGATCCATTGGGCGACGTTGGCGGAGACCGCGTTGCCGGCCTGCATGGTTTGTTCGCCTTGGTTGCCGCGGACGATGTAGTCCGCAGGGAAGCGTTGGGCGAGGAGTTGTTCGCGGGGTTGGACCATCCGGTAGTAGCAGTCCTCCAGGCGCGGGCCACCGCGCAGCAGCCCCGCCGAGTCCTTGGTGCTGATCGTGTGGATCGGCTCCGCGGTGGTTTTGGGGAGGGCTTTGCGGTAGGGAATCACCAGGCCGTGGTTGCGTGGTGGGGTTGTCGGGTGGCGCTGGAGTGGGATGTTGGGTGGGGCGAACAGGGCCTCGTAGCCCTTCGGGTTGGCCATGCGAGTGCGCATGGGATCGGCGGTGGAGGTCGGTGAGTCGTTCCATCCGCCGCCGCAGGGAACGAGGAGCCCGTCGTCGGTGGTCGAGTACGCGGCGAGGCCGGCTCGGATGCGCGCGAGCGTGCTCTCGACCAGGGGACGTCTCCGGTCGCCGATCCTGCGGCCGGGGTCCGTCCAGTCGATGATGTCGGCGGCCGGGCGGATATACGGCTCGACGAAGGCGTGACGGCACGCGGTGTTGGGGCAGCGGTAGTCGTACTGCTGCCGGTACTTGCCGATGGTTCGGCCGTTGCGCCAGGACTGTACGGCGGCGACGTCCTGGTCACACTTGTCACAGTGGGCGAGCGGGGTGGGGCGCAGGTCGGGCAGTGGGATGCCGGTGCGGGTGAAGACGATGTATATGCGGTCACGCCATTGCGGCGCGTGCAGGTTGTCGGAGTCGCCGATGTGGGCGGAGGAGACGGACGTGATCTGCGAGTTGTAGCCGAGGAGTTCCATGCCGGTGCGCCACCAGGTGAAGAGTTCCCAGTCGGTGGCGAACTCGACGACGTTCTCGCACAGGATGGCCTTATACCTGTGGACCTCGGTTGCGCGGATGATGTCGTATGCGGTGGCGCGGGTGCGTTCCCAGGCGGCGTCGGCAACGGATCCGTGTTTGAGTAGGGCGAGTTGGCCGCGTGTCGGTGGGCGTTTCTTGCCTCCGGCGGGGGTGGATTCGGTGCAGATCGGCGAGCCCCACAGGAGGTCGGTGGTGGGGAGCCTGCGCATGTCGTAGTTGTTGATGTCGGCACAGACGTGCTCGGCATTGGGGTGGTTGGCCGCGTGGGTTTCGATGGCCTTGGCCCAGTGGTTCGCGGCAAGTTTGAGTTCCATGCCGGCGGCGACCAGGCCGGTGCTGCTGCCGCCGGCGCCGCAGAAGATGTCGGTGAACGTCAGGCTCATGTGGGGCGGGGTCTCTCGGTGAGTGCGGGGCGGTCAGCTCTGGTCGGGGACGACGAACCAGCCGGGGTCGGGGATGTTGGTGTGGCCGAGCTCCGCGGCGGCGGCGCGGATGCTCTGGTCCCATGCGGTGGTTCGGCCGCGGTCGAATGCCTGGGGTGTGACGCGCTCGTACTTGCCGAGGTCGGCTTCGACGCACTCGGTGACCAGGAAGGTCATGTCGCGGTCGTATGTGCCGGCGCGGAGGTAGCCGACGCGGTTGGGTTCGATTTCGGGGCGGGCCTGGAGGACTTCCTCGAGCAGTTCCTCTCCGGTGGTGGGGATGGGACTGCCGTAGGCGAAGTAGGCGCTGTTGAAGATGCCCATGGATGTCAGTCCTTGAATTCGGCGTTGATCTCGGTGGGTGTCGTGGTGCCGTCGGCGACGCGTTTGATGGCGTCGGCGAGGTGCCAGCTGTCGCCGACGAGGCAGTCCTTCAGGGCGTCCGCGAGGCGAGCAATGGCGTCGAAGCGGGCGTCAGGGTCGACGTCGCGCCCGGTGGCCCTTCCTGCGCTGGTCTCTTCGGCGTCCCACAGGTCCGCTGCGTGGCGCAGGATGTAGGCGCCTTCGCCCTTGTCGAGGCCGGTGGCTCCGGCTTCGAGGGAGATGGATCCGGGTCCGCTGCTGCCGGGTCGGATGATGACGAAGCCGAGGGCATCGGTGCCGTCGACGGCGACGATGCGTGTGTTGTTGTCGGTCATGCGTGGGGGCCGCCTGTCCGGGGTGTGGGTTTCAGCTGTAGGTGATCGAAAAGGCCGCGCCGGCGTTGCGGCCCTCTTGGGCAAGGGCGTCGCGCAGGGCTTGGTCGACTTCGTCGTGGCGTCCGACTTGGACGGCGAGTCCGAGAGTGTCGATGGAGCCGACCCAGTCGCCGTCGATGCGTCGGATGGTAACGGCGTACTCGTCGGGCTCCGGCTCAGGTGCCGGGGGCTCATCCGGTTCGTCGTCGAAGGGGTCCCAGCATTCGAGGACGTCGCGCTGGGTGGTGGCCCAGGTGTAGGTGGGGCACGGCCAGGGCTGGCCGCACTCGGTGCAGTCGCCGGAGGTCATGCCGTGTTCTGTGACGTGTTTGCTGTGGCCGCCGCCGATGCGCGCGAGGCGCCCGAGTGCTTCGTCGCGTTCCTTTCGCAGCCGAATGAGGAGTGCGCGTTGGTGTTCGTTGAAGCGCTGTTGGCGGTCGTGGCGGTCGGCGGGGCGGACTTCGATGCCGGTGCCGGGGTCCTGGCCGGGGGCGATGAAGTCGGCCTGGCGGGTGCCGTCGGGCCAGGGGTCGTGCCAGTCGAGGCTTCCGCCGAAGGTCAGGGCCCAGGCAGCGGCGCGGGCCTGGACGGTGGGTTCGTTGGGCCCGTAGCCGAGGTGGAGGTAGCGGCCGTCGTCGTGTTCGAAGACGGCTTCCCAGGCGCCGCCGTGGTGAACGCGGAGGTCGTCGGCGAGGGCGTGGAGTTCGTCGGCTTCGCGGTGGTGGCCGGCTGCGGCGAGGGTGTCGGAGATGGTTTCGAGGGAATCGGCTACGGCTCCTCGTTCGAGCTGGAGGTGGGTGGGTTCCGTGGTGTTCATCGAGGGCCTTCCGGGAGGGCGCGCATCAGGGATACGGCGAGGCCGAGGGTGGCGAGGACGGCTTGGGGGAAGCGGTCGTTGTCGGGGTGTTCGGTTTCGGCGCGCAGGAGTGCGAGTGCGTTGTCGGTCAGGCCGTTGGCGGTGGCAACGATGTAGCGGGCCGCGAACAGGTCTGCGGGGTTGGCGGTTTCGATGTCGGGGACGAGGGAGTGGATCCCCCACATCTCGCCGGGTCGCAGGGGGCGGAGACGCTTGAGGGCGTGGACGGCGACCACGGCGAAGGCCGCGGGTGCGCCGATGAGTGCGGCGTCGCCGTGTTCGTCGACGATGGCCTGGAGGGTCGCGAGAGTGCGGTCGATGTCCCGGTTGTAGGCGTGTTCGAGGGCGTTCATGACGAGGGTTGCGGGGTCGGTCATCGGCTGTTCCGGGGGATGTGGGGGTTACCTGGGCATGGGCATGGGGTCGTCGGCGGCGTGGACGAGGCGGGACATGGTGCGGTCTTCGCGGACGGCGTTCCAGGTGCGGATGAGGTAGGCGGTGGAGCGGGGTTCGGGGATGCGGAAGCCGCCGGCGGCGTCCCTCATGGCGCGGTTGCGGAGGGTGAGGATGGGGTGGTGGATGGGGAGTTCGGCGCCGTCGCCGAGGCGGGCGAAGAATTCGGGGCTTTCCTCGGGTGAGATGGCGGAGAAGAGGTGGTGGGCGAGGCCGACGGTGGCGGGGGGCAGGTAGCGGAAGGAGCGCGCCACGCGTGCGCTGATCTCGGCGGAGCGCCGGAGTTGGGGCCTGTCGGCGAGGAGTTGGGAGCACTCGGCGACGGTGGGTTTGCTGGTGCCCGTGAATTTGTGGTTGCCGGCTTCCCACATCCACACGCGCTTGACGATGGCCGCGAGGGCGTGGGTGCCGACTTCGCCGCGGAGTGTGAGGACGTCGGCCATGGTGCGGCGTTTGCCGGTGTCCATGGTTTCCTGCGTCTCTGCGGGCAGGCCGGTGACGACGAGCATGGGGACGGCTGTGCCGGAGGTGACGACGGCGGCCAGTCGGTGTTGCCCGTCGAGGAGGGAGCCGTCGGTGGCGAACTTGATGGCTTCGCCGTTGAGGCCCCAGTGGCCCGCGAGCATGTCGCGGGCGTAGTCGGCGACGGTTCGTTCGCGGAGGTTGCGGTTGCGCGGGTTGTGCTTGTCGAGGACGGTCTTGGCGAGTTGGGGCGTGACGAGCATGTTCCCGGCGTGGAACGTGCTCGAGATGATGCCCTGTAGCGTGAGTGCCGGTGGCGTGAGCGTCACTGTGATCGGCTCTTTCTGGATCGGTGGCGACGCGGTTCGGGCGTCGCTTGTCGTGGGGCTCGTCGCGGTTGCGGCGGGCCCTTCGTCTTGTGATGGGTTGGTCAGGCTGCGGCGCGGCGCTTGGAGCCGCGCCGCTTCATGCGGCGGCGTTCGTTCTCGGTGAGGCCACCCCAGATGCCGGCTTCGCATCCGGGTCGGGCAAGTGCCCAGTTACCGCACGCGAGTTGGACGGGGCATCGGGCACATATGGCTTTGGCTCGGGCGATCTGGGCCAGGTGGTGCGGGCTGGTTTCGCCGTCGGGGAAGAAGAGTTCGGGGTGGACGTCGGTGTTGCGGCAGCGGGCGTGGTGGCGCCAGTCGGTCATTGGAGTTCTTTGCGTTCGTCTTCGGTGAGGCCGCCCCAGACGCCTTGTTCGTGGTGTGCGAGGGCGTGGGCGAGGCACGGGTCCCGGACCGGGCAGGTTCCGCAGACCCTCTTGGCCTCGGAGATGTTGGCTGCGTAGTCCCGGCGGGCGGATCCCGGGAGGTTGGTTTCGGGGCGGTCGGGGCCGCCGTACCACAGGTCGGGGCTGTGGCCGCGGCAGGCAGCGCTCTCTCGCCATGCGAGGGGCGGGGCGGGCGGTTGCCGGGGCTTGGGCGGGCGTTCGGGTTCAGGGGTGATCGGTTCCGGATCGGGTTCGTGGGCTTCCTCGGGTCGGAGTGTGGCCCTCTGAGGCTTCAGAACGACGTCGGGATCCCGCTTCAGTTTCTGCCGCCAGAGGCGGGCGGTCTCCCAGTGGACTCCGAGTTCTCGGGCTGCGTCGGTGTTGCGGGGGAAGCGCTCGAGGACTTCCCGGATGCGGGCGTTGGATCGGGCGAGGGATTGCGCCGTCTTGGCGGCGCGTCGTTCGTTCGCGCCTTTGTTGCGGCAGGTGTTGCAGTCGCGGCGTCGACGTTCGTAGCCGGCATTGAGACGAGCGAAGTGCCGGAGCGGCTTGACCTCGTCGCACTTGCTGCATCGACGCCCCTGGTCCATGACCGGTGTGGGTTGTGAGCGTGTGAGGGTGGCGGTGCTCATGGGGTTGCCGCCTTGGGCCAGGTGATCTTGTCGAGCATGGCGCGTTGCGCGGCCGGGAGTTTGACGTCGGGGTGGTCGAGGTGGTCCAGGCCCATGTGGCGCAGCCACCAGGCGTCGACTTCGTTGTTGTCGCGCAGGTCGATGCCGGTGCGCTGATACAGGGCCATGCGCATGTCGGCCTTGTCGGCGTTGCCGTTGCCCGT
This sequence comes from Embleya sp. NPDC059237, assembly GCF_042754105.1. Lineage (NCBI taxonomy): Bacteria > Bacillati > Actinomycetota > Actinomycetes > Kitasatosporales > Streptomycetaceae > Embleya > Embleya sp. NPDC059237. The sequence goes on along the minus strand of NZ_JBHZAE010000010.1, from coordinate 250,492 downwards.
GGCGTACTTCTTCAGTGCGGCCGGTGGCACGAGGGCGTAGGGGGCGCGCAGCCGAACTAGGGCGACGCGGGCGGCTCCCTGGGCCATGCCGGTCGCCCCTGCGCCGCGGGCGTTGCGGGGCAGGTCTTCGACGACCGTGAGGTCGGCGGTGGGGTTGCCGTGGGTGAGGGGTGGGACGGCGCCGGTGTTGGGGTCGACGCAGCGGATGGCGTCTTCGACGGCCCGGGCGATGGCGACCAGACGCGCATCGCCTTGCAGGGTCGGGCTCTTGACGCATGTGGTGGTGCCGTCGTAGCGGGCCACGCCCGTCCCGGTGAGCGACAGGTCGAGGCCGACGACGCGGGGCGGGTTCACGCGGCAGCTCCGTGGTGCTCGTTGGCGGGGCGGGGTCGGTTCCGGACATGGGTGGCCAGGCCGGGCGGGTGGCCGAGGTGCCAGCAGGTGCAGAACCGGCACCGGTACGGCTGGAGGCGGCGGTCGATGTTGAGGCGACGCAGCCGGGAGGCGACGCGTTTGGCCGCGCGGCGGCTGAAGTAGGGGACCTTGCCGTCGTGGGAGGTGATGCGGAGGTAGTCGCTCACGGTGCTCCCTCCCTGCGGGCGGCGTTGCGGAGGATGGCTTCGGCGGCTTCGACCGGGCCGGGTCGGGCCTCGATCGTTTCGTCGACGCAGTGGGATCGGCGGGTGAGGGCGAAGCGGGCCGCGAGGGTGATGAGCGCGCCGATGAACATGCCGGTGCCGATGCCGGCGAGGAACGTGAGGATGCCTGTGGTGTTCATGCGGCTGCCTGCCCGGTGCCGACCCAGAGGTGGACGAGGGATTTGGCGACGGAGGGTCGGCGGCCTGCGACGGCGCCGGCGTTGGTGATGACGCCGTCGCGGTGGAGGGCGCCGGCGAGGACGCCCCACATGTTGGGGTGGTGGGGCTCACCAACGTGGGCGTCGTGTGCGACGTCGTAGATGGTGAACGTGCCGCCGAGTTGGGCGCGTTCGGCTACGGCGGCGTAGGCGGCGTTCCACCAGGCGGTTTGTTCGTCGGGGTCGGTGGCGCGTTCGGGCAGGGGCATGCCGTCGATGGGCAGCTGGGTCACGGCGCTTCCCTTCGTTCGGGCGCCCCGGGGATGTGCGCGACCTGCGGCCATGTCGGGGCGGGGTGAGGCGGTTGTTCGTCGTCGACGAGTTCGGCGTCGATCGGCTCGTCGTCGTCCTGGTCGGCCTTCTTTGCCTCGGCGTTGATCTCGGCGGCGCGGTTGATCAGGACGGCTTTGAGTTCTTCGGTGAGGTCGCCGGCTTCGAGGGCCTCGTACCAGACGTTGTGGACGTCGTCGATGGCGAGCGCAGCGGCAGCATCGGCTTCGTAGTCGGGGCGTTCGCGTGCGGCTTCGATCGCGGTGCGGTCGAGCGAGGCGGGGTCCAGTGCGGCCTGCGCGGTGAGGGGGCCGTTGAGGGCGTGTCGCAGGCGCGGGAGGCTGGGGATCACGCGCACGACGGGGAAGCGTTTGGTGAGTCCTTCGCGGACGACCTGGCGCTCCTGGATGATGAGGCGCACGGGAACGGTGCCCTGTCCGCCGGTGCCCTCGCGGACGGCGTCGACCTGTCCGGCGAGTTCGGCCGCCGCGTAGAAACTGTGGGATTCGGCGCGCCAGATGCCGAAGTCGGGCATGTCGGGGAGGTACAGGCGCAGCCGGGATGTGGGCTTGCAGACCTGCCCGGAGGGTGCCTTGTGCCACTCGGGGCCGAACTGGCGCAGGCAAAGGCAGGGTTGACGCCGGGTCAGTTCGGTCTCGCCGTCGCAGCGGCGTTGGATGCCGCCGCGGTCCCACAGTTCGTTGTAGGCGGACAGCGGGTCGCCGGACGGCAGGAGCGCGTCCAGGGATGCGGCGTCGGTGACGACGCGCCACTGGGTGATCTTGGAGCGTTGGGGTTGCCACGGCTCGGGAGTCCCACCCCACTTGGCTGCTGCGGCGCGAATGTAGGTCTCGCTGTCGGAGGTGAGGATCCACGTCGACGAGCGCTCCGCGCGGCGCTTGTCGCCCTTGCCGGTGGGGACGCTGGTTCCGGTGCGGAGGCGGCCGAGTTCGGCCTGCTGCGCCTGGATGGTTTTGATGCGTGCGCTCATGTGTCAGGCCGCCTCTCCGGTGGTGGGCTCGTCCGCCCAGGGCGGGGGTTTGAGCGCGGGGTGGGTGGTGGGTGCGTCGTGGAGCCAGCGGGCGACGGGGACGAGGTTGCGGAACGCGTTCCAGGTGGCGTCGTCGGCGGGCATGGGGACGAAGGCGTGGCTGCGGACGCGGAGGTTGAGAATCCCGGCGCGCTGCACGCGCGGCATGGGAAGTTCGGTGCCGTCGGGCAGCAGGACGGTCTCGCCGTTGCGAAGCGCCCCGAGCTGGAGGTCGTACTCGGGGTAGACGCTGCTCGCCGGTCGGGTTGCGGACGATTTGTAGTCGATGAGCCAGAGTTGGCGTCGGCGAAGGCGGCCGGTGCGCAGCCATACGAGGAGGTCGCCGGTGCCGGCGTAGCCGACGGTGCGGTTGATGACGGTGAGTTCGGCGGCCTCGATGTCGCGGTCGGGGTTGACGCGCCAGGCGGCGAACCACTTGTCGAGTTGGCGCAGGTAGGGGGCGGCTTCGGGGTCGTCGGGGAGGGGTGCGCCGAGGACTTTGGCTTCGGCGCCGGCGTGGACGCGGGTGCCGAGGTCCATGGCGTGGTCGGTGATGGCGACGTGGGCGCCGGTCATGGCGCGGATGAGGGCGGCGCGGTCGGCGCCGACGTGTTCCCGGATCTCGTCCGGGTGGTCGGCGGCCCATTCGGCGGTGATCCGCGCCGCCCAGGGGACGAGCCGTTCCTTGGCGACACAGGTCCCGATGACGTTGGTGACGGACGGCAGGAGTTCACCGCTCGCCGGGTCCAGGTAGTAGCGACCGTGATCGGTGTGGCGCGACCAGAACGGATCGGTCATGCATCCCTCCCGGCGGAACCCAGGAGCCCGGTGCGCGCCTGGTTGTAATTGGTTCGGGCCTGCGCGATGCGATCCTGGATGGTGGTCCGATCCCGGGTGCGCAGTCGCTCGATCTCGTCGTCGACGAAGCGCGCGGCCGTGTCCAGGAACTCGTCGAGACCCGTGGGCCCGCCGTCGGCGTTCGAGAACTCCCCCGTGTGGCGCCCGAAGGCGATGCGCTCCAGCTTCGCGATGCCCTTGGGGTCATTGCGGGCGAGGTGGACGGCGGCGGCGTATCCGGGGAAGGCCGCGGCGAGTCGGCGGCGGTTCTCGTAACCGGCCATGTCGATGAGGGTGATCAACCCTTGTGCGAATGGACCCGGTTTGAGGCCGGGCGGCCGGTAGAACCAGACGACGTGGCCGGCTTCGGTCGACGTGATGGTGACGTCCTCGTCGTGGGTCATCGGTTGCCCGCGCATCGGGGGTCGTTGGGGACGACAGCGATGGCCGCGTAGGTGTGGTCGCCGTGGTAGGCGACGTAGACGCGGTTGGGGCCGTCGCATTTGCCGGCCACGTTCGAGAACCCGTCGGGGTTGGTGATGATCTCGGCAGGGGCGTTGTTGGTGCCCGCTCGGGGTGCGTCCTTGAACGGTTCGGTGGCCTTGTCGGTGCACGCCGTGAGGCCGACGAGCAATGCCGCGCACACGAGCAGGCCGCCGTAGCTGCGCATGGGGGTGGGAATGATGGTCTTCACGCGTTCACATCCGAGGAAATGCCGGCGGGGTCGGTGGGGTCGAACATCGGTGCCTGCTGGGCGGGTTCGGGAATCTGCCCGTGGGTGCAGCGGACTTCCCAGGCCCGGACGGCGTCGTCGATCGTCATCAGGGCGATCGTGTGACCCTGCTCGCGGGCGGCGGCGATGGCCCTGCGGCGCTTGTCGGCGCGCGGAATTTCGCAGTAGAACTCGTGCCACGCCTCGTCTTCGGAGGTCAGCGCCATCAGGGACGTCACCGCGTGCATCATGGACGCGACGCAGCCGCAGGGCTGGCGCAGGACCCAGTCGCACTCGTGCAACGGGACGGAGACTCCGTCGAGGTCGACGCTCAGTCGGAGGGTGGTCACGATGCCGCTCCCCTGGTCTTGGCCGTGCACCGGTTCGGGTGCCGGACGTCGGCGAGCTGCCGTTCCTTGTGCTCCACGACGCGCTGAAGGCGCAGGACCTCGTCGGCAATCTCGAAGACCATGTCGCGCAACGTCTCGACCTCGCCGACGCTGCCGCGATTGCGGCGCCGGCAGTTGGCGAAGATCTCGTCGGCGCGTGCGGCTGCGGCACCGATCCATCCGCGTGTGCGTTTCTCGCTCATCGCGAACCCCCGCTACCACAGGCGTTGCAAGAGAAGCCGAGGGGCGGGGAGCCTTCGCAGGTCGGGCACGATCCCGGGTCGGGGAGCAGGTCGGCCACGCGGGTGTGCAGCGCGACGGCGGCGGCCACGATCAGCCGTATCGGGAGGTCGCGCCGGTAGCCCTTCTCAATGTCGCAGATGCCGGTGTGCGACATGGGGTATCCGGCTTCGGTCATGGCGGCGGCCTGGTCCACGAGCGTCATCTGGATGGCTTTGCGTCGTGCACGCATGCGGCGGGCGACTTCGGCCGTGATCGGGCACTGGCGGAGGGACGGCTGCCTGGTCACGATGCCACCGCCGTGGTCAGGACCAGTTCGCCGGGGATGGTCCGCAGGGTCCGGTCCACGGGCCTCGGGTGACGCGGTCGGACGAGGCGGGTGACCTGTCCCTCCAGGACGCGGATGCGTTCGATGCCGGTGTCGAGGTCGGCGGCAAGGGCGTTGCGGTCACGGGTCAGGCCAGCGTGTGCGGCCTCGACGATGTCCAGTCGGCGGGCACAGTCGCGCAGAGCGGTGTCGAGTCCCGCGTTGTGCTGCTTGAGACGGTGGTTCTCGCCGGTGATGGCGGCGTTCTCTGCTTCGAGGAGCCGGATTCGGGTGGCGGCGTCGGCCAGGCGGTGCGGGCATGCGCGGTGCTCGGTGACGAGGTCGCGGAGCTTCTTCTCTGTGGCGGCCAGGCGCTGCCGGAGGCGAAAGGGCTTCATGCGACCTTGCCTCCGCTCCGTGCGAGCGCGGCCTCTGCGACGATCCGCGTGCGGGTGTCCTCGACGGCCATCCGCCACGTCTCGGCGTCGATGCCGATGGGCGGGTAGGTGTTCTCGTTGGCGCGCTGCAACTCGGCGAGTCTGGCGGCCTGTTCGTGGGCGAGGCGTTCGAGGGCGTACATGCGCGCGGTGCAGTCGCCACCGTGCGCGGCGTTCGTGCGCGCGAGATCGCGGCACAGTTCGCGCAATTGGGCCATGCGGGCCCCGAGAGCCGTGATCCGCGCCTTGGCGTCCTTCTCGGTGCGCTGTTCACGCGCATGGGAGTGGTCGAGTGCGGCCTGCAAGTCGTCCGCGCGCTTCTCGGCTTCCTGGGTGCGGCGGTCCGCATCGAGGATCCACGTTTCGGCGATGGCCTGGGCGCGTTCGTCGGCGGATGCCTCGGCTGCGGCCATGGCGGCGGCGACGAATCGCCGCCGGCCGACCGTGAAGGGATTCCTCACGAGACACCGCCATCGGACGGCGCGAACCGGTTCGCGATCGCGCGGAACTGCCGGAGTTCCCCGTCGTATTCGCGGGCAAGATCGGCTTCGTTGTCGCGGCGGGCGGTACGCACCCAGCGAGCGCGCTGCTCCGCGCCGGTGGTTGCGGCCAGGTGCAGGGCTTCAGGGGTGGCCCATGTGTCGTCGGTGACCGGCTGAACGTGCTGTTCGACGCACTGGTTCACGTAGGCGGCGACGCTCACCAAGGACATGGAGGCTTCGCGGTCGTAGAACGCGGCCTTGTAAAAGACGCTGACGCGCCGACGCCAGTGCTCGTCGACGACGTAGCTGTACATGTCGTGGGTTCCGGCCGCGCACGACCAGCCGTCGGGCAGGGTCGCGGGGCGGAACAGCGGGTCGTCCGACAGGGGGGCGCCGAACGCGAACCCGAGGGCTTCCAGGGCCGTGTCGTCGTCGCATTCGGTCGGCAGCAGGTCAGAGCCGACGATCTGACGCTGGCCCTCGGCTTCCATGCGGGTGATGAAGGCGGTGGAGGCGTCGCTGCCCGCGTTCATCAGGACGGTGACGGCCAGGAACGGGTCGAGATTGGATGTGTTGTCGATGCTCATGCGATGCCCTCCGCGGGCGAGGTGTGGTGGTCGGGGTGCCGGCGGCGGGGTGCCCCTGGGGGGGGTGGGGGCACGCGCGCCGCCGCCGGCGGTTCGAGGGCGCGGCCCGGGGCCGCGCGTCCGTCAGGTGATCGGGGAGAGCGTCCGGGCGTGGACGTCGTACTCGACGTCCGTCCACCCGCGCGGAAGCGCACGCTCCAGCTGACTGCGCAGCTCGTCCCGACCACCGAAAACGATGCTCGTGCCGTCGAGTTCGCGGCCGTGCTGGTCGATCGCGGTGACCTCGCGGCGCGCCCCCAGGAAGGGGTTCCGCGAGGACACGGGTCGGCTCAGCTGGACACGCACCGCCTGCGGAACGATGACCTGCACGCGTTCGTGCAGGATGTCCGGGGCGTCGACGGCCTCGTCGCTGCGCCCGATTCCGAAGATCACGCCGCGTCTCCTTCCCAGCATTCGTCCTCGAGGTGGCCGGCGAGGTCGGCGAGGGATCCCACGTCGATCCGCGCCGTGCTCCCGCAGCAAACGCACTCACGGATCAGCCGGAACGCCGTCCGTTCCGTGTCGTGGTCGTACTCGAACCTCAGGCGGGTCCGGTCGCCGAGCCATGCGTCCGCCGCCTCGATGCCCCCGACGGTGGACTCGTCGTACTCCCAGGTGAGGGCGCCCGTGGCCACGACGCCCAGGACCCTCGTGGAGTGCGCGTCGGCGTGCTTCACGAAGTCCGCGCGCTCCTGCGCGAAGAGTTCGGCTTCGCGGTTCCCGGCGGCGTCGGCCTCCTCGGCCGCAGCCTCGGCGAGTTCGGGCAAGTGGCTCATGACGCTCACGTCCGTGCCTCCTCGCGGACGACGGTGCGGGCCGGCCGGGCTTCAGCGGCTTCGACGAGTGCGGGATCCGGGGCGGGGGAGGGCCCGCCGCGTCGCCTGTTCGAAGTAGTGTGGGTCATGCCTGCCACCTCTCTGCTTGGGTGTGGTGGTGGGTTGCGGGCGGCCCGGGTTTCGACGGCACGGGTCGCCCATTTCGTTGCGCGCCTGCGGGTTCGGGCATGGCTGTTGCCGGTGCCGACCCTGCGGGGCGGGCATTTGGTGATCGGGTCGTGCGGACGGGTTGCGCCCGTGTGGATCAGCGTGCTCGGCGGGCGTCGACCGTGTAGCGGGTCGGGCCGCCGTGGTGGTCCGGGTGCCGCCGGATCTGCGGCTTCTCGGCGCGGAGGTCGGCGATCGTGGTCCCGTAGAAGTCGGCGAGAGTGGCGAGCGTCGCGGGGCGTACACCACGCGTACCGCGCTCGATCCTCGACAGGTTGCCGTTGTCGAGTCCGGTGGCTGCGGCAAGGTCGCGCAGGGTCATCCCCCGTGCCGTTCTCAGGGCTTTGATCTTCGTCCCGTTCGGCGTCACGTCGTCAATTACATGCGCAAGGCGGCCCGAACACAAGATTTTTGAGCATCTTTTTTGGCAGCTTTTTTGGCTCAAGATCGCTCTCGGAGTGCGGGGGAGGCTCGCAGAGGGTCGCAGCTGCCCAAAAACGCGCCAACAGCCGTCGGTTTCCCGGCCAAATCACACGTGAAAACTCGTGCTTGATGCCAAAAGTTAGGCATCATGTGGCCATGACTCTCGCCTGGGCGCCTGTAGCCGACGCCATCCGCAAGGCACGCGAGCACATGAAGCTCACGCAGGACGAACTCGCCGTGAGAGCCGATGTGCAGCGCGCGACCATCACGAACCTCGAGGGCGGGTACACCTACACCCGCATCCCGACGACGATCGAGGACGTCGGCGCGGTACTCGGCTGGCCGGATCCGATGAACACCGCCCGCCGCATCGCGAACGGCGAGCCGCCACCGCCCCTGCGAACGACCCCGGTGACCATCCAGGCGAGCCGGCGCAAGAAGAAAGCGCAGGGGCATGAACCGTCCGACGCACGCCCTGCGTTGGCCCGCGGCATGCCGCTGCGCGTGAAACGACAACTCGGTCATGACAACCAAGTAGTCGACAGCAAGATCATAGAGATCGACGGCCTCAAGGTCGTCGTGCTGTTGATGGCCCCCGAAGACGCGGAGGTGTCCGACGGCCAGCTCGCATCGGGGGCCGCTCTGTGGTCCGAACTGGAGGCCCGCGAGCGCAACATGAACCTAACCGGTAGTGATCAAGACGATTCGTAACGTGTTTTTGGCTTGTTTTCGACTTGAATGACCAACAACTGTCTCCCCCGTATGTTCTGATGAACGTTCCCAGTAGCGGCGGCACCGTTCGGGTTTGGGGGGGCGCACGCAAAGTGTGGGTACGTGTCGGAGAGGTAAAGAGGTTCCCCACGACCGCAGCCGCGGCAGGTATCGACGTCATCGTCGACACCACGCACCCCATCTATGTGGTTTGGGTCCTCGAATCTAGGATCGGCGCCAACGCACCAGCAGTGGAACGACAGCTCAACTCGCAGACGCCGGTCCACGACGTCGCCGAGATCGTGCGGCGCGTTGCCGCGGCCCTCTCGACGATGGCCGTGCGGTAGCGGGACTGCTCGTGACGCGTGCCCCCCTCGGGGGAGGGGGCGGGCGTCGCGCCGCGCGCTGGCGACCTCTTCGAGTCCCCGGCGCACGCCGGACCTTCTGACGATCTCCTCCACTGGCCGGCCTCGGCCGTCTCACGTTCGTCTCACGAACCTGGCCCGAGGGCCCGCCCCGACGGGGTCGATCGGTTCGAACCCGCCGGGGCGTCCCGTCTCACATCCTTCTCACGATCTGTGTGGACGCTGGGCGTTCGTGGCTCCTGCTCCTGGACGTTCACCGCTCCGTCTGGAACGTGTGGACACTCCGGATCGTGATTCCTTCTCTCCGTGGGAAGGGCGGGGAACGAGGGCGGGAAGGGCGGTCCTAGCGCCGCAGCAGGATGCCCCGGACGAACGCCGCCTGCCCCGCGTGCTGGAGGTCGTCGCCGATCACGCTGACCAGCCGTACACCCAGGGTGACCGCCGGTGTCCATGCCTCGTCCACGACCCGATCCAGGTCGGCGGGCGTCAGATCGCGGACGTACCCGACGGTCTGCTCGTGTACCGCGTCGTAGTAGCCGGTGAGCAGGTCCGCCGAGTCCACCCGCACCGCGGCCACCGCCTTCGTGTCCTGCCCGTAGCCGATCGCCCGGACCGGGAAGGGCAGTTCGAAACGTTTGTGCCAGTCCTGCGCGGTCCACACCTGCTCCAGGCCCGCGACGTCGGCGACGTGGTCGTCCTGGACCCGGGCCAGATGCCAGATCAGCCACGCGATCGAATTCGCGTCGTCGTCCAGTCGCTCGGCCAGTTGGTCGGGCGTCAGATCGGCGACCGCCTGGTGCACGACCTCCTGCACTCGGCCGAATGCGTCGACCAGTAGCTCCGCGCTGTTCATCGAACCCCTCGCTCCACTCGTTCCGCCGATGTGGCGACTGCCTCGTCCGTGTCGTCCGCGTCGTCCCGCTCGTCTGCTACTCCTGCCCCGTCCGCTCCCGGTCGTACACCTGCCGCGCGGCCTCGACGGCGGCGATCGCGGCGCGGGCGGCCCGCTACAGGTCGCGCAAGGCCGGGCCGAGGCGGGCCCACTGCGCGTGCGGCAGGCCGGTGTGACCCGGATCGGTCGGCAGGACCTGGATGCTCACGTGGTCCGCGCCCGCGTCGAAGTGTTCGCCGACCCGGGCCGCGATGGCCTCCTCGTCGCCCCATACGACCAGGGTGTCGATCAGCCGGTCGCTGCCGCCGTCGGCCAGGTCGGCGTCGGTGAAGCCGAGCCGACGCAGGTTGCGGACGTAGTTGTCGAGCCCGAGGTACAGCGCCGCCTCCTTGCGGATCACCGCGCGGGCGACATCCGGGTCGCCCGACAGGACCACCTTCTGATGGGGGGCCAAAAGCACCCCCTCACCCAGTGCCTCGCGGGCCTCGCGGGTGTGCGCGGGCGTGGTGAAGTAGGGGTGCGCGCCGTGCGCACGATCGCGCGCCAGGCGCACCATGCGCGGGCCGAGCGCGGCCAGCACGCGCGGCACCCCCGAGTCGCCGGCGGCGTCCAGGGCGTCCAGGTAGGTGTTCATGGTGGCCAGTGGCGGGGTGTACTCGACGCCGAGCCGCTCGGCGAACTCGACGTGGCTCACGCCCAGTCCGAGGACGAAGCGGCCGGGATGGGCCCGCTCCAGCGCGGCCACGCGGGCGGCGGTCTCGGCGGCGGGGAAGACGCGGACGTTGAGGATCCCGGACGCGACCCCGAGCCGGTCGGAGCCGGCGAGCAGTTGCTCGGCGAGCCCGAACAGGCCGTCGGCGGGGGCGCCGCCGAACCAGGCGGCGGTGAAGCCGAGTTCGGCCAGTTCGGCCGCAGCGGCTCGCGGGTCCGGGTCGGCCGCGTAGGTGCCGTAGCGCTCCCAGACGCCGATGCGCCCCAGTCGTGCGGTGACCTGCTGCGCGTGCATGTGGTCGGTCCTCTCGTCTCGTCGCCGTGCCTCGTGGGCGTCCCCGCGTCGTCGGGGCGAGGATCCCTCAGGGGAAAGGCTCCGGTGGGGCCGTGTCTTCCCGGGTGGGGGCGGCAATCGCAATTCGTCGGCTCACTCGGGGTTTCCGTTCGGGTGTTGCGACTGCTGCGATGGGGTGAAGTCGGCGACGAGGGAGCGGAAGGCCGCGCGGTAGACGCTCGGCGTGGTGCCGGTCGCGCGCAGGAAGTGGGCGCGCAGATTCGCGGGGGTGCCCAGGCCGGTCTGCGCCGCGATGCGTTCGACCGGGTCCTCGGTGCGCTCCAGCAGCCACTGGGCGCGCTGGATCCGGATGCGGAGCAGGTATTGGAGCGGGGAGAGCCCGGTCTCGGCGCGAAATCGCCGAGTGAGGCTGCGTACGCCCAATCCCGCGCGGCCGGCGATGTCGGCGAGCGCGATCGGGTGGTGCAGGTTGGCCGCCAGCCACGCGGTGGTCGGTTCGAGGCTGCTGCCGGGTGGTGTGTACGCGCTGTGCGCGGCGTCGTCCGGGCCGTCGGCGTCGACGTCCTCGGCGGGGGCGTGCAGTTGCAGGAACAGTTGCCGCTCGGTCTCGATGGCCACACCCAGGCCGTAGTCGAGTGTGATCAGGTCGAGGTACAGATCGACGCCGCCGAGCACCCCGGCGGCGGAGTGGAAACCGCCGTCGGCGACCACCTCGCCCTCGGGGTCGACCTCGATCCGGGGGTGACGCCGGGCCAGTTCCCGGGTGTACCGCCGGGCGGTGGCGGCGCGCCGGCCGTCCAGGAGGCCGGTGGCCGCGAGGGTGAACGTCCCGGTGCCGACGGCGCCGATCCGGCCGCCGCGCGCGGCCACGCCTCGAAGCGCGGCTACGATCTCCGGCGCGGGTTCGTCGCGAAAGGCCGCGTGCCCCGGGATCAGGACCGTGTCGGCCTCTTTCAGAACGGCCGGGTCCCAGGGCGCCTCCACCCGAAAGCACCCGGGTTCACCGGTCGCCGTGAAGCCCGGGGCGGTACAGATCCGTAGGTCGTAGGCGACCGGTGGGTGATGCCGGGCGGCGGTGCCGAAGACCAGTCCGGGGGCGGTGAGCTGATGCCCGGGGATTCCGTCGAGCGCGAGCACGGCGATCACTGGCATGTCCGGAATCTAACCGAGGACGACATCGAGACGCCTGTTTCGAGCCGGTTGCCGCGCCGAGGATGAACAGCACGAGGTCGGATGCGGGAGACATCCGGCCCCGGGTACGGCCGCCGCACCCCTGTGCGGCCGATACTCCCTCCACGAAAGGTCACCACATGCGCGCAACCACCTCGCGTTCCACCGCCGACGCCGGCGCCGCCCCGCGCCGTAGGCGCGGCCTGGTCGCCAAGGCGCTCACGGCCACGGGAGCGGCACTGGTGCTCGGCACCACGGCCTTCGCCGGCAGCGCCGGGGCGATCGTCAACGGTCAGGACTCGACCGAGAAGTACCAGTTCATGGCCTACGTCCCGATGAAGGCGGCGGGCGTGGACGCCGGATGCGGGGCCACCTTGATCGACAAGCAGTGGGTGCTCACCGCGGCGCACTGTGTCGACCGTGACCTGCCGATCGAACTGGCCGGTACGGTGCGGATCGGCAGCGAGAACCGCACACAGGGCGGCACTGTTCGCAAGATCGACAAGATCGTGATGCACCCCGGCTACTCGCAGCCCGCCGAAGAGGGTGGCTACAACGTGAACGACCTCGCGTTGATCCGCCTGGACCGGCCGGTCAAGGAGAAGCCGATCAAGCTCGCCAAGCAGGCCGGGCCGGTGGGCACGCCGACTCGACTCCTCGGCTTCGGCACGATCGTCGACCCGGACAGCCTGGACAACGCCGTCTTCCCGAACCGGCTCCAGGAGTTGGACACCCGCCTGGGCACCAGCGCCGAGTGCAACGGCCGCACCGACGGCACGCGCCTGTGCACGGTCAGCCGAAAGCTCAACGCCATGGCCTGCTTCGGCGACTCCGGCGGCCCGCAGATCCAAAAGAACCGCGCCGGCCGGTGGGAGCTGATCGGCACCACGTCCGGCGACGGCGACGGCAAGCCGGGCTGCGCGACGGGCCCGGGCCTGTACACGAACGACACCGCGTACAAGAGCTGGATCCACACCACGCTCCGCAACAACAAGTAGGCCGACCCGCTGCCCCCAGCCCCCGGCTCGCCCGACGTGGACACCTCCGCGTCGGGCGGGCCGGGGGTCGGGTGGGTGGCGAGTCGATGTGGTGTGCGGCTTCGAGGGGCCGCGGGTGGTTGGATTCGGTCATGTCCGTTATTGCCGTGCTCGCCCTCGACGGGGTTCCCGGGCACCAGCTCACCACCCCCGGGCTGGTGTTCGGGGTCGCCGGGCGCGAACATCGCGGCGTCGCATACGAGATCAGGATCTGTTCGGGGCCCGGTCCGCGGGTGACCGGCGGGCCGGCCGGGTTGCGGATCGGCGCGCCGTACGGACTCGATGCCCTCGCGGACGCGGACGTCGTGCTGGTCCCGGGCCACGACGGCTTCCGCGACGCGCCGCCGGCCGGTGTCCTCGCGGCACTGCGCGCCGCGGCGTCGCGCGGCGGCCGGATCGCCGCCGTCGACACCGGGACCTTCACCCTCGCCGCCACCGGACTCCTGAGCGGACGCCGAGCCACCACCAACCGACGCCACACCGACGAACTGGCCGAACTGCACCCCGACATCGACGTCGACCCCCTCGGCGTCGCGATCGAGGACGGCCCCTTCCTCACCGCCGCGGGCGTCTTCGGTGGCATGGACGTATGCCTGCGGCTCCTGGCGCACGACCACGGCCGGCGGGTGGCCGAGGCGACGAGCCGGGAACTCATCACCCCGCTGCACGTGTACGCCGACGACGTCCAGGAGACGATCGCCCGGGAGGTCGCCGAAAGCGTCGGCCTGGACCCGACGCTGCGCTGGATGCGGGAGCACCTCCACGAACCGCTCACCGTCGCCGGCCTCGCCGCCCACGCCCGGACCAGCGTCAGCAGCCTCACCCGCCGCTTCCACGCGCACACGGGTCTGAGCCCGCTCCAATACCTGCTCCGCATCCGTCTGGAAGAGGCCCAACGCCTGCTCCGGGAAACCGACTTCCCCGTCGAACTGATCGCGGACCGCACGGGCTTCGGCACACCGGCCGCCATGCGCCGACACTTTCGCGCCCTCACCGACACCACCCCGAGCGCCTACCGCCGGGCCCACCGGGCCGCCGAGCACCGATCCCGCCCCCGACCCGACTCCGGCTGAGGCCGACGCGCGTGGGCATCGTGCGCGGCCGGGTGCGCTACTTGGCCTCGGCGTAGGTCCGGGTCGCCGTCGGGACCAGGGGCAGCAGGACGGGCGTGTCGCCGAAGACCAGGGTCCGGGCCTCCTCCGCCGCCTCGGTGATCGCGGCGGATACCGCCTCGGTCAGGTCGGCGGGGCTGTGCACGATGAACTCGTCGTGTTGGAAGAAGACCAGATGCGGGCGACCCGACGGGGACGCGTCGTAGCGGGCGAGCCGGCGGCGCAGCGCGGCGAGCAGGGCCAGCGCCCAGTCGGCGGCACTGGCCTGGATGACGAAGTTGCGGGTGAAGCGGCCCCGGGCACGCGTGGATCGGGCGCCCGCATCGTCGGTGCGGTCGGCGCCCGGCTCGCCGCTCGCGCCGCCCTCGGCGAGGTCGAGCCACGCGGAGGAGGGCGGCGGGCAGGTACGCCCGAGGCGCGACCGGACGATGCCGCCCTCCTCGCCGGTGCGCGCGGCGGCCTCGACGTAGCCCATCGCGTCGGGATATCGCCGCCGCAGCGTGGTCAACAGCGGGCCGATGTCGCCACTGGTCTGCCCGTACATCGCGCCGAGCAGGCCGAGTTTGGCCTTGGCCCGATCGCCCTGGAAGGCGGCCTTGGCCAACGCCTCGTACAGGTCGCCGGCGGCGGCGGACCGGGCCAGCCCGGCGTCGCCCGACATCGCGGCCAGCACGCGCGGCTCCAACTGCGCCGCGTCGGCGACCACCAGCCGCCACCCGGGGTCGGCCACGACCGCGCCGCGCAGGACGCGCGGGATCTGCAGCGCGCCGCCGCCGCGACCGGCCCAGCGGCCGGTGACGACGCCGCCGACGACGTACTCGGGGCGGAATCGGCCGCCGCGTACCCAGGTGTCCTGCCACGCCCACCCGTGCGCGGCGTGCAGGCGGGCGAGTTCCTTGTACTTGATCAACAGGGCGGCGGCCGGGTGGGCCACGTCGCGCAGGTACCAGGTGCGGGTCGAGGTGAGCCGTACGCCCTGCTCGGCGAACGCCTTCAGCACCTGCGGATGCGAATCGGGGTTGAACGCCCGTCCGCCGAGCGCCGCGCGCAGTTGCTCGGCCAGTTCGGCCAGGTGTTGCGGCGGCGCGCCCGCGACCCGGGGCCGGGCGCCGAGCAGTTCGGTGAGCAGCGCGTCGTGTACGTCGACCCGCCAGGGCAGCCCGTCGGCGGCCATCTCGGCCGCGGCCAGCCCGCCGGCCGACTCGGCGGCGACCAGGAGCCGAAAGCGGGAGCGGCGGGCGGCGTCCTCGATCGCGTCGATGCGGCGCACCTGGTCGGCGTGCACCGCCACCACGGCCTCCAGCGCGTCGACGCCGGCGGGCAGCCGCAGCCGATCGGGGACGAACAGGCTGTCCTGCGCGTCGGCGGCACCGATCGGCAGGTCCTCGGGCACCGGCAGGCCCTTCAGCCGGGCCCAGGCCGCGCCCAGCGAGCGGGGTTCGCCGACCCGCTCCTCGTGCGCGAGCAGCAGCGACTCGACCAGCGCGAGGTCGTGGCAGCGACTCACCCGGGAGGGCAACAACGGCGCGTACGCACTCTCCGCCGAGGCCCACACCCACCGCGGCGGTACCGGCGCGGCCTCGAAGTCGGCCACCGCCGCGACCAGATCGGCCACGTGGACGGCCGCCCCGAGCGGCACTCCGTCGTCCCCCAGCGGGCGCAGCCATCCCCCGTGCCCATAGGCGTCGGCCGCCACGGCCACACGAGGCGCCCTCACCCGCGCCACACCCCCGGCCGGACCCGGTCGACCGAGGCACGGCGCACCCCGCACCGAGTCGCATCCACGGCCCACCTCCTCCCGCCGCACCGAATGCGCACGAACCACTCACAACCGACAACATCACCGACCGACGAACACTACCCGCCGCCCCCGACAGAGGCGGCGCCGACGCGAGACGGTCAGGGGGAGGTCGTGTAGCGGGTCGCGGCCGCCATGGCGCGCTCGTGCAGGGACGTGCGCAACGACCGGGGCGCCAGCGCCTCGGCGTCCGGGTCGAGTTGCCACAGGGCCCATTCGGCGTGACGGGCGTCCTGGAAGGTCACTTCGAGGCGCAGTCGGCCGTCCGCCTCGGGCTCTTCGGCGCGCACGGCCAGCGCGGCGGCCAACAGCTCCTCCCGCCGTGCCGGGTTCACCCGTACCAGTACGGCGAATTGTTCGTCGGCCAGGAACTGCGCGCAGCGTTCGCGCCAGACCCGGTCCAGGTCGACCCGGTTCGGCCGCCGGGCCGGTTCGGGAAGTTCCTCGGCGGCCAGCACCCGGGACAGCCGGTAGGTGCGGTCCTCGCCGGACCGGGTGGCCAGCAGATAGCCCCGATCGCGCACGGTGACCAGGCCGATCGGGTCCACCGTGCGCCACTGCGGTTCCCGGCCGACGGCGGCGTAGTGGATCCGGAGCCGGTGTCCGGCCAGCACCGCGCGCCGGACCTCGACCATCGCCGTACGGGGCACCTCCTCGGCCGGCGACCGGCGCGAGAGCAGGTCGGTCTCCGGCTCGACGAGAAACCGCTGCGCGGCGTCGTTCGCGGTGGCCCGATGGCTTTCGGGCAGCGCGTCGACCACCTTGCGCATCGCGGAGGCGAGCGCCGACCCGAGGCCGAAGACCTGCTCGCCGCGCCCCGATCCGGCGGCGAGGAGGGCAAGGGCCTCGTCGTGGTTCAGCCCGGTCAGCTCGGTCCGGAAACCGGGCGACAACACGAACCCGCCGTGCCGGCCGCGCTCGGCGTAGACCGGGACACCGGCCGCGGACAGCGCCTCGATGTCGCGCAGCACGGTGCGCGTGGACACCTCCAGTTCGTCGGCCAGCGTGGCGGCGGTCAGCCGACCGCGCTGACGCAGCAACAACACCAGCGAAACCAACCGATCGGCGCGCACCTCGAGAATTTTATCGGAATACCTGACCAAGGATGTCGTGATTCATTGCGAGGCTCTTCCCACGACGTCAGGGGCGGCCGTCGGGCCGCCGGACGTACGTACTTCCGACACCTGCGAATGGAGCCGACGTGGCGATGGAACGAACGGCAGTCAACCCGGTGACGTGGTCGACGGAGCTGGGGTTCAACCAGGGAGAGGTCGTCTCCGGGCACACCCGGACCCTGTACTGCTCCGGGCAGACCGCGATGAGCGCCGAGGGCAAGCCCGAGCACGACGGCGACATGGCGGCGCAGTTGGCGCTGACCCTCGACAACCTGGAGGCCGTTCTCGGCGAGGCCGGCATGGCCCTGGCGAACCTGATCCGACTCAACGTCTACACGACCGACGTCGACCTGCTCTTTCGGCACTACGGCGTGCTGGCGTCCCGATTGGGCGCCGCCGGGGTGGCGCCGACCACCACGATGCTCGGGGTGACCCGGCTGGCAGTCCCGACCCTGATGGTCGAGCTGGAGGGGACCGCGGTCGCCTGACGCGACCTCGGCGCCGGGCGGGGGGCGGCGGCGAATCGCGGGGGGTTAGGTTCGTGGGCGAAGCGGTCGATCGGTCGCCGCCGTGCCTCGGTGGTACTGATCGACCGCGGTTTCGTCGTCGTTGTGAGGAGTACGTTCCATGGCTCGTGTGCCTTCCGCCGCCGTTGCCGCCGCCGGGTTGATCGGCGGGTACGCGGTTGCCCGCTATACCAAGCGGCGACCGCTCGGCGGCGTGGTGTTGGCCGCGGCGGGTGCGGTGGCGGCCAAGGGGTGGCGGGAGCGGGCCGGTACGCCGACCGCCGCCGCGCTGACCGGTCTGTACACGGTCGCGTTCGGCGCCTCGCACCCGCTCGCGAAGAAGATCGGCGCCTGGCCCTCGGTATTCGCGGTGGCCGCGACGGTGGCCGCCGCGTCGTACGCACTCGCGGACCGCTAGCGGCAGCCACCCCCGGGCCGCGAGGTCGGCGCCGACCGGGCCGGGACCGGCGCCGGTCCCGGCCGCCTGCGCACGGCCTCACCCGGTGGCGGCCCTCGCGACCAGTTCGCCGATCTCCTCGACCGCGGCGGAGGGGCCGGGGAAGAACCGGTTCTTGGTCAGCGCGAAGGAGATGCCGGTCTCGGTGTCGGCGTACGCCGCGCTGCCTCCCATGCCGGGCATGCCGAAAACGCCGGGCGTCTGCTCCGGGGCGGCGCCCGGCCGGCCGAGGTTGTAGCCCAGCGCGCGCGGCACGGGGAAGCCGACCATCCGGTCGACGTCGGCCGTAGCCAGGGCCGAGATCTCGCGCAGTCGCGCGGCCGAGACCAGCCGCACACCGTCCACTTCGCCGAGCAGCGCGGCGTACATCCTGGCCACCGCGCGGGCGGACATCGTGCCGCCCGAGGGAATGTCCGACGTAAGCACGACGGGGTTGTTGCCGTACTCGGCGCTGGGGGTCACCGCGAGCGGCGTGGCCTTGAACATCGGCATGTCGGCGGGCAGCGCCGCCATCATCGCGGCGGAGCCGGGCGCGTCCTCGAGTCGGGCGAGCCGGCCCAGCTCGGACTCCGGGACGCCGAAGAACAGTTCGTCGGCGATGCCCAGCGGAGCCGCCACCTCCTGCCGCAGTACCTGCGAAATCGGCGCGCCGGCGGCCCGGCGCACGATCTCGCCCATCACGAAACCCCAGGTCATCGCGTGGTAGCCGGTTTTGGTCCCGGGCTCCCACCAGGGCTTTGAGCCGGCGATCAGGGCACACATCCCCTCCCAGTCGGCCAGGTCCCGCACGGTGAGATCGGCCGGCACCGCCGGGACGCCGACGGAGTGGGTCAGCGCATGGCGGATGGTCGCCTCGTCCTTGCCGTGGGCGCCGAACTCCGGCCAGAACTCGACGATCGGCGTGTCGTAGTCGAGGGCACCTCGATCCGCGAGGACGTGCACCACCGTCGCGGTCACCCCCTTGCCCGTGGAGGCGCTGTAGAACGGCATGTCCGAGGTGACCGGACGATCGCCGTCCGGATCGGCGACGCCCGCCACCGCGTCCACGACCAGTTCGCCGTGCCGGTAGACCGCGACCTGGATGCCCAGCTCGGCGCCCGACTCCACCAACCGGTCGATGGCCTGTTGCACAACCTTCTGCATGCTGTTCCCGCCCTCTCGATCCTTGCCAACGGTGTTTGGGGCCACCGTTCGCCCCGAGGTCGGAACCGACGACGCGGTCTCGACATCCGCGCGGCGCGAATCCGCGCCGGGGGCGGTGGACCGTCGCGCGCACGGGGCCGGGAAGTGCCGTCCGCCATCCGAGGGCACGCCACGATCACACGGCGTGCCCTCGGGTGGTGGGTCGGGTCAGCCGGCTTTGCGGTGTGGGGCGGGATGGGGTTCCGGGGAGTCGTAGCCGGCTTGGTCGGCCTCGCGCAGGAGCGCGATCAGGTCGCTTCGGGCTCTGGCGACGCGCGAGCGTACGGTGCCGATCGGGCAGCCGGCGATGACGGCCGCCTCGGCGTAGCCGAAGTCGAGCACCTGGGTCAGTACGAATGCCTCGCGTCGGGCCGGATGCAGCGCGCCGAAAAGGTCGTCGAGGGCCAGGCCCTCGTCGAAGCCGGGACGGGTGATGTCCTGGCGGTGCTCGGCGACTTCCACCCAGTCGTCGACGGCGGCGGTACGGGGCCGCGCGGCCGCCGCACGATACCGGTCGACGACGGTGCGTCGGGCGATGGACAACAACCAGGTCCGGACCGAGGACGCCCCCGTGAAACGCGGCAGCGCCGTCCAGGCTCGCAGGTACGTCTCCTGGGTGAGGTCGTCCGCGCTCTGCACATCGGTCAGGTAGGCGACGAAGCGCCACACGTCGCGATGCGTGCCGCGGACGAAGTCGTCCACGGCCTCCGGGTCACCGGCCGCACCGGCGAGGGCCCGCGCGGTCAGGTCGAGGTCGGGCGTGCAATCCCCCGAGCGACGGGAGTCGAGCGGGGTCACCGAGGCGGTGTGGTCGCTGCGGGAGGCTTCGCACGCGCGGGACGGGTCGGGCGTGGGGTGTGCGGTACGGCGCGCCGGGGGGCGGAGCAGCACGGTGGTCGCGAGGCCCGGCAGTGGGTGCTCGGGCCGGTGCTCGGGCCGGTGTTCCGGTCGGGTGACAGGGTGGAGAGCAGACATGGTCCACGTCCTCGTCATGCGGGCGGCGATCGATCGGCGCCGGGCGGATCGATGCCGAGCGGGTGCAGGGGCGCGCACCGGGAGCCGAGTGCGGCGGTGCCTGCGACTCGGACTCGACGACGGTGCGGTGGAACACCCGAGGACACACCGGGCCGGACGCGAACATTTCGGCGATGGCGTGAAGTACCGCACCGTGGCCGCGAGAACCGGGGAACGTTTCCCGGTCACGACACCGGTGTCACTCGGGTGATCGGTACGCCTGAATCCACCGACCGCGATGCGACGACGACCGAAGGCGCCGCCGCGCCCGGGGCATGCCCGGATCGGGCGAGGTCACCGCGCCGCAGGCACGACGGACCCGGCCGTCCCGCGCGGGCGTGCGTGGGCCGGAGCGGCACATCCGTGGACGTCAGGCGTACAGCGCCGCCGGCGGCCCTCGACCCGGTAGTGGCCGGGTGACCCACTTGGGGACGGCCCGTACCCGACGCCGGCTCGCCCTCGGCATCGCGGGGCGGCCGGTGGTGATCGGCGACGTCCAGGCGCCGACCAGCGCGAGCACCACGGTGCCCGCCATCGTGGCGAGCAGGCGCAGCAGTCGGAAGACCGCCTTCTCGCCGTGCCGCAACCACAGGCCGCATCCGAGCGCGGCGAGCACGTGTGCGGCGAACATCCCGGTACCGCCGTGTCCCAGAAGGGACATCAGCGCACCGTCGTGGTTCATCCCGCCCATCGCGGAACCGGATCCGGATCCCGAACCGGCACCGGCCATGTGGTGCCCACCGGAGCCGGTCGCGGGTCCGCCGAAGCCGGCCGCCGCCGGGGACTGTCGGGCCAGGTCCGGGTCGAGCCGCATCCGGGTCAGCAGTTCGGCCACCGAGTGGGTCGGCGCGTCACCGGGGCGGTCGTCGTTGCACAGCAGCACCTGGAGCCACTGGGATCGAAAGCGGGCCGCGCCGGTCGGCTCGGCGACCGGTTGTCGGGCCAGCGTGAACAATGTGTGCAAACCGGCCTGGGCGGCCAGTACGGCGGCCGTGATCGCGCCCAGTCCACGTTCGCGATCGGCCACGGCCCAGGCCAGTACACCGATCCCGACCCCGGCCCCGACCGGGGCGACCCAGTGCACCGGGGCGTCGGACATCAGTGTGTGCCCGAACAGCGCGAGCAACACACAGACCACCGCGAACATCGCGGCGCGAACGGCTCGAAGCACGGACCGGGCAGGCATGGTGAGCCTCATGTTCCCATCCGTGGGCGCCGATCGGACCCGGGGGTGGCCGCCCACTTCCCGAACTTCTCCCGAACCCCGCCGAAACCCGGACCGAACTCGACCCCGAATCCCGAGCGTCCACCGCAGTTCGCGCGAATCGTGTCGTCCGGGAACCAGGCATGATCGCCGGCCGACTACCGGGATGCCCTCGCCCGCCGACCGATCCCTGGAGCCCGATTCATGCCCGTGTTCGCCGGTGGACCCGACCCCCGGGATCGCCCCTGGCACCTGCGCCTGCGCCCGCCGTTCCGGCTGCGGACCGGCGGGGTCGCCGGAGATGCCGGAAATGCCGAAGTCGCCGGAATCACCCCGGATTCGCTGCCGCGCCCCACGCCGACGTCGCGTCGGGCCGGTTCGGCGCCCGGAACGGTGTTCGCCTTCCTCGGTCTGCTCCTGGTGTTGTTCGTCGTCGCGTTCACGATCGGCCGTCAGGCCGGCCCGGTGGCGCCCGACCTGCGCGAGCCGGGTCCGCCCGGGGCGCCGGTCAAGATGGGCGACGAGGGTGGCGGCCACGGCCGGATGGGCCTGGGCGAGCCCGACGGCCGCCTCCGCACCTCGGGCGTTGCCCTGTGACCACCTCCACCCGACCGATCACCACCGACGTGGCCGTCTCCGGCATGACCTGCGGCGCCTGCGTGAATCGGGTCGAGCGTCGGCTGGCCCGGCTCGACGGCGTCACCGCCACGGTCAACCTCGCCACCGGCCGGGCCCGCGTCGTACACCCCGCGTCCCTGCCGGTGATCGACCTCCTCGCGGCCATCACCGCCGCCGGCTACGAGGCGACCGTGGCCGGCCCGAACCCCGCCGGTGCCGCCGCGACCGGCCCGGCCGCCGAGGCGATCGACCCGGGTCGGCGCAACCTCCTGATCGTGGCCGCGCTGGCGCTGCCCGTACTGGCCTTGTCGATGGTGCCCGCGTGGCAGTTCACCAACTGGCAGTGGTTGTGCCTGACGCTGGCCGCGCCGGTGGCCACGTGGGGTGCCTGGCCGTTCCATCGTCGAGCCCTGCACGGACTGCGCTACGCGGGCGCGACCATGGACACGCTGGTCAGCCTCGGCGTGCTCGCCGCGTTCGGCTGGTCGCTGTGGGCCCTGTTCGGCGGCGGCGCCGGCGAGCCGGGGATGCGAATGCCGTTCACCCTGCTGCCGCCCGCCGCCGGCGACGAGGCGCACATGTACCTCGAAGTCGCCGTCGCCGTGCCGCTGTTCGTCCTGCTCGGCCGCCGGTTGGAGGACCGGGCCCGGACCCGGACCGGCTCCGCGCTGCGCGAGTTGGCCGCGCTCGTCCCGGACCGGGCGGCCGTCCTGCACCCGGGGCCCGGCGGGAAGACGGTCGAGGTGACCGTGCCGACCGCGTCCCTGACGGTCGGTCAGGTGTTCGTGGTCCGGCCCGGCGACCGGGTGCCCGCCGACGGCGTCGTGGTCGACGGCCGCTCCGCGCTCGACGTGTCCCACCTGACCGGGGAAAGCCGCCCGATGGAGGTCGGCCCCGAGGACCAGGTGCCCGGCGGCAGCGTCAACGAGGGCGGCCGGATCACCGCGCGGGCGACCGCCGTCGGTGCGGACACCCGCCTCGCCCGGATCACCGCCGCGGTGGAGGAGGCCCAGGCCGGCAAGACCGGCGCGCAGCGACTCGCCGACCGCATCGCGGGCGTGTTCGTCCCGTCCGTACTGGCCACCGCCGTGACCGTGCTCGGCTTCTGGCTCGGCGCCGGCGGCGACCCGCAGGCCGCGGCCGGCGCGACCATGGCCGTCCTGGTGGTGGCCTGCCCGTGCGCCCTCGGCCTGGCCACACCCACCGCGATCCTGGCCGCCACCGGGCGCGGCGCGCGGCTCGGCGTACTGATCCGCGAACCCGCCGCGCTGGAACGCCTGCGCCGTGTGGGCACCGTCGTGGTCGACAAGACCGGCACGCTGACCACCGGCGGCATGAGTCTGCTGCGCTGCATGGCCGCGCCCGACGTCGACCCGGGCGAACTGCTGGCCCGGGTGGGTGCGGTCGAGTCCGCGTCCGGGCACCCGATCGGCCGGGCCCTCACCCGCGCCGCCACCGAGCGCGCGGGCGCCCTGTCGCCGGTCGCCGATTTCGCCTCGGAGCCCGGAATCGGCGTCCGCGGCCTGGTGGACGGCTCGCGGGTGGCCGTCCTGCGCCCGGGCGTCGAGGACGTCACGGCGCTGCCCGCGGGCCTGCGCGCGGCGCTGTCCGAGGCGGACGCCGCCGGGGACACCGCGGTCGTCGCGACGGTCAACGGCGTGCCGGCGGGGGTGCTGGTGCTGGGCGACTCGGTACGCCCGGAGGCCGCCGCCGCGATCCGGGCGCTCGATCGGCTCGGCGTGACGGTGATCCTGGCCACGGGCGATCGTGCGGGGCCGGCCCGGGCGGTGGCCGACGCGGTCGGGATCGACGAGGTGCTGAGCGAGTTGGACCCGCACGACAAGGCCGAACTCGTCCGCGGCCTGCGGCAGGACCAGCCCGGACGGGCCGTCGCGGTGGTCGGCGACGGCATCAACGACACGATCGCGCTCGGCGAGGCGGACCTGGGCATCGGCATGGGCGGCGGCACGGCGGCGGCGATCGGCGTCGCCGACGTGACGCTGGTGCGTGACGACCTGGGCGCGCTGGCCGACGCGATCCGGCTCTCCCGGCGTACGACCGGGACGATCCGGGCCAACCTCGGCTGGGCGTTCGGCTACAACGTGGTGCTGATCCCGATCGCGGTGACCGGGCTGCTCAATCCCATGCTCGCCGCCGCCGCGATGTCGGTCAGTTCGCTCGCGGTGGTCACCAACAGCCTCCGGCTGACCCGATTCCGGGCCGGCCACCCCGACGACGCGAAGCGGGACCGGACATGAAACCCCCGACTGCACCGAAGCCCCCGGCCGTACCGAAGCCCCCGATCGCACCGAGGGCCCTGGCCGCGTCGAAGTCCGTCGCCGGCCCCGTCCTGGCCGCCGCCCTCGCGCTGACCCTGCTCACCGTTTGGACCGCGACCGGCCGCGCCGGTACCGCACCCAGGCTCTCCATCAGCGACGGTCGGGTACACCTGGCCACCAACGCCGACGCCACCTCCGCCTACTTCACCATCCGCAACACCGGCGACGCCAACGACGAACTCGTCTCCGTCAGCACCCCCATCACCACCGACGTCGGCTTCAGCTTCCACACCTACACGGGCTACGCCGGCCGCATGTGGATGACCAAGGCCCTGCCGATCCCGGCCAACGGCCTGCTCGGCATGACCGCGAGCGGCGCGAACATCATGCTCGGCACACCCCCGAAACTCACCCCCGGCCAAACCATCCCCTTCACCCTCCACTTCCGCCACAGCCACCCGATCCACACCACAGCCGTAGTGATCCGCCCAGGCACCTGGACCCCCGCCCGCACCTCCTGACCCGAGAAAATCGGTCGGTCATCCCCGATGAGATGGCCAAACTCGCCCAATGACCGACGAAGCCGAAGCCGAAGCCACAACCGCGACCCAAGCCCGAGCCGACCACGAATCCGCGATCCGAGCCGCCGTCACCGGCGAGCTGCGACTGCTCGATCCCGCCTTACGACGCTCCCGAAAAGCCGTGTCCGCACTGCTCGACCCCGACTTCGTGGAATTCGGACGCTCCGGACGCCGCTGCGACCGCGACAGCACCCTCGACGCCCTGGCCACCGAGGAGCCGATCCGAACGACCGTGTCCGCGGTGTCCGGTACCCTCCTGGCCCCGAACCTGGTCCACCTGACCTTCCGAACCGAGTCCACCGACCGGCACACCCTCCGCAGTTCCCTGTGGCGCCACTCCCCGGAGGGCCGGCGAATGTACTTCCACCAGGCCACGCCCACCTCCGCCGACACCCCCACTGGCGCGTGCCCCGCCGGCCGCGGCCGCGACACGGTCACCGAGGCCGATCGGGGACAATGGACGGATCGCCCCGAGCCGACCGCGCCCCCTCGCCCGCCTCCCCCACCCCGTCAGGAGTCCCCGCACCGTGCCCGAGCAGCGCGAACCCGCAGCACCCGGCCCCGACCCGGTCCTCGTCGACGCGCGTGCCCGGGCCCTGCGCGCCGACTGCGCGAACTGCTTCGCGCTGTGCTGCGTCGCGCCCGCCTTCGCCAAGTCCGCCGACTTCGCCATCGACAAGCCCGCCAGCCGCCCCTGCCCCAACCTGCGCACCGACGACTTCGGCTGCGGCGTACACACCCGCCTGCGCACGATCGGCTTCACGGGCTGCACCGTCTACGACTGCTTCGGCGCGGGCCAGAAGGTCGCCCAGGTCACCTACGCCGGCCAGGACTGGCGCCGGGCGCCGCACACCGCGCAGCAGATGTTCCGCGTCTTCCCGGTCATGCGTGACCTGCACGAACTGCTCCGCTACCTGAACGAGGCGCTGTCCCTGCCGGCCGCACACCCGGTACACGCCGACCTCGGCGCCGCCTACGACGAGACCGAGCAGCTGACCCTGGGCAGCCCCGCCGACCTGCTGCGGGTCGACATCATGGCGCTGCGGCAGCGGTACAACCCGCTGCTCCTGCGCGCGAGCGAACTGACCCGCGCGGCCGTCCCGGGCCGCAGGAAGGACCGCCGGGGCGCGGACCTGATCGGGGCCCGCCTGGGGGGCGCCGACCTGCGCGGCGCGAACCTGCGCGGGGCGTACCTGATCGGCGCGGACCTGCGCGGAGCCGACCTGCGCCTGGCCGACGTGATCGGCGCCGACTTCCGCGACGCGGACCTGCGCGACGCCGACCTGCGCGACGCCCTCTACCTGACCCAGTCCCAACTCGACGCCGCCAAGGGCAACCCCCGAACCAAACTGCCCGCCGCCTACACCCACCCCGCCCACTGGATGCAGACCCGGTGAAACACCCTCACCCGCCGGCGTGTGCTCAGAGGTAGGTCCTGCGGATCCGGTAGACGCCCGGCGCCACCCGGTTGGAGTGGGAGCGGGTCAGCGGGGCCAGGGTCTTTGGCCAGACGGTGGTGCGGGACCAGATGACGCCCGCCAGCAGGGGGAGGTCCAGGTGGTCGACGTGGGACAGGTCGGTGTCGGAGGCGTCGATGGGCTCGGCGCGGACCTCCTCCTCCAGGCACGTGGCGAGGCGAGCCGCGGAGCCCGCCGCCGCAAGGGCCGCCGCGGCCGGGATCGTTCGGCCCGGCGCGGCCGATTCGCAAAGGCGTTGCTGGGCGGCGTCCAGGGCTCGGGCGCTGTCGGCCAGTGCGGTGCCCAGGGCCTCGGCGAGTGCGCCCGGCCGCGAGGGGACGAGGGTCGGCAGCCGGGTGAGGCGGCTGCCCAGGCAGCGGGCCTGACCGGCGGCCAGCGACAGGGCGATCAACGCCTCCGTCCGGCGATGCCGGCCGTCGCCCCGGCACGACGACTCCAGCACCCGCAACGCCCGGCCCACGGCCGCCCGATGCCCGAGGACCCGCTCGCGGATGTCCCGGGTCCGCGCCCGCAGCACGATCGCGTTTCGCACCGGGCAGCGGTCCGGCGGTACAAGGGACTCCGCGTGCGCGCTCGGCCCGTGCTCGTACCGGTCGCACAGGGCCCGGCCCAACTCGTCGCCCAGGTGCGCCCAGGCCAGGCGTTCGGCGGCCGGGTCGGCATCCGGGTCCGCGGTCGACAACACGCGCAGATCGTGCTCGGTGAAGGCACGTCGTTGCTCGTCGGAAATGTTCATCGAGCCGCCTCCCGCTGTCGCAAGTCGAACCGCCACGCCGAACCGCCACGTCGAACCGCACGTCGAGCCAGAGGGCCGAACAGAAAGGGGCAGGAGGAAACGAACCGAAGCACGAGCCGGCGGAATCTCGGGGACGAGAAAGGCGCTTTATTAATAAAGCTGCACCTTGTCCGCGTGCTTCAAGGTATCAGCCGACCCCCGGTTTGCTCCATGGATGCGACACCCTCGGTTACCCCATGGATCTTCCGCGTCACCGTTTCCCGCCGGGCGCACGCATGGCGCACGTCGAGCGCACGTCGCGCACGCCCCCGGGTCACGGCGCCCGCAACACCTCCGCCAGCGCGTCCAGCGTGCCCGGCCAGGCGTGTCCGGGCGAGGCCGCGAACCCGACGAGGATGCCCTCCTCGGGAGCCGGTCCGTGCCACAACTCCCGTACGCCGCGCAGCGCCATCCCGCACGCCGCGGCGCGCGCGAGCACCAAGTCCTCGTCCGGGCCGCCCGGCGGCAGCGTCATCAGTACATGCAGCCCGGCCGGCACACCGCGGAACTTGGGCCCGGAAGCCGCCCATTCCGTGCCGAAGCGGCGCACGAGCAGCTCCCGTCGACGGCGATAGCTCAGCCGGGCCGCGCGCACGTGCCGCTCGTAGTCGTGCCGGTTCAGCAGATCAGCCAGCACCGACTGGCCCAGCCCCTGGGTGTGCCAGTCGGCCCGGTGCTTGGCCCGCACCACCGGTTCGACCAGGTGTGCGGGCAGGGCCAGCCAGGCCAGCCGCAGCCCCGGCCCCAACGTCTTGGACACCGACCCGCAATAGGCCACATGCTCCGGCGCCATGCCCTGCAACGCGCCGACGGGCTGCCGGTCGTAGCGGAACTCGCCGTCGTAGTCGTCCTCGACGATCAACGCGCCGTTCGCCCGCGCCCACGCGCACACCCGGTGTCGGCGTCCGGGGCGCAGCGGCACACCCGTCGGATACTGGTGCGCCGGCGTCAACACCACCGCGCCCAGCGCCGGATCGGCCAGCCGCTCGAAGCGCGCGCCCTCGGCGTCCACGGGCAGTGGCACCACCGCCGGCCCGGCGCGGCGGATCACGTCCCGATACACGTTGTGCCCGGGGTCCTCCATCCCCACCGCACGCACCCCGGCCTCGGCCAGGACGCTCGCGAGCAGCCCGATCGACTGGTAGAAGCCCGTGGTGATCACGATGCGATCGGGCGTGGTGAGCACGCCTCGGGTACGGCCGAGGTGTTCGGCCAGCGCGGTGCGCAGTTCGAGGCGGCCCTGCGGATCGCCGACGCCGTGCACCGCGAGCGGCGCGGCGGTGGTGAGCACCCGGCGGGTGGCGCGCAACCACGCGGCGGTCGGGAAGGCCGATACGTCCGGCAGGCCGGGGCGCAGGTCGAACCGGGGCGCGCCGGCCTCCGGCGCGCCGTGTGAGGCCTCCGGTCCGGCCGGCCCGGGCAGGTCGGCGACCCGGGTGGCGGCTCCCTGACGGGCGATCAGGAACCCTTCGGCGATCAGCTGGTCGTAGGCCGCGGTGACCGTCCCGCGCGCGAAGCCAAGGTCGGCGGCGAGCCCGCGCGTGGACGGCAGCGCGGCACCGGGCGCCAGTCGCCCGCCGCGGATCGCCGCCCGCAGGGCCCGCTCCAGACCGACTCGGCGGCCCTCGGCGGTGTCCACGTCGACGTGCAGGTCGATCGCGGCGGCCACACCGCCCGTGCCGGGCCCACCGGCCGCCGCGCCCGCACCGGCCGCCTCACCCACAGCGTCCCCCGCGCCCACCGCACCCACGAAACTGGACCAATCCTTCGGCATTTCACTGGATCTTAACCCTGGTCCGGTGGCCCGCGTAGCGTCTACGTCATCACGACCGGTTACACCGGAACAACGTTTCCCCTCGCGCTCAAGGACCCGCCCGATGATCGTGTTCGCGCATCTCAGTGACACCCACCTCGACGGCAGCCGGCGGGCCGCCAAGCGCACCCGCGCAACGATGGAGCACCTGAACACGCTCCCCTTCGACCTGGACGCGGTCCTGGTCACCGGCGACATCGTGGACCACGGCCTGCCGGCCGAATACGACGAGGCCCGCGCGGTGTTGGCGTCCCGACACCCGCTGCTGATCCTGCCCGGCAACCACGACGTACGCGGACCCTTCCGGAAGGGGCTGCTCGACGAGCCCGCCGACGACGCCCCGATCAACCGGGTGCATCGCACGGAGCGCGCGGTGTACGCGCTGTGCGACTCGTCGATCCCGGGCCGCGACGACGGCCTGATCGCCGACGAGACGCTGACCTGGTTGACCGGGGTGCTGGACGAAACCCCGTCCTCCGTACCGGTGTTCGTGGCCTTCCACCACCCGCCGGTGGAGTTGGGCATCCCGACCCTCGACGCGATCCGCCAGTTCGGTGCGGATCGCCTCGCCGCCGTGGTCGCCGACCGGCCCAACGTGGCCGGGCTGCTGTGCGGGCATGCGCACACGCCCGCGGCCACCACGTTCGCCGGCAAGCCGTTGATCGTCGCCCCGGGCGTGGTCTCCACCGTCAACCTGCCGTGGGAGCGCGTCGACGAGGACGCGCCGTTCGTCGACGTGGACATCCCGCCCGCGCTCGCGTTCCACGTCCTGGACGACGCCGGCCGGCTCACCACACATTTCCGCACCGTGGTCTGATCGCCCGATAGCGTGCCACGGTACGCCAATCGGAGCGAAGGGGGCCGCTCATGTTCGAACGACGCCGGCAGGACCCGGGGGCCGCGGGCGGGGTCGGTTTCACGGCGGGCCCGGTGCGGGTGCTCGCGGCGGCGGGCAGCGTGGTCGGCACCCGGTATCGGGCCAACTTCGACGTGTTCGGCCTGGACCCGGACCTGCGCCTGGCCGCCGTGGTCGACGGCATGGGCGACGGCCCCGGGAGCACGGCGGCCGGACGGATCACGATGACGGGGTTCACCGAGGCCGTCCGCCGCGCCGTGCACGGGGGCGGCGCGGCGGACCCGGCGGCGTTGCGAGCGGGCGTGGCCGCCGTCCAGGACCGGGTGCTGGCCGCGGCCCGCGACCTGGAGGGGGTCACCGGTTGCACGCTCGCCGCGCTGGTCGCCGACGCGGGCGCGGCGAGCGACCCCCAGGGCGCCGCGTGGCTGGTCCAGATCGGCGATTCGCGCGTGTATCGCCTGCGGGCCGGATACCTCGAGTTGCTGACGGTGGATCACACCGAGGCGTGGTTGGGCGCCGTCTACGGCTGGTACCCGGCCGACTCGCCGCAGGCCGCCGCCGCGCGCTATCGGCTGGGCCGCTATCTCGGGCACCCGGGTCGGCCCGAACCGGACGTGCTGAACGTGACGTTGCGGCCGGGCGACGTATACCTGCTGTGCACCGACGGCGTCGCCGAACAGGTGGACTACCGCACGCTCGGCCGACTGCTCGCCGCGTCGGGGGCGCCCGCGGGCATCGTCGACCGCCTGCTCACCGCGACCCTGGACGCGGGCGGCCACGACAATGCGACCGCGATCGTGCTCCGCGTGGAGGAGTCGGCGGCGGGGTCGACGCACTGACCGCGCGAGGGTCGCCGTCGGCACCGAACACGGCCCACATTCGTGCGAGGATTCCCGGACATGCGGTAGTCGCCCCCCGAGCAAAGGACGAACTCCCATGCGGGACGAGAAGATCGGCGAATACCTGGCCCGGCTCGCCGACCGGGTGCCGGCGCCCGGCGGCGGCGCGGCGGCCGCGCTGCACGTCGCGCAGGCCACCGCGCTGCTCGGGATGGTGGCCCGTTACACCACGGGCGAGCAGTACACCGAGCACGCC
Organism: Embleya sp. NPDC059237; assembly: GCF_042754105.1. NCBI lineage: Bacteria > Bacillati > Actinomycetota > Actinomycetes > Kitasatosporales > Streptomycetaceae > Embleya > Embleya sp. NPDC059237. The sequence continues at coordinate 219,836 of NZ_JBHZAE010000010.1, read as the reverse complement.
ACGTCGATCGCCGAGGTGATCTCGCTGACCGACGAACTGCGGGCCATGGCACTGCGGTTGGCCGAGGCGGACGCGGCCGCGTTCACCGCGGTGACGGAGGCGTACAAGCTGCCCCGGGAGACCGCCAGGGAAGTCTCCGACCGGTCGGCGACCGTGGCCGTCGCGCTGGTCGGCGCGGCCAAGCCGCCGGCCGAGGTGATCGTCCTGGCCTCGGCGTGTGTCGAACTGGCCGAGAAACTGCTGCCGATCGCCAATCGGACGGTGATCACCGACGTGGCCGCGGCGGTCGAGGCGGCGCGGGCGGCGGCGACCACGTCCAGGGTGAACATCGAGGTCAACCTCAACAGCATCAGGGACGAGCAGGTCCGCGCCGAACTCGCCGCACAGACCGCCCGCGTGGACGACATCACCACCCGCGCCGACGAGGTCACCAAGGCGGTGCGGGCGGTGGTGACCGGCTGAGCCGGCGCGCGGGGCGGGGCCGGTTCCGGCGCCGCCCCGCGCACCTCACCACCTCGCGACGCGGCGTCCCTCGTGCTCGTGCCAGCGGCCCGGGAGGTCGATGATCTGGGCGCCGGCGGTGATGAACCGGTCCGCGATGGCACGGGCGCGCTCGGGGTCGAGCGAGAAGACCCACAGGCCGGGGATCAGGACGATCCGGACCGCGCCGGCCAGTACATGGGCCAGCAGTTGTTCGAGGGCGGGTCGTTCCTCGCGCGAGGAGACGCCGTTGTCCAGACACACCACCGGCCGACTCAGCCCGATGCCCTGCGCGTACGCCGTCAGCGCGTTGCGGTGGGCGGCCATCTCCCACGGGTCACGCGGGTAGCACCGCAGGTAGGCGACCGGCGCGCCGACGTGCGGAGGGGAGACGGTCGTCATGGCGACTGATTCCTTTCCGGCGATCGGCACGGACCCGCGGTCCCGCCTGAACGCAAGTGAACACCTTCCCCACCCCAGAGGTCTATACCAATATTGTCATTCGTGGGTAACTCCCGGGCATCGGCCCATCATGGCGGCCGTCACGGCGTCCCCGTCGTCTTGCCGCGACAAGTCGTACCGTGAAGGCATGAGCACCAACGACCCGGACGGCCCGGGTCCCGGGGGTGCCACCCCCAACGGGCCGGTCCCGTCCCAGCGCCGCCGCCGCAAGCGCTACTTCGTGATGATGGGCGTGTGCCTGGTGCTGTTCCTGCTCGCCGGCACCGTGGTCTACCGCTGGTCGTTCCCGGCCGCCGCCGGCATGACGATCGTCGCGATGGCGATCCCCCCGTTCGCCGTCATCGTGGCCAATCGCCGCGAGCGGGGCGACCGCTGGTGGGACGAGTGACGCGCCCCGTCGGTCACGGATCGGTTCCGACGCGGTGACAACCCGGAAGGCGACGAACCATCACCCCCTCCCGGTCCGTCCCTCCCGACGACCCGCGAACGCGCGGGGTGTGGGGGGAAGGGCGGACATGGCCGGCAACGCGGGCATACAGGCGGTACGACGGGGCGCGACGACGCTCCGGGACGACCCGCTCGACCGAACGATCCCCGGCGACCACACGATCCCGGGTGAGCGCATCGACCCGGGCGGGGTGCGCCGAGTCGGCCGGGCCGCCCGGCAGGGGCTGCTCCTGCTGCTCCTCGTCGTGGTCGCGGCGTGCCTCGCCGCCGTGTACCCGGACCAGGCGCAGCAGGCGTTCGACCGATCCCGCCCGGTCCTGGACCTGATGCTCGGCCCGCTCGGCGACGTGCGCTGAACCGGGCGCGCCCGATGGGCGTGGTTCGGCGGGAGAGCGGCAACCGCGCAGTAGGGTCGGTGGCCGAGCGGCCGGGCCGGGCCCGATCGCACGAGTCGGAAAGGGACGCAGTCATGGCACCAGTCATCGCGGTCACCGGAGCGAGCGGGCAGATCGGCGGCCGGGTCGCCCGGCGGCTCGCCGAGGCCGGCGCGACGCAACGATTGGTGGGACGTGATCCGTCCCGACTGCCCGAACTGAGCGGCGCGACCCCGGCGCCGCCGGCGACCTACGCCGACGGCGAGGCGATGCGCCGGGCGCTGGACGGCGCGAGCGTACTGTTCCTGGTCTCCGCCCGGGAGAGCGCCGATCGGGTCCGCGAGCACATCTCGGTCGTGGACGCCGCGGTCGCGGCCGGGGTCCACCGCATCGTCTACGTGTCCTTCCTGAGCGCCGCCCCCGACGCCACCTTCACCTTCGCCCGCGACCACTGGCACACCGAGCAGCACATCCGCGACTCGGGACTGCGGCACACCTTCCTGCGCGACAGCCTGTACCTGGCCGGGCTGCCCGCCATGGTCGGCCCCGACGGGATCATCCGCGGCCCGGCCGGCGACGGTCGGGTCTCGGCGGTGGCGCACGCGGACATCGCGGACGCCGCGGCGGCGGTCCTGCTCGGCGGCGACGCGCACGACGACCTCACCTACGACCTCACCGGCCCCGAGGCGATCACCCTGACCGAGGCCGCGGCGGTGCTCACCCGCTTCGCCGGCCGACCGATCGGCTACGTGGCCGAGACCCGCGACGAGGCGTACGCCTCACGCGCGCGCTACAACGCGCCGGCGTGGGAGATGGCCGGCTGGGTGAGCTCCTACGAGGCGATCGCGACCGGCGAGATGAGCAAGGTCTCCAACGCGGTACCGATGCTCACCGGCCGCCCGGCGCAGAACCTGGCCGGCTGGCTGACCACCCACCCGCAGTCCTGGAGCCACCTCAAGCCCTGAGCCCGCCCCGGCCGGCGCGTCGGGTCGCTCCCCCGACCGGCCGCGCCCGGGTGCGGGGCGCCGACAGGACGGGTCTGCTGGGGCTATGCACCCCAAACACCCGATCATCGAGCTGACCGAGCTACTGATGCGCGAGACCGATCTGCCCCAGGATCGCGCGAACGCTCTCGTACGCCGCATCTGGGACGCGGGCGTGGCCGAGGGCACCCGGCGGATGATGGACGACCTCGCCGCCGCCAACCGCGAGAGCGAGGAACTGCGCCGCGCCCTGGACGACGAGTGAGCCCGCCGCGTCCGAGGGCGTGGTGTCCCCGCTCGGGGCCGGACCGGGACACCACGCCCGCCCGTGACGCGGACGACGCGCCTACAGGGGCAGCGCGCCCGCGAGCTGGTTGACGTGGTTCAGGTTGTTGAGGCCGTCGGGATAAACCGAACTGGGCACCCCGGCGACCTGGCCGGTGTTCGGAGTGGGCTCCTGCGCCGAGGCGGCGGACGCGCCGAAGGTCACGACGAGGGCGGTGCCGGCCAGAGCGGCGGCGGTGATGCGCTTGATCATGTCCCACCCAACGAGGGCCCGCCCGCTTGGTCACCGCGCCGCGCACCGGCAGCCCCCGGTTCACCTGATCGGCGTCGGTAGCCCGTTCCCGAGGGGGAACCGGAGCACCGACACGGAGGAGGAGGGCCGATGCCGGCCACGCACACCACCCACCCGCAACTGGCCGGATGGTGGCAGGACACCATGATCCGCGAGGGCCGGCTGCCGATGGCGCTGGCGTTCGCGTCGCTGCTGCTCACCTTCCTGATCACGCGCACCATCACCCGGCTGATCCGGGCCGGGCGCGGCCCGTTCCACAACCTCGACAGCGGCGGGGTGCACATCCACCACGTGGTCCCGGGCATCGTGCTCGCCCTGATCGGCGGGTTCGTCGGCGTCGGGACCGGCGAATACCTGGTCGGCCGCGCGGTCGCGGGGGTGCTGCTCGGGATCGGCACGGGGCTGGTCCTGGACGAGTTCGGGATGATCGTGCACCTGGCCGACGTGTACTGGTCCGAGCAGGGCCGGATCTCGATCGAGGCCACCGTGCTGACGATCGCCGCGATCGGCCTGGCGGCGAGCGGATTCGTGCCCTTCGACGCGAAGCCCGAGGGCGGCAGCGTCGGCGATCGGGTGGCGTGGCTGATCGTGCTGCTCCTGGACATCGCCATGGCCGCGATCACCTTCGCCAAGGGCAAGGTCGGTACCGGCGTGATCGGCGTGTTCATCCCGATCGTCAACATCGTCGCGGCGATCCGGCTGGCCCGCCCCGGCTCGCCGTGGGCAACGCGGCGCTACCGCGACCACCCGCGAAAGTTGCGCCGCGCCCAGGCCCGGGCCGCGCGCCACGAGGCGCGCTGGGGCCCGATCCGCCGCCGCTTCGAGGACACCATCGCGGGCAGCCTGATCCCGACCCCGCCCGCCCCGACGCCGCCCCGAAAAGCCCGCCGGCGGGTCACGGTGACCGGCACCCGGCACACCTGGACCCGCCCGGCCGCCGACCCGAACTGACGCCCGGAGCGCACCGGTTGCGGCGGGCCGGGTCAGCCGCGCCAGGCCGATCCGCCCGGGGCCGCCGGGCGTCGTCGGGCGGCCAGGACCGCGATGTCGTCCTCCGGCTTGTCGGTGATCATCCGGGCGATCACCGTGTCCACCAGCCGCACCAGCGGGGTCTCCGCGGTCAGTCCCACCCGGGTCAGCCGTTGCAACGACTCGCCGATGTCCTCGCCCCGGCGCTCGACCAGACCGTCGGTGTACATCACCAGGACCCGGTCCGGATCGCTGCGGCGCCGTACCGAGCCGTAGCCGCCGAAGCCGGTGCCCAGCGGCGGTCCGACCGGCACGTCGACCAGTTCGGCCGCATCGCCCGGGCCGACCAGGAGCGGCGGCAGGTGGCCGGCGCTGGCGAAGGTGACCGTGTCCGTCGCCGGGTCGACCAGGACCAGCAGGCAGCTGGCCACCCGTTCGATGCCCGCCTTGGTGCTGGTGCGGTCCACCGCGGCCAGGATCTCGTGCGGTTCCAGGTCGGAGCGGGCCTGTACCCGCAGCAGCGCCCGGAACTGGCTCATCTCCACGGCGGCCTGCACGCCGTGTCCCATCACGTCGCCGACCGCGAGCAGTGTGCGGCCCCCGCTCAGCGCGACCGCGTCGTACCAGTCGCCGCCCACCTCCACGCTGCTGCCCGCGGGCCGATAGCGCGAGGCCAGCTCGATGTCGGGGTGCGGCGCGTCGGGCGCGGCGAGCAGCGCGTGTTGCAGGGCCAGCGCGATGTCGTGCTCGTGCGCGTAGCGGCGGGCGTTGTCCACGCTGATCGCCCCGCGCCGGGCCAGGTCGCGGGCCAGGATCACGTCCTCGGGGGAGAACTCGTCGGCGGCGCCGTGCCGGGACATGGTGACCATGCCGATCGCACTGCCCCGGGCGACCAGCGGCAGCGCCACCACCGAGTGCAGGCCCACCGAGCGGAACACGGCGAGCCGGTCGGGGCTGGACACCTGCCGGGCCATCTCCTCGTCGGCCGCCCGGTTGACCACCACGGGGCTGCGTTCGCTGAGCGCGCGCGGCACCATCGAGCCCTGCTGGTAGTCCACGTTCTCGCCGGGTTGGCGCAGGATCGCGGCCTGTTCGGCCATGCCGGGCCGGTGCGAGAGCGCGGCGCGCCACATCCGGACCAGGGCCGGCGGCTGGTGCGGGGTGCCGTTGGCGCCCTCGACGGCGAACACGTCCACCGTGGCCACGTCGCTCAGCTCGGCGACGAACAGCTCGGCCAACTCCTCGCAGGTCTCGACCAGATCGAGGGTGGTGCCGACCCGGGTGGCGGCGGCGTCCAGGACCGCGAGCCGGCGCCGGGCCGCGTCCAGCTCCAGCTGGGTGCGCCGGGACTCGGACACCTCCAGGAGCACGGCCGCCAGACCGACCACCTCGCCCTCGTGCTCCAGGCGGTGGTAGGCGCCGTGCCACCAGCGGCGGCCGGGCGGGCCCGCGTGCGTGGTCCCGGAGGAGGTGGCCTCGCGGGGCACGCCGTCGCGCAACACCGCCCGAAGCACGTCCTCCTTCGCGTCCATGTCGGGCAGCACCTCGCCGATGGTGCGGCCCAGGTGCGCCTCGGCAGGCAGGCCGTTCATCCGGGCCAGCGCCGGATTGACATAGAGGTAGCGCATGGTCGGGCTCATCACCCCCACCGCCGCCGGCGTGCCGTCGAGCAGGCCCTGCAACACCGCGTAGGCGCCGACATCGCGCACATCCCCCGCGCGTGTACCCACCAGTCGTGCCACCGCGCCGGTCACGGCGTCGACCTCCGGCACCATCATCGGCGGGTCCGCGTACTCGTCCAGCGCCACGCCTGTCCTCTCCGGCCCCGAGGCCGATCGGGCGCCCGGCCCCCGAAGCCGTCCCATCGGCTTCCAGTCTGGGCCACGGCGACCCGAACGCGCGAGCGGCAGGCCGCACTGCGTTACCTCATCGTGGCCAGGATCTCCTCGACCATCGCCATCGTGGTGTCCGGGTGCAGGAACGCGAAGCGGGCCACGGTCTCCCCCTCCCAACCGGTCGGGGTGACGAAACCGACCTGGCCGGCCAGCAGGCGGCGGGACCAGTCGAGGTAGTCGGCTGGGCCCCAACCGGTGCGCCGGAACAACACCGCGGACAGCTCCGGGTCGCGAATCAGCTCCAGACCGGGGGTGGCCCGGATCAGCTCGGCGGTGTCCCGGGCCAGGGTCAGCGCGGTCTCGATGGCCTCGGTGTACGCGTCGGTGCCATGCACGGCGAGGGAGAACCACAGCGGCAGGCCGCGGGCGCGCCGGGTGAGGTGGTACGCGTAGTCGGTCGGGTTCCACTCCTCGGGCGCGTCGGTGTGCAGGACGTCGAGGTAGGACGCGTCCTGGGTGTGCACGCCGCGGGCCGGGCCCGGGTTGCGGTAGATCAGCGCCGCGCAGTCGAACGGCGCGAAGAGCCACTTGTGCGGGTCGACGACGAACGAGTCGGCGAGTTCGATCCCGTCGTAGCGGGCCCGCACGCTCGGCGCGAGCAGCCCGGCGCCGCCGTACGCGCCGTCCACGTGGAACCACAGGTCGCGCTCGCGGGCCACCGCGCCGATCCCGGCCAGGTCGTCGATGATGCCCGCGTTGGTGGTGCCGGCGGTGGCCACCACGCCGACCACGTCGTGCGCCTCGGGGTCGGCGGCCAGCGCGGCGCGCAACGCCTCGCCGGTGAGGCGGTGGTCGGTGGTCCGCACCACGAGCGCGTCCATGCCGATGATGCGCAGCGTGTTGCCGATCGAGGAGTGCGCCTGGTCGCTGACCGCGATCCGCAGCCGGTCCCGCGCGCCGGTCCCGGTCCGGCGCCGGCCCATGTCCCGGGCCACCACGAGCGCGGACAGGTTGCCCGCCGAGCCGCCGCTGACGAAGCAGCCGCCGGCGCTCGCGGGCAGCCCGGCCAGGTCGGCGATCAGCCGCAACACCTGGTTCTCCGCGGCCACCGCGCCGGCCGCCTCCAGCCACGAGATGCCCTGGAGCGACGCGCACGAGACGACCATGTCGAACAGCAGCGCGGCCTTGGTCGGCGCGGCCGGGATGAAGGAGAGGAAGCGCGGGCTGTCGCAGGAGATGACCGCCGGGGCGAGCTGGTCGGCGTAGATCGCCAGCACCTCGCCGGGGTCGTTGCCCCGCGCGCCGATCAGGCCGTCGAGCGCGTGGTCGAGCTTGTCCTTGCGGCCGGGGTGGTCGAGCGGGACCGGGTCCAGGGCGAGCCGTTCGCGCATGTAGTCGAAGACCAGGTCGGCGAGCGCGGGGTCGTACCGGTGCATGGACATGGGCGTGGGGGTGCTCGGTGTCGGCATGGCGATGCTCGGCATTCTCTCGGCGCGGTCGCGCGGCGCCCCCGCCCGGGGGCGGCGGGGTCGTGACGACGGAATTCGGGGCGCCGGGGGTCCACACCGGCAGCTCAAACCCTACGTACGGGTGTGCGATCCGGCCAAGAGCGTGATCATGCGCGTTCGTGGCGATCTATTGCGTCTCCACTCCCTGCCACGTCGTTCCATTGCGCCTGACCAGCCGGGAAAGCACGACACAGCTCTTCGAGCGCACCACGAAGGGCTCCGCGGCGATCCGCTCCAGGACCTGCTCGAAGTGTTGTACGTCGGCCGCGAGCAGGTGGATCACCGCATCCGCGTCGCCGGTGACGGTGCTGGCCGAGACCACCTCGGGGAACTTGGCCAGCGCGCGCCCGATCTCGCTGGGCGAGGTACGCCCCACGCAGTACAGCTCGACGAACGCCTCGGTGGTCCAGCCGAGCGCGGCGGGTTCGACCGACGCGGAGAAGCCGGTGATCACGCCGGTGGCGAGGAGGCGGTCCACCCGGCGCTTGACCGCGGACGCGGACAGGCCGACCCGGGTGCCGATCTCGGCATAGGTCGAACGCGCGTCCTCGATGAGCGCGGTGATGATCCGGCTGTCCAGCGGGTCCAACGCCATCGGTGGCTCTCCTCGGTGCGGTCGGCGGGCGGGGTCGGGGTCCGGTGGGCCGGGCACAGTGACGGTAGCCCACGCGGGTGCCCGGATCCGATTCGTTCGGCTGCCCGCCCCCTCGGCGGTCGGCGGACACAAAAGCCCGGGGGTGGCGTGGGGAGTCCGCTTCGTGGCGTGAACGGCCATCAGCACGACGGTGTGCCCGCGCCTAGCGTGAAGTGGCCGGCACGACGTACGGATGCCGGTTGATCATGAACTGGCCGGCAGATCGGGAAGGCACCGGCTTTTCCGGACATCCGCTACGGGGAGACGACATGAGCATCAAGGTCACCGTGATCTATCACGACACCGACACGTGCGTACGCGCGATGGCCGACGCGGTCGCCGCGGTCGCCTGGAACACCGGTGCCGACATCCGGCTGCGCAGACTGCCCGAGGCCGAACCGGCCGCACCACGGGACGGGACCAAGGCCGACCCACTCGCCACGGTGGGCGACCTGACCTGGCCCGACGTGGTGATCCTGGGCGCACCGGCACGCGATGGCGACATCGTCGCCCTGCTGCACCGCCTCACCCGCTCGGCGACCGCGTCGGCGAGCGACGCGGCCGCCCGGGACATGCGCGACTCCTGGCAACGGCGCTCCTGCGAGCAGGTCTTCGGCGTCTTCGTCACCTCGCCGGCCCCCGACACCCGCCACGGCGGCCTGATGCGCAGCTTCGCGATCATCCGCCCCCGGTTCCCGACGGACGACGACCCCCACCCGCGCCGGTCGATCGCCACCCTCACCGAACCGACCACCCGCGCCTCCACCACGGACGACCCGACCCTGCTGTCCCTCGACCTGGCCCGCATCCAAACCCGCCGCTGCGTCGAACTGGCCGCCCTGCTCCGAGCCGACCGCGTCCTGGTGGCCTGAGGAGCGAACGGGTGGCCCCCGGCGCTCGGTTCGACCCGCGCGCGACCGCCGGACGGCCCGGTCTTCGGTGTGGGACCGGGCCGCCTGCCCGCCTCCCTGCGGCGGGCTCGACCGGTCGCAGACTACGGCCGCCTCACATGATGGCCGATCGCTCCGACATCCGCGCCGGCGGGCCTGCGAAGTGGGGTTCAGGCGCCGAAGAGTGAGGGCAGATTGTCGGGTGGTTGTGGGGAAGTGACGTGGTAGCGGCCGCAGTTCATGGACCAGTCGAGGTTGCCGCGGATCCACGCGCCCATGCCGCGCACGTATCGCGCCAGGCGGGCGTCGCCCGACTCCAGGAGGGGGCGGGCCAGTCGCTCGAAGCGGCGCATCTGGTCCTCGTACATGTACACCGCCCTGCGCAGTGCCTCGTCGAGGGGGCAGTGGAAGTGGTGGGCGAGCACGGTGATCAGGTTGGTGTGGCCGGGCCAGTACAACTCGCGCATCCCGGAGAGGATGTCGTGGGTGTACGCGATGGCCCGGGCGGCGGCCTGTTCGCAGCGCCGGACCTCGCGGCCGGCCCAGATCGGGCCCGGCAGGTAGCAGTCGTCGGCCAGTTCGATGACGACGAAGCACATGCCGCGCATCAGGATCGTGGACTCGCGCAGTCGCACGTACTGCCCCAGGCTGGGGGTGATGCCGCGGGCCCGATAGATCGCCTCCGCCGCCACCGCGCCCAGGTAGCGGTTGAAGCCGTCGGCGAAGCGCTCCACCTGTTCCGCGTCCACGGCCATGCGGGCGACCCTGGTGCGCAGGTCGATCAGGGCTTCCAGATACGGCTCGGGCACCGCCCTGGTCCGGCCGTGCAGGACGCGCTGGGACCACAGGATGTGCTCGGCCAGGTCCTCGATCCGGCCCTGTGCGGGCGCCAGTTCGGAGAAGCGGTCGTCCTGGAGGAAGAGCCACACCATCAACTGTGCGGCCAGCACCGCCCCTTCCGGGTCGCCGTGGGGATAGGTCAGCGCCCCCAGTTCGCCGAACTGCGCGGCGCGCGCCGCGACTTCCTCGCCACGTGTGGTGATGTAGCCGAACCGGCGCATCCACGCCACCGTACGCTCGGTCACCTCGCGCTCGTCGGGGTGGCGGGCGGGCTCGATCGGGCACCACAGGTGCGGCGCGGTGAGCCGGGCCGCCGGGTGCGCCGGGTCAGTCGCCGTCGGGGGATGTGGCGTCGGCGCCGGCGGCGGGGTGGACGGGGCAGCGGAGCGTCGCGGATTCGTCGGTCGGTGCATCGGCCGCCTCCTCGGGTGCCTGGCTCCACGTACCGCGTGGCTCCACCGTCAACTCCAGGGGAACCGGGGAGAGCGTCATGCGCAGCAGGGGCCTCGGCGTCGGGGCGCCGGGTATCCGGGCCAGCGAGACCCGGGACATGATGCCCGCGGCGGCCAGGGTGGCCTCGGTGATGCCGTAGGAGTCGCCGATGCACTTGCGGGTGCCGGATCCGAACGGGATGAACGCCTCGCGCTGGGCCTGGGTCACCGCGCCCGGCAACCAGCGGTCCGGGTCGAAGCGTTCGGGGTCGGGGAACACGCTCGCGTCCCGGTGCAGGCAGTAGGGACTGAACATCACCTCGTCGCCCGGGACCAGTTGCGTGCCGTCGAGGGTGATGTAGTCGGTGACCCGGCGGCTGAGCACCGACACCGACGGGTACAGACGCAGCGTTTCGGTCAGCACCCGGCCCAGCAGGGGCAGGCGCGGGATGTCGGCGTAGCCGGGCGTGCGGCCGGCCAGTACGGAGTCCACCTCCTCGTGCAGGCTCTGCTCCAAGGGGCCGTTGTGCGCCAGGACGCCGAAGGTCCAGGCCAACAGGTCGGCGGTGGCCGGGATTCCGCCGATCATCAAGGTGGCGATCTGGTCGCACACCTCGTCGTCGGTGAACGCGCGACCGCGTTCGTCCTCGGCGGCCATGATCGTGGACAGGCCGTCGGCCGGGTCGGCGCCGCGCACGCGGTACGCCTCGACCATACGCTTGATCAGCGAACGGGCCTGGATCCGGGCGTTTTCGAAGCGGCGGTTGGCCGGGATCGGCGCCTTGTGGACGAGGGCGACGGGGATCACCATCTGCCACCACATGCCGGGCATCAGGACGGTGTACGCCGCTTCGATCCGGGTGGTCAGATGCGCCTGGGCCGGATCGGAGAACAGCGTGCGGGTCAGCGCCCGGCACGCGAGCAGGCGCATCTCCCGGCATACGTCGACGACTTGGCCCGGTTGCCACCCGTCGAGCACGTCCTGCACACATTCGGTCATGGCGTGGGTGTAGGAGACGATGCTCGGTTGGCGAAACGCCTGGTTCATCAGCGGCCGCTGGTAGCGGTGGTCGGCGGCGGAGCACGTGCCGAGGCCGTCGCCGATCAGGGTGCGGGCGGTGTCGACGAAGGGGCCGCCCTTGTCGAACCGGTGCTGCTCGGTGACCAGCGCCTTGCGGACCAGGTCGGGCCGGGTGACGAGGTAGGCGACCTTCGGGCCGAGCCGCACCCGTACGACCGGGGCGACGGCGTGCTGCTCCAGCAGGAACGCCATCGGGTCGCGCCACATGGGCAGGGTGTGTCCGAGGATCGGGAGCACTCCGCCGGCCATGGGCGGGACGCCGGGTGGGGTGAGGGTGGTCATGTGGCCCTCCTTGGTGATTGCCGGGTGTCGGGGCAGGCGAGGGCGGCGGTGTGCGCGGGGGTTCGGGAGCGATCCGCGTACTCGCCGGTTCATGCTTAGCGTTCACCCGGCACGGCCGGTAAGGGCGTGCGAGGTAGCGAATGCACGGCGCGAGAAGGCCGGTCGGGTGCACCCTGCCGAACCGGCGATCACCTCGGCACAGTGGTGGGGGTCACCGGCAGCCTGGCCCGACGTGAAGGGATGGCGTGTGCATTCCATCGAGGACGTACCCACCGCACCGGGCGCTCTGCCCGGCGTAGGACACCTCCACCGCCTGGCCGGTCAGCGGCTGCGCTTCCTCGAATCCCTGCCCCGGGTGGGGCCGTTGGTGCGGATCAGACTGGGCACCGCGCCGGTGTACGTGGCCACCGACCCGGTTCTGGTCCATCAGGTGCAGTCGTCCAAGGGCCGCAGTTTCGGCCGCGGCAAACAGTTCGAACGGATGATCCCGCTCCTGGGGCACGGCGTGATCACCTCCGATGGGGAGCTGTACCACCGCCAACGCCGCGTCATCCAGAAGGCGTTCACCCCGGCGCACATCGAGCGCCACCTGGTCTCGATCCATCGGCGCACGCGGGAGTTGTGCGCCCACTGGCAGCCGGGTCGGCCGGTGGACGTCCTGGAGGCGATGAAGGGCCTCTCGGTGGCCGTGACGGCCGAGACCCTGTTCTCCAACCGTATGCCCGACGGCGTCCTGGCCCAGTTGCACCGGGTGTTGCCGGTGATCGAACGGGCGGCGGTGGAGCGGCCGATGTTGCCGAAGGTGGTGGATCGGCTGCCGCTGCCGTATGTCCGGCGCGGCGACGAGGCCATGGCCCGGATGCGCGCGTCGGTGGGCGAGGCCGTCGCGGCGTGCCGTGCGCGGTCCCCGGAGGCCGCCGGCGACGTGGTGGCGTGCCTGCTCGCCGCCCGCGACCCGGACACGGGACGGCCGTTGGCCGACGACCTGATCTGCGACGAGGTCATCGCCATGCTGATCGGCGGGGTGGCGAACGTCCCGACCACGCTGTCCTGGGCGTGGTATCACCTGGCCCTGCGCCCGGGAGCGGAGCGGCGGATGCTCGCCGAGATCGCCGGGATCACCAAAAACGCCGAGTCCGCCGCGGCGGGCGACGCCGTGGCGACGGCGGCCGATCCGCAGGCGCTGCCGTACACGCGGGCGGTGATGTACGAGACGATGCGCCTGCACTCGGTGCAGCTGGTGACCCAACGCACCACGGCGGCGGTGGAGTTGGGCGACGTCATGCTGCCGAGCGGCACCGATACCGCGTACAGCCAGCACTCCCTGCACACCGATCCGCGCTTCTGCCGGCGCCCGGAGGCCTTCTCCCCGGAGCGCTGGCTCCCCGACAGCGGCTGGAAGCCGCCGCGGCACTCCTTCGTGCCGTTCGGCGGCGGCCGGTTCAAGTGCGTCGGCGACAACTTCGCCATCGCCGAGATGATGGCCACGCTGGTGGCGGTGGGCAGTTCGTGGCGCCTGACCCGGCAACCGGACGCACGGGTGCGCACGTCCGTGCGCGAACCCATCCCCGGCCCGAGGGGACTAATGTTGATTCCGCAACCCGTCTGACCCGCCCGACGCCCGGCCGGCATCGGGCGACCCCGGAGCGCCACCGGGGTCGTACCATTCCCGAGCGGAGAGTCCGGGTCGGCTTCGGGCTTGGCGGCGGCGGGGGTTGCGGGTGCGGGTGTTGGCGGGTCGGTACGAGCTGGTCCGGTTCGTCGGGCGAGGCGGCATGGGGGAGGTGTGGGAGGGACGGGACCGGCTGATCGAGCGGCGGGTCGCGGTCAAGCTGCTCCCGCACGCGAAGTCCGACGCCGCCGGTGCCGCGTTGTTCTTCCGCGAGGCGCGGACGGCGGGGGCGCTGCACCACCCGGGTGTGGTCACCGTGCACGACCTCGGCCAGGACGAGGGGGACGGTTCGCTGTTCCTGGTGATGGAGTTCGTGGAAGGCCGTGACCTGGCCGCGGTGCTCGACAAGGAGGGGCCTCCGCCGGTGGGCACCGCCGTGGAGTGGGCGGCGCAGGCCGCCGCGGCGCTGGCCCGGGCGCACACCGCGGGGATCGTGCACCGGGACCTGAAGCCGGCGAACCTGATGCTCACCGTCGAGGACCGGATCAAGATCCTGGACTTCGGGATCGCCCGGTTCGTGACGTCCACGAACCGGTCCAGCCAAGTGATGGGCACGCTCGCCTACATGCCGCCCGAGCGCTTCCACGAGCAGCCCGGGGACGCCCGCTCGGACCTGTATTCGTTCGGCTGCGTCCTGCACGAACTCCTCACCGGCGACGTGCCGTTCCCCGCCACCGGCCCGGTCGCGATGATGAACGCCCACCTGCGGACCACACCCACGAGACCCGGCGAACGGCGCCGCGGCGTGCCCACCGCACTCGACGACCTCGTCCTCGTGTTGCTCGCCAAGGATCCCCGGGACCGACCCGACTCCGCCGACGAGGTGCACCGACTCCTGCGCGCCGCCGTCGACCCCGCCCCGGCGGCCGTGACCCGGCGAATGGTCCGGGACGTGCATGCGATCGACCCCGTGCCGACCATCGCCCCCGAACGCAAGCCCGCCGCAGCCGGCACACCGCGAAGGAGTGCCGACAGCACCCCGCCCGAGACCCCGACCCCCACGCGCCGCCGGCTTCTGCAACTCGTCGGCGGCGGCGCGACCGCCGCTCTGGGCATCATCGTGTTTCTCGATCTGGTCGACCGGCCCGACGACCGGCAAAAGCCGCAGTACGCCGCCGGCAACAAGGTCTCGTCGTCCCCGCCCGCGCCGGCCCGCACCGACACCACGGTGCGCTGGGCCTACTCCACCGGGGCCGAGGTCGACTCCACGCCGGCCGTGGTGGACGGGGTGGTGTACATCGGCGGCCACGACAAGAACGTGTACGCGCTCGACGCCGCCACCGGTACCAAGATGTGGGCCTACACCACGGGCCATGTGGTCGCCTCCTCCCCGGCGGTGGTGAAGGGAGTGGTGTACGTCGGCAGCCGCGACAAGAACGTGTACGCGCTCGACGCCGCCACGGGTACCAAGCAGTGGAGCCACGCCACCGGAGCCGAGGTCGACTCGTCGCCCGTGGTGGTCGACGGAGTGGTGTACATCGGCTGCCGCGACAAGAACCTGTACGCGCTGGACGCGGCCACGGGCGCCAGGAAGTGGGCCTATGCCACCGGGGCCGAGATCAGCTCGGTTCCGGCGGTAGTGGACGGGGTGGTCTACGTCGGCAGCGCCGACACGAAGGTCTACGCGCTCGACGCCGCCACCGGCACCAAGAAGTGGGCCTACGCGACAGGCGCCGAGGTCTTTTCGTCGCCTGTGGTGGCGGGCGGGGTGGTGTACGTCGGCAGCGCCGACACGAAGGTGTACGCGCTCGACGCCGCCACCGGTACGAAGAAGTGGGACTACGCCACCGGCGCCAAGGTCGCCTCCTCGCCGGTCGTCGCGGGCAGGATGGTGTTCATCGGCAGCGCCGACATGAACGTGTACGCGCTCGACGCCGCCACCGGTACGAAGAAGTGGACCTTCACCACGGAAGGCGGTGTCTGGCAGTCGCCGGCGGTGGTGGGTGGAGTCGTCTATGTCCCCAGCCACGACAAGAACGTGTACGCGCTCGACGCCGCCAACGGTGCCAGGAAGTGGGCCTACTCCATCGGGGGCTACAACAGCTCGAATCCGGTGGTGGCGGGCGGCGTGGTCTACATCGGCAGCGGCGACAAGAACGTGTACGCGCTCGACGCGGTTCCCGGCACCGGCCCGTCTCGGAAGCCCTGACCGCGCTCACCCTCCCGACGCCCGGCCGCCCGCGTGGGCCAGCGCGCTGGGGGTGCGGCAGCCGACGATCGCCGGGGCCTCCCGGACGAGTTCGTCGTCGGTGAGCGCCGCCACCATGAACAGCGCGAAGTCCACCCGGCGGGTGCGGTCACTGGCCAGCACCGGGTCGCCCACGTGCCGGCTCCACACGGGCAGGCCCTCGCTGTCCCCCTCCCTCAGGGTGCTGCCGCGCACCACCGTCCATCGGGTGTCGCTGTCGAACACCCGCCGGCACGCCTCGACCTGGTCGTCGATCTCCACCGCCCGCACGAGCCTGCCCAGCACGGCGGCGATCCGCACGCCCAGGGTGAACAGCCGCGAGTATCGATCCTTGCCGTCGCGCGTGATGTGCCAACCGCAGGAGAAGACCAGCCGCGCACCCGGTCGGGCGTGGTCGAGCACCGCCTGCGCCGTGCCGGACGCGTACTGCCGCACACCCCACGGCACCAGCACCGTCAACACCCCGTCGCACCCGTCGACCGCCCG
Source organism: Embleya sp. NPDC059237 (assembly GCF_042754105.1). NCBI lineage: Bacteria > Bacillati > Actinomycetota > Actinomycetes > Kitasatosporales > Streptomycetaceae > Embleya > Embleya sp. NPDC059237. Next base: position 203,697 of record NZ_JBHZAE010000010.1, on the reverse strand, counting down.
CCGAATCACGTCCGGGTCGTTCGTGGGCCCGGGAACGACGGTGATCCGGCCCTCGAACGCGGCCAGTTTCGGCACGCTCTGCTCCCGGCACACGCCGACCACCTCGTAGCCGCGTTCCAGGCACTGCCGAACCATGTACTGCCCGAGCTTGCCCGAGGCCCCGATGACGCAGACCTTCCTCATGCCTTCCGCACTCATGGCGCAGCCCTTCTCCGGAATGGCAACCTTATCTTGTAAGGCACGTTAGCCTTATGTCATAAGGTGGTCAACGGCAACGAACAAGGAAACAAGGAGGGGTGCGTGAGCGAGGCAGCCAAACGTCGCCGCGACCGGTCGACCCGCACGCCGCTCAGTCGCGAGCGGGTGATCGCCACGGCGATGGCGGTGGCGGACGAGAAGGGCACGGCCGCCCTGACCATGCGGGCCATCGCCGAACCCCTGGGCGTGGAGGCGATGTCCCTCTACCACCACGTCGCCGGCCGGGAGGAGGTCCTGGACGGCATGGTGGACGCGGTCTTCGCCGAGATCGAGCTACCGCCGCCCGGCGCCGACTGGAAAACCGCGATGCACCACCGAGCCGCCTCGGCCCGCACGGCGCTGCGCCGCCACCCCTGGGCGGTGGCCCTCCTCGACTCGCGCGCCCACCCGGGCCCCGCGACGCTGCGCCATCACGACGCCGTCGTCGGCGCGCTGCGTACGGCGGGCTTTTCCGTCCCGATGACCGCGCACGCCGTGTCCTTGATCGACAGCTACGTCTACGGCTACGTCATCCAGGAACTGAGCCTGCCGTTCACGGGCACGGCGGACCTGACCGAGATCACCGACGAATTCCTGCACGACCTCCCCGCCGACAGTTACCCGCACCTGACCGAACTGGCCACGGAACTGGCCCGAACCCCCGACTACGACCCGACCGCGGAATTCACTTTCGGCCTGACCCTGATCCTCGACGCCCTACACCCGACCGGCGCGTGCCCGGCCGTCGGCGTCGCCGATCAGTAGGGGGAGGAAGATCTCGTCGACGATCTCCTCCAGGGCCCGGTCGGGGGCGGCGGCGAAGGTGGTCAGGAATTCGTGGCGCAGCAGGTCGAACGGTAGGGACTTGATCCGCTCGGTGAGGCGGGCCGGGTCGATCTCGCCGCGTTCCACTGCCCGGTCGAAGAGCACGTCGACGGCCTCCTTGCGGCCGGTCACGAGCGGGTCGGTGATGTCGCCGGGGCGGATTCCGGTCGCCTGGTAGTGGGCGGCCAGGTGTGCGATCACGATGGTGGCCAACTCGGCCCGGGTCTCGTTGATCTCGCGCATCAGGGTCAGTACGTCCTCGCGCAGGCTTCCCGTGTCGGGGATGGCCAGGCGGGCCTGCTTCATGGTGTGCGCGATGGCGGCCCGGACCAGTTCGTCGCGGTCCGACCAGCGGCGATACAGCACCGGCGGACTGGTACCGGCCCGCTTGACGACGGCATCCATGGTGAATTTGGCGTAGCCGTGGAGGGTGAGTTCCGCCCAGGCCGCGTCCAGGAGCGCCTTCTCCAGTGCCGCCCCGCGGCGCCGCTCGGTCATCCGCGACCTCCTGTTCTTCCTCATTGGATAGGTTGCCTATCTTATCGCGGCGCCCTACTCTGGCGGTCGTAAGATAGAGACCCTTTCTTAAGGAGTCGTCCATGACCGTCTCGGGCGCTCAGTCGCCACCCGCCGCCGCAGATCCCACCGGCCCCGCCGGCCCCACCGACCCCGCGGACCCCGCGGACCCCGACCGCATCGACCCCGCGCTGCGGCGCCTGACCTTCACCCTGATCATCGGCGCGCTCGCGGTCATGTTCGACGCCACGATCATGAGCGTCGCCATCGACGACCTCGCCGGGCGCATGCACGCCTCGGTGGCCACCGTCCAGTGGGTGAGCACCGCCTACCTGCTGGCCCTGGCCACCGTGATGCCGGCCGTCGGCTGGCTCCAGGCGGTCCTGGGCGGCAAACGCCTGTGGATCGCGGCGCTGGGCGTGTTCCTCGTCGGCTCGCTGCTGTGCGCCGCGGCCTGGAACGCGCCGAGCCTGATCACCTTCCGGGTGGTCCAAGGCTTCGGCGGCGGCATCATGATGGTGCTGATGACCACGCTGATCATGCAGGCCGCCAAGGGCCGCAACATCGGCCGGGTCATGGCTCTGATCACCGTGCCCACCGCGCTCGGGCCGATACTGGGCCCGGTCCTCGGCGGCGTGATCCTGCATCTGGGCGACTGGCGGTGGATCTTCCTGTTCAACGTGCCCTTCTGCGTCGTCGGCGCCTACCTCGCCGCCCGCAACCTGCCGCGGGACCGGCCCGTTTCCCGTCCCCGGCTCGACGTCGTCGGCATGCTGCTGCTCTCGCCCGGCGTCGCCGCCGTCATCTACGGCCTGTCCCGGATCGGCGGCTCGCAGGGGCCGGGCGACCCCACGGTATGGCTGCCCCTCGCCGCCGGCCTCGCCCTCCTGCTCGGCTACCTCGGCTGGGCGCTGCGGCGCGGATCGCGCGCCCTGGTCGACGTCGGACTGTTCCGTCACCGCGCCCTGGCCTCGTCGTCGGTACTGGTGTTCCTGTCCGGCGCATCCCTGTACGGCACGATGTTGCTGCTGCCGCTGTACTGGCAGCAGGTACGCGGCGCGGACGCGCTCGACGCCGCGCTGCTCCTGATCCCGCAGGGTGTGGGCACCCTCGTCTCGCGCACGCTCGCCGGGCGGTACATGGACCGCTTCGGCGCGCGCCCCGTCGCGGTCGTCGCGTGCGCCCTCGCCTGCGCGGCGACCGTGCCGTTCGCCTTCGTCACCGCTTCCACCAGCAATATCGTGCTGATGGCCGTGCTGTTCGTGCGCGGCGTCGGCCTCGGTGGCGCGATGACCACGATCCTGGGCGCCGCCTACATCGGACTCGCGCCCGAGGAGATCCCGCAGGGCTCCGGCATCAGCCGCCTCGCCCAGCAGATCGGCGGCTCGGCCGGCACCGCGCTGCTCGCGATGATCCTGCAGCGCGCCTCCGCCGACGCCCACACGCCGGCCGCCCTGGCCTCGGGATTCGGCGAAGCCTTCTGGTGGGCCACCGCGTTCACCGCCGCCGCCATCCCCCTGTGCCTGCTCCTCCCCGGCCGCCCCACCGACCCGCCCTCGCCCGAGCGGGACACCGCGCCCGCCGGCAAGACCGCCCCGGTCTGAGCGATCCGTCCCCACCGACGAGCCCGTCCGGAGCCCGAGTTCGGGCTCGGAGCGGGCTCGGAGAGGTCGGTCGGCCGGTGCCGGCCCAGCGGAGTCCGGCCGTGGCGAATCGCTTTGCGGCGGCGGCCGGTTCGTCCGCCTCGTGCGCGGCCCGGATGACGATGCCGTCGGGACGTACCAGCAGGCTCGGTCGGTCCGGGTCCGCGGTCGGGTCGGCGACCTGCACGATCCGGTCGTCGAGCAGTCGGACCGCGTCCGCGAAGCGGCCGTCGGCGGTGCGGTCGATCAGGACGAAGCGGCCGTCGTGCGCGTAGTCGGCCAGGCGGCGGCCGGACGCCAAGGGAACGTCGCCCACGATGGAGCCGACGGGCGCATTCGCCGCGCACCTCGAACGACTCGACCAGGCGTTCGACGCGATCGAACACGGGATCACGCCCGGCTGACCCCGGCCGACGTCGGGTACTACAGCAGCAGCGCGATCGCTACCCGGCCCGCCGCGCCAGCAGATACCCGCGCCGGGTCTCGGCCTCCTGCGGATAGTGCGAGCGCTCCAGCTGTGCCTCCAGGGTGAAGCCGGCCGCGCTCAACTGCTCGACCACCGCCTCGATTTCGAGGTAGTGGAAGTCCACGTCGACCTCCCTCCCCCACCACTCCGCCAGGTGCCGCACCTCGACGCCCAGGTGAAACGCCAGGAGCAGCTGCGCCCCGGGACGCAACACGCGGTGCAACTCGACGAAGGCGGGCCGCAGTTCACCGGCATCGAGGTGGATGATCGAATAGAACGCGATCGCGGCGCCGAACTCGCCGTCGGGCGCGGGCAGATGCAGGAAGTCGCCCTCGCGGAACTCCGCCTTCGGGTGCTCGCGCTCGGCGATGGCCACCATGGCCGGCGAGAGGTCGATCCCGACCGCCCGCACACCGCGCTCGGCGAGCCATCCGGTGATGTGCCCGGGACCGCAACCCACGTCCGCTATCGGCGCGTCGGAATCACTCTGCTCGATCAGCGCGCTCAACAGCGCGCGATCCAGCGGCTTGTGGGCGAGTTCGTCGCCGATCCGCTCTCGATACTCCTGCGCCACGACGTCGTAGCTCCGCCGTATCCGACCGTGATCATTCGTAGGGGACATGCCCGTCAGCATTCCACGCCGGCGGAACCCCACGAACCGGTTTACCGGCCCACCACGCGCTCGTCACCGCCGGTGGGACGCGATGTCCCGGTGGCCCGGCCGGCCCCGCACCGACGCGATAATTCGGGTGGCCGGGACACACGTACCAAGGGGGAATCGTGACCGACGACGAGCACGGCGGCCCGCCCGCCACCGACCGCATCCCGACCCGACACGCGGCGCTGTTGTCCCGCCTGTTGCCCACCGACCCCCCGGCCGCGTTGACGGTGCGTCAGGGCCAGTTCCACGACGTGGTGATGGGCGCGTCGCGGGTGGTCTGCTTCGCCCGCACCGAGGCCGCCGAACGGCGGCTGCCCCGGCGCGCCGCGCTGATCCGACTACTGGGCGGGTTGTCGCTCGGCGTACGCACTCCGCGGCTGCTCGGCACAGGCGTCGATCCGGGATACCTGCTGCTGGACCGGCTCCCGGGCGTTCCGCTCGCCCCGAACGCGGCCGTGCCCTCCGGCGCCGCCGCGCAGTACGCGGCCCTGCTCACCGCCCTGACCCGAGCCGCCGCGAATCCCGAAGTACGCGCGGCATTTCCGACCGACAAGACCGAAGTGCCCGCGCTCATCGACGAGTCCGCTTCCGCCGAAGTGCCCGGGCCCACCGCGTGGACCGTCTTCGCCGGCGACGTCCGCGCCGAGCTGTACCCCCTCATGTCGCCGACCGGCCGCAGCCGCGCCGACGCCGAACTCGCCGCCGTGCAGACCCTGTCCCCCGTGGTCTCCGCCCTGGTCCACGGCGACCTCGGCGGCGACAACCTGCTGTGGACGACCGTCGACGGCACGCCGCGGCTGAGCGGGGTCCTGGACTGGGACGAGGTCTCGCTCGGCGATCCGGCCGAGGACCTGGCCGCGATCGCCGCCACCCACGGCGACGCGCTCGTCGCCGACATCCTCGACCGAATGGGCCTGCGCGACGCCGCCATCCCGGCCCGAATCGCCGCGATCCGGGGCACGTTCGCGTTGCAGCAGGCGCTGTCCGCACTCCGCGACGGCGATCGTGCCGAATTGGCCGACGGATTGAGCGCGTATCGCTGACGCCCCACCGAGCCGCAACCGCCGCGAAACCACGCGATGGTGGGGACTGGAAGCACACGATCCCCGTTCGGGGTGGACGCACGCCGCAGTGATGCTTCCGCACTCGACTGTCGGCGACCGGTCGAGGTCTGTTGGGTTGATCCGGGCGCCGTCGAGCGTCCGCATCATGCGTCGCCCCCACCGCGCCTCGGCGTCGCGAGGCGGCGTCCCGGGGGCGACACAGGGGGTTCGCAAGCCGTGACCGAGACGACACCGCAGGTTTCCTCGACAACGCAGGCAACGCAGACGACGCAGATGACGCACGCAACGCAGAAACCGCACCCGGCGCAGTCACAGTCACCGCAAGCGGCGCACAAACGTCGCCCGAGCCAACGGGCGCGCACGGCAGGCGCATCCGCACCCGCACCCACCCCGTACGAGCTGTCCGATCGCCCGATGGTGGACGTACCGACCGTGCTGGCCGCCGAGTTCGCCCGACGCTGGCCGAGCAACGCGGACGGGATGCACGCGGTGCACCGCTACGCGCTGCTGCCCACGGGGAAGTTGCTGCGGCCCGCGCTGGTGATGTACGCGGCGCTGGCGGTGGGCGGCGAGGTCGAGCACGCGTTGCCCGCCGCGGTCGGCATGGAGTGCGTACACACCGGGAGCCTGGTCCACGACGACATCATCGATGCCGACGAGGAGCGGCGCGGGCGGCCGGCGGTACACCGGGCGTACGGCCCCGAGCGGGCCATCATCGCGGGCAGCAGCCTGTACTTCATCTGGTTCCGCACCCTCGCCGAGTGTGCCCGCAACGGGGTGTCGCCCGAGCGGATCGCACGGGCCATGGCAGCCCAGGCCGAGGGCGGATACGCGATGTGCCAGGGCGTGTTCGACGAGTTGGGCTTCGCCGGGGACCTGGACTGCCCCGTCGAGGACTATCTCACGATGGCCGGCGGCAAGACCGGGGCACTCCTGGCCACGTCGTGCCGGGTGGGGGCGATCCTGGGCGGCGGGGACGACGCGGCGGTGGAGGCGTTGAACGCGTTCGGGCGCCACGTCGGCCTTGCCTTCCAGATCCGCGACGACCTGCTCCCCTACGCGGACGCGTCGGCCGCGGCGATGGGCAAGCCCGCCGACAGCGACGTGTGCAACCACCGGCCGACCCTTCCGGTACTGCTCGCCCACGAGCGCGGCACCCTCGACCAGCGCGCCGCGATCCGACACGCGCTGCTGCACGAGCGCAACCCGGAGATCGCGCTGAGCCGCATGCGCACGCTGGTCGAGGCGACCGGCGCGGCGGCCGACGCGCGGGCACTCGCCGAAAGCTACGAACAAAGCGCCCGGGACGCGATCTCCTGGCTTCCGGTCAACCCGTACACGGAGGTATTGCGCCGCTGGTCCCGGCGCGACCCGACGCCGTCCACCGACGGCTGACCCCGTCCCGCGCACCGTGCGCGTCTGCCTCGCGTCGCTGCGTCACCGAAAGTCCGCCCCGGCATGGCGAAAGCGGAGTCGCGAACGCCCCTTCCCGGGTAGGTTGTACGGCGCCGGCCGGGGTACGGACCGGCCCGAACAGGGCAATCGGGCGCACATCGCCCGAACTACCGTGATCGGCGCGGGAGTCGAAAGGTTGACCTACGTGACGAACCGGCCCGAGCCGACAGCGCACCCGATCGCCGGCGCGCCGAGGCGACCACCGGTCGCGGATCCGGGCGGCGGTCCGGACCCGAGCCGACTGCGGTCGCGGACCCGGATCCTGATCCGGGTCGCCGACGACCGGCCGTCCGTGCGCGAGCGCCTGGCCGCGCTGATCGGCGCGTGCGGCGACATGGAGGTGATGGTCGACGGCGACGGGCGCGCACCGCACGTGGTGTTGGCGGACGGGCGCGCACTCGACCCGGACGGCGGCCCCGAGGGCCCCGCCGACGTGCTCGCCCGGCATCCGGGCGCCGCGCTGCTCGTGGTGTCCGCCGCCGTCTCCGATCCGGCCGCGCCCACCGGCGGGTTCGGCCGCCTGGCCGAGGACGCGAGCGGCGAGCAGATCGCGACCGCGATCCGGGACGCCGCACGCGGGCGGGCCGCGATCGACCCGGCGACCGTGGGACGCCCACGCCGGCGCACCGGGCACCCGGATCGGCTCACCGATCGGGAGGTGGAGGTGTTGTGCCTGATCGCGTCCGGCCTGAACAACGCGGAGATCGCCGCAACCCTGCGGATCGGCGCGGCGACGGTCAAGACGCACATCAACAACACGTTCGCCAAGATCAACGCCCGCAACCGCGTCGACGCGGTGCACTACGTCGACCGCCAGGGCCTGTCGCGCGGCTGAGCCGGGCCGAAGGGCCGGCGGCGCCGCGGGGCAGCGGGCGACGACGGCGGGCCGACGGCGGCGCCTGCCGGAGTCCGGCGCCTATGCGGCCAGCGGCGCGAACACCGGCGACTCCGGCCGATCCGGGTCGTCGGCCACCGCGAGCAGGGGCGAGGTGATCACGAAGTCGGCGGTAGCCCGGTTGCAGGCCACCGGGATGTCCGCGAGCACCGCGAGGCGCAGCAGCGCCCGTACGTCGGGCTCGTGCGGCTGGGGGCTGAGCGGGTCCCAGAAGAACACCAGCAGGTCCACGTCGCCCTCCGCGATCCGCGAGCCGATCTGCTGGTCGCCGCCCAGGGGGCCGCTGCGGAACCGGATGATCTCCAGGTCGAGTTCGTCCGCGAGGATGCCGCCGGTGGTTCCGGTCGCGTACAGGCGGTGCCGGGTCAGCGTCTCGCGGTGGGTCCGGGCCCAGGCGAGCATTTCCGGCTTGCAGCGGTCGTGCGCCACCAGGGCGATGCCGCGCTCGCGGGGCTCCTGGGGGTCGTGGGGCTTCGGGTCGAGCAGGTCGTTCGGTCGGGTCACAGGCATCTCCGAGTTGTCCGTGTTTCGCATGCCCTCAGTGTGACCGGCCCGTGTTGCGGCGGTATGGCCGCGACATGACGACCACGAGAAGTCGCATGGATCATGCGTCGAGGGCGTCGACGCACTCCCGACGCGACCAAAACGGACCCAAGCCTCACAGGGCGACTGAACGTCGCATGTGCCTCACTCGTCTGCCGCACATCCGTTGCTCGCACCGCCGCAACGACTTCGGAAATCGCCTGCGCGCCCGCCGTTTCGCCGGCCAGGATGGATGGGCGGCGCCGGGGCGGGTGGGGCGCGTACCGGCCGCCGGGGGAAGGCGGCCGCGTGCGTCGCGGCGGCGGGGGCGGGGCCCGCGGTCGGTGGGAGCGCGGGACCGCGAGGTGCGCGACGAAGGGGCCCGACGGCCCGTTCCGTACGTGCACGGGACGGCTTCGGCCGGGGGTTGGGGGCGACGATGAACGACGCGGTGATCGTGCTGCCGGGGATGATGGGCAGCGAACTGGTGGAGGTGTCCACCGGGCGAACCCTGTGGGGGCCCACCGACGCGAGTTGGTACGCCGGGGCCTGGACCACCGGCGGCGCACTGGACACACTGGCCGTCACCGACGCGGAACGCTCCGGGCGCGTGGGGCGGATCCGCGCCACCCGGCTGCTGCACACCCCCGCGTGGGCTCCGCTGCTGTGCGGCTTCGAGCCGTACACCGAACTGGTCCTGGCGCTGCGCCGAGCCGCCGCCGATCCGGCCGCGGTGCACGAATTCCCGTACGACTGGCGCCTGCCCGTCGACTACAACGCCGGTCTGTTGGCGATCGCCGCGTACGAACACCTGCGCCGCTGGCGCCGCCACCCGCTGGGCGGCAGGGACGCGCGTCTGGTGCTCGTGGCCCACTCGACAGGCGGCCTGGTCGCCCGCTACTTCACCGAAGTACTGGGCGACGCCGCCGAGTTGCGCGCGCTGGTCACGCTGGGTACCCCGTTCCTGGGCGCGGCGAAGGCGCTGCACGTGCTCGGCGGCGCGCCCGCCGACCCCGGGAGCCGGTCCGCCTCACGGCCGTCCGCGGCGCAGTTGCCCGAGGCTCGGCTGCGCCGATTCGCGGCGACCGCGCCCGGGCTGTACGACCTGCTGCCGTCGTACCGCTGCCTGGACGAGGGGTCCGCGGTCCGGCGGCCGACCGCCGCCGACGTCGCGGCGGTCGGCGGCGACGAGCGCCTGGCCGAGGACGCCTTGGCCCGGCGCGAACGCCTGCTCGGCACCGGGTCCTGGGACACGCTGTGGCCGGTGGTCGGCGTCGAGCAGCCGACCGTACAGTCCCTGGTGATCCGCGACGGGGTGGTCCGGCCGCGCTTCGTGACCTGCGCGAGCGACGGAGACGGCGGGATCGTGCGGGCCGACCGGCGCGGCGACGACACGGTGTGCCGCCGAGTGGCGGCGCCGGCCGCGCTCAAACCGTTCGCCGTGGTCCAGACGCACGGCGCGCTGGCCCGCTCCCGCGAGGCGATCGGGTACGTATGCGCGGTCCTGCGCCAGGAGGACCCCGCGCCCGAACGCGCCGGGGACGTCGTCCCGTTGACCCTGGACGTAGCGGACTCGGTGGCGGCCGGCCGCACCCTCGACATCGTCCTGGACGGGGTCGCCGACCCGACGGCGATCGGCGTCCGCGTGGTCGACGTGGCCACCGGCGTCGCGCTGCCCCGGGCCCTGCCGGTGGCCCGCGACGGCCGGGTGACGATCCGCCAGATCCTGCCCGTGGAGGGCCTGTTCCGGGTGCTGGCCAGGACGGGCGAGCAGGCCCCGGTCAGCCGACTCGTCCTCGCCACCGACCCCAGCGCCGCCTTCGACCCGACCGACCCGGAGTAGGCACGAGGGCGCCTCGACGGCGCGACCCGTCAGTCCCGCGAAGTCTGCCCGGCCCGCACCGGAGCCTCGGCGGCGTCGCGCGGAAGCGGCGACTCTTCGGCGGCGACCACCACCGCCGGCCCCTCCGGGAGCGTGCGCAGCGCGCGGATCGGCGAGCAGAACACCGGCAGGAAGGCCAGCGCCATGCACACACCGCCGACCCACATCGCCGCGTGCGCCCCCGCGAACTCGCCGATCAGTGCCGCCGCCACCGCCCCGATCGCCACCGCTCCGGTGAGCAGGCAGCGGAAGGTGGCATTCATCCGGCCGAGCAGCGCGTCGGGGGTCAGCCGCTGCCGCAGACTCACCCCGAGCACGTTGTCCACGCCCATCCGGGCCGTGCACAGGAACCATCCGACGCCCGCGACCACCAGCCACGGCCCACGATCGAGCAGGGGGATCACCAGCGCGGCCGGCGCCAGGCACAGGCCGGCCATACCCATCGTGCGGCCGTAGCCGAACCGGTGCGAGATCGGCCGGGCGGACCGCGCGCCGATCAGGACGCCCACCCCGCCGATCGCCAGGAACAACCCCAACGCACCGGAGGGGAGGTCGAGTTCGCGGACGAAGACCACCGGGAGCAGCACGGTGACCAGTTGGGAGCCGAAGTTGGTCAACGCCGCCGTGCACATCAGCGCGCGCAGTTCCCGACCGCGCCACACGTGCCGCAGCCCCTCGCCGATCTCGTCGCGCAACCGGCGGGCGGGGCCGGCGCCGGCGGCCGGGGCGCCGTCGGTCCGGATCCGGGCCAGCCCCAGGCCGGACGCGAGGTAGCCGACGACGGTGGACACCACCGCGAACGGCGCCGCGACCGCCTGCACCAGGAGGCCGCCCGCGCCGCGCCCGGCGATATTGGCGGTGGCCATCAGGCTGACGATGGCGGCATTGGCCGGCACCAGCGCCTCGCGGCCGACCAGGTGCGGGACGAAGCTCTGCGAGCCGACGTCGAAGAAGACCGTCGCGCACCCGTTGAGCAGGACCACCGCGTACAGCTGGGGCAGGGTCAGTACGTCCAGCCACCAGGCGAGTGGGATCGAGCCGATCAGCGCGGCGCGGACCAGGTCGGCGACCATCATCACCCGGCGCCGCCGCATGCGGTCCACCCAGGCGCCGGCGGGCAGGCCGATCAGCAGGAACGCCACCGTGCCGAGCGCGGCCAATGCGCCGACCTGGCCGGGGCTCGCGTCCAGGGCCTCGACGGCGATCAGCGGGATGGCGACGTAGCCGATGTTGGTGCCCAGTTCGCTGAGCGCCGCCGCGGTGAACAGCGTGCGGAAGTCGGCGATCCGCCAGGGGGAGTGCGCGTGGCTCATGCCGGGAGCCTGCCTGGCTCCCCCGTCGACACCGCAATGATTTAGCAGAGGCTGAATCCTGGGCCGCGCCCCTGGCGGGCGCGGGTAGCCTGAACCGGGTGATCGAGATCGAGTTCAGCCCGGAGGACGTGGCCCGCACCCGCTTCGCGATCTCCCCGCTGTGGGAGGTCGTGGCGAGCGTACGCGTCCTCAAGGGCGCCGACGAACAGGGCATCCACCGGGTCTGGACCGAGCAGGTGCGCGACCGGTTGGCCGCCGCGAAGGTGGACCTGACCCCGCTCACCGACCTGATCCCGGTACCGACCCTGGCGCTCGCGTGTTTCCTGGCCCCGCCGCCGACCACCCCGCTGACCTCGCTGGAAGTCGAACTGGCGGCGCTGCGCGCGACGCCCCCGGAACTGCTGCGCACGCCCTCGGCGATCACACCGGAACGCGTGGCCGAGATCCGCGCCGACCCCGATCGTGAGTTGGCCCGGCTCGCGGAGACCATCCAGGCGTACTGGGATGTGGCGCTCGCGCCGTACTGGCCGCGCATCCTCGCCTTCCTGGAGGGCGACATCCTCTTCCGGGCCGGCCGACTCGTCGAGGGCGGCGCGCGCGGCCTGTTCAACGACCTGGACCCGCAGGTCGCCTGGGACGCGGGCACGCTCCAGGTGCAGACCCGGTTCTGTCGCGATCGACGCACGCTCGGCGGCCGGGGGCTGCTGCTCGTGCCGTCGGCGTTCGTGTGGCCGCGCGTGTTCTCCGTGTTGGACGGGCACTGGCAGCCCACGCTGCGCTATCCGCCGCGCGGCATCGGCACCCTGTGGTCGGCCGCGCCGGCACCCACGGCCGTGCCCGACGCGCTCGCCGGCGTACTGGGCCGCTCCCGCGCCACGCTGGTGGCCGAACTCACCACGCCGGCCTCGACCACGGACCTGGCCCGGCGTACCGGCCTGACCCCGGGCGGCGTCTCACAACACCTGTCCGCGCTGCGTGCGGCGGGCCTGGTCGGCGCCCATCGAGCCGGCCGCGTGGTGCTGTACGCCCGCACCCGGGCGGCGGAGACACTGCTGGCGGCGGCCGGCTCGGGGTAGGGCCGTCCGATGAAGCGATCCTCGTCGTCCACGAGGGCGGCGTGGTGCATGTCCTGCCGATGTGGACTATCCGTCGTGTGCTTCGAGTGCGGTCGCCGGTGTCTGCCGGGGGGCCGCCCACGACGCCAGGAGCGCCAGATTGTCGGCGGTCGGTGTGCCCGCGGGTGCGGTGTAGACGTTGAGGTGCAGGCCGGGTTCGGCGGGCAGTTCCAGGGACTCGACGTCCAGGTCGAGCCGGCCCACGATCGGATGGCGCACCCGCTTGCGTCCGGACCGGTGCAGCCGCACGTCCTGGGATGCCCACCGCTGCCGAAACAGCTCGCTGCGCGTCGACAGTTCGCCGACCAGGGCGATCAGTTTCCCGTCGTGCGGATTGCGGCCGGCTTCCATGCGCAGCTTCGCGGCCACGACATCGGCGATGTGGTCGTAGTCGACGAAGAAATCCTTGGCCGCCTCGGGGTGCAGATACACGAACCGCGCCGTATTGGCGGGCCGTCGCGGGTCGGCCGGCATCGGTGAATACAGTGCGCGAGCGAGTGGATTCATGGCGAGTACGTCGAAATTTCCGTTGCCGATCCAGGCCGGCGCGGCGGAGATCGCGTCGAGCACCTGGTGCAGTGTCGAGCGCACCGTCGCGGCAGGCCCGCGCCGGCGTGGGCCGCCGGGCGCCCCGGATCGGCGCGCGAGGTGGAACAGGTGGTCGCGCTCGGCCTCGTCGAGTTGCAGGGCGCAGGCCAACGCGTCGAGCACACCATCGGAGACACCGGCGAGGCCGCCACGCTCCATGCGCACGTAGTAGTCGACCGATACCCCTGCCAGCAGCGCCACCTCCTCGCGACGCAGACCCTTGACCCGACGATTGCCGCCGTAGGCGGGCAGGCCCGCCTGCTCGGGCGCGATGCGCGCGCGACGCGAGCTGAGAAACTCCCGGATATCGGTGCGTGGATCCATCGTGGCCATCCCCTCACCGTAAGCCCCTCCCGCCGCCTAAGGGGTACCGGACGCGGTCGTCGCGACGCCGCCGTCCACCGGGATGACGGCGCCCGTGAGGTAGGACCCGGCCCGGCCGGCGAGAAACACGGCGATACCCGCCATGTCGTCGTCGCGACCGATCCGGCGCAGAGGGGTCGCCGCCGCGATCGTGTCGCCGATGGCATCGAGCGTGGACGCCATCATCCGCGACGGGAACACTCCCGGTGCCACCGCGTTCACCGTGACGTGCTGTGGGCCCAGTTCCCTGGCGAGCACTCTGGTGAGTTGATGCAGTGCCGCTTTGCTGCCGGCGTACGAGTAGTTGGGCGCCTGGGCGACGTGGATGGCGGCGATACTGCCGATGTTGATGATCCGCGCGGGATCATCGGCGGTGGCCGCCCTGCGAAGAGCGGGGAGCAGCGCCTGCACCAGCCGGAACGGCGCCTTGAGGTTGAGGTCGATCACCGCGTCCCAGCCCTCGTCCGGGAATGTCGCCAGTGGCTCGCGCCACATCGCTCCCGCGTTGTTGACAAGAATGTCCAGGCATTCCGAGTCGGCCATGACAAGGTCGGCAAGGCGCTGACACTCGTCGCGCCTGGACAGGTCGGCGGGAATTGCTCGAACGTCGCCGAATTCGGACAGGAGATGTTGTGCCTCCGCGCACGCGTCCGCCTTGCGTGAGCTGATGACGACGCGGGCGCCCGCCTGGAGAAGGCCGCGCGCGATCATCATCCCGATGCCCTTGGTACCGCCCGTGACGAGAGCGTACTTCCCACTCAGATCGAAAAGTTCTCGATGAGTGGTGAATCGGTTGTCCGCCATTGGTCTCCGTCCATTCCGTCGTGGAAAAATGCGCCGACGCGATCGCGCATCGGGGGCACCCGAATCGAACTGTCGGGGGCAAACCCGCAGTGCGTACCCATGGAGTGTTGTCGGCGCTTTCGACTCGACCAGGCTGACAGGCGTTCGGGACGTCTGGGAGATCCTGATGACACAGGTACCGTGAGAGCCCCCCTTGCCGGTGGTTCGCGGAGCCACGGGTCGAGACCGAGTCGGAGGAAGCGCTGCGATGCACGAGCCGGGGGACGCCGCCGTGGTGGTGGAAGGCGGAAGTTCGGGCGAGGGGTCGCACCGGCCCTCGGAGGAGGCGTCGCGCGAGTTCGTCGAGGACATCGTCGTCGTCCACGAGGGCGGCGGCGTGGTGCACTTCCTGTTGATCACGTACGCCCCCGGCGATTCGGGCAATGCCGCGGGGTACGTCTTCCGGCGCCCCGTCGGCAGCGACGAGCCGGCCGCGAACATCCTGGCGACCAACGACACGCTCCGCGAACTGTGGTGCTCGCCGCAGGGGCATGTGTGGGCGACGAGCAGCACCGGTCTGGTCTGGACGAGCGCACCCGTTGCCTGGACGGACACCATGCCGCCGGACCTGGAGTTCGATGCGCCCGAAGGCGGGGTGACCTGGCGCCACACCGCGCTGCCCGCGCAGGCGCACAACGACGGTCGGCCGAACCCCGCGGCCGTGTGGGGGACTTCGGACGACGATGTCCACATCGCCACCTTCGGCGGCGTGCTCTACCACTGGAACGGCGCCGACTGGTCGCAGTTCCACTCCGGGATCGGCGCACCGATCGGCGCCGTCCGCGGTCGCGCGGCGAACGACGTCTACGCCGCCGGCCACAACGGCACCCTGCTGCACTTCGACGGCACCGCTTGGACGCGGATCGCCGATCCGGACGGCCCCGACACGACCGACCTGCTTACGGGCATCGCCTTCGACGCCGGCGGCGACGTGTACGTCACCGGCAGATCGCGCGGCGGGCGCATACTCCGCGGATCCGCGCGACGCGGCTTCACGGTGGCCGCACGCGACCGGGTCGCCGCCCTCGGCGCGGCGTTCGTCGAGGGACGGTTGTTCTGTGCCGCGGGGAAGGGCGGCGTGGTGGAACTGACCGCCCAGGGCCCGAAGACGCTGCGCGACGACATCGCCGCCTGGTCGATCGCCGAGGGCGAGGGCCGCGTCTACGTGACGGAGACACCGGGAGAGGCCGCGTACTCCGAACTCGACCTCGCCACCGGGCAATGGCACCGCCGCTACTACTGACCACCGTCCCGTGCGGCACGAGCATGTCGGGACCGCCGGGCAGGTGGGACGCACCGGCGTTCGACGCCGTGCCCGCCGGGGTCGGCGTACCACGCCCGGTCCGGGTCGGGCGTACTCCTCCTCGGTGGTTCGCTCGCAACATTGGCCGGCGGTTCACTCAGTGGATCCGACGCTGTCCGGACCTTCCCCGGCCGTGTCACGCTCGGAACTGCTCGCGGTGCGTGCCGAACCACATACGCACCGCGAGCAAGGCATCCGAAAGCGAAAGGAACTCCCGTGAGATTTCCATCGTTTCGCCGTGACGCGACCGCCTCGCGGCGTAGCGCGTGCACGTTACCCCGCCTGGCGGGCCTGGCGGTCGCCGTCGGGTTGATCGCCGGGTTCCAGCCGGCCGTGGCGGCGTCGGCCGCGACCTCGGCCGATCCCGTCACCGTCGCGGTTCCCGCCGGCCCGAACTCGGCGGCGACCACCAAGGCCGCCGCGGCCCTGGGTGTACCGGGCGGCGGGGTCGCCCTCGCGAAGCAGGCGGACAACGTCCTCACCGCCGTGTTCATCGACACCGACGGCGCCCTCAACGTCGCGTGGGAGGTGAACAACGGCGCCTGGAACGCACCCGTCAGGATCAGCGACACGGTGGGCGTACCAGGTGGCGGGGTCGCCCTGTCGAGGCAAAACGCCGGCAAGTTCACCGCCGCGTTCATCGACAAGTGGGGCAGGCTGAACGTGGCCTGGCTCGAGAACGGCAAACCCTGGAGCGCACCCCAGCCCATCAGCGACCCGATCGCCAAGCCGGGCGGATCCGTCGCCCTGGCCCAGCACTTCGACCGCGAACTGACCGCCGCCTTCGTCGACACCCAAGGCGCGCTCCGCATCTCCACGGCCGTGGGCAACGACTGGTGGACCTACCCGACCGCGATCAGCGGCTCGGTCGGCGTCTCGGGTTCCCCGGTCGCGCTGGCCCGCTTCGGCAACTCGATGTACGCCGGGATCATCGACACCTCCGGAAGGCTCGACATCGCCTTCCAGTCGTACTTCGGTGCGGCGTGGACCTCGCCGTTCGGGGTCGGCAACCCGGTGACCGTCCCGGGCGGGGGCGTGGCCCTCGCGCAGCAGAACGACAACACGTTGACGGCCTCGATCCCCGGGTACGGATCGACCTGGGTGGCGTGGATCAACAACGGTGGCCGCTGGAACGGGCCCGTCGACATCGGCGGGTGGGGCGCCGCGCCCGGCGCCGGAGTCGCGATGTCCAAGCAGACCGGTGACATCCTGGTCTCGGTCGCCGTCGACCGATGGGGTGTCTTCACCGTCGCCTGGGTCGTGGACGGGGCCGCCTGGCACTCGCCCGTCCAGGTCGGTGGCGTCCTGGCCCCGAACGGCGCCCGCGTCGCGGTGGCCAAACAGGACAACACCATCCTCACCGCGGCGTTCCTCGGCAACGACGGCAAGCTGAACGTCTCCTGGGTCGAGGACACCGGCGGTTGGCGAGGACCCGTACCGATCAACTGACCATCGACCTCGCACCGTGACGCGAACCGTCATACGACAGCCGAGCCCCCGACGACGCAACGCCTGTCGTCGGGGGCTCGGTGCCTGCCTACCCCCGGTCGGGCCAGCTTCGCATCGCCAGTTCCGCGACCCGTTCCAGTCTTTCGCGGGGGACGCCGTCGACGGCCTGGGTGGACATGCCCTGGACGACGGCCGCGTAGTAGGTGGCGAGGTCGTCCGGGTCGGTGTCGGCGGGCAGACGGCCGGCCGCCACGTCGGCGGCGATCCTGCGGCGGAACGCCGCCTTGGACGCCTCGCGCAGCGCGCGTAGTTCGGCCTTGACCTCCTCGGCCGCCGCGGTGCAGTTCACCGCCGCCGTGATCACCATGCAGCCGGGCGGGTGGCCGGGCTCGGTGTAGGCCTCGGCCAGCGCGTACAACATGCGCTCCATCCCCCGGCGGGCGTCCGGCTCGGCGTCGAGCACCCGGCCGGCGACCGCGCCGTAGGTGACGCCGTAGCGCTGGATCGCCTCGCTGAACAGGGTGCGCTTGTCGCCGAAGGCCGCGTACAGGCTGGGCGGCTTGATGCCCATCGCGGTGGTCAGCCCGGACACCGAGGTCGCCTCGTAGCCGTGCTGCCAGAACTCGATGACCGCGCGATCCAGCGCGGCTTCGCGGTCGAAGCCACGCGGACGGCCTTGGGTACCGGACATGCGGACCATTCTATAGCGCTCGCTATGGAAGGGGGAATCTCTGCTACGGTGAGATCTGTAGCGATCGCTACGAAACTCGTTCGCGCATCTTCTCCGGGGAGCTTTCATGTCCATCGCCACCGCCGGCACCACCACCACGGCTCGCGCCGCCGCCCTGCCCGTGCCGACCTACGCCCGTACCGTGCGGGGCTCGGGCCCCGGCCTGCTGCTCGCACACGGCGCCGGTGGCGGTGTGGCCGCCAACTACGGGCCGATCCTGGACGGGCTCGCGGCCGAACATCGCGTGGTCGGCGTCGACTTCCCCGGCTCGGGCGAGACGCCGCGCTCGACCGGGCCGCTCGACCTGGACGAACTCGCCGACCAGCTGGTCGCCGCCGGTGTCGCCGAGGGCCTGGAGACCTTCGCGGTGTCCGGCTACTCGCTCGGCGGCGCGGTCGCCGTCCGGGCCGCGACCCGGCACCCCGAGCGGGTCACCTCGCTGATCCTGACCTCGGCCTTCGCGCACGCCGACGCCCGCCTCCGGTTGGCCGCGCGGGTCTGGCGCGGGCTGTACGAGTCGGGCGACCGGGCCACGTTCGCCGCCTTCCTGACCCCGTTCGCGCTCGGCCCGGCCGCCCTCGACACGCTCTCCCCCGAGGACTTGGCGGGCGTACTGCGGATGACGGCGGACACCCCACCGCTCGGGACGCCCGAGCACACCGAACTGGTCGAGCGTGTCGACGTGCGCGCCGACCTGGCCACCATCGAGGTCCCGACGCTGGTGGTGTCCACCACCGGCGACCGCCTCGTCGAGCCGAACCATCACCGCGCCGTCGCGGCCGGCCTGCGCAACGTCCGCGTGGTCGAACTCGACTCGGGCCACCTGCCGTTCGCGGAGCGTCCGGCGCAGTGGCTGGCGGCGATCGTCGGCTTCCTGGGCAACGTCGAGGGCGACGAGGCTCGATAGCGGGCGGCGGCTTCGGGTTCCGGACGCTTTCACGCCTCCGGGAACGGCGCGGCCCACTCCTCGTCCGGCAGCCGCAGCGCGTTGGCCACATAGGCGATCGTGCGGTACCAGCCGGCCAGGACCAGCACCTCCACGATCTGCCGATCCTCGAACCGGGCCCGGAGTTCGGCCCAGGTGCCGTCGGTGAGGTCGGCACCGTCGTGCAACTCGTCGACCACGCGCACCAGGATCGCCTGGCGCGGTGTCCAGGCCGCCTCGTCGTCGACGACGGTGGCCCGGAGCTGACGCGAAGTCAGGCCGACCCGCTCCGCGAACACCTCGGCGTGCACGCCCCATTCGTACGAACAGCCGGCCCGGGCGCACACCCGCTGCACCACGGTCTCCCGCTCGACGGCGGGCAACGTACCGTGCCCGAGCAGCCCCGAACCGAGCACCCGCATCCGCGAGGCCAGGTCGGGGTGATGCTCCAGAACCCGGAACAGGGCGAGGGGTTCACGGTCTCCGGCGGCGCCCATCCAGCGAGCCAGGGACGCTTCGGTCTCGGGGGCGTAGGGCGGGGACAACGGCGTGATCCGCGACATGGGCGTGCTCCTTTATCGGCCGGGACGGCCGCTCTGGTGCTTCGCTTTCGAAAGCACTATGCTGCTTTCGAAAGCGAAGCGCAAGGAGGCGGCCGTGGACCGGCACGACGAGGCGGGCATCCCACGTCCCGGAAGCCCGGTACGCGGGTCGACCACGGGCCGGGCTCCGATGGCCGCGCTCGACCTGCTCGGCCGGCGCTGGATCCTGCGCCTGATCTGGGAGTTGAGCCGGGAACCGGCCGGTTTCCGCGCCCTGCAACGCCGGTGCGACGACATGTCCTCCAGCGTGCTCAACAACCGCCTGCGCGAATTGGTGGAGGCCCGGATCGCCGCCCAGGACCCGGCCGGCCGCTACACCCTCACCGCCACCGGCACCCGACTCGTCACCGCCCTGGACCCGCTGCTGGAGTGGTCGACGGAGTGGGCGAGCGAACTGGACAAGGACAAAGACAGGGACAAGGACTGACGCGCATCACCACCCGCCCTCGAAGAAGGCCGCGAGCGCCGGCTTCGGGTCGGCCGTGGTGCCCACGTTCGCCATCACCACCACGAGCACGACCAGCACCGACGCCACCGCGAGCACCCCGAACCACCCCAGCAGGCGCCGGGTGCGCCGATCGGCGGCCTCGGTCGCGGCGAACCGCCGCCACACCACCACGGCGAGCCCGATCAGCACGACCGCCACGAGCCCGGCCACCACGGCCAGCGCCGCGTGGTAGCGGGCGAAGTCGTCGATCATCAGGTCGAGGGCGGGTGGGGTGCGCTCGCCCTTGCCCGAGGCGGCGTCCAGCGCTTCTCGCACCTGACGGAGTGTGTCGCCCGTTTCGCCCTCGGCCGCGCCGCTCGGCAGCAGCGTCAACAGCGACGAGAACGGCGCCACCGCACCCTGGATGTTGGCCATCACCGTCGCCAACGCGCCCGCCCCGAGCATCGTGACGAACACGCCCGCCGACACGAGGCCGGCCCGGCGTCCCGTACCGAGATCGCGTGCCCGCAGGAACGCCCGCCACACGAGCATGCCGAGCGCGACGACCACGACCAACAGGATCGCGGCGATCACCGCCTTGACGACGTGGAATCGGAACCAGTAGTCGACCGCTCGGTCCATGCCCGGGGTGAAGTCCCGCCGACCGGCGCGCCAGTATTCGACGAACGCCGTGCGAAAGGACGCGGCGAGGTTGTCCTGATCGACGGAGCCGTCGCCGGCGATGTGCTCGGCCAGGAGGGGCGGGACGACGAACAGGGCGGCGATCAGGGCCACTACGGCGCCGACGAGGAGGGCGAGCGGGCGCGCGGGGATGCCCGCGAATCGCGACGGGACCGCGGGACGCTGCCGCCGCCGGCCCGGGAGGTGAGGCGTTGCTGTCATGCCGACCACGCTTCCGCAGCGGCGCCGCGCGGTCACCGGAGCAGGCCGGACACCCGGGAGTAGGGCAGGCCACACCCCCGGGACGAATCGGGCGCGGCGGTCGAGGCGTCGCCCCGGACTCAGCCCTTGAGATACGTGAGTACGGCGAGCACCCGGCGATGGCGGGCGTCGTCGTCGGCCGGCAGGCCGAGTTTGGCGAAGATGTTGCCGATGTGCTTCTCCACCGCGCTGGCGGAGATCACCAGCCGCCGGGCGAGCGCCGTGTTCGAGCAGCCTTCGGCCATCAGCGCCAGGATCTCGCGTTCGCGGGCGGTCAGCGCGCTCACGCCGCCGTCCCGCCTACGCGCGGCCAGCAGTTGGGCGACGACCTGCGGATCGAGCACCGTGGCGCCGTGCGCGACCCGGTCCAGCGCGTCGAGGAATTCCTCGACCCTGGCCACCCGGTCCTTGAGGAGGTAGCCGACCGAACCCGAACCGTCCGCGAGCAGGTCGCCCGCGTAGGACGCCTCCACGTACTGACTGAGCATCAGCATCGGTGCGCCGGGCACGTACGAGCGGGCGCTGATCGCCGCGCGCAGGCCCTCGTCGGTGTGCGTCGGTGGCATCCGTACGTCGACGATCGACACGTCCGGTCGGTGTTCGAGCACCGCCGCGACCAGGGCGGGCCCGTCGCCGACCGCGGCCACCACCCGGTGACCGTCCTCGACGAGCAGGCGGACCAGGCCCTCGCGCAGCAGTACCGAGTCGTCGGCCACCACGATCCGCAGCGGGCGGCGCTCGGCACGGTCCGGCGCCTGGTCCGACGCCTGGCCCGGCGCCGTGTCCGGGGTCAGTCGCATGGCAGTACGGCGGTGATCGTCGTCGGGCCGCCGGCCGGGCTGTCCACCCGCAACCGCCCGCCGACGGCGAGCAACCGCTCCGCCAGGCCGCGCAGTCCGTGTCCCTTGGCCAGGGCCGCGCCGCCGATGCCGTCGTCGGTCACCCACACGGTCAAGTCGCCCCCGTCGTGCCGTAGTCCGAGTACGCACCGGTGTGCATGGCTGTGTTTGGCCACGTTGGTCAGGGCCTCGGCCACGACGAAATACGCGGCCGTCTCGACACCGGCGTCGAGTCGCCGGTGCGGCGCCACGATGTCCAGGTCGGCCGGGACCGTGGACAGCGCGGCCAAGGCGGCGAGCGCGTCGGGCAGGCCGCGGTCGACCAGGATCGGCGGGGCGATGCCGCGCGAGAGGGCGCGCAGCTCGTCCAGCGCCTCCTGGGCGTGGGCCATCGCGTCGGCGAGGGCCGCGCGGGCGGTCTCCGGCCTGCGGTCGAGATGGTGCTCGGCCCGGCCCAGTTCCATGGCCAGGCGGACCAAGCGCTGCTGCGGGCCGTCGTGAATGTCCCGTTCGAGCCGGCGCAGCGCGCTCGCCTCGGCCGTGACGGCGGCGACGGTCTGTGCGCGGGCGGTGTCGCGTTCCTGTTCGAGGCCGCGGATGCGGCGGTGCAGTGCGGAGGCGTCGGAGAGCAGCGCCTGACCCAGGCCGGTCTGGGCGGTGGTGAAGGCGCGGGTGACCAGCGGCAGGGTGCACAGGAGCAGCAGGCCGACCGTGGTCCCGAAGGCGACCCGATCGACCGGCGAGAGCAAACCGAGGCTCACGGTGACGTGCGATTGCTCGCCGCCGGCGTTCAGGGACAACGGCCGCAGCGGCTCGGACGCCGCGTACTCGTAGCGCAGCGCACAGGTGACACAGGCCACCCCGACGAACCACCACAGCGCGGTCACCAGCGCCGTGACCAGGGTGACCGGGAACAGCACCACGGCATGGGCGGCATCAAGCCACGGCCCGGGGCCGGCACTGGGCCCGGCGCCGGCGCCGGACGGGCTCGCCGCCGGCTCGGCACGCGCGACCCCGGCGCCGACGGCCCGCACCTTGGCGATCCGCCACCGCTCCAGATCGGCACACCACCGCGCGGGCGCGAGCGCACGAGCCACAAGCGGCGCGCCACCGGGCAGCACCAGCCCGAGCGCCGCGAAGAACACCCCGCCCAGCACCGCGACCACTCCAACGGCGGCGAACACCGGCGCGGTCAACAGGTACACCGACTGCACAAACGTGCGCCGCCCCACCCGCGAAAGCGCCCCGACGCCCGGCCACGATCGACCCCGGACAACGGCGGAGAGCGATTTGGTCATGCCCCAAAGCTAATGCAGCGCCGCGCCGATCCTTCGGGGTTCATGCGGGATGGCAGCGATGCAGAGACCGGCCTCGGTGCCTGTTCATCGCCCGTCTCGCCGTCCTCACTCGGTCGCGATCGTGTCGTCGTTGCCGGGACTTGATCATGCCTGTGGCCCGATCATGGGGTCATGACGGGTTGGCGAAAGGCGTGTCTGGTGGTCCTGGCGGTCGTCGGTGTGGCGGCGGCGGTGGGGCTGGTCGTGTTGGTGGTGGTCGCCGATCTCGACACGGCGGCCGCGGCGGGCAGCGTGGTGGGGGCGGTGGCGGGTGCCGCGTCGACCTGGGTGGCGGTGGCGGCGTTGCTGGACTCCGGGTCGACGACGGTCCATGCGGACGGGGGGTCGAACGCGGCGGGCCGGGACATGCACAACCCCACCGCCCGTGACACCGGGGCGGGCTCCGGACCGCCTCCGGCTCCGGGGCCGGGGGTGTCCGCGTCGAACGGGTCGAACGCGGCGGGCCGGGACATGAACGATCCGAGCGCGCACCGCGGCCCGTGACATGGTGGCGCCGCCGCAAGCGGCCCTCCGGAACCGACACTCCCACCGCGACGCCGGGCGTCTCGGCGACGGCGGGGTCCAACGCGGCCGGGCGCGACCTGGTCAACCCGGTGGCGATCCACGCCGAGTACGCGCTGCCCCCACAGGCGTATGCGCCGATCCCCGAAGACGCCGCCCTCCCGGGGGTGTCGAACACTCCCCGCACCGTGCTGTTCGTCGGCCGCACCGGCGAACTCGACGCGCTGGAGACGGCGTTCACCCGGACCGGTGAGGTCGTCGTGCACGCGGTGCACGGGCTGGGCGGGGTCGGCAAGTCCGCGCTCGCCGCCCACTGGGCCGCGACCCGGGACGAGCAGGTGCGATGGTGGATCACCGCCGACGACACGACCAAAGTCGACGCGGGACTGGCCGCGCTCGCGCGGGCCCTGCACCCCGGACTGGGCACGCTGCCCGCCGAGTTGCAGACCCAACGCGCCCTCGCGTGGCTGGCCGGCCACGACGACTGGCTGCTCGTCCTGGACAACGTCGAGGACCCCACCCACATCGAACCGCTGCTCGACCGCGTCGCCGCACGGGGCCGGATCCTGATCACCACCCGCCGCGCGACCGGCTGGCACCACCACGCCACCACCATCCGCCTGGACGTCCTCGAACCGGACGACGCCCTCGCCCTGTTCACCCGCATCCTCACCCACCAGGGACCACGCGAGAGCGCCGGCGCCGACGCGGTCTGCGCGGAACTCGGACACCTGGCGCTGGCCGTGGAACAAGCCGCCGCGTACTGCGCCGAAACCGGCACCGGCCCACGCGCCTACCTAGACATGCTCGCCGCCTGGCCCGCCGAGATGTTCGCCGCCACCACCGCGGGCGGCGACTCCGAACGCACCATCGCAAGGATCTGGCACCTGACCCTCGACCGCCTGACCGACACACCCCTCGCCGGAGAACTGCTACGAATCCTGGCCTGGTACGCCCCCGACAACCTCCCCCGCGCCCTCCTCGACACCCTCGCCGCGCCGCCCCGACTCACCGCCGCGATCGGCCGGCTCGCCGCCTACAGCATGATCACCGACAACCGGGACGGCACCCTGTCCGTCCACCGCCTCGTCCAGACCCACGCCCGCACCCCCGACCCCGACGACCCCCTCCGCCGACCCGACGACATCGCACGCGCCCGCGACCGTGCCGCCGAACTCCTCGCCGCCGCCTGGCCCGGTGACGTCGAACACCCCGCGAACTGGCCCACCTGCCGGGCCCTCCTCCCCCACACCGACGCCCTCACCCACCACCACACCCCCGAGCACGACACCACCCACACCGCCCGCGCCCTCGACCGCGCCGCCGGCTACCGACTGGGACAAGGCGCACTCGCCCCCGCCATCCACGGCTCCCAACGCGCCCTGACCGCCCGCGAGCGGGTGTCGGGCGCCGAGCAACCCGACACACTCGCCTCCCGCAACAACCTCGCTGGGGCATACGAATTGGCGGGGGATCTGGGGCGGGCGATCCCGTTGTACGAACGCACCCTGACCGAAAGCGAACGGACGCTCGGCCCCGATCATCCGTTGTCGGGACTGGTGCGGGCCAAACTTGAACGCGCTCGGTCCACATAGCTGCTGCGAACCCGGGGTCGAAGACGACGGCACAACTCCCCGGACCACCAAATTGGTCATATCGGGTTATATGACGTACTACGGCAGATTCGGGAGAACAGGGCCGATGAAGGCGTGCGCGTCCTGGGCCACCCGCGGCGAGGCCGACCACGCCAGTGCGCCGCCGGCCATGATGAACCTCGCCGACGTGCAGGACGCGGATCTCATCGCGGATGTGATCGAGCGCTCGTCCGAGCCCGAGGTCTCGGCTGCGGCGTCGATGGCGGCGCAGCGGCCGTTCGAACTCGCCGAGGTGCCCGATCGCGGCGCGCAGAGTACGGCGCCACGCTGATCCGGGTTCAGCCCAGCACCGCACTGGTGCCGCGCCGCGCCCAGGCCCCGGATGCCGCCCGTTCCAGGTAGACCAGTGCCGTCACCGTCGTATGGGCCGGCCCGAATCCGTGCTCCGCGCATTCGCGGTCCATCCAGTCGTCACACCGAAACCGGGCCCGCTTCTCCAGCGAACAAAACGCCACCTCCCACGCGGACGACAGCCGATCCACCAGCAACAACCCCCGCTCGGCGCCGGCATCGGTCCCGGGCGAGCGAGGGCACAGCGCGGTCCGCGCGCCGGCGGGGTGGTTGATGGAGTCGTACTCCCGCCCGATCCGCCCCAGATCCGACACCCGCACGACCACCACACTCGGCCGCGCGTCGTCCCCGACGCTCTCCACGAGGAACACCTCCACCGCGAACTCGGCCGACCCCGAGTGCCGCACGGCGTTGGTGGCCAGTTCGGTGACGATGAGCCGGATGTCGTACGAGATCGCCTCCGGCACCTCGGCCTTCACCAACGCCCGCCCCACGACGCGGCGGGCCTCACCGACGCTGCGCTCGGTGGCGGGGTAGGCCCGGCGCGACTGGGCGGTGAGCAGACGTGTGGGGACAACGGTCGTCATGGTCCGGCTCCCGAGCTTCGGCGATCAGTGCTCGTGACGGTAGAAAACCGACATGCCCGGAACCAGACATGCTGCGCGCCGGTTTCGGTGGGGCCGGCGCCGAGCCACCGCGTTACGCGGTAGTCATCCGGTTACACCGAGGTGATCGGCCAATTCACGCATGTCGGTGGTCAGGGTGCGCTTGTGCTTTTTCAGGATCAGTCGGACCACGTCTCGGGCCAGGCTCTGGTGACGAACCCATTCCGGCGCGGCCTGCAGGACGGTCCGCATCTCGGTCATCGCCTCGCCGTACTCGCCGACGTGCGCCTGCGCCAGGGCAATATCCAGGCGGTGTCGGTTCTGCGTGTTCGGGCTCGGAGGCGGACCGGTGATCGGCTTCGGGGTGTGCTCGACGCCCCAGAGCAGTCCGCGGTGGTCGCCGACGACCGCGAAGTCCTCAAGGGTTTTCAGGTGGGCCGTGACCGGGCCGAACGATCCCCAGTGCACGCTGCGGTCGGTGTGCTCGACGCCGACGGCGGTCGCCGCAGTGCCGGCCATGCGGCGGGCCTCCCGGGCGACATCGGGGTTGTTGTTGCGCACGGCCGCCGCGGCGACTCGCTGGAGCAGTTCGCCCCACACCGCGATCTCGCCCGCAGTGGCCCTCGACAGGCGCGGCTCGATGCCGTCGGCCGTCTCCGCCGCCAGGTGTTCGCACTCGTCGAAGCGACCCTGGCGCAGCAGCAGCCAGCACAGACCCCCCCACACCGGTGGCCGCGAGGTGTGCCCGACCCATGGCCCGGGCATCGCGGATGCTCTCCGAGAACGCGTGGTAGGCGAGGTCGTATTGGCGAACCTGGGTAAGGTACTTCCCGGCCGCGTGCAGCGCCGCCACCCGCACCTCGCCGACGCCCTCGGGGCCCTCGGCGGAGGGCACCGCCCGCAGGATCGCGGGGAGTTCGTCCGCCATCGACTCGTACCGGTCGGCCTGATACAGCTCGTGGGCCCGATCGATCCGGGCCCGAGTGGCGGCAAGGCGCTGCGGGGTGAGTTCGGCGGAGTCGGCGCGGTCGACCAGGCCGACCGGTGGCGTGAGCGCTTGGCGCAGCGCGATCAGCTGGATGCGGGAGCCCACTTCGTCGCGCACGGGTTTGGGCACCGACGGCGCGAAGAGCGCCGACGTGGGCAGATCCAGCGCTCGCGCGAGCACGTGCAGCGTGGCGATCCGAACGTCGCCGCCCTGTTCGACCTTGGCGACCGTCGACACGCCCAGGCCCGCCGCCTCCGCCGGTTGCTCCTGGCTGAGCCCGGCCACCCGTCGATACCGCCGGACGTTGTCCCCGAGTCCGCTCACCGCGTACCTCTCACCCTGGGAGGTGGCACTCACCCATGCCGACCCAAGCTAGCGCGGCAACGGCCCGTTCGGGATCGGGAAAGCGCGGCGGCCACCCGGTGGGCGTCAGTCGAGGTTGTGGAGCACGACGTCGCTGATTCGGCCCGCCTCGGCCGTGAGGGTCATGTATGTGTGATGCGGTTGGCGGCGGCGGTCGGTCGGCGAGCCCGGATTGAGCAGGCGCAGACCCGTGTCCGTGACCGTGTCCCACGGGATGTGGCTGTGTCCGAACACGAGGACGTCCGTGTCGGGATACCGCGCCGCGCACCGGCGTTCGCGGCCCTCGGCCGGGCCCGTCTCGTGGACGACGGCAAGGCGGACGCCGGCGAGTTCGACCCGGGCCACCTCCGGTAGCCGCGCCCGCAGGTCCGCGCCGTCGTTGTTGCCGTAGACCCCGACCACCCGATGCGAGGACGCCTCGAACAGGTCGAGCACATCGGCGTCGACCCAATCCCCCGCGTGGATCACCACATCGGCGACCGCCGCCTCGATCAGCACCTGCTCCGGAACGGCCTTGGCACGACGGGCGACATGGGTGTCGGACACCAGCAGAACGCGCATGCCCACCACGGTACGACTCCGACGCCGCGTCCGGGACGAACCGACCCTCGTCCGGTCAGGAAGCCGCTTCCGGTCGAGGGGCCGGCTTCGGGGCCCGCCAGGCGGGATTCCTGCGGATGCCGACCTGTTCCAGTTCGAGCGTGTCGCCGGTTTCGGTACGGAGTTCGACGTGGACCGGCACGCCCGTTTCGTGGTCGACGTAGTGCAGCGGCGCCGTGCCGTCCTGGAGGTGCCGGTCGCCCCACTGCATCAGGGCCACGATCACCGGGAACAGTTCGCGGCCCATGTCGGTGAGCACGTATTCGTCGCGCGTACGACCGCCGTCCTCCCGATACGGGCGCTTGGCGAGCAGGCCGGCCTCGGTCAGGCGCCGCAACTGCTGGGCAGCGGCGCGGTCGGTGATCCCGATGCGGTCGGCGAAGCCGCTGAACCGGGTCGTGCCGTAGCAGGCCTCGCGCAGGATCAGCAGCGCGGAGCGGGTTCCGACCACCTCCAGCGCCTTGACCAGCGAGCAGTGATCGGTCTTCCACGCGCCGAGATCGGCGAGCGCACCCTCCATGACAACCGGCATGAGCCCATCGTACCCACCCCGACTATCACCTTGTATAGCCAGACTCGGGCTACCTATACTCCAGGAAAGCCAGCCCTCGCCGCGCACTCCCGAGCGGACGGCGCAGCGCTGCGCTGCCCTCGACCGGACCATCCGACCCGCATCACAGGGGGATCCCCATGGCCTCCCAGGCCACGCAAGCCGCGCCGGACGCCGACAAACAGCGGCAAGTCCCCGGTGGACCAACGGCCATCACGTTCGTCGTGTGTTCCGCGGCGTTCATGGCGATGCTCGACGTGTTCGTGGTCAATGTCGCCTTCACCGACATCGGCGCCGAATTCGGTGCACCTCTCGCGGACCTGAGCTGGGTCCTCAACGCCTACGCCATCGTCTACGCGGCGCTGCTGATCCCGGCCGGCCGGCTCGCCGACCGGTACGGCCGCAAACCGGCATTCCTCGCCGGACTGGCCCTGTTCACCGTGGCGAGCGCCGCCTGTTCCGCCGCCCCCCAGTTGTGGTGGCTGGTGTTCTTCCGCGGGCTCCAGGCGGTCGGCGCGGCGGTACTGACCCCGGCGAGCCTCGGGCTCCTGCTCACCGCGCTGCCGCCGGACCGCCGGGCCAAGGCGGTCGGAATCTGGGCCACCACCAGCTCGTTCGCGGCGGCGGTCGGTCCCGTCGTCGGCGGCGGCCTGGTGGAGCTGTCCTGGCGGTGGGTGTTCCTGATCAACATCCCCGTCGGCGTGGCGGCGTTCGTGGCAGCCCGCCGGGTGCTCCCCGACCTGCGCGAGACCTCGGCCGTACGCATGCCGGACCCGCTCGGCACGGCCGCGCTGATCGTCGCCTTCGGCGCGCTGTCCCTGGGCCTGGTCAAGGGCCAGGGCTGGGCGTGGACCGGCGCGGCGACCATCGGTACCTTCGCCGTCGCGGCCGTCGGTATCGCGATCTTCGTCGGGCGGATCCTCACCCACCCGGAACCGGCCGTGGATCCGGCCCTGTTCCGCACCTCGACGTTCGTGTGGGCCAACATCACGGTGTTGACGTTCTGTACGGCCTTCGGCGCGGTCTTCCCGTCCGTGGTGTTGTGGCTGGAGGGTCCCGGCGGCTACTCGACCCTGGTCACCGGCCTGGCCATCGCGCCGGGCCCGCTGATGGTGCCGCTGTTCGCGGTCGTCGGCCGACGGCTGGCCGCCCGGGTGCCGATCGGCGTGCTGGTGGCGGCGGGCAACGTGCTGTTCGCCTGCGGCGCCCTGTTGTTGGCCGCCGGCGCGTCCGCCGATCCCCGGTACGTGACGCAGATCCTGCCGGGATGGCTGGTCATCGGCGTCGGTATCGGCCTGGCCATGCCCCTCATGCTCTCCCGCGCCACCGCCCGGCTGCCCGGCGACCAGGCCGCCACCGGCAGTGCCGTGGTCAACGCCGGCCGCCAACTCGGGTACGTGCTCGGCGTCGCCATCCTGGTCGCCGTCCTCGGCACGACCGGCACCGCACCCGATCCGACCGACGCCTTCCGACACGCCTGGTGGTTCATCGCCGCCACCGCCGCCGGCTCCGCCGTCACCGCCCTCGGCATCACCGGCCGCACCCGGAGCTGATCACCGTGACCGTCATGACCCCCGTAGTCCCCGTACCCCTCGCCGACACCGTGCACCTGCGCCCGTGGCGCTCGGACGATGTCGACGAACTCGGGCGAGCCGGCGCGCACTTCTCGCGGAACGCACTCGCCGCGCGATTCGGCGCCGCGAGTACCACGATCCCCGACTGGTATCGGGCCCACATCATCCAGGCCCGGGCACACGGCAGGTGGAATGCGTGTGTGGCCCACAGCGGGGGCCGCATCGTGGGCTGGGCGGAGTACGGACTCGACGACGAGCCCGGTCACGCCGACATCGCCGCCCTGGTCGGCGACCGGTACCAGGGGCACGGCCTCGGCACCCGGTTGGTCGGGCAGGTCGCGTCCCTGGCCAAGGCGGCCGGGGTACGCGTCCTGCACGCCCAGATCCGGGTCGACAACCGGGGCGCGCGCAAGGCGCTGTACGCGGCGTTTCCGAACCTGCGCTACACGGAACTGCAGGACGGCCAGTGGCACTTCGCCGTGGACCTGGCGCACGTCGTGGATCTGGCGCACGCCGTCGACCTGTTGCACGCCTCGAACCGGCCGGGCCCGATCAGCCCCGCTCAGCGACCGCCCTCCTCGCCCCGC
Source organism: Embleya sp. NPDC059237 (assembly GCF_042754105.1). NCBI lineage: Bacteria > Bacillati > Actinomycetota > Actinomycetes > Kitasatosporales > Streptomycetaceae > Embleya > Embleya sp. NPDC059237. Next base: position 173,020 of record NZ_JBHZAE010000010.1, on the reverse strand, counting down.
ACCTGATGCGGGCCGACCGCCCCCGCGACGGCCGACCCGGTCGGTGGCTTGATCCCGTTGGTGGTGCCGGTCGTCGGCCGTCCCGTGCCGGGTGGCTTGACGCCGTTGGTGCGCCCGGTCGGTGTACTGCCGTGCGCCGACCGGGTGTTGCCCTCGGGCCGGTCGCCGTGGCGTCGGGGCGGCTCCGTCGATTCGTTGGGCTCCCCCGAATCCCGGAAGTCCGTGGCCGATCGCCCCAGTTCCCCGTTGTCCCCGTTCATGTTCGTTCGCTCTCCTCGATTCCCGCGAACCGTGCGATCGCTCGGGCCCTGTCTTCCGAGCGACCGCCCCCCGATCCGGTTGATTCCTGGCCTCGCGGGTGTTGTCGGAAATAGCCGAGTGACAACACACCACATAGTCAGATACGTACCGGGGCCTCGAACGGTTCGGCGTTCGCGGGACGAGATTTGCGCGGACGGGATGTGCGATCCGACGCGTCAGGTCGTCGGCGTCACCTTCGCCAGACCCGCCGGAGCATCCGGATTCGCCCCTCGGCGCAGGGCGAACGTGCGGGCCAGATTCTGCAGATGCACGGTGGTGGCGATGGCCCGGGCGGCTTCCGTACGCAGGCCGCCGAGTTCGGGGGCCACCGTCGCGTGCGGGATGCCGTCGGCGACCAGGCGCTCGCGCAGTTGGGCGATGTCGGACGCGGTGGGGCCGCCCAGATCGATCAGCAGGACCGGAACGCGGGCGCCCAGTGCGGCGATCGGGCCGTGCAGCAGGTCGGCGACCGAGATGCCCTCGGCGAATACGCCGGAGGTCTCGCGGATCTTGAGCGCCCCCTCCAACGCCACCGCGCCGCCGAGGCCCCGGCCGGCCACGACCAGGCGGTCGTGGTGCGCCCAGTCGGCGGCCAGCCTCTCGCACGCGCCGGCGTCGGCCAGCACCCGGCGTACCGCGTCGGGGAGTTCGGCCAGGTCGGCGAGATCGGCGACGGTCGGCGGCAGCGGGCCGAGGGCGAGCGCGATGCCGACCACGGCCAGGAGTTGGGCGGTGACGGTCTTGGTCGCCGGGACCGCGATCTCGGTGCCGGCGTCGGTGGCGACCAGGACGTCGGCCTCGGCGGCGAGCAGGCTGTCCGCCTCGTTGGTGATCGCCACGACCCTGGCGCCCTGTTCGCGCGCAGCCCGGACCGCCGTGACGATCTCGGGGGTGCGGCCCGACTGGCTCAGCGCGGTGACCAGGTAGCCGGAGTAGTCGGTGCGCGCGCCGTAGCGGGTCACCAGGCTCGGCGCGGCCAGGCCCGCCGGGCGACCGGACGCCGGCTCGTACAGGTAGCGGCCGAACACGGCGGCGTTGTCCGAGGATCCGCGCGCGATCAGCGTCGACCCGAGCAGCGGTGTGGGCAGCGCGGCCCGAACGGCCTCGCCGAGTTCGGGCAGGCGGGCGACCAACCGGCCCAGCACGTCGGGCTGTTCGGCCATCTCGGCGGCCATCACGGCCCCGGGGACGGTGGGGTGGTCGGTGGTCGGCGTGCCGGGGGTTGCGGGGGTCATGGCGTTGGTCCCTTCGGTCGGCTTCGCTTCGGTCGGCTGTGCTTGGGTCGGCCTTGCTTCGGTCGGCTTCGCTTGGGTCGGCCTTGCTTCGGTCGGCTTCGCTTGGGTCCGCGCTGGGTCGATCGGTTCGGGAAGGGCGGTTCGGGGGGTCGGGCTCATCGCGTGACCAGCGCCCACTTCGGGCGTTCGCCGCGGGCGATGTCCCAGGCCAGGGCGGCGGCGCCACGCAGCGCGCCGTCGTGGATGTGCCGCGCCGCGACGATCACCTCGTCCGGGGCGGCGGCGCCGGGCGCGTACTTGGCGACGAAGCCGCGCAGTACGTCGAGGACCCGGTCGGCCGCGGCCATCAACCCGCCGCCGAGGGCGATCCGGGTCGGGTCCAGGGCCAGGTACAGGTTGAGCACATGGCCCGCGAGCACGTCGAGCGCCTGGTCGGCGACCGCGCGCAGCCGGGGATCGGCGGAGGTCAGGATCGCCGCCGCGTCGGGGGCCGGGCCGGTGCCGCCGAGCGCGTACAGGGCCTGCGTGCGGGCCAGCAACGAACCGCCGCCGATCAGCGATTCCAGGTCCGGCTCGTCCGGGCGGCCGGGCGCCAACGCGTAGCCGATCTCGCCGGCCACGCCCCGCGCGCCGCCCACGACCCGGCCGCCGACGGTGAGCGCGGCGGCCACGCCCGTACCCAGATTGACGAACAACCCCGGATCGGCGTCGACGAGCGCACCGGAGCGCACCTCGGCCAGCCCCGCCGCCTTGACGTCGTTGGCCACCACCACCGGCAGCGCCCCGAACGCCTCCCGGGCCCGGCCCAGGACGTCCACCCGCTCGATGCCGGGCAGGTTCGGCGACAACTCCACCCCGGCCGCGGTCACCGTCCCCGGACACACCAGGCCCACGGCCACCACCTCGTGCCGCCCGCCCCGAGTCGCCGCCGCGACCTGATCCCGGGCCGCCCCGAGCAGCCGATCGAACGCGCGCCCCATGTCCTCACCGGGAACGCGCGTGGGCACCCGCCGTCCGGCCGACATCACCCCGGCGGCATCGATCGTGGCCATCGCGGTCTTGGTGCCGCCGATGTCCAGCGCGACTATCGCACGCGCACCACGTGTCACGACGCGTCCTCCACGACCCGCGCCTCCGCGTCGTACCTGCTCCCCCACACCGGCGCACCCCCGGCCGTGTGCAGCCCGGCGACCGCCTGGGTGCGCCCTCGCGTGACGAACGCCTGCGGCCGGAAGCACATCACCACCGTGTCGCCCGGATGGATGTCCAGACGCCGGGCGTCGCGCAGCACCGTGTAGTAGTGGATCGCCCCATCGGGGGCGGTATCCACGCGCGCCACCCGTTCGGTCGCGGTCGCCGCGTCCCGGCCGACCAGGGCGGTGAGTCGGAAGTCGCCGAGGACCTTGTCGATGTAGTGCCCGGCGGCGAACGCGTACGCGTCGTCCCCGTCCACGTGCGAGACCTCGGTCACGTACACGATCGCCGGCTGCTCGGGGGCGTCCTCGGAGAACACGTGCAGCGGCGTGGTCCCGTGGATCGCGTTGCCCGGCTCGACGTGCGTGGCCCCGGCGTCGGCGGCGATGGCCAGCGAGCGGGCCGAGGTGGTGCCGGGTGCGTTGACCTGGCGGATGTCGAACCCGGCGGCGCGCAGGCGGTCGGCGGCCGTGACCAGCGTGGTCAGGTTCGGGGTGGCGGCGATCCGCCGGTTGTCCGGGTCGGCGAGCAGGGCCGGGAACGTGGTGACGCCGTGTACCGCGACGCCCTCGATGGCATGCACCGCCCGTGCGGCGGCCTCCACGTCGGCGGCCGGGAAGCCGCCGCCGTGGCCGAAGTAGAACCGGTCCCCCTCGCCGTGCACCCGCAGCAGCACCGACACGGGCGGGCCGCCCCGACGCAGCGCCGCCGCACCGATGCGGCGCGCGGCGTCGAGCGAGAACACGGTGACCACCTCGGGGTCGGCGCCGACCACGAAGTCCTCGCTGCCCCGGTGCGGTTGCACGAGGTGCCCGATGTGGCCGACCGGGAGTCCGTGACGCACCGCCGCCGAGACGCAGGCGGTGTCCACCGCGACGACGGGACCGAGGCCGGCCTCGATCGCGGTGCGGGTCACGTCGGGGTTGCGCCCGTACTGCTTGGCCATCACGTAGGTGGACAACCCACGCGCCCGGGCCGCGTCGGCGATGGCGGCGGCGTTGCGGGCCACCGTGTCCAGGTCCACCACGTAGGTGTTGGCGAGCAGTTCGCCGGCCTGATGGGCCGTCACGACGGCGTCGATCAGGGGGCGGTTGTGGGCGAGCAGTCGGTCCAGGAACATCGGGTCTCCTTGGCGCGGGCGGGCGCGGGCGGGATGCGGGCAGCTGAGCGGTGTACGGATCAGGTCCGGCCGGTCGACACCGGCACCACCCCCGTCGACGCGGTCCGGGACGACCCGGTCGAGGCGTCGGTCGCGCTCGACGTGTCGTCACCCGGTTCGTCCTCGAACACCCGTCCCATCGCGGCCAATACCTCCGGTCGCGAGCGGTGTGCCCACACCAGATACGCGGCGCCGAGCACCATCCAGCCGACGATCACGTACGGCACGAGGTTGTTCGGATGATCCGGCACCGGCCACAGCTGGCCGTAGATCGGCAACAGCATCAGCAGCACCGTCGCGCCCGGCAGGATCCCGTGCCGCAACAGAGCGAACTCGCCCCGGTGTTCGCGCAGGTAGAACCGGATCACCGCGATGCTCATCAGGATGTAGATGATCACCATGCCGAGTCCGAGAATGGTGCCGGCGAACCCGTACACGCCCAGCGGACCGAGGTCGCCGCCGAAGCCGCTGCCCAGGGCCAGCGCGAACACGAGGGAGAAGCCCAAGTACGCGGTGATCGCCGACTGCGGCACGTGGCGCTCGTTGGTGCGGCCGAGGAAGCGCGGCAACACCCCCTCGCGGCCCATCGAGAACAACACCCGCACGGCCGCGTTCGAGCCGGAGACGACGTTGGCGAACTGGCTGACGATCACGGTCAGCGCGAGGATCCAGGTGACGCCCCAGTAGCGGTCGACCAGCGTGGTCAGCGGCGCGGCGTCGCCGGCCAGGTCCGAGCCGTGCGCGGAGCCGAAGCCGATCGAGGTCGAGTAGGCCATCAGTACGTAGAAGGTGCCGATCACCGCGACGGCCGTGAACAGCGCGAGCGGGATGCTGCGCTTGGCGCCGCGCGCCTCCTCGCCGAGGGTGGCAACCGACTCGAAGCCGATGAACATCAGGATGCCCCAGAGCATGCCGGTACCCAGGCCGCTGAACCCGTCGATGGAGTCGGCCGGGTTGAACGGCGCCACCGACAGGCCCGAGTCGCCGCCGTCGCCGAGGATCACCCCGGCCAGGCCGAGCAGTACGCCGACCTCCAGGACCAGGAAGATCAGCGCGGTCTTGGCCGAACTGGACACCCCGAGCGAGTTGACGCCCCACACCACGGCGGCGAACGCCAACGACATCACCTGCCACGGCACGTGGATGTCGAACTGGCTGTCCAGGAAGTCGTGGCTGTACCCGCCGAGCGCGGCGAACAACATCGGCCCGACCATGCCGTAGGTGAGCAGCAGCAGCCACCCGGACAGGAAGCCGCCGGACTTGCCGAACCCGTGGCTGTTGTAGGTGTAGGCGAACCCGGCCGCCGGGAGCTTGCGGGCGAACGCGGCGATGGTGTTGGCCACCAGGAGGCTGGCGACCATGGCCAGCACGATGGCGAGCGGCAGCGCGTACCCGGCGCCGGCCGCGGCGGGCGGCGTGTTGAACGCGACGCTGGTGGCGGGGCCCATGAAGGCCATACACATGGCGACGGCGCCGAACACCGACAGCGTGTTGCGGCGGAGCGACCCGCCTTTCGGGTTCGGGCTCGCGGGCGGCGAGGGCAGTGCGGTGGACATGGGTGGTACTCCAGGCGGTTCGGTGGGGCGGGACGGGCCCCGGAGGTGCGGGGAGGGTGGGGACGCGCGCCTGTGGGGTGGGGGTCGGGCTCAGTGCGCCCGTGGCGTCAGCAATGCCGCGAAGTCGAGGTCGGCTCGGACCGCCGCCGCCGCGTCGGGCGCGACATCGAAGCGCACGCGCAATGCGGTCAGGCCGCGCGACACCGCGCCCAACGCGCCTGCCAGGTCGGCCAGTTCGGAATGCACCAGCTCGGGGCAGGCGGGCAATCGTCGGCGTACCCGCTCGCGTAGCCGGGTGGTCATCGCGGCGTCGATGGAGGCGGAGACCCGGCCGCCGAGGACGACCAGTTCGGGCTCGTATGCGATGGTGACCGCGGTCAGCGCGATGCCGAGGGCGCGCTCGAAGCGTTCGACCACGGCTCGGGCGGCCGGCGCGGTATCGGTGAAGACGTCGGCGGCGGTGGCCACGTCGAGGCCGGCCTCGCGGGCGGCACGCATCAGGCCCTCGGCGCCGACCAGTTCCTCCACGGTGTGGTCGTCGGAGTCGACGGGTAGGAAGCCGAACTCGCCGACCAGGCCGGTCGGTCCGCCCCGGATGTGCCGATCCACGGCCACACCCGCGCCGAAGCCCGCACCGACCGTGAACATCACGGCAGTGTCGGCGGTGCGCGCGGCGCCGTGCCGGAGTTCGCCCTCCAGGGCGAGGTCGGCGTCGTTGCCGAACGCGACGGTGCCCTCCAGGGCGCGGCGCAGCCGGCGGGTGAACAGGTCGCCCTCGATCTGCGGGAGGTTGGTCGCGCCGCGTACCTCCAGCCCATCGGCCGCGACCGCTCCGGGCAGACCTATCACGCCCGCGCGCAGCACATCGGGCGCGGCGCCGGGCCGGGTGGTGTCGGCCCCGGCGGCGGGCCCGGCGGTGGCGTACAGCGCGCGGACCCGCTCGGCGAGCCAGTCCGCGAGGTGATCGGCGGCGAGGTGTCGGGGCGTGGGCTCCTCGTGGTAGCGCGGCGAGCGGCCGAGCAGGTCGGTGGCCAGGAACCGGCAGGTGGTTCCGCCGAGGTCGACGCCGACCGCGACACCGCGTTCCGCGGCGACCTCGATCACCACGCCCTGGCGACCCCGCCGGCCGGTCTGGAGCACGGCGCCCTCACGGACGAGGCCCTCGTCCAGCAGCCCTTCGACCACCCGGGACACGGTGGCGGCGCTGAGCCCGGTCTGCTGGGTGAGGCCCGCGCGACTGTGCTGCCCACCGGCCAGCAGCACCGCGAGCAGGCTGGAACGGTTGGCCCATCGGGCATCCGCCGTCTCCGCCATGTTCACCTCTCAGAGTGAAAATATTTCAGAGTGAGAGAAAATTAAGCCCGGAGAAGGGAGGTGTCAAGGGTCCATCAAGACGGCCCCAAATCAGGACAACAGTGAGCATGCACCCGACAACTCCCCGCACCCACCGCGGACCGCGGGGGCGCGCGTCAGCCGGGTCCGTCCGCGGATGCGGTGAGTCGGCTCGGGCGCCGGGCCTCCGCCGTGATCCCAGCATCGATCTCCGCCGCCGTCCGGGGGCCGGCACCGCCGAACGCGTAAAAGGCGAGACCGAGTTCTCCGAGCGCCACGGGGAGCAGTTCGTGCACGTCACGAACCGCCTCGGCGCGCGTACAGGCAGCCGGGATCCGCAGGCCGGGGCTGTCGAGCCCCGCGACGAGCGCGACACAGGCCGCGTCGACGACGTCGATCCCGAGATCTCGCCGCGCTCCGGAGCGCCACGCGCCCATGCTTCGCTCGACGGGGCGCCCCCGTCGAGCCGATTGCGTCGACACGGAACCTACGGCTGGAAGGTGTACCCCCGGCTCTGGCCCCACCGCACCGCCGCGGCGGCGATGGCGTGGCTGAAGCGGTAGTCGTCGGTCAGGGTCTTCAGGGTCTCGGTCACGCCGTCGGTCAGGACGTCGCCGGCCTGCCACCTGGCCAGCAGTTCACAGGCGGCGGTCAGGGTGCGGGCGTCCCAGGATCCGGAGCGCGAGTGCACCATCAGCGACTCGCCGACCAGGTGCGGATCCTCGAAGGTCGAGAGCAGGAACGGGGACGCGGCCGGCACCGCCCCGCGCCGGAAGACGGCGGGCAGCGGGGTCCCCTGCGGGAGCCAGTACACGGTGCCGATGATCTCCCAGCGGCCGTGCCGACCCCGGCAGGCCGGGAGGTCGCCGGCCACCCACGAATCGTGTGCGCCGGTATCGAGCACGGTCGTCCCGTCCGCGCCCCGGACCGTGCCGTCGACCACGGGCCATGCCTCCCAGTACCGCGCCACCGAACTGCGCGTGTCGTCGATCGCCCCGTCGTCGCGGTTCACCCGCTCGGTGCGGTCGATGCGCTGGACGATGTACCCGGTCGCGCCCACGGGCGGCACCCAGCGGAAGCTGCGATCGAAGGCGCCGAACTCGTTCGAGGTGTCCACGGAGTTCACCGTCCCGAGAGCGAAGGCCGGCTCGTCCTCATCGTCATCGTCGTCGGCGGGCAGGAGCTTCGTGTGGGCCTCGGCTTCGAGTCGTTCGCGCTCGGCGGCAGTCATCGACAGACCACCGGCGCCGACGCCGGTGGTCGTGGGTGCAGGTGCCGGGGGCGTCCCGGGCTTGGCCGACTCCTTGCCCTTCTTCTCCTTCTCCTCACGCGTCGTGCTCTCGCGCAGGGCGACCACGCGGCCGGATACGTCCCGCAGTTCGGCGTTCCCGCACGCCAGGCAGTAGCTGCTGCACCTCTCGTGCACGAAGACGTCCCGACAGGTCGGGCATTCGAACACCGAGCGATACTCCTCGTCGGAGTCCTCGACGAAGCGGCGCTCGCAGGAGTAACAGGTGCTGGAAGCGGTGAGTGGCATCGCCGATCCTTCCGCGCGTCCCCGAGCAGCCGAACGGATGCTCCTGGCCGGAACCTACTCGCGCCGACCCTCCCGGAGGGTCGGATTTGCCCGATTGCCCCAAGAAGTTTCGGGGACGTGGCGAATAGCCGGGTGGTTGGGCAACCCGCTTACGCAGCAGGGGAGTTGCCCGCCCCCGAGGCACCGAGCGGGCAGCCGAAGCATGTCTTCGGTCGGCCTTGCCGAGCGCACCTCGGGTCGAGCCGCCACTGCGGCCCTTGGGCCGGCCTTCGCGAACGGGACGCCGATCGCACGGCGCGGGCGGGCCTTCGGGCGGATCACGGGAGGGGCCTGCGGTCGGTTGCGCGCGTCCTCGCCGGCGGGCGGACTGCGGGAGCGGGTCTTTGGTTGCGTTCTGCGCGTTGGACTCTCGGCGCGTTGCGGGCTCGGGCCTGGGGCGGGCTGCGCGTGTGGGGCTTCGGTCGGGCCACGTGGGCAGAGATTTGGTTGGACTTCGCGGGTGGGGCGCCGGTCGGATGCGGGCCTGCGGGGGGCTGCGGGAGTGGGTTTTTTGGATGCGTTTTGCGGGTGGGTCTTCCCGTGTGTTGCGGGGCTGGGCTTCGGGCGGGGTGCGTGTGTGGGATTCGGTGGGCTTTCGTGATGGGGCTTCGGGCGGCCTCTGGGGGCACGCGCTCGATTGGGTTCGGCGGGTGGGGTCGGTTGCGCTTTGTGGGCGGGGCGGCCGGGCCCCGGCCGGTCGGCCGGGCACGAGCGCGCCCCGAGCGGTGGGTGGTGGGCCGGGGTTCGCTCGGGGCGGGTGGCGGCGGGCGCGGGGTCGGGCGGCTGCGGCGTCAGCCTTGTTGCCGGCCCGTCTCGAGGTAGATCCGCAGGTGGTCGAGGCCGCGTTCGAGGATGTCGCCGACGGCGAGGTCGGTGTCCGCGCCGGCTGCCCGGTGTCGGGTCAGGGCGTCCACCGACAACGCCTCGCCGCCTTTCTTGCCGCCGAACTGGGCCGAGTCGTGGACGCGCTCGCCCTCGACCGCGCCCGGGTCGAGCGGATCCCGGCCGTCCTCGACCATGACGGTGACGATGCTGTCGATGTCGCTGGGGCCGTCCTGGACGATGACGATGCCGGTGTACGGCGTACCGCGCACGGCCCACTCGATACGGGTGCCGGGGCCGTCCCGGTCCAAGTCGACCTCGGCCGCGACGGATTGCGCGGCCTCACCGGCGGTCACCACGACCGCGTGGGCCGAGGTGGTCCGGACGGCGGTCACCGGCGGGAAGTATTCGGGGAGCCTGTCGGTATCCGACAAGACCATGTACGCCTGGTCGGTGGAGGCTGCGACCTGCACGGAACGCGTGTGAAGAACCATGCGCGTACTGCTATCCGTTCGACGGGCGTTCCATTCGCGATCACGGCGGCGCGGGCGCCGGGAGGCAGGGGCTCGGGCGGCGACACAACCGGACGCGGCCGCCGCGATCCGGCTCGGCATCCGGGGTTGGGCAGACGTCCCGCCGAGACGCGTCGCCCGGGCGTTCGACCTCGGGCCATCGCCGGGCCTTCCGCGCACCCCACGCCTCCCGCGTCTTCGCCAGGCTTTCCTGACTTCCGCCTCTGCGCCGAGGCTTCCGCACTTCGCCGGGCGTTCCATGCTTGTCGCGCCTTGCGACCCTCCGCGCCTTCCGACGCTGCCGCCTCTGGGCCCCGCCTTTCGCGCTTCGCCGCGCCTTCCGCGCTTCGCCGGGCGTTCCATGCTTGTCGCGCCTTGCGACCCTCCGCGCCTTCCGACGTTGCCGTCTCTGCGCCGCGGCTTTCGCGCTCGCCGGGCCTGCCGCGCTTGCGCGCCTTTGCCGTGTCTTGCAAGCCATCCGTGTCTTCGCGCCTCCAGCGTTTCCGCCTCTTTGCCGGGCCTTCCGGGCATTCCGCGCCTTCGCCGGGCCTTCCGCACTTCGCCGGGCGTTCGGCCCGACGTTCGGCCCGGTTTCAGGCCCCACTCTCAGACCGGTTCAGGCGTGACCCGGGCCCGGTTCGGGCTCCGCCTTCGGACCGGCGTTCAACCGCGCCTACACCCCGGCGCGCCCGCGCCGCCCGGGCCGCCCTCACCCCCTCGCGTCGCCGAGGGATTCCAGCAGCGCCCGTAGGCCGTCCGCGACGGCGGAGCGTTGTTTGGGGGTGAGCGCGGCGAGCAGGCGTTGTTCGGTTTCGATGTGTGCCGGCAGCACCTCGTCGATCAGTTCCCGGCCCGCGTCCGTGAGGGCGACCAATACGCTGCGGCCGTCCGACTCGTCGGCGCTGCGGGACACCAGGCCGCGCGCCTCCAGGCGGTCCAGCCGCTGGGTGATGGCGCCCGAGGTGACCATGGATGAGCGCATCAGCTCGGTGGGGCTCAGTCGATGCGGCGGCGGGTTGCGGCGCAGGGTCGCCAGTACGTCGAACGACGAGGCGTCGAGCCCGTGTTCGGCGAAGGTCCGGGTCAGCTCGATGCCGACCAGACGCGCGGCGCGGGACAGTCGGGCGAGCACCGCCATCGGTGACGCGTCCAGATCGGGGCGCTGCGTACCCCATTGCTCCAGCACAAGGTCGACGTGATCTGCCACGGCGTCAGGCTAGCCGAATCCGCCCGCCGAAGCGGCTCGCGACGCCCTCGCATTTACCTTAGCGCTGAGGTACATTTCCCTTAGCGTTAAGGAATCGATCGCACCTCGGAAAGGCACACCCCACCATGCGCATCACCGTATTCGGAGCAGCCGGCAGCGTAGGCAGCCGCGTCGTCTCCGAAGCCCTGTTCCGGGGCCACGAGGTCACCGCCGTGGTCCGCGACCGGGCCCGCTTCCCCGACCTGGATCCCCGCGCCGAAGCCCGGATCGGGGACGCCGCCCGCGCCGACGACGTCGCCGCCCTCGGCGCCGACCAGGACCTGGTGATCAGCGCCACCCGCCCACCCCACGGCAGCGAACGGGAACTGGCCGCCACCGCCGAGGCGCTGCTGTCCGGCCTGGCCGGCACCGACGTACGGCTGTTGACCGTCGGCGGCGCGGGCAGCCTGCGCGTCCCGGGCGCAAGCGACACCATGGCGGTCGACGACCCGCGATTCGTCCCCACCGCGTGGCGCGGCATCGCCCTGGCCTGCAACGCCCAGTTCGACGTCTTCCGCACCGACTCCGCGGTGAACTGGACCTACCTCAGCCCGCCGGCCCACCTGCAACCGGGCACCCGTACCGGAACCTTCCGCGTCGGCGGCGACGAACTCCTGGTCGACGACGACGGCGTCTCCGCGATCTCGATGGAGGACCTGGCCGTGGCCCTGGTCGACGAGGCGGAGAACCCGCGCCACCACCGCGCACGTTTCACGGTGGCGTACTGACATGGGCGGCGGAACGATACGCCGGCGCCGGCGCAGCGACACGGGAACCGCGCCCGCCCCGGTCGGGAGGATCGCCGCGGCGCGACCCTCCCGACCGCGGATCGGGTCGACCGCCGGCTCAGCCGGCCCGCAGCAGGGCACGCAACTCGGCGGTGTCGATGACGTCGGCCCGGGTCGGGAACACATGGTCGAGCAGGGCGCGATGGACCTCGGGATCCGGGTCGGCGACGCCGTCGGAGAGCACGTACAGCCGATAGTCGCGGTCGGCCGCGTCGACGACGGTGGACAACACGGCGCCGCCGGTACTGACACCGGCCACGACCAGGGTGTCGATACCGCGCTCGCGTAGGCGCCGATCCAGGTCGGTGGTGGACATCGCGCCGTAGCGCACCTTGCGAACCTCGATGTCGCCGTCGCGCGGAGCCAACCGGTGGTGGATGGCGACGGCGGGGTCCTCGTGGTGCATGAGCCGGTATCGGGCCACCGGCGCGAAGGACTTGTTCGCGGCGGGAATCGTGTCCCAGTCGGCCGCGGTGAAGCCGACCCGGACATGGGCGACGATACCGCCGGCGGCCCGCACGTCGGAGATGATCCCTTCCATACGAGCGAGGAGCGCGGCGCGATGCCCGTACTCCTCCCCGTCGGGCAACGCGGCGAGGATGGCGGGCTGGTAGTCCAGCACGAGCAGGGCGGTCTGTACGGGGTCGAGCATGGTCACGCGGGGGTCTTCCCTTCCGACGATGCGTGGTCGCTGTGCGCCCGATCGGGCGCCGAGCCTGTCGGCGCCTGGTCGGAGGCTTCGTGGGGTGCCGGATCGCCGGCTTCAGGGCGCGCCGGTTCGATCGCTTCGCCGCCCGGCGGCTCCCCGCGCCCCGGGAGCAGCAGCGGGGTCGCCAGAAGCAATATCCCGGCGACGGCGATCGCGGTGCGGGTACCTGCGGCGGCGGCCAGTACGCCCGCCGACGCGGTCAGCACGGCGATGGAGGCGGTACTGCTGACCGACCACGCGGTCAGCGTGCGGGCGACCCGGTCGGAATCGGTGTGGTTCAGCCGATAGGTGGCCTGTACGGGATTGAACACACCGCAACAAGCCACCAATCCGAACTGCAGAACGATCACGAGCACCATCCCGGAAGCCCCGGGCCGCACGAACGCCAGCCCCACCGGCCAGCACGCGCGCAACACCCCGGACACGAGCAACACCTCACGCCGCCCGAACCGCGCCACGAGTCGCCGCGCCAACCGGGCACCGACCAGCCCACCCACACATGGAGCGGCGAACATCAGCCCGTACTGCCACGGTTCGAACCCGAGGGGACCCAACAGGAGTACGGCGAGCAGCGGCTCACCGGCCATGATCAACCCGTTGACCACGACCGTATTGAAGAACAGCGGCCGCAATACCGGATGACCGAGGATGTAGCGCCACCCGTCGAGCAGATCACCGGCCCGCAACCGGGGCGCACCGCTCCGCTCGGGAGGCGTCTCCGTACCGCCGATGGCACGAATCCCCAGCGCCGACAACAGATAGCTGACCGCGTCGGCCAGCACGGTCGTCACGGGACCGAAGTACCCGATCGCGGCCCCACCGAGCGGCGGCCCGACCGTGATCGCGGTCCAACTCGTGGACTCGAACCGGCTGTTCGCAACGAGCAGGTCTGCCGGCGGCAGCAGCGACTTCAGATACGCCCCGCTCGCCGCCTTGAACGCGATATCGGCGGCGGCCACGACCACCGAAACCACGAGAAGTTGTACAAAACTCAGCCGCCCGAACGCGAACGCAGCCGGAACGCTCGTCAGCGCCGCGAACCGAACCAGGTCCATCGCCACCATGACCGACCGCTTGCGGCGAAACTCCACCCAGGGCCCGAGCGGCACCGCGATCACCGCCCCCACCACCCGCCCGGCAGCCGCCAACACCGCCACCTGAGCCGGCCCCGAGTGCAACACGAGCACCGCAATCAGCGGAAACGCCCCGAATCCGAACGCCGTCCCATACGCACTTACGGCATAGGCCCCCCAGAGCCACCCGAACCCGCGCCCCAAATCCCGCCCACCCACCATCCGCGCCCACCCCTCACCACCCGAACTCCCGAGCACCAACTCCAGACATCAAAGCGACCAACGATCCCCGACTTCAAACAACAACCCAGCACCCACCCCACAACCAAAGGTTGTACGCCGAGCCCCACCTACCTGCCCACCACACCCACCACCGACCGGCCCACACGCGGAGCAACGTCCGGCATCCGACCAGGGGCGGCGTCAAAAGACCACGGTGACCTTGCCTTCCAGGCCACCCCGGAGGAACCGCTCATGGGCGGCCCGGACTTCTTGGAGCCCGAAGCAGGAGGAGTGGACACGCACACGCAACGATCCGCTGTCGACGAGCTCGGCCAACTCGTTCAGTCCTTCGCCGTCCTCGCGCACCTGGTTGACCGTGGTCCGGACACCGCGCGCGGACAGGTCCGGGACCGGGCCCGCTTGGGTGGCGATCGACGCATACCGGCCGCCGTCGGCCACCGCCTGCGTGACGAACGCCCCGAAAGTATCGAAGACGGCGTCATAGCGGCGATCCGCAAGAGCATGCGGATCGGTGGTGACGAGCTCGGCACCGTGATCGCGAGCGAAAGCAATGTGCGCGTCCCGGGAGACCAGCGCATCGACCTCGACGCCACGGGCGTGCGCGATCTGCAGTGCCAACCCGCCCACCGCACCGGCGGCACCGGCGATGAGCAGCCGCTCGCCGGCCTTGACGTCAAGCCGGCTCAGCGTCTGCCAGGCCGTCAACCCCGGAAGCGGCAAGGCGGCCGCCTCCACCAGACTGATCGAACGCGGCGCCGCGGCCACCACGCGGGCGGGAAGCACCACGAGGTCGGCCCAAGTCCCGCGACCGGAGTCGAGTTGATGCGACATGGCGATCACCCGCTCACCGGCACGCAGCCCGCTGTCGCCGCCGTCGACCACGATCCCGGCCAGGTCCCAGCCCAGCGTCAGAGGGAACGGCGGGATGCCCTCGCCGATGGCGCCTTCCCGCGTCTTGTCGTCCACGGGATTGATACTGGTCGCCACCGCCCGGATCAGGACCTCGCCGGGCCCCGGCTGGGGCTCGGGAGCCTCGACGATACCGAGGACATCAGGGGGACCGAAACGATCGATCTGTATGGCGCGCACGAAAGGGCCTTTCACACCGGGGATGCCGACAGCAGGGCCCAACGCCCTTGTCAATCCAGGGATTCCCGTCGTCGAAGCGCCCCGCCCGACGGCCACGCACGTGCCGGCCGCGACTCGGGTTCCGACCGCGGCTCGGGTTCCGGGTGCGACCGGGTCCATCCGCCGCGGGCCCACCACGACCCGCCGGACAGGCCATAGCATGCGCCGGGGACGGCGCGGCCGACCCCGGCGGCTTGCGCGTTCGGCGGGGCGTGCTCGGCTCTCGGTGGGTATCACCCGGGCGGCGAGGGAGTGTCGGTGGCTGTGTGGCTCCTTCGGCCGGCCGACACGTCGAGCAACCGGGAGCGCCGTCATGGATTTTGAATTCGACGAGGATCAGCGGCTTTTTCGGGAGACCTTGCGGGAGTTCGTGGAGCGGGAGATCATGCCCGTCGCGATCGAGTGGGAGCATTCCGGGCGGTATCCGGGCGAGATCGTGGCCGGGATGCGTCGGCTCGGGTTGTTCGGGATCACTGTGCCGGAGGAGTTCGGCGGACTCGATCTGGACAAGGTTTCCTACGCGCTCGTCTTCGAGGAGATCTCGCGGGGCTGGATGGGCGTCGCCGGGATCCTTGGCACACACTCGCTCGCCTGTGCGATGATCGCCCGCGACGGAACGGCCGGGCAGCGGGCCCACTTTCTCCCCCGGATGGCCGACGGCGAGTGGCGCAGCGGGATCGCGCTCACCGAACCGGACGCCGGCTCCGATCTCCAGGGCATCCGGACCACCGCCCGCCGCAACGGCGACGCCTATGTGGTCACCGGCGCCAAGACCTGGATCACCAACGCCCGGCACGCCGCCGTACTCCCCGTCCTGGTGAAGACCGACCCCGCCGCCGTGCCGCCGCACGAGGGCATGAGCGTGCTGCTCGTCGAGACCGACCGGCCCGGCTTCGAGGTGGTCCGGGATCTGCCCAAGCTCGGCTATCGGGGTACCGAGACCTGCGAGTTGCGGTTGGACGGGGTCCGCGTACCCGCCGACAACCTCCTCGGCGGCGTCGAGGGCCGAGGACTCCGGCAGGCCCTGCGCGCGCTGGAGATCGGGCGGATCAACATCGCCGCACGGTCGGTCGGCATCGCGCAGGCGGCCTACGATGCCGCGCTGGCGTACAGCCGACAGCGGCATGCATTCGGGCAGGCGATCTCGGACTTCCAGGCGATCCGGCTCAAGCTCGCCGACATGGCCACCGACCTCCAAGCCGCGCGCCTGCTCGTCTACTGGGCGGCCGTCCGCGCCGACTCCGGCAATCGGGTGGATCTGGAGACCGGCATGGCCAAGACGTTCGCCTCCGAGGTCGCGATCAAGAACTCCCTGGAGGCCATGCGCGTACACGGCGGCTACGGCTACTCCACCGAGTTCGTGGTCGAACGTCTGTACCGAGACGCCGTCCTGATGAGCATCGGCGAGGGCACGAACGACATCCTGCGCACGCTCGTGGCCGGCCGACTCGTCGACGGCAAGGGCCGCATCGGCTGACCGCCGCCCGCCGCCCGCCGCCCGCCGTACGCTCCACGCCACCGGCCACGCCCGGCAGCCCCGCCCCGCCACCCCCGCCACGCCGCCACGGCCACCCCCGCCCAAGGAGCGCACCCCGTGCCCCACCCCCCGCCAACCCCCCGCCCCATCGCCGTCTTCGACCTCGACGGCACCCTCGTCCGAGGCGACTCCTTCACCCACTTCACCCGCGCCCTGCTGCGCCGCTCCCCCTGGCGCGCCGTCGCCGCGACCCTGTGCGTACCGATACTCGCCCCCCTGTACGCCCTCCACCCCACCCGCCGCCGCGCCTTCGCCCTGCTCCTGCGACTCGCCACCATCGGCCTACCCCCGCACCGATTCGCCGCCCTCGCAACGGAGTTCGCCACCGAGCGCACATCCGACGGCAACCGAATCCCGCACACCCTCGACCGCGCCCGAGCCCACCTCGCCGCCGGCGACCGCGTCGTGATCGCGACGTCCTGCGCCGAACCCCTCGCCGCCGCCATCTGCCGCGAACTCGGCCTGGCCCCGGTGGACGTGGTCGCCTCCCGGCTCACCGCGAGCCGAACCGGCATGCGACCGCTGCCGGCGTGCCGGGGCGTCCGCAAGGTCGAGCGGATCCGCGCGGCCGGCATCACCGGCCCGATCACCCACGCCTACACGGACAGTTCCGTCGACCTCCCCCTGCTGACCGCCGCCGCCCACCGCTATCTGATCGACCCCTCCCCCACCCACCTCAGCCGGATCCACACCCACCTCGGCGCCACCTACGTGGTGTTGCGCTCCACCGAACCGTCCGCGCCGTAGCGCGAATCGCAACGCCCCCCGACCGCCCGGCGCCATCGCACACACCCTCGAATCCGGCCCCCGCGTCGACCCCTACGCTGCCCGTATGGACATCACGCAGCGCGCCGCAGGGGCCGTCGTCGGCTCGGCGGTCGGGGACGCGCTGGGAGCGCCCTTCGAGTTCGGCCGTCCGGGCGACTTCGGCACCCGATTTCCCGAGGCGCCGCCCGGGAGTTCCCGGGCCGAGGCGCGCTACGCGAACGAGATGTGCGGTGGTGGCGGCTGGGATGCGGGCGAGGCCACGGACGACACCCAGATGGCCGTGCACGTGGCGTACTCCCTCCTGGAGCGCGGCGAATCGGACCTGCCCGACATCTTCGACCGCTTCCGCCGCTGGGCCCGCGCCGAACCGAAGGACATCGGTCTGCAGACCGAGGACGTACTCACCAACGGCCTGCCCTGGGACCTCGCCGCCGGCGTGCACTTCCAGACCACCGGACGCGCGGCCGGCAACGGCTCGCTGATGCGCGCCACCACCTCCGCCGTCTGGTTCGCGGCCGACGGCCGTACCGCCACCATGGCCGCCGCCCGCCGCATCGCCGCGCTGACCCACGGCGACCGCGCCGCGTGGGAGGGCACCGCGATCTTCCACGAGTTGTTGCGGGTGGCCCTGAACGGCGACGACCCGGTGGCCGCGCTGCCCGCGACCCTCGACGAGGTACACCCCGACCATCGCGACCGCTACGCCGTCGTGCTGTCCCCGACCTGGCACCCCGCCGATGCCACCGAGTTCAACGGCGCGGTCTGGCCCTGTCTCGGCTCGGCGGTCTGGGCGCTGCGGAGGACGACGTCGTACGAATACGCCCTGCGCGCCGCCATCGACCTCGGCGGCGACACCGACACGGTCGGCGCGGTCACCGGCGCGCTCGCCGGAGCCGTATACGGCCTCGCGGCCATCCCGACCCGCTGGACCGACCGGCTGCACGTACCGATCCCGGGCTCGGCCGGCGAAGTCCTGCGCCGGGCCGACCTGTTACGCCTGTCCCACGACCTGCTGAACCGTACGCCGCGCGCGGCTCGCTGACGCGGCCCACGACCACCCCCGGTCCCACCCGCCGTCAGTCCGCCTTCCCCTGGGTCCGGCGCGCATAGGCCCGCGCCGCCCGGACCCGATCGCCGCATCGTGTCGAGCACCACTGCCGGGACGCGTGCGTACGAACCAGGAAGCGGCGACATGGCGTGGCGCCGCACGGGGTGAGCCGCGCCGCGTCGGGCGCGGTCAGCAGGTCGGCGGCGTCGGCGGCCAGCACGGCGATCGCGTGGTTGACGATCTGGTCGATCGGGTGCGCCTGGGCGCGATACGGGCCGTGTACGTCGTCCCAGTGCAGCAGCGCGGCCGACGGCGCGCTGGTGAGCGCGTCGTTGACCGCGCGTACCGCGTCGGCCGGCGCCACCACCTCCTCGACCCGAGCCGACAGCAGCGCCCGCACCGCGTCGCGCAGCGCCCGCAGGCGTCCCGCGCACACGTCGTAGAGCACGGCCTCCGCCGGCGCCAGCTCGCGCGTGACCAGCCACTCCCTCGCCGACTCGGGCGTGCCGAGCAGATCCACGTCCCGGCCGCCGGGGAAGGCGAGATCGCTGTTCGCCAGGTCCAGGGACAGGTACCGCTCGGCACCCGGCGCGAGTGGGGGCCCCGAGGGCACGGGGCGGGCGGCGGCGAGGTCCGCGACAGGATCGGCGGCAGGCTCGGCGGACGCGGCCGGCGAGATCTCCTTCATGAGTCTCATGTTAAGCCTTGCCGTTCCCCGTGAGAATCGGCTAGCTTTTCTCACGGCAAACACAACCCTTATCCGTGAGGTGTGCAGTGACCGGTTTCGACGCGACCAACGAGCAGATCGCCATTCGGGTCTTCGGCGGCCCCTCCGCCCTGATCGAGTACGGCGGCCTCACGTTCCTCACCGACCCCGCCTTCGACGCCCCCGGCGAGTACCCCGTCGGCGACCGCGTCCTCACCAAGACCGCCCCGGCCTCGGTCGACCCGGCGGACCTGGGCCCGATCGACGTGGTCCTGCTCTCCCACGACCAACACCCGGACAACCTCGACCACTCCGGGCGCGCGCTCCTCGCCGACGTCCCGCTCGTACTGACCACCCCGAGCGGCGCGGACCGCCTCGGCGGCACCGCCCGCCCGCTGGCCCCGTGGACGACGATCGACGTCCCCCGCCCCGGCGGCGGCACCGTGACCGTCACGGCCACCCCCGCCCAGCACGGCCCGGACGGCTGCGAGCCGATCACCGGCGAGGTCGTCGGCTTCGTCCTGACCGCCGCCGACCTCCCGACCATCTACGTCAGCGGCGACAACGCGTCCCTGCCCGTGGTCGAGAAGATCGCGGCCCGGGTCGGCCCGGTCGACACGGCCGTACTCTTCGCCGGCGCCGCCCGCACCCCGCTGTTCGACGGCGCCCTGCTCACCCTGGACAGCGCCCAGGCCGCCGAGGCCGCCGCGATCCTCGGCGCGCGCCGCGTCGTCCCGGTCCACTTCGACAGCTGGGGCCACTTCACGGAGGGCCGCACCGCCCTCGTCGAGGCGTTCACCGCGGCCGGCCTGATCGACCGCCTGCAACTCGCCTGAACACCGGGCAAACCGGCCGGCACGGCAGCGCTGCCCGGTCCGGGTCCAGTACACCAAGTGGTCGGCCCCGAGGCCCGGTTCGCCATCCGGGTCTCGGCAGCCCGAGCGGCCAAGCAACTCTCGGGCGCCCCGACCCCCGCCGCCCCTCCCTACCTCACCCCACCGCCCAAACGCCCGACCCGCCCCGCGTTGCCCACCGCCGCGCGGGCCACGGCGTGCCCGATCCGCTCGGTCAAGGTGCTCCACGGCCGGCATTCGACGACGGGCAGCCCGTACCGCGCCGCCTCCTCCGCCAACCACCGCGAGTATCGAACGCCCACCTCCGCCCGCTCCGCCTGGACCCCGCCCTCCGGCTCCCGCTCGGCGTAGTTGGCGACGATCCGGGCGCCGTCGTCCTCGTGCAGGAACACCCCCCGCACGCTGCGCCCGGCCTCGACGCCCTCCCGCATGGACTGGGCCACGGCGGCCGGCGTGAGGTAGTCGCCCTCGACCACCGCCGGTACATCGACGGTGAGCCGATTGCGCACCACGCCGACGACGGCGGGTTCCAGCGCTCGGGCGGTGGCGACCTGGAGTTCCAGTACCCGATCGGCACCGAGCCCGTCGACATCGGCGATCGCGTCGAAGAGATGCAGCCCGGGATGCCCCTCGGCCGTCGTGATGTGCTGCACCGCACTCACCACGTCGTCGAACTCGACCACGAACGCCCCCGCCGACAACGCCAGTTCCGCCGCCGCCCGACTCTTGCCGACCCCGGAAGCCCCACCGACGAGCAGCACATCCCACCACGTCCCGATCACCCCCCGACCGTACCCCCAACCACCCATGTCGTTACGCACGCCCCACCCCGCCCCGCCGCGCGGCACCGCGCCGTGTGCTGTGCCGGTGTTGTCGCCACGCCCATCACCTCGCGTATTCGCGGGTCTCCCGATCGTGACATGGGAAGGTACTCACGGCATGATGCCCGTTACGCGGCGCGGTCGGCGCGGTCGGCCGTGATGCCGTCGCCCGCCGGCTCGTCCGGTCGGTGCCGAGGACCGTCGACGGGGGATTCGAACTCGTGTTGTGCTCAGCCTGCGGTGCCCAATCGACGTTGCCGGATCGCTGTACCAACTGTGGCCATCGCGAGTACGCCCCGGCCGGCGCCCCCACCGACGCCGCCCTGGACGCGCGTTTCGCCCACTTCGGGCCCGCCGGGACGCCGATGCGGGATCCGCGGTTTCGGCCCGCTCCGATCTTCCGGTCGCTGCGCGGGCCGGCCATCGCGCTCTACGTCCTGTTGGGCGTCACGGCCGTCGCCTGTCTGCTCGCCGCCATCGCGTTCTTCCACCGCGCGAGCCTGGTCGACCAGGTATTGCGCAGCAGGTGGTCCGCGCCCGATTCGGACGGGGCGAACCACTCCATCGCCGTGTGGTGGGGACTCGCGACCCTGGCCATGGTCGCGAGCGCGGTGGTCTTCGTGGTCTGGTTCCATCGCGCGCGGCGCAATGTCGACCTGTTCCCGCCGTCCGTGCAGCGCCTGTCCGGCGGCTGGGCAATCGGCGGCTGGTTCTGCCCGGTGGTCAACCTGTGGTTCCCGCCGCTGATCGCACACGACATCTGGAAGGCCAGCGATCCCCGCGCGCCGATGCGCGGCGGCGCCACTCCGGGGCGGCATGCGCTGCTCTGGGCCTGGTGGTTGACGTATCTCGCCGCGAACGTCCTCCTCGCCGTCGGCCTGACCGGCCGCAAGAGCGACGGCGGCGACGCGATGACCGGCAGCGACGCGTGGGTCGCCTACCACGAGTCCTACCGCACCGCGGACACCGCGGCGGGCTGGGCCTTCCTCTTGATGATCATCGCCGCCGGTACGGCCATCGCGGTCGTGGCTCGGATCACCGGGTTCCAGATCGAGCGCGAATACGCCTTCCTCGTGCCGCCGACGATGCACCCGGCGCACCCCATGCATCCGATGCACCCCCTGTACGCGGTCCAGCCGACCCACCCCGAAGTCGCCACATCCGGCCCGGTTCCCGGCTCGACGCAGCCCGTGGCGCCGCCGATCCCGCGCCAGCCGCCGCCCCCGCCGCGTCCGAAGGACCCACCGGCTCCGTTCTGAACGGGCAGACGCCGACTGCCTTGCGAGCGGCGCGTCGCCTTGCGGGCAGCGCCCACCCGCGGTTTTTGTGCGCGATGTTCGATTGGTCAGGCCCCGCGCCGCCGCCCCGCGGTCCGCGGTGCCTCGGTGGCCGCGGCGATCTCGCGCAGCGCGAGCGTCGCCGCCTCGATCGCCGCCGCCGGGGCGCCGCGCCAGACCTCGGCGTGCGCGGCGGCGTTCGCCCGGACCGCCTCCTCGGCGACCCGTACCCCGCGCGGCGTCAGGCTGATCAGCGTGCCCCGACCGTCGCCCTGATCCGGAAGGCGCTCGGCCAACCCCTCCGCGACCAGGTGATTCGTCACGTTGCTGGTGCCGCCGGAGGACAGCAGCAGCGCACGACTCAGCTCGGTCGGCTTGAGCCGATACGGCGCACCCGCGCGCCGCAGCGCGACCAGTACGCCGAACTGGGCCGGGGTCAGGCCGAATTCCGGTAGCTCACGGCGCGTGGCCTCGTCCAGGTCGGCCGCGAGCAGCATGATCCGCTTGCTCAACTCCGTCGTCGCATCCAGCACGTCGGGCAGTTCGGCCTGCCATGCGCTGATCAGCGCGCTCGCGCGGTCCTCGGATGCGGTCATCTTGACAGCGTATTACACACAGCTGATAGCTTTCTAAAAAGCTTTCCAGTGAACATGACTCGATGCGAGGCTCCCATGTCCGGCGCTCCCACCTCCCCCGCAACCGACCTCTCCCAC
Organism: Embleya sp. NPDC059237; assembly: GCF_042754105.1. Classification (NCBI taxonomy): domain Bacteria; kingdom Bacillati; phylum Actinomycetota; class Actinomycetes; order Kitasatosporales; family Streptomycetaceae; genus Embleya; species Embleya sp. NPDC059237. The sequence continues at coordinate 150,423 of NZ_JBHZAE010000010.1, read as the reverse complement.
ACCTCCCCCGCCCCCGCCCGACTCCTCCTCCGCGGCGGCACCGTCGTCGACACCGACCCGCGCATCACCGCCCGCCCCGACACCGACGTCCTGATCGAGCACGGGGTGATCGCCGCCGTCGGCCCCGACCTGTCCGCCGATGGGGCCGAAGTCCTCGACGCGCGCGAGCGGATCGTGCTGCCGGGCTTCGTCGACACCCATCGCCACGTCTGGCAGTCCGTGCTGCGCGCGGTGGCCGTCGACAGCGACCTCGGCGACTACCTCGGCCTGGTCCTCGGCCGGCTCTCCCCCGCGATGCGCCCCGAGGACGTGTACGCCGGCAACCTGGTCGGCGCGCTCGAATGCCTGGACGGCGGCATCACCACCGTCCAGGACTTCTCCCACGTCCAGCACCGGGCCGAACATGGCGACGCGGCGGTGCGCGGACTGCGCGCGGCGGGCATCCGGGCGGTATTCGGGTACGGCTACCCGCCGTTCGACCCGGCCGCCCGCGACCCGCGGCAGGTCCGCGACCTGCGCGAACGCCTGTTCGCCGGAGACGGCCCCGACGACCTGGTCACCCTCGCGCTCGCCCCCGGCGGCCCCTCGTACACCCCGATCGAACTCGTCGAGGAGGACTGGCGGCTGGCCGCCGACCTCGACATCCCACTGGCCGTACACGTCGGCAGCGGCCCCGTCGCCCGCCGGCCCATCGAGGCGCTGCGCGAGCGCGGCCTGCTCAACGCGCGCACGCTCTACGTCCACGGCAACTCGCTGCCGGACGACGAACTCGCGATGATCGCCGACTCCGGCGGCGCGCTCTCGATCGCGCCGGCCATCGAGGCCCAGATGGGACACGGCGCGCCGATGATCAACCGGGCCCGCGCCCTGGGCCTGGTCACCGGGCTTGGCGTGGACGTGGTCACCAGCACCCCGGGCGACATGTTCTCGCTGCTTCGGGCGGCCCTGCTGACCAGCCAACTTGCCGACGGGGAGCGACTGTTCGCGGCCGACGTACTGCGCATGGCGACCATCGGCGGCGCCGCCGCGCTGGGTCTGGCCGACCGGATCGGATCACTGGCCGTCGGCAAGCAGGCGGACCTGATCCTGCTGCGCACGGACACCGTCAACATGGTCGGCGCCGCACACGACCCGGCGGGCGCGGTGGTGGCGTCGGCGCATCCGGGCAACGTCGACACGGTCCTGGTCGCGGGCCGCACGGTCAAGCGGGCGGGCCGGCTCACCCACCCCGCGCACATCGAGGCCGTCACCGCCGCACGGGCGGCCGCCGAACACGTGGCGGCCGCGATCTGACGACGCGGCGCAGCCTCGGCGCGCGGTCGCCACGCGCCGGGGAGCCCGTCGTCCCCGTCCGCCCATCGATACGACCCCGATTCCTTTCGAATGCCCCGCAGGTCTGCACCGCGTGGCGATCGGCCCGTCGCAGCCCACGACACTTCCCCCACACGGAACCTCCGGAGCGAAGCGCATCCGGGCATCACCCGAATCTGCGCGTTCCGCGAGCCGGGCCTGTTCGAACTGTTCGACCTGCCCCACACCTTGACCATCCCGCACCCGGCGGTCCGGGAGGCCGCCGCCGCCTGAGCAGCAACCCGAGGGGCGCACACTCCGCAGACCACCCGCCGACAGGCCCCATCCGAGTCCGCAAGGACCGGAGGGGCCTCCCCTACCTCAAATCACCGCGATCCGCCGAGATTCGCCGAGATCCGGGCGCGCTGTCCGAGCGCCCCGGTAGTGTCGCCCTTCCTGGAATCGAACAGATATTCGATCACCACGCGACCATCCTCCTCGTCGAGTTCTCGGAAAGGGCCCGTTGTGAAGGTTCGAATAACACGCGACCGCCTCGTCGAGGGCATCGCCTGGGCCGTTCGCGCCCTGCCCGCCCGGCCGGTCGTCCCCGCCCTCGCCGCGTTCCGACTCGAGGCGGACGGCGGCACACTCACGATCTCCGCGTACAACTACGAGGTCTCGACCGGGATCGAGGTCCCGGCCGAGGTCACCCGCCCCGGGAGGATCCTCGTCCCGGGGCGACTGCTCGCCGAGATCGCCCGATCCCTGCCTCGCGAGCACCCGGTGGACCTCACCGTCGACGCGAGAAGGGTGACCAGGTCGTCGTCGCCGTCCCCGGCGAGTCGGGCCCGACTGACCTGCGCCGGCGCCTACTTCGCGCTGCCCCTGACGGCCCCGACCGACTATCCGGCCACCCCGCTGCTCCCGGAGACCGTCGGGATGGTGGGCGCGTCCGCCTTCGCCGAGGCCGTCGCGCAGGTGACGATCGCGGCGTCCCGGGACGAGAGCGTGCCCGTACTCACCGCCGTCCGGCTCCACCTGACCCACGACTCGCTCGTCCTGGCCGCCACCGATCGATATCGCCTCGCGGTCCGCCGCATGCCCTGGCAGCCCATCACCGAGGACCCCGCCCGCACCGCCCTGGTCCCGGCCCGAGTCCTCGCCGAACTCGCCCGCAACCCGGACATCGGCGCGGACCTGCGCCTGGCCCTCGGCCCGGAGGCCGGCCGCCGCGGCCTGCTCGGGCTGATCACCGCCGGACGGCAGGCCACCACGCGGCTGCTCGACTACGAGTTCCCGCGCTACGACTGGCTGTTCGACAACGAGACCACCGCCGTGGCGACCATCGACACGGCGGCGCTGATCGAGGCGGTACGGCGGGTATCCCTCGTGGTCACCCGCAACGCGCCCATCCGCCTGACGTTCGAGCACGACGCCCTGCAGGTCGAGGCCGGCACCACCGACGAGGCCGAGGCAGGCGCAACGGTCCCGGTGCACCTGACGGGCGACCCCACCAGGTCCGCCTTCAACCCGTCCCACCTCTTGGACGGCCTGACCGCCCTCCGCACCCCAACCGCACAAATGCTCTTCAGTACACCGACCAAGCCCACCGTACTCACGGAGGCCCCACCACCGGCAAACGCCCAAGGCCCCAAGGAAGCATCGGCTCAAACCACCACAACCCAAGACGCCCAGGATTACCGCTACCTACTCATGCCAATGCGCAGCACCTGACCAACAAACACCCACACCCACTCCTCTATATAGGGACGCCCACGCGACCACCACTCCCACCGCCACCGGCCCACCCCACCCCAAGCCGGGTAGGTCCCCGCCAAGCAGCCGGCCCTCACCAGGCAGCGAACTCAACACCTCTTCCGCGCACGCATGTACGACCCACCACCGCCTCACCGGTTCGCCACAAAGCCCCGACCCGAGTCGAGTCCTCCCCGGGTAGCGAACTCAACGCCCCGTCCGCGCAGGCCCGCCCGCCCCATCACCGCCCCACCCGCCGTCACCCACCCGAGCCGCGACCCGAGCCCCCGCCCAGCAGTGCGCTCAGCACCTCCTCCGTGTCGGCGAGGTCGGTAAGGACGACATCGGCGCCCGCTGCCGTCAGCGCGGCCGCGCTCGTCAAGCCGGTCGCCACCGCCACCGACCGCGCGCCCGCCGCGCGGGCCGTGGCCACGTCGCGCAGGGTGTCGCCGACGATCACGGTGTCGGCGCCCACGTGCCGCCGGCCCAGGTGTTCCTCGGTCCGCGCGAACGCCCGGGCCGGCAGGTCGATTCGCTCATAGGCGTCCTCGCCGTACGCACCGACCCGAAAGTCCACGTGGTCGGCCAGCCCGAAGACGTTCATCTTCAATACGGCGAGCGCGTACAGGTTGCCGGTCAGCACCGACTGCCGCACATCGGGCATCGTGCCCAGCGCCGTCAGGGCCTCCAGCGCCCCCGCCAACACCCGCCCCTCCGCCGCCAACTCGGCTTCACGCTGCCGTAGTTCGGCGACGATCAGGTCCAGGAAAGCAGCCAACAGGCCATCCTCGGGCGACAACCCGTGCAGCCGCAGGACCTCACTCGCCGCAGCCATCTCGGTACGACCGTCGAATTGCCACGGTTGTTCCAGAGCCCGCCCGGCCACCTGCCGAAACGCGGCCGCGTATGCCCGCCGCGACACCTTCCCACCGTCGATCAGGGTGTGATCGATGTCCCACAACACCAGCCGGGGGCCGGATCCACCAGTCGCCATCAGCACTCCGATCCTCCCGACCACCCCACGCGGCCACTGCCCAGAGCATCGCATCCACCCACCCGGCACGGGCCCGCCAACCCGATCGCAGTCGGAAAACGCCCGGCAACGGGGCGGCCGAACACAACGAAGGAAGGCATCCGACCACAACCAACCGACTCTTCGGCCACGGCGACACAACCTCCCGGCACCGAAATCACCGCACACCCACCCACCGGGACGCCCGGGGCGTCGCCAAACCACACCCATCACTCGTCCCCCGCCCACCCCCGGAGGCCACGCCCCCTCCCGACCACACAACCGCCCACCCCACCCCCCAAGCCCCACAGCCAACGCCGAGCCACCCCACCGGAGGCCATCCCAACCGTCCCGTCGGTCCGGCGCGCCCCACCGCCCCCTCCCACCACCTCCTTCCCGCGCCGGCCTTCCTCCTTCTTCCCAATGACTACAAAAGCCGGCTTCCCCACCTTTTAAGATGATTTTCACTCCCGCCACAATGCCTCTCCCGAGCCCTCGGAAGCCCCTTCGGCGAGCCTTCACACCACCTCATCGAGCCATTCCCACAACACCCTCAAATAGCTCTTGACCTGCTACTTGCATGGCAAGCTGTCCGGCAATCCGCAGCGGGATCTGTGCGTGCTGCTGTGCGGCGAGATGTCCTTTGATATGTCCGGCACATTGCAGCCCAACGTGTTCGTCAATCCGCATCGCTGTATGGGCGGGTGTGCGGGCGGGTGTACGGCGCGAACGACGGACGCGCGGTGTCGTGGGCGGCCGGCCGGAGCAGTGGGCGGAACTGCGGGTCTCGCGCTGGAGCCGCCGATGGCTCCGGCGACGGCTCTCACGACGGCTCTCACGACGGCTCTCACGACGGGTCCCGCAGTGGGCGTCGCGGCGGAACGCACGATCGGTCGCACGGTCGCTCTCGCGATGGTCCGAACGGCGGAACCCACGCTCGATCGAGCAGTGGATCACGCGACAGAACACACACTCGACGCCTGGGTATTCATGCGTGACAGGAGATGGATGGGCGGGTGGATCTTCCAACATGCAGATCGAACACAACGGCAATGCCTGATTTTCTGGGCTTTTGCGCCATTGCTGTGCCGGCTTCACCGCAACGAGCGACACGCCGACTCTCCTGACAGGAAGTTATTTGCCGGAGATAGCGATAGGCTTCGGTCGTTGACACGAAAGGACGGTCATGGCCACTTCCCGGGAGCGTTGGACCGTGGCAAGGCTCGCGGCCATCGCGGGTCTGCCCAGCAAGGTGGGCTACGAGGCACGGGACCGAAACGTGCTGCACCCGACGGTGCTCTCGCCCAGCGATGTATTGCCCCTGCTCACCTTCGAGGCCCTGCGAAGGATCAGCTGGCCGGGTGAGAACTATGCGCGCAACACACCGCAACGCCTGCGCCTCTGGGAGCACCTGGCCATCGAACACTCACGCGTCGGCGACCTCGCCGACGTCGACCCGATGACCGGCCTCTACGTCCACCCCTCGGGGGCCGACCTGGCCGTTCGACCGAGTGAACACGCCGCACTCGCACTGCGGTTCGTCGAGGAAAACACGCCGTACCAGTACCTCACCCTCGGCGCGTGGGCCCAGCAGGCCCTGCGCGCCCTGGCGGCCGAACAGGAACAGGTCGGACGACGGCATGGTGCGGCCTGAGCGCCGGGCAACGCCGTCGGAAGTCCACAAAAGCAGAGCGAGTGGCCTAGGAGTCCAGCCCTAGTCCACTCGCTCGCAGCTCAGCGCCCCTAGGGGCGCCGTCGGAGAAAGGAGGCCTGCCGGCCGCTTACACAACCGAACAGTGAGACCCAGCCGTTCCGGTACTTCCACGCGCCGAACGGTCGGGTCGCCCATACCTCTTTCTCTTCACCAGCTTCAGGAGCAGATCATACCTGCGATCCCCGAGGCAGGCCCAGTGCTGTCTTCAGCCAGGTCCTTGCCCTCTTCAAGTGTGCCCGAATCCTCTGGATTCACGATGCAGGCTCGGGTGCGTGCCGCCTTGCGTGCGGCCCGAGTTCGGGTCAGCGGCGCCCGCGGCATCGACCCGACCATGCCGGACTCGGTCCGCCGTGCCTCGGTCAAGGTCCCGCTGCGCGTGGTGACCGGCGAGGCGTACAGCGACCTGGCCTTCGTCTTCGCCGCCAAGGTCGGCCACCTGGCCGCCGGCCCGAACCAGCCCGGCTGCATCGCCGACCTGACCACGATCGCCCGCTACCTGGGCCTGACCGTACGCTCGGTCACCCAGGCCGACGGCCGCATCGCGCTCAAGGCCCCGTCGTCCCTGTACGCCGCGCAGAAGCAGCTCACCGCCGGCGAGGAACTGACCGTGGTCCGCCGCACCAAGCCTTCCGGCACCGGGACCTCGGCCGTACGCCGCCTGCGTGCCCCGGAAAAGGGCGAGCCGTGGGTGATGGTGCCCGTCGCGCTTTTGGGCGCGGTGCCGCACCGGCATGCTCGGGCGTACGCCGTCATCAGCTACGCCCGCGCCCGCGGCCACCACCTGACCTACGCCGAACTCGCCGACGTGCTGCGCCACCAGTCGGGCCGGCGGATCGGCGAGCCGGTGAGTGTCCGCGCCGCCCGCGGCGTGGTGTCCGACCTGGAGCGATGGGGCTGGGTCGAGGTGGGCCGCCGGGAGGGGTGGCAGGGGCGGAACATGATGGTCCCGCTCCGGCCGTTCGAGCCCGGAAGCGACGACGAGTCGGCCGCCGAGGCCACCGAGACCGGTGTGGCGACCGCAGCGGACGAGGGGATGGACGAGACCGACTCGACGGGAGCGGTGGGGGAGACCTCGGCGGACTCGCGGTCGGACCGTCCGGTCGCCCTCGGGGCGGCCTTTCACGTGGGCGGCGGAACAGCGGCCTTCGCGACCCTCGGATCAACCGTCGACAAGGTTGTCGAAACACCCGCCGGGACACCGTCCGAGGCCGCCTCGCGAACCGACGTCCGAACCGTCGTCCGAACCTCGTTCGAGCCGCCGGAGAACGGCATTTCGGCAGCTCAAAACTCAGGTGCGGAGGGTCAATGGACGTCGGGTCCGCAGGGGGTTCGGACCTCCGTCACGTATAAGGAAGACACTCCGATTGACCTACAGATGAACGCGGCTTCCCGGGGGGGTTCCGCCCTCAGGGCGCTCCCGTTGGTAGACGTGCCCGGGCCCGCGAACAGCGCCCGAACCGGCTCCACGACACCCCCGGCAAACAAGGCGCCTGCGGCGGAACCCCGTCGATCGCGACACGTGACGGTTCCGAACCACCGGACCACCATCTCCCCGGCGGCTGCGCGGGCGTTCGCCGGAATCGGGCCGCTGGTGGACCGGATGAGCACCGGCCAGCGGGTCGTGGCGGCGGCGCTGGTGGATCGCGCCGTGGCCGAAGTCGGCGACGCGGACCGGGTCTTCGCCCGGCTGGCAGACCGCTGGCGGACCCAGGAAGGCCCCGTACGCAGCCCCATGGGCTGGCTGGGCGGCCGCGGGCTGGCCCGGCGTGGGTGCGCCGATCCGAACTGCGAGGACGGCCGCCTGTGGCTGCCCACGGCCGGTCCCGGGGCGGGCGTGGCGGGCGACCCGTTCGCCTGCCGCAACTGCGCCCGGCAGGACCAGGATCGAGGGGCCGCGGCGGACGAGCGGTTCGGCGCGGACCGGCGGGCGGCGAACCGGGCCCGGACGGGGCAGGAGCCGAGCGCGGCGATGGCGGCGACGGTCGGTACGGCGGCCCACCGGGTGGCTGCGCCGGCGCCGATCGGGAACTGCGACGACTGCGACCGGGCGGTCCGAGGCCTGCGGGCCGACGGGGTGTGTGCCGACTGCCGCGAGGATCGGGAGGCCGCCGCCGAGGCCGCCGAACGGGCCTCGGGAGCGCTCCAGGGGGCGTTCTGAGCGCCCGTGGAGCCGCCGGCGGGTTGATCGATGGCCGAGGGTCTGCGAGCCCGCAGGAAGGCCGCTCGGCGACTCGGCGACTGGTGGGCCCATCTGGAATCCCGGCGAACAGCACGAATTGGACGGGGTGTTCGGGGCCGGCGTGGCAGCAATATGCCGACGGCAACGCGCTGCCACGGCCCTCGACTCCGTCCCGACGCCCTGACCCCGTACGCGAAAACGCCGTCGGCGGGCGCGGGGGACCGGAAGTCCTCCACGCCCGCCGACGGCGGATTACTGCTGGGGCGAGAAGATCTCGGGGCGGCCGAGGGCGCCCTCGGCGTCGAGGCGTTCGAGGAACAGTTCGACGGCGGCCGAGAACAGGTACACGACCAGACCGCGCTTCTCCGTCGCCGTCAGCTCGGTGTCGAGATCGCGGGCGAGTTCGTACACGGCCGGGCTGACCCGGTAGCTGGAGGACTGACTGGGGTCGGTGATGCCGCCCCTGGCACGCAGGAACGAGCGGATCATCTCGATCTGCTCGTCGTTGTCCTCGGGAAGCTCCAGCAAGGCGGCGTTGAGGTAGTGCCCCAGCGCCAGACGTCGATTCTGTGACGAACGTTTGTCGGCGGTGAGCCGCTTACCCAGACGCGCCTTCACGTCGGGCAGGAGCCGAAATCCCCAGGTCTCCCAGCCCTTGGAGTTTATCCGCGCGTCGAGAAAGCTCTCCAGGAGCGCGGCATGCGCCGACTGCTCGTCGGCGGAGCCGGTGGCGACCGGAGCCGGCGCGGCAGGCGCGGGAGCGCTGCGCCGGGAAGCACGCGGAGCCGAGGCGGCCTTCGCGGGCGCGGACGCGGATGCCTTCGCCGGCTGGGCGGATGAGGCGGCCCGAGCCGGAGCGGCCGCTCGGGGCGCGGGCTCGGCGGCCCGGTCCGACGTGCGCTCCGCCTGCGCGGCCGGCTCCTGAGCCTGAGCCTGAGCCGAGGTCGAGGCCGGCTCCGACCGCGGCTCAGGCGCCGGCGCCTGGGCCGACTCCTCGCGGGCCACCTCGAGCCGCGCCAACTGCACGAGCAGGGGTTCCTCGTCGGGTTCGACTTCCCGCCGAGGCCGGGGAGTCGAGGCTTCGGCAGGCACGGACGAGACCGAAACCGAGGCCGCAGCCGTGGGTGCCGCCGCGCGCGCGAATTCCGGTTCCGGAGTCGACGCCTGCACCGATTCCGCAGCCGGCACCGGCTTCGGGTCCGGTACGTGCTCCACCACCGGAGCCGGCTCCGCGCCCGCCGGCGCGGCCTCGACGACGGGCGCGGCAGCGGCGTGTACCGGCTCGGGCTCGACCGCCGTCGCGGACTCGGGCGCCACGTCGGCCGCGACCGACGTCGCGGCAGGGGCCGCCGCTTCCTCGGGGGCCGGCTCCGGCTCGGGCTCGGCCGCCGGTGCCGGTACAGCGGCTGCGGCGGTCTTGAACGGCGGCCCCGAGGACGTGGTCCCGGAACCACCGCCACTGCCGCCACCCATCTGGGCCAGCAGCGCGGCCGTCGAGTCGGTGCCCGAGTTCAGGAAGCTGCCGTTCATGGCGTCCTGCAGCGCTGCCGCCAGGACGGACGACTGAACGGCGGGTGCCTTCCTCGCTTTTGCCTTGGACTTGGGCACGGGCTTCTCGTCGGTCATCAGGCGGCCTGCTTCACACGGTCGAACAGTTCGATGGCCAGCTCGGTGTAGGCAACGCTCGCGGCGATGTTCGGTTGCTCTATGCAGACGGGGCGCCCGATCTCGTACGCCTGCGAGATCCGGCTGTCCCGGCGGATCTGCGTCTGGAAGGGGTCGAGGCCGTAGTCGGCCAGCCGCTGCTCGACCTGGTCGTCCTCGCTGGTGCGCCGGGACGGGGCGTTGGCCTTGTTGATCACGGTGCCGAGGAAGCGCGGCTCACACTCGCCGAGGGTGCGCTCGGAGGTGGCGGCGGTCAGCCCCTTGATCACGGCGGCGCCTTGGACGGTCGCGTACAGCGGCTCGCACACCGCGACCACGAAGTCGGCGGCGGCGAGCGCGACGGCGGACAGGGCGCTCACGCTGGGCGGCGTGTCGATCAGGATGATCGTCGGGGTTCGGCGAATCGGCTCGAGGATGCGGCGGAGGATCCCGGTGGTGGAGAAGTCCATCCCGGCGATCTTGCGCTCGGCGTCGACCATCGTGCTCTGCACCGAGCCGAAGAGGCTGAGGCTGCCGGTGGTCTCGAACGACTTGAGCAGTTCGCTGCGGTCGAAGATCATCTCCGGCACGTCGGGCGTCATGCCGTTGAGCTGGGCGTAGAGCGCGAAACCGACCGAGCGCTGAGGCTGTGGCACCACCCCGAGGGCGACCCCGGCCTGCGCCTGCGGCTCGAGGTCGACCACCAGGGCGTGAAAGCCGTTGATGGCCAGAGCACTCGCGAGGTTCACCGTCGTCGTCGTCTTCCCGGGACCCCCCTTCTGGCTGGCCACCGCCACAACTGCACCCATCGCGCGTCCTCTCGGAGTAGAGCGGCCGAACGCCTGCGTGAGCCGGGGTCCCGCCCGGTGGCCTGTCAGAGCCGTCCACTGAACCTGACAGGGAAGACGACGTACCTCCGGGATAGCTGCTCGATACTTCCGCCGGAAGCCCGAAAGCGCAACGAACCAGGATCTAGCGGGCAGAACCTCCAAGGTGTCCTTGAGGGGTCCGACCTAAGTTTTGTCTGTCAGGTTAGCAGCGGAATCCCAAAATTCACTGTGACACTCGGAAAACCCACCCGTATGTCCCTGTTAACCCGTTTGGTCGGCCCGATCTACGCCCCCAACAGACTCTTTTGGCGCACCAATTCCCCGCAACCTCTCGTTCTCCGAACCACCTGTACGACATATCGAGACACCCCTTCCGGCTCCGGCGTCCCGGCTTCACCGCCTCGGGCTTCAGCACCCCCGGCCCCGAATCCCCGGCCCCTGCCCCCACCGCCTGGGCAGCCCACTCCACCCCACCAAGCCAACCAAGTCCCCAGGCCACGAACACCTCGTCCCGCCTTGCCGAGCGGTGCCCGCGGAGCCGTGCCCGCGAAGCCCGTTTCGCCTTGCCGAGCCGTGCCCGCCGAGCCCGTCGCGTTTGCCGAGCCGTGCCCCGTCTCGCTCTGCCCCGTCCCGCCTTGCCGAGCGGTGCCCGCGGAGCCGTGCCCGCGAAGCCCGTTTCGCCTTGCCGAGCCGTGCCCGCCGAGCCCGTCGCGTTTGCCGAGC
>NZ_JBHZAE010000010.1:138554-139178 GCF_042754105.1 Embleya sp. NPDC059237 | reverse complement strand
GCCTTGCCCAACCTGCCGCTCCGCACCTGCGTGTCCCGGACCTGCGCATCCTTGGTCTGTGCGTCCCTGACCTGCGTGTCCCTGGGCTGCCCGCCCGTGGGCTGCGTGTCCCGCTTCTTGCGCCCTGGCGCCCGGCTTGGCCTGCCCGGCTCGACCTGCGCGCCCCTGGCCCATGGAGCGCCCGCCTGCCCGCCGGCCGCTCGCCCTGACGCAGGCCAACCTCGTCGCCGACTCGCCCTGACGAGGCCACTCCGGTTGCGCGCTTGTGTCAGCACCAACTCCCTCCCGCCGGTTGCCTCTTGATTGCCTTGCATCGGGCGTACTGATGGGGCCTCGCTGTCCCAGGTGGCGCGACGGATCACACCGCTGCCTGCCGTTCGCCGAGCGCTACCCGCTACGTCGAGGACCCGCTGACCGTGCCGTCAGGCGCCATGCCGCGCCGACCGCGATGCTCCACGCCATGCCACGCCGTGCCGTCGGCATTCGGCCCACCGCATCCGCTTGTCGGGTCCGCCCCGACCCGGCTGAGCATCGGGCGTACTGATGGGGCCTCGCTGTCCCAGGTGGCGCGACGGATCACACCGCTGCCTGCCGTTCGCCGAGCGCTACCCGCTACGTCGAGGC
>NZ_JBHZAE010000010.1:87959-138456 GCF_042754105.1 Embleya sp. NPDC059237 | reverse complement strand
GACCCGCTGACCGTGCCGTCAGGCGCCATGCCGCGCCGACCGCGACGCTCCACGCCATGCCACGCCGTGCCGTCGGCATTCGGCCCACCGCATCCGCTCGTCGGGTCCGCCCCGACCCGGCTGAGCAGACGAACCCGCATGCCGTACTCCGCCGAGTAGTCCGCGCCGGCTCCGGCCCAGCCATCCCGACGTGGCCTGACCAGGCCGTCCGGCACACCCCGTATCAACACGGCCTGACCCGGTACTTCGGCCAGTCTGGCCCGACGCGACCTTGCGCGCTCGCCCCGTCCGGTCGCTCCGCTCTACATCAGGCAGCCTGCCGTGGGGTCCCGGCCCAGGTGGCCTCTCCCGTCCAGGTCGTCGGTCTCCGGTCCGTCCGCTTTGTGGCGGGCGGTGTTGTGCGCTGGGCGGTACGGGTGGGCGCGCCCCGGGCGATCAGGGAGCGGGAACTCGGCCGGCCATTCGCGTGCCGGGCCTCGTGTTTTGCTCATCCGGGAGTGTCCCGTGTGGGGGACGGTGGGGCGGGAGAGGCGAGCAGCGGCGAATAGGGCGACATTCGGACCGCACGTCGTATGTGCCGTCGTGCCGCCGGATGTTCGCCGGATCGCTCTGTCGGTCCCGAGAGCCGCCGTACGTGCGCTCGCCGGATCGTGTGTGCCTACCGCCCGGAGATCCCGGCACAGGGCCGCCGAGAGACTGTCCCGGCCACGGATCCATCCGCCGTTGCGTTGCGTGTTGCGACCACATGCCGAGTCGTTGTCGGATCCGCACGCCCGCGCGTTCGTCCACGGAGCCTTCGTGCGTGCCGTGGTCTGAGCGTTCCGCAGCCTTGTCCGCCCGGTGCACCGTAGCCGGATCGTGTGTGGGAGTGTCGGAGCGCACCACAGGCAGACCGGCCCGAAGGCAGGCCCGCCCGGAGATTCGGCCGTCCACCGCGCGGTTCGTGGACAGACCGATCGGCCCACCCGCCGACACAGCCGATCGGCCACCCACCCACCGCTACACCGAGACGCCCATTGCTCCGGCCGCCCGCCCGTCGCTGCGAACGTAGAACGGTCCGCCCGCAGGACCACCCGTTCGTCCGACCGTCGAGCCATCGCTCCGTCCGAACGAACGCCTGCCCATCGTTCCGCACACAGGAACACCCAGCGTCCCGCACGCCGACCGGCCCGTCGCTCGTTCGCTCCGGCCGCCTGTCCGCCTACCCGTCCACCCCACCACCCCTCCACACGTACGTACGGCCGACCACCCGTACGCCCGTAGTTCGATCCATCCGCAGAGCCATCCAGCCATAGTTCCGGCCACAGATCCACCCGTACATCCATCCGCCCAGCGCAACGCCCGCCCGCACGTCCGTCGATAGATCTGCCCACCCACTCATACACCGCTCCATGCATCCGTACATAGAGCCGTTCACCCAGCGATAGATCCATCCGCACGCCCGTTGTTCGTTCTACACAGTCATCGTTTCGTTCGCACACCCAGAGATCCGCCCACCCATCTCGACACCCGCCCAGTCATCCGAACACAGCAACACCCACACCAACACCCGTTGCTATATCCATCCACTGATCCATCCGTACGTCCACACATCCGTAAACACAGCCGCACATTCACCGATCCATACGAACAAACACAGCTCCGTAGAGCCGTCCGCAGAGAGAGCCATCCATCCATCGATCCGCCCGTAGACCCGCCCACACAGAGGTACGCCCACCCATACGCCCACCCATACGCCCGAACATCCGCCGCAACAGACAGCCGCACACCCGCCCGCACAGCCGCCGTTTTAGTGTTGCAAGTCCGCGAACTTATTACGTCGTAGTGGAACGGACATATGGTGTTCTATCTCACCGAACATGTTGCCATGCAATTGAAGCAACAGTCTCTCGCACATCTCAAGGAATATTTGCCCGTGCGGATCGGCATGCATTAGGCGCTACATGATGCCGAACATGCTGCGTTGCATGAGTTGTGAACTTGTGAAACATGCAGGTCAGAAGGTGATATCCAGTACGTGCGAACGGCTCGCTGCCCTGCGGAGCACTCGTCGGAAAGTTGACTTCAAGGTTGCGAAGTCCATGGCCATCCTCCGCCTTCTCGGCTACTGGAGCGCCGAACCAGCGAAAGTTGGATCGTGTTGTCCGTGGTGATGATCTTGGAGTCAGGCCAGATGTTCATCTTGGCAGCAGGGCCCACTGACAGGAACGTTACTTGATGCTTGCAGCCGCGCGGACTGCGGGGCACGCGCCGATGGAGTGCCATGATTTCGTGCCCGGTTCAGGCGATACGAGCGGGGCATGACGACGGCCCGGAGGCCAAAGACGCTCCTTGAGTGGAGATGCAGGAGAGCGGTTGTGGCTCCCCAGGCTTGTTCCTGGCACTGGAGTGAGGTGATCTTCGGCCCAACGCTCGCTGCCGTCATGCGTGGTGGTGCCGAGTGCCGGAGCGCATGAAGCGGTGCCGGGTTAATCAATCGTCGTCTGGTGCTCTTCCTATGTCGAGCTGGTTGCCGACGAGATGGCTTCGGGGGGGGGTGCCGTGGGTGAGAGTGGTGAAGCACGTTTGCGTGCGATGTGCGCGACCAGTTGGGCTTTGGTGGCCGCGCCTCTGGGTGGTGGCGTGCCGAGAGTGGTCCGTTCGGAGGGTTCGGGATTGCTCTGGTGGTACGTGAGCTTGGTGTTGCTGGTCTTTGGTTGTCGTGCCATCCGGGGCTGTTGTGTTGATGCCGGGCAGTTCCATTCGCGTTCCGGCCTCCGCTCCCCCACCGGAATCTGTCCGCTTGAGCGCTGTTTGATCGGTCCAGATGAGTGGCTGCTGGGTCTGAACGAGCTGGGGTGCGGTTTTGGGAAGAGTCCGTCGGGATCAGGGAATCGCTCGGGGAAGGTGCCTGCGGTCCGGGAGTCCGACTTGGCGAGTCGTTGGACGCGTCGATGCGTTGTTCCCCGGGCGGCCCGGCGGTTACGTCTCTGTACGGGCCTGCCAGGGTGAGGACTTCTGCCGGCCAGGGATGGCCGAGCCTTCTGTGTGGACTTTGGCGGCGGCGTTGGGTGCTTCGTTGGGGACTCGGTGAGGTTGGCTGCGCCGATGGCCGGGTCACTTTGCGGATCCATGCGCGCGTTGGATGGGTCGCGCGTTGTGTGTGTTCGATGCAGGTTCCCCGGCATGTCGACGCTCCGAGTTCGGGCGCCGTAGCGGGGTGGTTCGTTGTTGGCTGCGGGGGCGTTGAGTGGGGATTTGGCCATCGTTGCTGCTGGCACCCCGTCTGACCTGCGCCTTTGCAGAAATTCCCTGGTGGGCCACGAAATCTCGCTGCCTGGCATGATTCGATGCGCATGATCTTTTTTGGCCCTTAGAACGCCGTCTGTGGCATCGTTGCAGGTCGGCGGCTTGTTCCGGCGGGGGTAAATGGCGTGCTGGGCCAGTATGGCTATGCGTCTCGGTGCGCCGGTCGGCTGGGTTGTGGGTCGGGTGGGCACGGGGTGCCTGTTGTGGGTTTTTGACCGGCTGATTGGTGATATGAGCATTTGAGTGTGATTCGTGCGCCGATTGCGGCTGTCCCCTGCCGACTGGCTTTTCACCGGGCGGCCGGATGATTTTGAAGTGCACCTCGAATGAGGAGAACCCACCGTGAGCAGTGCCCTCCCCCGCCCCGATCTCAGCGCGCGTCCGTATGGACTCACCGTCGAGCGTGTGATGCGGGCGGCGCCGGAGGTGGTGTATCCGGCGTGGACCGAGGGGTTCGATACCTGGTTCGCCGAGCCGGGCTTGATTCGCATGCGGGCCGTTGTCGGTGAGCCCTACGTGTTCGTGACTCGGCACGAGAGCGAACTGCACCCCCACTACGGTCGGTTCCTGGCTCTGGAGCCCTTTCGGCTTGTCGAATTGACCTGGGTTACCGGCGCCGCGGGCACCGCAGGAGCCGAAACCGTTGTCACCGTCGAGTTGGCGCCCGCTGCGGAGGGGGGTGGGACGCGGCTGCGTCTGGCGCATGCCGGTTTCTACGACCAGGGCGCGGCTGAGCGGCATGACGAGGCTTGGGCCCACCATGTTCTGCCCCATCTTGATGACGTTTTGGCAGGCCGGCAGGGGTAGTTGGGCCTGGCTGCCGTCTCCGTCCTGTGCGGGCATGGGCTCTGCGGTTGGTGATTGAGGATGTGATGTGGGGGCGGATTGTGTTGCTGAGGGCGACCGATCCGGGTCGTGGGGTGGGCTGTTCGGCTTGGGGTGGTGGCCAATGCCTGCGAGTTCGGCTTCCAGTTTTGATCAGGGGTCAGAGGAGGGTCTGGTCGAGGAATTCGCCCAGGACCCGGCCCGAGGAGCGGAGCATCGTGGTGTTGTCCGCCGGCGTCCCGATCTGCAGACGGTACAGGCCGCGCACGATGAAACCGTAGTGGCATAGCGCCGCGACGACATCGGTGCCGTAGCCCTTGCCGCGGGCGGCCGGGGGCAGTTCCGGTCCGATGTGCGCGGACCGGTTGTGGGTGTCGATGCCCCACAGCGTCGCCATGCCGACCAGCGTTGCGAACCGAGCGTTATCGGTCGCCATGGCCGGCCCTCCGCTCGCGAGTCGTTGACCACGTCGTATAGAGCTGCGGTTCGCAGGATTGGGATGTCGTCCTACGGGGCTGGGGATCGGGCGGGCGTGGTGGCGACCAGGTTGCTGCCGGCGGTTGTGCAGGTGTGGCGGGGGGACGGGGGGTGATCTGGGCGGCGAAGTCCCTGGTTTTCCAAGCCTGTTGGAACGTCCGGATCAGGCGCGTCGGGTGGGTCGCGTCACCGGGCTGGTCCAGCGTGACGAGATGGTCGGACCGGCGGTTGGCGGGGCTGCAGTGGGCGTGCATGGGCTGGCGCTGATTTGGGTGTTGGGGTCCTTTAGTGGCTCGGGATCCATTTGTTCACCGGGACTTGCGTCGGGTCTGGGTCGAGCCGGGCAGGTCAGGGCAGATGGGGCCGACGATCGTGTTCAACGGGGGGAGTCGGGGTGGTCGGGGTCCGGCCTTGAGTGGGAGGGGCGTGGTTTCGGGGGCTCGTTGGGACGGCTCTGCCCTTGTCGCTGTGCCGCAATGTCGGGCTGCGTTTGCCACCTGACATTTGGGCGGCTTGTTTTGTCATATCGGTTGGAACGTCGCATCATCCGCGAAGTCCGAAAGGGCCATGGAGGAGAACGATGAGGGACCTCGACCGGAAGCTTGAGAGCATCGCCGATCGGATCGAAATCGCCGCGCTGTGGGGTGAGTTCACCGATGCCGTGATGATGCGCGACTACGACCGCCTGGCGTCGTTGTTCGCGGACGACGGCGTGTGGCGGATTCCCGAGGCCCACGTGGAGTTCCGCGGTCGGCGGGAGATCCGGGCCGGGAGCGAGCGGTTGCAGGGCGCGTGGGAGTTCTTCGTACAGACCGTGCACCCCGGCGCGATCGAGTTGGACGGTGATACGGCGTCCGGCCGTGTGTACGTGCAGGAGCTTGGGCGTATGCGTGATGGCAGGTCCGGGTTGAACTACTCCCTCTATCGCGATTGCTACCGGCGTACCTCGGATGGGTGGAAGTTCGCGGAGCGGGTCTATGAGGTGCGGTATCTCGACACCGCGCCCTTGGCGGGCTCGGGCTGGTCGCCGGGTTCGGGTTCGGAGAGGGACGTGGTGGCTGCGCTGGAGGTCGAGGTGGAACTGGAGAGCGAGGGAGAGGGCGAGGGCGAGATGGAAGCGTCTTGACTGTGGTTTCGGCTGGTTCTGATGGCGCAGGGCTGCCGGTCTCGGTACACGGGCAATTTCCGGGCCTGGGCGAAGGTCGTTGCCGTGTTCGACGGGTGGTGGGGTGTGGTCTCGTACGGCGGCAGCGTGCGTGGTGCTGGGGTGGGTGCTTGTCTGCGTAGTGTGCCTGGGCCTTTGTGTGCCGCCGTCGCTCGTTTCCCGGTTGTCGGCGTGGAGAATTTCGGACACGCCGCTTGATACCGGTATCCGTACATCGGTGGGTTGGCCCGCCTCGGGCCATACCTGGGGCGGGCCGAGCTGCAGGTTTCCTACGCCGGCCGGTGGGCTGTAGAGCCCGTGGCCGCGCCGAACCACATGGGCAGGTGGCGGAGTAGTTCGCGCTGGTCGTCGCCGACCCACACCACGTGGCCATCGGGGCGCAGCAGGGCTGCCGGTACGTCGGGTTCCTTGCCTGGGTCGACGACGTGGTCGACCCGATCCGTCCAGCCCGTTACGGACAGCCGGCCGGTATGGTCGAGCAGCAGGCCGCGACCTCGGTGCATCCGTTCGTAGAGGCGGCCCTGTTCGAGTTCGACGTCCCGCAGTCGGCGGCCGAGTAGTTCGTGGCCCACCTCGCCGACGTCGTAGCGGATGTCGACGGCGGTGGTGATCCCGGTCAGGTAGCGGTTTGCCTCCTCGCAGTCCAACAGCCTCGAGAGCAGGTTCCGCAGCGCGGCGGCGCCCGGTTCGGTCCCGATGAGGGTCATCTGTGCGCGGGTGTTGTCCAGGACGCTCGCGCCGACCGGGTGGCGTTCGGCGTGGTAGGTGTCCAGCAGCCCTTGCGGTGCCCGGCCGTGGACCTCGGCGGCCAGCTTCCATCCGAGGTTGAACGCGTCCTGGATGCCGAGGTTGAGCCCCTGTCCGCCGGTCGGTGGGTGGACGTGCGCCGCGTCGCCGGCGAGCAGTACCCGGCCGACCCGGTAGTGCTCGGCCTGCCGTGTCGCGTCGCCGATCCGGGACAGGTGGCGGGGCGAGTGCACGCCGAAGTCGGTGCCCGCGATGTCGCGTAGCCGCTGCTTGAACTCCTCGAAGGTCGGGGCGCTGCGGTCCTCGGCCACCCCTTCGGCGGGTACCACGAAGCGATATACGCCCTTTTGGTGCTCTGTGTCGGGGATGGCGCCGAACCGCAACTGGAACTTGCGGACTTCCGTGACGACGGTGGCGATCGTCGCCGGGTCGTCGGTTGCCTCCATGTCCCCCAGCAGCGTTTCGATGGTGGAGGGTTCGCCGGGAAACGCGATCCCGAGTCGCTTGCGTACCGTGCTGCGACCGCCGTCGCATCCGACGACGTAGCGTGCGTGCAGAAACGTTCCGTCGGCTGTCTCGACGGATACTTGGTCGTTGTCCTGGCGTACGTCGACCACTGCGTGGCCGCGCCGGATCTCCGCGCCGAGTGCGAGGGCGTGTTCGGTGAGCAGGCGTTCGGTGACGGGTTGCGGGACGGTGAGGCCATACGGGTGCGCCGTGTCCAGCAGTTCCGGCCACTTCTTTTGGATGCCGCCGAAGAAGGCGCCGATCGAGAACTTGTCACCGGCCGCGAGGAATCGGTCCAGCAGGCCGCGCTGGTCCATGATCTCGACGCTCCGGGTGTGCAGTCCGCGTCCTCGGGAGCGGTCGGACGGCTCGGCCGACTGCTCCAGGACGACCGTGTGTACATCGTGCAGCCGCAGTTCGGCGGCCAGCATCAGACCGGTGGGTCCGCCGCCGACCACGATCACGTCAACCATCACAACGCCCATTTCACGAGATTGGATTCCGGCCGGGTGGGTCATTCTGCGGCGTGGCCGGGGCCTTGCCGCAAGGCCCCGGGGGCGCTATATGTTGAAGAGGGCAGGGAGAGCGATGGGATCTCTCCTCGCCCCTTTTTTATGCCTGGACCGAACGCGCCGTGGCCCGACATCGCAGGGTGTCGGGCCACGGCGCGTGTGGTGGGTGAGTCCAATTGGACTCGGCTCGGTTCGTCGGGCTTACCGGCGGCCCGCTACCGCGTCCACCTCGAAGAGCATGTCGGGGAGGGCGAGGGCGGCCACCCCGAGGAGGGTTTGGGTCGGCGGCTTGTCGCCCCAGATGCGGGTGATCACGGCGAGCAGGGCTTCGAGCCTGGCGTGGTCGTGGTCGACGATGTACGTGCCCAGTCGGACCACGTCGCGGAAGCCCAGGCCGGCCGCGGCCAGAGCGGTGCCCAGGTTGGCGAAGGACAGTTCGACCTGCGCTGAGAAGTCCGATGAGTCGACCGCACCGGTGGGGCCGGAGCCGTATTGGCCTGCGATGAAGACCAGGCCAGGGGCCGGGACGTCGACCACGTGGCTGTAGCCATAGGACACCGGGTTGTGCAGGTCGGACGGATTGGTGATGGTGAACGAGGTGTTGCTCATGGTCGAGGGCTCCTTGGTGCGGTGATGGTCGCGGTCGCGGTCGCGGTCGCGGTCGTGGTCACGGTCGTGGTCGTGGGCGCGGCGACGAGCAGGGACGTCGCTGCCTCGGCCGCCTGGGGCGCGGCGTCAGGGCGATCGCGATGGTGAGCAGGGTGCGGCGGGCGTCGTGGGAGGCTCGGTTGCCCGCCGTGAAGTTGCCGGCCACGCCCGCCAGTCCGTAGCCGCGGAGCAGGAGGCCGATCAGGTCGTCGTCGACGCCGGATACGTTGCGCAGGATGGGCCGGACGAAGGTGTACGCAACGAAGTGGCCGGTGATCAGCAGGAACGTGAGTGCCGGACGGGCGCGTATGCCCCTGTTGTCGCGGCCGAGCCGGGCCAGGTCGCGGAACGTCATCGGCCGGGCGGACGGTGTGCTCGGCAGCGGAGGCAGCAGGGCCACCAGAACCAGGGCTCGGGGTCGAGGCGAGTGTCGAAGTGAGTGATGGGGCGAGTGTGGGGCCGGGAGTCGGGGGCGAGGTGCTGCATATTCGCGATGTTCTATATCCAGAATCTGCCTCGTGTGTTGCCCCTCCCGAGGGTGGGGTGCGGGTGGCGCTCTCCTCCGAAGCCGGTGGTGCGGTTGAGGTGGTCGGGTGGGCCGTGGTTTTTATTCTGGATGTGATTTATCAAGAATGCAAGCTCTCGACGCTCCACCCCCGCCGCAACCGCCCTGCCCGCAGCCCGGTTTCGCCGGGTCGGTCAGCCCTCCTCCACCGCCTGGCCCAACCGGGCCAGGCCCCGGCGCAGTTCGCGCGTCGCGCCCACCGGCACGATGGCGGCGCGGCCGGGGACGCGTACGCCGCCGGTGAGGGCCACCCGGGTGCTCCCGTGCTCGGGGACGGCCGCCATGCCGATGATCACGAACCTGCTCTGCAGCCAGCACCACCCCGGGCGCAGCACGCCGTCGAAGCGGGCCCGCATCCCGTACCGGCTGCGTGCGTGCGCCTCTATGCGATCGCCGTCGCGTCGCAGTACCCGAACATGGCGCATGTCCGGCTGGAATCGGCCGAAGCCGTGTTCCAGATCCCCCATCACCGCCCAGACGTCGGCGAACGGCGCGTCGACGATCCCTTCGACGATGCGCGCGCCGGGGATCCCGGCGATCAGCACCCGGAGTCGGCCCACCGCGTCGATCGGCCCGGCGTCGATGTCGGTGGTGGCGTCGGCGTTGGTGTCGGCGTTGGTGTCGGGGGGTTCGATGTTGTCGGGTTCGGGTGGCTTGCTCATGCCGTCCACATCCTTCGGAATCCCGCCCGGGCGCGGTGCAGCCGGGACTTGACGGTGCCTTCGGGGACGCCGAGCAGGTCGGCGGCGGTCTGTTCGTCCAGGCCCTCGATGTCGCGCAGGACCAGTACGGCGCGGTGTTCGGGGGAGAGTCGGGCAAGTACGTCGTCGATGTCGGCGGCGAGTTGTGGGTCGCCGGGTGCGGGCGGGTCGGCCCACTCGGTGGGGACGTCGCGGATCGCCCGCCGCGCGATCCGCACCGCCTCGCGCGCCGCGATTGCCCGGACCCAGCCGTACAGCGCCTCGGGTTCGTCGAGGGTGCGCAGGGCGCGGAAGACCACGACGAGGGTTTCCTGGACCGCGTCCTGCCGGGCGTCCAGGGCGATCGGACCGCAGATGGTGGTGACGTAGGGGATCAGGTGGTCGAGCAGATCGCTCATCGCGAGGGTGTCGCCGCGGCGGGCGGCGCGGGCAAGGGCGACGCCGCGCGCACGGCGCTCGACGGCTCGGTCCTCGGTTCCACGCTTGGGCACGGTGGTGATCATCTCCCGGCGGCCCGCGTTCGGAGCAGCCGACTGGGCCGCCGGACGATGCCGTCCAGTGCGACGCGCGCGGCGGCGTATCCGAAGCCCACGCACACCGGGGTGTAGACGGCGAGGTTGAGCCGGTAGAACGTGCTGCCCGGATCGGCCCCGACGCCGAGGGCCCAGAGCACGCCCGCCCCGGCCCGCACGGTGAGCCCGGTGGCCACGGCCGCGCTCACGAGTGCGGCGAGCCTGCCGCCGCGGCCCCGGCTGTGCGCGTATATGCCGGCGGCGGCGGTGGTGAGCAGTGTGCACAGCGGGAGCAGGACGCGTGGGGTGAACGGGACGTCGGCGTTGAGCAGTCCCTGCGACAGAGCCTCGGTGCTGCCGGCCGGCCAGGTCGCGCCGGTCGCCCAGAACGCGTGGACGAGCGCGTCGCCGGCCAGCAGCGCGGCAACGGCGGTGCCCTTGCGCCGGCGTGCGGCGGCGGCCGAGGCGGCTGCGGCCACATCCAGGGCTGTGGTCACATCCAGAGCTGCGGCCATGTTGGTGGCGGTTCTCGTGCTGCCTGCGGCTTCGGCGGCGTTGTGCATGGCGCGATCCCCTTCCCGGGCCGACGAGTTGTCGGCCGATCGCCAGGAAGAGGACGCCCACGCGGGAAAGGTTCCATGTGACGGCAGACACATCCGGCTCCGCGACCCGGGCCCGAAACGCGACGACCGATTGCCGCCGGCACCGCCCCGCGCCGGACTTCACGATGGACCCGTGACCACCGAGAACACACACCCCGCGCCCCGGCCCACCGACGACGCCGACACCCTCGCCGTCCTCCAGCGGTTCTTCGCCGCGGAGGCCGCGTACGTCGCCGCCGGCGGCCGGGGCAAGGCGAGCTTCGCCGACCTCGCCGCGTGCCTCGACCCGGACGTCGTCATGTACCAGTCGCCCGGACTCCCTTACGGCGGCCCCCGCTACGGCCCGGAGGGCATCGAGGACTTCATGGCCGCGATGGGCGAGGCCTGGCGGGACATGGAATTCCTCGAACAACGTTTCGCCATCGACGGCGAGCGGGCCGCCATCCTCAATCACGGCCTGCTCACCGCCCGAGCCACCGGCCGCGTCCTCGACACGTGGGTGATGCAGATGATCACCATCCGGGACGGCCTGATCACCGAGATCCGGCCGTTCTACTGGGACACCAAGGCGGTCGACGAGGCCCTGATCCCGTAGATTTCCCGCGCACCGGCGCGAGGGGGTCCGGTAGCTTGCCGCCTATGGGGACGACAGGCGATGGATGGCGGCGCGGCCCGGGGCGGGATCGGGGCACCGGCGCGCACGGGTTCCGTTAGGTACGCCAGGTAGAGGACCTGGCGGTGTATCGACGGAGTTCCCATGTCCCGCACCGCACATCACCCGATTCCGCGTCGCCTCGAAGAGGCGGGCGAATCGGCTTTTTCCGGAGGGCCTTGGCGATCCGTCCGGAGCTTCGACCTGCGCTACAGCGCCCGAGTCCTGGCGGAAGCGGCGCGCGAGGGACGTCGTCCGCGTCCGCGGCGGATCGTCCGGCGGGTCGATGTGTACGCCTGGGGGCGGTACCTCGCGTCCGATGGGGAAATCGGCGCGGCGGCCGCTCTGGCCGAGGGGCGGGAGCGGATGCGACTGCGGGCGGGGGTCGTTCTGGTGCGGGCGGCGGTCAATGGCTCGGCTGCCGGTGGCCTCGACGTGACGGCGGCGGAATCGGTGGACATTCCGCCTGCGCGGCATCGGCGGGACGGGCTCTATCACGTCTGATGCGGGATCGTGCGCCCCGGGTCGTCTTGGCGTTCGTGCGCCCCGGGTCGTCTTGGCGCTCGTGTGGGACGAACTGCCCCGGAGTCTGCGTGAGTCGGTGTGCGGGGTGGTGGCCGGTGGCCCCCGGTGATGGCGCGAGCTTCGAGTGGCACGCTCGCCACGGGGGTTGCGGCGGCGCCGAGGGCTGCCGTAACGCCCCGTGGTGTCCGCGTGCGTGGTCAGGCGACCTCCGCCGCCTGCTCGTCGGTGTCCGTCGCCGGTGCGGGGAAGCGGTTGCGGAAGGTGAAGGCGTACGGGGTGGGGCCGTGTTCGCGCAGGTGGTCCAGGCGCGCTTTGCCCTCGGCGACGGTCGGGATGGTCCCCGCCGGGAGCCACCACACCACCTGGGTGATCTCGGCGAGGTGGTGGAACCAGTCCTGGCGCCGGCGCAGGTATTCCAGGTGACCGCTGCGGTAGACGAACTCCCAAAGCAGTTCCGGGGTTTCCCATACCGACATGGTCACGATGGAGTCGGGGTCGTAGGGGCGGATGTCGGTGGACGAGGGCACTCCCTCGTCCTCGCCCGTCAGGCGCCAGACGAAGCCGGGTGCGCCGTCGGCGAGTTCGTTGACCGGGTCGAGACCGGCGACGAAGTCGACCATGGTGGGCGTGTCCAGGGGAGCGAGCATTCGCGCGACGTTGAACTGGGCGATGTGGTGTGTCGTCGGCATGGCATCACCTCACCAGGTCGCCGAGAATATGTCAACGAGAATTGTTTTTAGAGATCGAGGGCTGCGAGGAAGTACGTCCCCGCGCCGCGGGTCGAGGTGCGTGCAGGTTGTGCGCGGGAGCGGTACGAGGATTCGGGCATGGGTGGCACCGCACCGGTCGGGCAGCGGACTTCCCGGCGTGGTTCGGGCGGCGACCCGGATCACTCCGTCGCCGCCACCGCTGCCGCTTCGGCGATGGCCGCCCCTACGGGGCGTGTTCGACCACCACGCAGCAGCGGCCCGGTACCGAGTCCAGGCGGGCCCGATGGCCGGGTGCGTCGACGCCGTCGAGCAGGCCCTCGAGCAGGGCCAGGTTCATTCCGCACACCAGTGGCGGGAAGTCCTCGGCCAGTTGGTGGAACGGGCAGTTCCGCAGCAGGATGCGGGACGCCTCCGGGACCGGCTCGTAGCCGCGCGCCGTCAGGGCCGCCAGTACCCGAGCATGCTCGTCGGCCTCCCCCGTTGCGGGCGGCCCACCCCCGAGGGCCCGGCCGGCCACCCGCCCGGCGTCGTACGCGGCCGCGTGTACCGCCCGGTCGGCGCCGGCCCGCTCGATCGCGTCCGCCAGGATCTGGCCGGCCGTGTCGTAGGCGCGCGGGGGCAGCGTCACGCTCGTCTCGACCGGGTTGCGGCGGTACAACTTCGCCGGCCGCCCCGCGCCGGGGCCGCCCTTGCCGGCGGGCCGGGCGTACTCCATGGTGAGCAGGTTCGCCTCGACCAGCTTGTCGAGGTGGAAGGCCGCGAGCGTGCGCTGGATGCCGACCGCGTCCGCCGCGGCCGCCCGGCCGACGGGGCCCTCGGCCGCGACGACGTGGCGATACAACGCCCGGCGCACCGGATCGACGAGCACCCCGACCGCGTCGAGCGCGTCGTCACCGGGCGGGGGAGAGGAGAGGTCGGACACAACCGGAGTGTAGGCGAGCGCGCCCGAACCCGACCCGTCCCGGGTGGTCCGGCCCGATACTCGGCACCCTTCGAGGCCCGACTGCGCACGGCGCCCGTCCGGCGCGCCCCCGGGCGGCGGCGAATCCGGACGCGTCACCGGACCCACCGAGCGACTCGGCCCGAAACGGCCGGCGGGGTCGGGACGGACACATCGGCACGGCAAGCACGGACCCGACGCCCTCGCGCCGGCCCGCCCGGCACCACCGCCGGCCACGACCGCCCGAAGGCCCGCCCCTCCCGAGCCCATCGGCGCGAGATCAGGATTCGGCCGCCGCCGACATGTCCTCGGCCGCCCGGGTGAAGGCCCGGGCGAGGGGGGAGAGGGCGGCGGTGCGGTGGATCAGGGCCCAGGACAACATGGGCGAGTCGTGGATGGGGACGTACGCGATGTCGCCGCGAGGGAAGTACTTGACCGCGTGCAGCGGCACCGGCGAGATGGCCAGGCCCGCCGCGATCGTGGTCAGCGTCTCGTGCGCCGTCGAGCTGACCGGGCCGCGCGGGATCGGCTTGCCGCTCGGTGTCTGCGCCGGGTTGATCGCCTCGGCCCAGTAGGCCGGTACCGAGTCGTCGAAGCCGAACACCGGCCCCACCGCCAGGTCTTCGAGCGACACGGACTCGCGCCTCGCGAACTCGTGCCGGGCGGACACCGCGAGCACCAGCGGCTCGGTCAGCACGATCGGACCCACCGTCAGATCGGGCTCCTCCACCGGCAGCCACACCAGTTGCAGGTCGACCTCGCCGGCCCGCAACAGCCCGAACGGATTCCCGATGTGCGCCTCGCGGATCCGCACCTCGCAGTCGGGGTGCCGGGTCCGGAACGCCTCCAGGATCTCCGGGATCTCCGCCAGCGTGGCATCCATCGTGCCCAGGCGCAGCGTCCCGGTCAGGCCGCGTGCCGAGGCGGCGGCGCGTTCGATCCCGTCCTGGATGCGCTGATAGCCCGCCGCCAGGTCCTCGCGCAGTTGGTCCCCGATCGGGGTCAGTGCCACACGTCTGCTGGTCCGCTCGAACAGCGGTGCGCCGATCCGGCGTTCCTGCTGCTTGATCGCCTGGCTGACCCGCGCCGAGGAGATCAGCAAACGATCAGCGGTGCGGCCGAAGTGCAACTCCTCGGCCAGCACGAGGAAGATCTCGATGTCCCGCAGCTCCATACGCCCCCGCCGTTCGTTGCCATATCGTCGTGCCGTATCGCCGTGCCTCGCTCGCGGCCGTGCCGCCGTGCCCCGTCGTCGAGCCGAGTCGAGTCGAGTCGAGCGCCGACCGATCCGCCGCAATGCCCCGCAACGCCCCGCATCGTTAACCCGAGGGTTAACGCTCATTGCCGGCATCGCCGTTGTTCCGACCCTCGCCTCGGCACGATCGTAGACACACGCCGGTCCGCCCGGTCGACTCCACCCGACTCGGCCGGCGACGACCCGCGCCACGTACGACGGCTCGACGGAATCGGGGAGTGCCATGTCCAAAACCGCCATCGTCACCGGGGGGACCGGGCGACTCGGACCGGCCGTGCTGCGCGGGTTGTGCCGCCGACTCGCCGCCGACGACGTCGTCTACCTCACCGCGCGCGACCCCGAACGCGGACAAGCCGCCGTCGACCGTCTGCGCCGCGAGGGGTTCGCGCCGCGCCTGGCCGCGCTCGACCTGTGCGATCCGGCCGGCGCCGAGGCGTTGGCCGACACCGTCGCCGCGCGGCACGGCGGCGTGGACATCCTGATCGGCGGCGCCGGCGCCCGGATCGATCTCGCGGCCCGCAACCAGGACCAGGTCGGGGCGTACGTCGACACCAACAACCACGGCACCCGCCGGCTGATCGAGGCGTTCGCGCCGCGACTGCGTGACGGGGCCCGGTTCGTGTGCGTGGTCGGCGATCTCGGCGGCCTGCGGCACCTGCCCCATCGGCTGCGCGCGCGCTTCGACGTGGACCGGGTGAGCCTGGCCGACCTGTCGCGGGTGATGGATGACTACGTACGGGCCGTCCAGGACGGGCGGTCGGCGGCGGAGGGGTGGCCGGCGTGGATCGGTGTCCCGTCCGCGATCGGCACGGTGGCCGCGGTGAAGGTGCTGGCCCGGGAGCTGGCCCAGGACCCGGCGCGGCGCGACATCGTGGTCAACGTCGCGTGCGTGGGCCGCCCGGATCCGGCCGCGCCGGGGGACGCGGCCGCGCGGGAGGAGGCGCTCGACCGGGCCGCCGCCGACGTGGTGTGGCTGGCCACACTTCCGGCCGGCACCCGTACGCCGCACGCCGAACTGGTCCGCGAGCGCACGGCGTTGCCCTTCCGGGCCTGACCGTGCGGCGTACCGAGCGCCGGGTGTCGGGGGTGGCGGACGCCACCGGATCCGACGGAGCTATCACCCACTGGCATCATCCGCGTTCGTCGTCACCGGGGACACACTCGCCCTGACCGGAATTCCCCCGGCGAGTCCCCGGCGTCCCACCGGTGACCGCCGATTCCCGGCATGAATGGAGTCCCCCAGATGAATCGACCGAATCGATCGACTCTCCCGAGCGACCCGAGTCACCCGAGTGCCCCGAGCCACCCGCGCCGTGCCGGCCGCCGCAGGACGGTGTTCTCGGCCGCGCTCGGTCTCGGCCTGGCCGCCGTGCTGACCGCGGTGCCGACGTCCGCCTCCGCCTCCGCCTCCCCGTCCGCGTCCCACCACCCGGTGCCGAGCCACCACACCGCCTCGGCCTATGCGGGCTCGGCCGCCGATCAGGCCGGCAACAAGGCGTTCTTCGACGCGGTGATGAGGTCGGTCAGGGCCAAGCAGGCCGCCAACCCGGGTCTGCTGAGCGTCACCATCACCTACGACGCGAGCCAGGCGCCGTCGTTCGCGTCCGAGATAGCGCAGAGCGCGCAGATCTGGAACAACGCGGTCGGTAACGTGCAGTTGAGCGAGGGCGGGGGCGGCGGTGCCGACTTCGCCTACTACGAGGGCAGCGACCCGCAGGGCTCCTACGCCGACACCGACGGCCACGGGCACGGGTACATCTTCCTCGACTACCAGCAGAACCAGGAGTACTACTCGGTCCGCGTCGCCGCGCACGAGACCGGCCACGTGCTCGGCCTGCCGGACAACTACTCCGGTCCGTGCAGCGAACTGATGTCCGGCGGCGGGCCCGGCCCGTCCTGCACGAACACGCAGCCGGACGCGCAGGAGCGCAGCGACGTCGAATACCTGTGGGAGAACGGCCTGGCGGCGAACTCCTCCGTGTTCAAGAGGGTCCACTGACCGTTCGCGGGATCGTCCGACCGACAGCCGACGCTGATCCAGCCCGTCACCCCGTCACCCCGTAACCCCGGCTCCGACCCCGAGCTTCGCTCCCGACCTCGGCCTCGACGACCCACCGATGGGTCGTGGCGACCGAGGTCGGCTCGCGTTCGGCCCCGCGCCCGCACCCCCTCGCACGTCCCGGCGCGGGGAAGTGCGCCGGGACGTACGGGGTCGTGCGGGCGCTGCCGCGGACCCGGCGTGGCCGGTGGGCCGCCCGGAGACGCCGCGCCGGTCTCCGGGCGACCCACGTCGCGAGTCGAGTCGGTCGCGGGTCAGCCGCTGACGCTCTCCCGACCGTTCTCGATGTGACCGGCCAGACGTCGGACGAAGCCGTCGGCGCCCTCGATGGTCACCGTGACGTCGTACCAGCCGTCGGCCGAGCCCGTCGACCAGTGCACCGTACGGTCGCGGCCGGGCTTGAGGGTGATCGTACGCTCGCGGTCGGAGCAGCCCTGCCCGTAGGCGTTGGGGGTGAGCTTGAAGGTCACCGACTGCTTGCCGTGGTTGACCAGTTCGAGGTCGAGCATGCGCCCGGTGGACCGCACCCGCGAGGTGACCTCGGCGCCGGCCCCGGGCGCGGTCGGCGCGCTCGCCCCGGCGAACTCGCGGCGGAAGCCGTTCGGGCCGATCAGCGTCAGGTCGTAGCGCTCGCCCTTGAGCGCGATCGTGTCCGAGCGCCGGCCGCGCACGTCGTAGTGCTTCGGCTTGGCCAGGTCCCCGGAGTACGGGAACAGTTGCAGGTGCACGCTGGACTGCCCGCCGTTGGCGAGGTCGAGCGTCAGCGTGCGCTTGGAGGCGTCCAGCCGCGCGGAGGCGTCGGGCTGGTACGGCAGCGGCCTGGCCGGGCGGCGACCGCGCTCCGGCTCGGGCAGCTTCTGGTTCGCCGGCGGCGCGGGCCGCCAGCGCGAGGTGAACACGGGGGCCGGCGCCGGGCGCGGCGGCACCTGCGAGCGGCGGGCCCGGTCGAAGTCGAACACGCCGGTCAGGTCGCCGGATACGGTCCGCCGCCAGGCGCTGATGTCGGGGGCGCGTACGCCGGTCCAGGTCTCCAGGAACCGGGTCACCGAGGTGTGGTCGAAGATCTCGGACGAGACGTAGCCGCCGACCGTCCACGGCGACACGATCATCATCGGCACGCGGGCGCCGAAGCCGATCGGCAGCCCGTTGTAGTACTCGTCGGTGACCTCCGCCGGCGGGCAGGGCGCCGGCACGTGGTCGAAGAAGCCGTCGTTCTCGTCGAACGTGAGCAGCACGACGGTCGAGTCCCAGATCTCCCGGTTGGACGCGATCGCGTCGAGCACCTGGTAGGTGAGCGTGGCGCTGGCGGCGGGCGAGGAGTCGCCGGGGTGCTCGGAGTCGACCGAGGAGGGCACCAGGTACGACACCTCGGGCAGGGCGCCGGCCGCGATGTCGGCGCGCAGCGAGTCGGCGAGCGAGTGCGGCCGGCCGCGGCGCAGGCCGCGCTCGTACAGGACCCGCTCGGCGGGCGACAGCGTGGCGACGCCTTGTTCCAGCTTGGCCAGCATGGCGTCCTGCTCGGCGGCGGGTACGCCGGCGAGCTTGCCGTAGAACGAGTCCAGGCTCTTGAAGTCGCCGGCGGCGGCGAGCGCCTTGCGGGCGACCTGCTTGAACGAGACGTAGAACTCCAGGTTGTTGTCCTGGTAGTTGTCCCACTCCTGGTAGACCTTCCAGGACCGGCCCGCGCGCTGCAGTTCCTCGGCGTAGGTGGTCCAGGAGTAGCCCGCGTGGGTGTCCTCGGAGTACGCGGCGTTGTCGATCGCCCGCCGGGTGGTGCTGCCCGGTTCGTAGCCGGTGTAGCCGCTGACCAGGTAGTTGCGGTTGGGCGAGGTCGACGAGGGCAGCGCGCAGTGGTACGCGTCGCAGATCGTGAAGGTGTCCGCCAGCTCGTAGTGGAACGGCAGGTCGGCGCGGTCGTAGAAGGCCATCGTGGCGGGCGACTTGGCGCCGATCCAGCCGTCGTTCCAGCCGTCGTTCCAGGCCCTGTGGCCGCCGTCCCAGCTGTGGTCGAGCGCGCCGATGTACTGGAGGTCCTTCGACGCGTCCTGGGCGGCCTTGCGCACCGGGAAGGGCAGGACGTGGCCGGCGGTGCCGCCGGGCTGCTCGAACACGCTGCCGCCGTCGCGCAGGCGGATCGCGTTGCGGTCGCCGAAGCCCCGCACGCCGCGCAACGTGCCGTAGTAGTGGTCGAAGGAGCGGTTTTCCTGGACCAGCACGACCACGTGCTTGATCGCCTTCAACCCGCCGCGCGGGGGCGGGGAGGCGAGGGCCTGCTGGACGGACGGCGGCAGGAGGGAGCCGGCGACGGCAAGACCCGCGCCGCCCGCGCCGAGCTGGAACAGGCGGCGGCGGGATACGCCGGAGGGAGGCTGGGGGGAGGCCGACACGAAATGCCCTTTCGAGGACGCGGAGAGCCGGACGCTCGCGCCTGTCGACGGGGGTCGGCGGTGCGGGCCCGGCGGGAGGGGCGGACGTACGCAGTTCATCGCTCCGCGCCCTACCGGGGAGCGGATCGCGGGTGACGGGCAGGCGAACATCGGCCGGCCTGAAGGCCGGTGACGTGCTTGGTAGCGGCCGGCCGTTACACCCGGAGGGCCTGCCCTGGCGCGGTTCGGCAGCATGCGGCGTACACCGGCCCGCTCGGACGCGGCGGGGGGGCGTGGTGGTGCGCGGGCGGGCGGGGATACCTGGGGCGTTGGCCGGCGGCTCGGGAGTGCCTGTGGCGGGGCCGCCGGGGCGTCGGGCCGGGGTGTGGTGGTGCGGACGGCGGAGCGGGCCGTGTCGGGCGTGGTGGTCGATGGGCTTACCGACATCCGGGCGGGGGTGGCGGTGCGCGAGCGGGCGGGGATGCCCGGGGGCGTCGGCCGGTGGCTCGGCAGTGCCCGCGGCGTGGGCGCCGGGGCGTCGGGCCGGGGCATGGTGATGCGGGATACGCCGGTCCGGGGTGTGGTGGTGCGGACGGCGGCGCGGGCCGTGTTGAGCGTGGTGGTCGATGGGCTCACCGCCGTCCGGGCCCGGGTGATTCCGGGCGAGCCGGGTCGGGCTTGCGCGGCTTACCCGGACCCCGGCCCGGACGTGGAACGGGCGGTGGTCGCGTGTGTGATGCGGGTCGGCGTGCTCAGGTCGTCGGGTCGGCCGGGGGCGTGGGCTGTTCCTGCGGCGCGGACTCCGCCTCCGCCGCTGCGGCGGCTGCCGCCTTCGCCGCCGCCTGGAGGGTCTGTACCGGGGTGTTCGTGCGCAGGGCCTCGACGAAGATCAGCTGATCCGGGCCGAGTTGGGCGTGCAGCGTGCCCTCCTCGACGTGGGCCTCGGTCAGCCAGCCCTCGGCCACCAGCACCTCGGCCGCCGCCACCGCCTCCTCCGGGGTACTCGCGGTGAGGCCGGCGAGGAAGTCGAGGTCGGCCCGGGCCGCACCGTGCGCGTCGCAGTGCGAGGTGATGCCGAGTGCGGCCAGCCGTACCCGCGCCGGTTGTTTGCGGAGCTTCTTGTGCGCGATCAGCCGGGCCACCCAGCCCGACGAGCGGGTCCGGGGCAGCTTGCCCAGGGTGAAACCCTCCGCGCCGGGGACGCCGCAACCGACCGGGTCCTCCTCGGTGGCCAGCAGGTCCTCGACGTCGACGCTGAGCCAGCCGGACGCGGTCAACTCGCCGACCGCCGACTCCGCCTCCTTGCCGCACACGCCGCGCAGATCGGGACCGGTCAGGTTGGCGACGCCGGTGCCCACCCCGCGCAACAGGCAGACCAGCGCGAGCAGTCGGGCCACGGGCGAGGTGCCGGGGGCGGTGCGGCCGATGTACGTCAGCGCGCCGCGCACCGGCTCGCCCAGTCCGCTCACCGCCCAGTGCCCACCGGGCTCCGCGCCGGGGCGGGCGCTCTCCCACGGGATGCCCCGCTGCTGGGCCAACTGCTGCAACGTCGTCTCGTGCGCCCGGCGGGCCCGCTCCGCCTCGGCCCGGACCAGCCCCGTGCCCAGCGGATACGGCACCTCGGCCCACACCGCGAGCGCGGCGGCCTTGCGCTTGGTCAACTCGGCGACCACGGTCAGATCGGCCACCCCGGAGGCCTGATGCGCCCGGAAACCCTCGACG
Source organism: Embleya sp. NPDC059237 (assembly GCF_042754105.1). NCBI lineage: Bacteria > Bacillati > Actinomycetota > Actinomycetes > Kitasatosporales > Streptomycetaceae > Embleya > Embleya sp. NPDC059237. Next base: position 117,678 of record NZ_JBHZAE010000010.1, on the reverse strand, counting down.
ATCGAGGTCAGTTCGGCGAGCAGCGCGTCCGGCAGCCCCGGCGGCACGGTCAACACGCCGAAACGCCGCAGCCCGGTCTGCTCGCCGTCCCTGGCGCCCTTCTGCTCACGCGGCCGGCGGGCCTCCTTCGACAGCCGAGGCTCCGGCACGGGCCGCGCGCCGCGGGCCTGTTCCGGCACGGCTCCGGGCCCGACCGGCTCGCGCAGCTCCGGCATGGTCGGCGACATCGGGCGCGGCAGCACCGGTTTGGCGGCGCCCTCCGTCGTGCTCCGGCCGGCCACGGACACCTCGATCGGCCCGTCGAGCCCGACCGAGGCCAACGGCGGGGACAGGGCGAGCAGACCGCTGTCGACCAGATCGCCGGCGATGCTCATCGCACTGCGCGAGCCGATCGTGCGCCCGTTGGGCCCGGCCAGTCCGGCCACCTCGCGGATGGTGACGGTCTGGCCGGCCGCGGCTGCCGCGGCGAACAGGGCGAACACCCGCAACTCCACCGGGGCCATACGATTCACATCCATCGAGCCGACCCTGGCGGCACGCGTCTTCAGAGGCATGCCCCCTTGTCTACCGCACCGAGCCCGGGCCCGAAGCCCCATTCGAGCCCAATACCCGAAAGGACTAACCGAACACCCCGCAAACAATCCGAGAACTCCGCGACCGCCCCCGCCCCGATTGCCACCCCGAACAGCCGGAACACCCGATTCGCCTGCCACGGCCGCCCGTTGACGGGTCGTCTTCGGTCGCCCCGGTTTTGCGGGCGCCGTCGGCGCCGTCGGCGCCGATGAGCGCGGCCACGATGCCCGCCTCGGTCGAGCCGTAATCGCGGACGGCCTACCGATCCTTCAGTTCGACGATGATCTCGTGATAGCGCTGCTCGCCGACGTTGACCGCGGTCTCCACCCCGCCGCGCCGCATCGGCACGACCACGCCGGGGACCACGTCGGCGGCGAAGTATTCGCGATACTCGCCCGCGCTGTCCGGCTCGGGCTCGACCGCGATGCGATCGCCCGCGATCTGGACCAGGTAGTAGTCGAGTTCGTGGCGGTGTACGTCGCTGCGGGCGCCGGGGGACAGTTCCAGCTCCCAGATCCGGACCCGGTCGTCCTCGAACAGGATCCGGGTGCCGATGCCGCCGAGTGTGCGTTCGGTGGCCGACTCGTGCGTGTCGGGCACGGTTTCCTCGCTCATTTGATCCGTCCTCGGGTCGATGGGGTTTCCCGCCGTGGGTGCGGGTTCCGGTGTCGCCGCGTGCCGCGTGCCGCGTGCCGCGTGCCGCGTGTCGCGAGTCGCGTGTTCAGCAGCCCGCGTCCGGGTCGATCGTGTTGCGCAGTTCTTCGCCCGTCAGATAGCGGCCGAGGTTGTCCCGGAACAAGCGGAACACCTCGGTGAAGTGTTCGAGGGCCGCGCTGGAGCAGTGCGCGGACAGGTACAGGTTCGGCGCCGTCCACAACGGATCGTCGGCCGGCAGCGGCTCGCGGGCGACCACGTCCAGCGCCGCGCCGCCGAGCCGGCCGCCGCGCAACGCCGCGATCAGGTCCGCTTCGACCACGAACGAACCCCGCCCGACGTTGCAGTAGAACGCGCCCTCGCGCATCGCGGCGAACGCGGCGGCGTTCATCGTGCCCACCGTGTCCGCCGTCTCCGGCGCCGCCGATACCACCGCGTCGCAGCCGGCCAACATCTCGTGCAGGTCGTCCGGGTGGTAGAGCCGATCCACATGCTCGGCGGGCAACTCCACCCGACGCCGCGTCGCGTGCACCCGCATCCCGAACGCCTGTGCTCGGCGGGCGATTTGGGTACCGATCCCGCCCACGCCGATCAGGCCGAGAGTGCGGCCCTGGAGGAGCCCGCCGAACGCCGGCCGCCACCGCCGGGCCCGCTGCGCCGCGTCCAAGTCGCGGTGGCGTTTGACGAAGGCGAGCAGCCGGGCGAGTACGAACTCCGCGATCGGCGCGCCGTTGACCCCGGCGGCGGTGGTCAGCCGGATGCGCTCGGTGGGCAGGCCCGCCGAGAGCAGTTGGCCGTTGCCCGCCGCGCAGCTCTGTACCCAGCGCAGGTTCGGCGCCAGCGCCGCCACGTCGAACGGCAGATCGGCAACCAGGGCGATCTCGACCCGGGCCAGGAGGGCCCGTTGCTCGGCGGACAACTCCGGGGCAAGCGACCGTAGTTCGGGTCGGCTCGCGGCGCCCGGTCGGCCACGGGCGGTGCGCAGGTTCTCGGGTTCGAGATAGCGGCAGTCCACGATCTCGATGCGCGGATCGAGCGCGCGCACGGCGTCCAGGTCGGCGGCGAGCGCGTGTGCGGGGCGGATGTCCCAGGCCGGGGGGTACATGATGCCGACCACGATGGGCGCCGAGGGGTTCAGGTCGGCCATGCGGAGGTTCCTTCCGGGGCGGCGTGCGGGCCCGATGTGCGTGTGGTGTCCTTCGATACGCCGAGGGTGTGCGTCGCGGCGTGCGTGTTCGCGAGTTGCCGGTCCGGCATGTGCGTGTCCCATCCGCAGCGCGGCGCGGATGCCCTCGGCGTGGTGTTGCCGGTATGGGCAGTACGTCGGGGTCGTCGCCATGAGGGTGTCCGGGCCGGCCACGGCGGTGGCGGTCACGTATGCGCCGAGCGCGATCATCGTCACCGCCGCCGGGTTTGCCGGTACTCGCGGCCGATTCCGAGGCGGGCACGGGCACCAGGCGGCCGACGGTGGGCGTTGCGCCCGGATCGCACCGGCTGGTGTCGAGTACGAGCAGACCGTCGTTGCGCAACCGCGCGTACACGCCGGCCGCGTGCGCGGGGTGCAGCACCCGGGCCGACCAGGCCGAGCCGATCGTCGGCGGACTCTGTACGGGGGCGTCGCCCAGGACGAGCGTGATGTCGGAGTTGCCGCCGCGCATCACGCCGCCGTACGCCCCGAAGTACAGCGCGTGCCGGGCCTCGACCACCGCCGCCGCGGCCGGCGGTGCGGTGGCGAGTTGGATGCCCCGGCCGCCGATCCCGGTCGGTGGAACCTCGCGTTGCATGCGGTGCCCCTTCGGGTCGGGGTGGCCGATGGAACAGTGACCGCAGGCATGAGAACGTTGTTCCGGATCGTAGGATGCGGCGTTTTGACAGACAAGAGCGTCGGGGATTTCGAAGATCTGTGGGCTCTGTGGGCCCCCCTCGGGGATCGAAGATGGGGTGCCGCCGATGGACGGGATCGAACCGGCGGTGGATTCCCGCGGGTTGGTGGCGGCGAAAGGCGGTCCGCCGTCCGCTGGAGGCGCGGTGGGCGGTGTACGCGCAGGAGGTGCGTCGGCTGGTCGACGCGACCTATCAGGTGGTCGAGCGCACCGGCAGCCTCGATCCCACGATGCGCGACATCCTGCGCGAGTCGGGGTTGTCGAACCAGGCGTCCTGTCGGCACTTCCGGTCCAAGGACGAACCGCTCGTCGCGCTGCTCGACGACGGGCGCCGGCGGATGGCCGCGTATCTGGACCACCGGATGTCGGCGGCCGACGACGTCGCGGGCAAGGTGGTGGCCTGGATCGAGGGCGTGCCGGCGCAGGCCGGCGATCCGGTGGCGGCGGCGCGTGCCCGTCCGTTCATGGCCCATCAGCACCGGTTGGCCGAGCTGTTCCCGGCCGAGCAACGGGAGTCGGTGGAGGCGATGATCCGGCCCCTGCGCGAGGCGCCGGCGGGGGCGAGGAGGCGGCGACGGTCGGCGACGTGGAGGCCGACACACTCGCGGTGTACCGGCTGACGCCGGCAACCCTGCACGACCACCTGCGCGCGGGCGCCCCGGTCGCACGGCAACACACGGTGCACACGGTGCGGTTCGCGCCGGCGGGGCTGGGACCGGGGGCAGGGTCGGGGCCGGAGTCGTTGTCGGAGTGACCGGTTGGAGGAAGGGGCCCGCTTCGTCGAACTTTCGGCGGCGCGCCCCCGGGATCGTGATCCGGCAGCCGCAACAGCAGCGCGACCCGGCCGGCAGGCGGATCACGCAACGACCAAACGCCCGCCGACGGCCCGCCGCCCGCAGGTCCGCGTACGCCCGCCCACCCTCGACCGGATGCCGCACGAGCATGCCCGCGACCGCCTCGCCCGCGAGACGCCCGCGCGGCCGAGCACGCGGCTCGGCATCGAGCAGAGCAATCAACCACGCTTACCACTCGCGGCGTTTCACCCCGAGCGGCAACGCCCCAGCGCCCCAACCAGACGCGCGGCGGCGACTAGCGCAACCAGAACCCACGGCAGCCACCACCACACCGACCCAGCAGCCCTCGCCTCGCGCGGACAGCCGAGCACGTCGTGGACCACCTCGCCAACCACGCGACCTCACACACATCGCGCCCTCACCATTGGAGCGGCCACAGGAAACGGCCGCCCCGATCGCCGCGCGGCGCAACGCTCGAACGCACGTACGGCTGGACTCACCGGAAGGTGCACCAGGCGGCGAACTCCGCCCTCGGGCGTGGCCTCCGCGCTTGGCGTAGTCCTCACCGCGAGAGCAGCGCCGGCCGGCCCGACGTCCGCCCTTCGGGCGGGTGAAGCGTCCCTGGCGGGGTGCACAAGCCCTCGAACTTCGACCTGGAAGTGGTCGGACGACACCCCGATGCCGCGCCGCCCGGCGGGACCACGAGCGTCCGTACCATCGTCGCCAATCGCGACCCGGACACCACCGCCTCCCGTCCACGGCCGTGGTCACCCTGCCCGACGCCCGCCCCGCCCCCGCCATCGTCGCGGTCCATCTTAAGAAAATCGCGACCGCGATCCCCCTCCCAGCGCACGAGTTCCCCCACCCGCACCGAGCAGCCGCTCTTTCGCTGCATGCACGTCTACCGTGTCGCGTCATGACAGTCCTGATCATCGGCGGTAGCGGGTTCCTGGGTACCGAATTGGTCCGTCAGGCGGCGGCATCGTCAGAACATGCGACGGCTGCAACCTTCTCCACCCGGCCCGGCAACACCCCAAAAGTGCCGTGGCACGCCCTTGACCTGCGAGATTCCGCCCGCATCGAAGCGCTCATGGCGGAGGTACAACCGCGCGTCGTCATCAACGCAACGAGCGGGGGACCCGATTGGCCAATCACGGCCGAGGGCCCGATCCGCTTGGCGATGGCCACGGCAAAATACGGCAGCCGCCTGGTCCACGTATCCAGTGACGCGGTGTTCTCCGGCGCCCGCGTGCACTACGACGAGTCCTGTCTCCCCGACCCGCTCACCCCCTACGGCGCGGCGAAAGCCGCGGCGGAGACGGGTATCCGTCTCGTGAACCCGAACGCCGTCATCGCCCGCACCTCGCTGATCATCGGAGACCGGCGGTCGGAACACGTACGCGCGGTGCACGACCTCGCAGCCGGCACTCGAACAGGCGTCCTGTTCACCGACGACATCCGCTGCCCGATCCACGTCACCGACCTGGCCGCCGCCCTCCTGGAACTCGCACACGGCAACCGCTCCGGCATCCACCACCTGGCCGGCCCCGAGGCGATTAGCCGCTACGAACTCGGCACCCTGATCGCCAAACGCGACAACCTCGACCCCACCCGCCTCGCCACAGGCCGCCGAGCCGCCACCACGCTCCCGGGCCCCCTCGACGTCCGCCTCAACAGCCAATCCACCCAAGCAACCCTTCAAACCCACCTACGAGGCGTCTACCAGTTCCTCACAACCCACCCGTAACCACCCCGCAAGCCCTCACACAAACCCCCACCAAGACAGCCAGGCAGCCAACCAACCGACCTCTTCCCGCCATCCCACCCTCGCGCCTCGTCGCACCCACACCAGTGCGTAGAGACTTCCGGGGTTCACATGGCGCAGCGCAGCCGTGTCTCAGCTCCCCCACCCACGGGGGAGCACCCTAGGATCAGGGCCAGTTCGGTTCACCCCCACCCGCGCGGGGACTTCCCGAGCGACGCCGGCCCGCTCCACAAGGTCGTCGGTTCACGCCCCCCACCTGCGTGGGGACTTCATAGACCCTGGTGGCCTCCCGGCCGGCCTCCCCGGCCCGCCCGCCGGTTCACCTCCACCCGTGCGGGGCCGGTGCCGGGCGACTCGAACTTCTACGCGTGGGTGGCGGGATCGTTCGGTTGCATCCCGCCGCTCGTTCGCCATTTCCTCCCCTGGTTCGCTGGGACTTGCGCGTGTTCGGTGGGGCGGACCGCTCCGGTGGGCGTGGAGTGGGCCCGTCGCCACCATGTGCCGTCCCTCTGCAGGTCGTCGAGAGCTTGAAGCCGTTGTTCGATGTGCTCGAAAAATTCGGCGGGAAGTCTGACGGCGTGGTCGAGGACGTAGTGGGACAGGCCCTCGGGCCACAGATAGGAGCCGTCGGACAGGTCCCGGGATCCGTTGGGCCGCGAGCACAGCCTGCACCTGGAGGCGCCCATCCACGACGCGGCAACCTGCCCGTGATCGAGGTAGTCCGCGACCCACGCCCGCTCGGACACGTCCCATTCCGTGTCGACGAGATCGGCGGGATCCGGCAACGAATCATCCTCCGGCGTCCCCCAGAACCCCAGCAACATGACCGAACCCGAAGGATGTTCCCGCAACACCGACATCCCCCAAGACTTCCACAACACGCACCGACGAACCGAAGACATCCCGCCTCCGCGGCGCCGACGCTCGCTGCTGCGGGCGCACGAGGCGATGAATCATCCCGCGCCGGCGGGACCGACGCCGAGACCTTCGGCACCACGACTGGTGCCTTCGGAACATCCCCGCGCTCGCGAGGCCGACTCGCCGCCGCCTTCCACCTGCACCCGCTCGCCGGGAACATCCCCGCGCTCGCGAGGCCGACACTGGACGAGCTGGGGTTTTACCAGCCGGGAACAGGGTTTTCACTCGGTTGCATCTTGCTACCCATGCGGCGCCTCCAGTGAGGCGATCTTCCGCGACACAACGGTAGTTCAGCCGCCGGCCGCGTCGGAGCTCCGACGGGCGACCGATCCGGGCCCACCGCAGATCACGACGATCGGCCCGACTCCGCCCTCGACGCCGGCGCAAGCATCCCGCGCCGCGAACCGAGTTCAACGACAACGCGGTTCGCACACACACCGTCTTCGAGGCGTTCCCTTCGACATGGACCCGCCGCTGAGGTGGATACGTGCACCCAGCGCCGGCCACCCACACCCCGCGCTCACGGGGCCACCTGCCGCACGAGCGCCGCGCGCCCATTCCCGCGTTCGCAGCCGCGACGCGTTGCGGTACGTGGCGGATACCTACGAAGCGGAGCCTCTCCACGTTCGCGGGGCCGACGTCGTCCGCGGCGGCGTTGAGGCATGGGCCGCAGGAACATCCCCACGCGCGGGTCCGACAAAGGATCTGGCTCGGGGGAGAGTACGAGCAGGGAGTAATCCCGTTATGGCGGTGTCGAGTTCGGTTCGGATTCGGAGGGGTCGGTCCGGACTGTTGGGCCTTCGGGTTTGTTCAGGCGGTGTGAAGGATTCGGAAGCGGTTGGGTTCGGCCGGGTTTCGATCGACGACCTGGGTCGGTGGCCATGCCCATTGCCACACGCTGATGCCGGGAGTGCGGGAGAACCGGATTTGGCCACGGGTGCCTTCGACCGCGACGCGCCGCCAGGACTCGGCGATGCGCGGCCGGTCGGTGCCGTGGGAGCGCAGCATGTCGGCGAGTACGGCGATCGTGTCGTAGCCCTCGAAGGCGACGAAGGACGGCGCCTTGCCCAGCTGTCGGCGGAGATCCGCCTCGACCCTCGCGCCGAGGTGGCTCAGGCGCTCGGGCAGGTAGCGCAGGAACGCGATCGATGCGCCGTCGTTGCCCAGTAGCGAGGCCCATTCGGCGAACTCCGGTTGCCCGGCCGGAGCGCCGATCACGACCTCGGCGAGGCGCTGGTCGCGGCGGACGGACTTGACGATCGACGCTGCCGGTTCCGGGTGGCCGACCAGAAGCAGGAGGGCTGTCGCGCGATGGTCGACGAGTGCTTCGCACACGTCCGTGGGGGTGAGCGCGCGCATGTCGAGTTCCATGACGGTGCCGCCGCGGGCAGTGAGGTGGTCCCGCAGGATGGCCGTCCCGGATGCCCAGTAGACACTCGGTTGGGCTGCCAGGGCGATTCGACTGTGGCCCGCCGCGAGGAGGAAGTCCGCGTAGACGCGCCAGCCGTGGGACTGCGCCGGGGCGAGCCGCGCGACCCATTCGGTCGGCCGATCGGTGAGCGCGTCGAGGACCGCCGACGAGCAGAGGAACGGCAGTTCGAGGGCATCGGCCCTGATGGCGGCGGCTCGGGCGACGACGCTGTGATACTCCCCGGCAACGGCGGCCACGCCCAGGGCGGCCAATTCGTCCATGGCCGCCGCGGCCGTTTGCGGATCGGCGGCGGTGTTTCGGATCGCGAGTTCGAGGGGCCTTCCGTTGATCCCGCCGTCGTCGTTGACGTCGCGAACGGCCAGTTCGAGCCCGGTGAGCAGGTGCTGCCCGGCCTCGACCCAGCCTGGCGGGCTCAGCGGGACGAGAGCGCCGATCCGGATGGGTGATCCGCCGGTCGGGCGACCGCCGTTGGTTGTGTCGGCCGGTTCCTGGATGGGCTCGAGACCGTCGGTCGCGTTCATGGACACGGGAGTGTAGGGGGAGCCGTGGAGCGGGGTTCTGCCGGCCGTACGTTGCTTGCGTGGGGGGCTGGCTGTGTGGATCAGGTCGAGCTGCGCGGTGTGGTTCGAGCAGGGCTGTCTGCCGTAGAAGGATCAGCCGCTTCTTTTGGTGTTGGGGTGGTGGGTGGCTCTTTGTTTCGGCGTCGGGTCAAGCCGGGCTCGGGAGGGCGGAGAGAAGGGCCGCGGCGGCGCTGTCGAACGGCGCGATGTCACCCGCTGCGCGACAGAGGATGTGGGCGCCTTCGAGTGTGACGATCATGAGGATGGCCAGGTCGGTTGCCTTGGATGGACTCATTCCGGCGTGGGTGAGTTTTTCGGTGAGCTCGCCGATCCAGCCGGCGAATCCTTCGGCCGCGACAGTGCGCAGGCTGCCCTGGTCGGCAATGGCCGCACCGCCGTCGATGGTGACGGCCGCGACTGCGCAGCCGCCGCCTTCGGCGGACGCCTGTACCACGGGGCGGACGTTGCCGAGGAACGCCTCCACGACTTCGCGTGGCGTGGTGGCCGGCAGTTCGTGCAGGTGACCGCGGACGTCCTCCGCGTTGCGGCGGGCGGCTTCAAGCGCGAGTTGCTGTTTGCCGCCCGGGAAATGGTGATAGATCGCCCCGCGCGCTGCCCCGCTCTCGGCCAGGACGTCGGTGAAGGACATCGCGGCCAAGCCGTGGCGCTGCAGCAGCGCGATCGCTGCGCCGATCATGCGGGACTTCGTGTCTGCGGCCATCGCGACCCCCTTGACTAGTACGCCCATCCTAGTGCATCTTCACTCACTAGTACGCACGTACTAGTCGTATGGGTGGGGCGGCTCCCCACAATTGGAGGTTCGTGATGGGCAGGACATTTCTCTACACCGAGATCCAGGCGGCAGTGCCGTTCGAGCAGTTCGACTGGCACTCGATCAACGCGGCGCTGAAGACCACGCCGGGCCTGATCCGCAAGACGTGGCTGTCCGGCATCGGTACGCACACGGTCGGAGGCTTCTACGAGTTCGACAGCGCCGAGAACGCCCTGGCCTTCGCTCAGGGCCCGTTCGCCGAAGAGGCCCGTCGAGCCGGAGCCGCGGCAACGACACGACTGTTCGACGGCGACGTCGTCGAAGACGCCAGTGTCGACATGCGCTCGCCGTATTACGCCTGACGCCGCAGGCAGGTCGCCGCCGAGTCGGCTTCGGACACTGCTTTGCTTCCGGTGCTGGGCGGCGGTGCCAACGGAGAGGCATCTCGATGGACATCACGCGGCACCCCGAGAACAGCGTGAGCTGGATCGACCTCGGTACCCCCGACCTGGAGACGACGGCGGCGTTCTATACCGCGCTGTTCGGTTGGCACGTCGCCCCACCGGACTCCGGCGGTTACAGGCTCTGCACACTGCGCGGACGTCTCGTCGCCGCCTTGGGGCCGGCCGAGGATGCCGGCGCGCCCTACTGGACGATCAACGTCACCGTGTCGGACATCCAAGCCGTCGCCACCCGCTTTGCGAACCTGGGTGCCCGAATCGTCGTGACACCCACGCCGGTCGGGACGCTCGGCTACGCCGCCGTCACGCTCGATACCGTCGGCGCACCAGTGTCACTGTGGCAGCCCGGCACTCATGACGGCATGCAACTGGCCCGCGAACCAGGCACTTTCGCGGGCATCAGCCTGCTCACCGACCACACCGCGCACGCCGCGGCCTTCTACCGACCGGCCCTGGACTGGAACTTCGACCCTGAGCACTCCGGGTTCCGGTTGCCGGACGACTCCATCGCCGCCACCGGGCCGCCGCCGGGGAAGGCAACGGCGCAGCGATCACTGTGGCTGGTCCGTTTCGCCGGCGACAGCCCTGTTGGCGGCGCGGAGCAGGCCCGACGGCTAGGTGCGACCGTGGTTCGCCGGGAGCCCGACGGAGATGTGGTCTTGCGCGATCCCACCGGCGCTTTGTTCGGCCTTGGAGGTCCTAACAAATGATGAGTGTGGTGTGACTATCTGCTTGTCGATCGTTGTGTGTGGTGTGCGTGGAGGTGAGTCTCGTCCGTGGGTGGTTTCGGGCGAACTGTGGTTGCTGATCCAGGTGTTGCTACCCGATCCGGCGCCGAAGGCGGTGCCGGGTCGGCCTCGGCCTCGTGTGCCTGATCGGCGGGCGTTGTGCGGGATTCTGTTCGTGCTGCACACCGGGATCCTGGGAGGTTCTGCCGCAGGAGTTGGGTTTCGGGTCGGGGATGACGTGTTGGCGTCGTCTCGCGGCCTGGAACGAGGGAACGAGGCCGGGGTGTGGGATCGGCTGCATGCGATCCTGCTCGCGAGGCTGCATGCGGCGAAACGGCTCGACTGGTCGCGGGTGGTGATCGACTCCAGTTACGTCCGGGCCGTCCGAAGGGGCCCGCAAGCGGTCCGAATCCGGTCGATCGCGCACGACCGGGCAGTAGGCACCATGTTCTGGTCGAGGGGTGGGGCATCCCACTCGCGGTGTCCTTGACCGGCGGAAATCGCAACGACGTCATGCAGGTTCCGCCCCTGCTCACCACGGTGCCCCACGTCGGTGGGCGCGTCGGCCTCGCCATCGGTCCGGCCCGACTCCCTGTACGGCGATCGGGGTTACGGCCACGACGAATACCGCCGCCTTGTGTGAGCGTGGGGTACCGAACCCATGATCGCCCGGCGGGGGCAACTCCGCGGATCCACCCTCGGAAGCGTGCGCGTGCGTTGGGTCGTTGAGTGCACCATTTCGTGGCTGCACGGCTTTCGTCGCCTTCGCATCCGTTGGGAAAGATGCGACGACATCCGCGAAGCTCTTCTCGCCATCGCCGTCTTCCTCATCGCCCACCGCCACGTGAAACGCCTTTGTCAGGGTCTCCAAGGACGCCGTAGGAATCACGGCCCCGGTCAACTCCCGTACCGGGGTGGCGCAGCGGGGCGACGAGGGCTTTCGCGCCGGCTACTTGCCGCCGTCGCGAATCAGGAGCATTCCCAGGTCCCGGGAGCGGGCGCCGCGTACCCACTCGGGGAGGTTGTCGGCGAGCAGCCACTCGACATCGTGGGCGTCGTCCTCGTCCGGGAAGAGGTCGTTGTCGGTGTGGATCCTGTCGGTGTCGAAGGCCGCGAGTTCGAGGTGGATCCGCTCCGACTCGGTTTTCGACGCGAACATGGGGAACGGCCATGGATCCGGGTCCGGGGCCATGCAGGATCCCGACGGGAACGTCCAAGGATGCGCCCACACATCGGCGAGGGTGGTCAAGTCCCAGCCACGGAAGACGCCTTCGAGGCGATCCCAGCCACGTCCCGGGAGTACCACCGATCCCAGCGGTGCGCCGAAGGTTGGGCCGAGGAGTTCCAGAAGCCATCCATAACCGCCCGCACGCCCCGGATCGAGACGGCCGTCGACGATCTCGCGCAGCGCCGTTTCGACTTCGTCGGAGTCGGTGGCACGAAGCAGCCGGTTCCCGGTGTTCAGATCCTCGAACGTTTCCAGGGTCTTCTGCACCGCGACCTCGTCGTTCGAGCCAACCAAGCCGAAGATCACGGCGGCTTCGATTGCGAAAGCGGACACATACTGTTCGGCCACGCCGCCATTGTGCCAGCGCCGACCGTCACGGCGTCCGTTGCGTCGCCCGTCACGTCGTCTGTCGGGGCATGGCGCACTCGTGGGGCGACGCCGTGGGTGTGCGATGCGAACGTGCCGCGTTCGTCCGTAGGCTTCGGCGGTGTTCAGGTGCCTGCCTCGCCGTCTTGGGCGTGGCCACCTGGCCGGGGCGCCGGTGATCGCGGGCAGCGCGTCCGCGTCGTCGCGGGACGGCACCACGACGCGGACGATGTCGCGTCCGCGGCGGTCACCTCGGCGATCTGCCGGAGTGTGGCGTCGACGTCGGCGGTCGAGGTGGTGGTCATCGTCTGCACGCTGATCGGCGCGCCGTCGCCGACCGGGACGCGGCCGAGGTCGATGGCGGTCATGCGGGCGCCTCCTGTGCGAATGGGTGCGCCCCTCGCGGTCGCGTGGCACCGCTGTGCGCGACGCGTCGGCCGAGGTGGGATTCGCCGCAGCCTCGCCCGACGGCCGGTACGGCGGCCAATCGAGGCGTGGTCCCTGGTGGCCGGCCGAGTGCTGAAGGTAGGTGCATGTCCCTCCCGGGTTCGAAGTGCGGTACGCCGGGGGCGAGTCGCGGCGCCGTGTGGTGCGGCTTGCCACGTTGTGCCGCGTCGTGCCGTGCTACGCCGTGCCGTGCCGGTCGGCGCCGTGTCGTGGCGATGCCGGGACGCGGGGTCGGCCGGAGTACCGACGGCCGGTCGGGCCTGGTGCGGCTCGATCCGATCCGGGCCTGGTCCCACCCAGTCCGGCCCGGCTCGCCCCGCCCCACTTCGCGCCGGCAATGGCGTATTTGTCGACGTTTTCCGACCATCACACGATCCATAAGGCGTGAACCCAGCCCCGGTGACGCATCGATGATCACGCCCGCACGCCGGGTGGGATACCGACCACGGCGCGATGGAATGCGCCCCGGCGGACACCCTGAGCGCCGGCGGCGCCGATCCCGCGCCTCGCCGACACAGCCGAATCACCTCGACGGTGCCACTTCCCAGAAGCCTTCCCACAGCGAACTCCAACGGCCGACCAGCGGACGCGAATACGCACATGACGAACCTCGAAGACATCCCCGCCACCCGGTATCCGAGTCGCCGAGGCCGCCGCCACCCGGGCCCGGATGCTGGCGGCTACGCACGAACCGTTCACCCCGCGCGACTACGCCGCCACCATGATGGCTGCCGTCGCGGCCGAGGCAGGGTCCCCGTACAGACGCTCTACTTCACCTTCGCGACCAAGCACACGATCCCGACCGCATTGCTCGACGTGCCGGTGGCCGGCGCCACCGAGCCTGGGTGGCCGAGCCGCCGTCACCGGGGCCGCCCCCAAGGTGCCGCCGCCGCAGGAGGCTTGGCCCTGGGCGGACCGATCCGCGAGGTGGTCCGATCGGCGGCTGCGGTGGATCGGGGGCGGGCCGGGTTGCGGCGGGCCAACGTGGCCCAGCGGCACGCCATACAACTGCGCCTGGCCGAGCCGCCGGCCGACGGTCTGCGTGGGATCTTCAAACCCGGCTCGCCCTTGAGTTCCGGCTAGCAGCGCCGTATACACGGCCACCCTCGGTGACAGTGGGACAGTCCCCGGTTGATCCAGTGGACACGGATCGGAATGAGGAAGGAGCCTTGCCGTAATCAAGCCATTTCTATCACGAAACGATAACGGCCGCAGAAACATGCAGGTCAACAAGGGAAGTCTCCGCGCAGGCGGAGGTGAACCGCCGTCCCGATCCAGGACCCGACTGCGCCCCAGGAAGTCTCCGCGCAGGCGGAGGTGAACCGCCGCCGCGCGGCCCGGTCGCGGGCCGAGCAGTGAAGTCTCCGCGCAGGCGGAGGTGAACCGGTGTACGAGCCCAATCCGAGGGTCGCTGCGACGAAGTCTCCGCGCAGGCGGAGGTGAACCGTACGTGTCGAAGATTGCGCTGGCCAAGGCGACGAAGTCTCCGCGCAGGCGGAGGTGAACCGGAGTAGGGCGGGAGAATGAGGACGGAGTATTCGAAGTCTCCGCGCAGGCGGAGGTGAACCGACCGACGACAACGCGGGCGATTTCCTCTGGATGAAGTCTCCGCGCAGGCGGAGGTGAACCGTTGTCGGTCCGCTCCATCCGCCCGGATCCGTCGAAGTCTCCGCGCAGGCAGAGGTGAACCGTCCCAGACTCGGCCGGAGCGTGATGGACGGCCGAAGTCTCCGCGCAGGCGGAGGTGAACCGGGTGGGGCCGTCCAACAGGGCGTTCTCGTTGTGAAGTCTCCGCGCAGGCGGAGGTGAACCGTACGTGGCCGACCTCGCCGCCCGCTGGCCTTCGAAGTCTCCGCGCAGGCGGAGGTGAACCGTACGTGGCCGACCTCGCCGCCCGCTGGCCTTCGAAGTCTCCGCGCAGGCGGAGGTGAACCGGCCCGGACGGGGAACCCTCGTGGCCGTGGCGTGAACCTTCCGTGCAGGCGGAGGTGAACCGTTCTACTTCGTCGGTCGGCGCGACCGGGACGCGAAGTCTCTGCGTGGGCGGAGGTGAAACGCTGACGGCACCAAACGGGTGCATCGGCGCGGCCGAAGTCTTCATGTGAGTGGGGGTGAACCGGATGTTGGCAAGGTTTGGAGAGGATTCCGGCTGAGTCTTCGCGTAGACGGCGATGGGCCGATTGCCGGGATTGGGGTGTTACTGACGTCCCGCGGTTTTCGCGTAGTTGGGGGCCGTTGGCTGGGTGGTGTTGGGGGTTGGCCGGCAGGGTTGGGGTTATGGGTGATGGGGATTTTGGTGGGTTGGCTGATGTTGAGCTTGCTGCCTATGTGGATGCGGAGCGGCTTGGTTGTGGGCCCTCGGTTCGGGAATTGGGTGTGGTTGAGGTTCGGCGGCGGCAGGGGGTGCGGGTTGCCGGGCGGGTGGGTGGGCCTGAGCTTGCTGAGGTTCGGGATGTTGAGGTTGGCCGCCGGAGTGTGAGTGGGGTGGCGCTGGGTGGGTTGACTGGCGTTGATGTGGTGGCGGGTGATGCATCGTTGGTTGCTTCCACAGGGGTTGGGGCTTCGGGCGATGTGGCTGGGGGTGGGTTGGGTTCGGCTGAGGGTTTTGCGGGCTGCGCCGAGGGGGTGGCTTCTGTTCGGGGTCGGCTTTATCGGCCGACTCTTGATGCGGTTCCGCTGGTGGTTTATTTGCATGGCGGGATGTGGAGCATCGGTGGTCTGGAGTCGCATGATCGGCTGTGTCGGCGGCTTGCTGTTGCCGCGCGGGTTGCTGTGTTGGCTGTTGACTATCGGTTGGCGCCCGAACATCCCTGGCCTGCCGGGATCGATGATGCTGTTGCGGCGTTTCGGTGGGCTGCGGAGCATGCGGGTGAGTTGTGCGGTGCGGTTGGGATGCCGGCGATTGCGGGGGACAGTTCCGGTGGGCACTTGGCTGCGCTTGTGTGTTTGCGGATGCGTGCTGCGGGTGGGCCGATGCCGGCTTCGCAGTTTCTTGCGTTTCCCAATACCGATTTGACGTTGTCTCGGCCGAGTACGCGGGAGAAGGCGACCGGCTGGGGGCTGACGACGGATGCCGTGGCGTGGGGAGTTGAGAACCTTGTGCCCGATCCTGTTCGGCGTGCCGATCCGGGGGTCAGTCCACTTTTTGCCGACGATCTGGCCGGGTTGCCGCCGGCGGTGGTTGTTACCGCCGAGCATGATCCGCTGCGGGATGAGGGGGATGAGTACGCGGATCGCCTGCGTGGTGCTGGGGTTCGGGTTCGGCATCGGCGTGAACTCGGGATGGTTCATGGGTTTTTGACCATGGAGCTTGTTTCGCCGGCGGCGGATGCGGCCGGTGGTCGGTTTTTTGCGGACGTGGCGGATTTTATGTTGGGCTGAGGAGGGCGGGAGAGCGAGTGGGAGGGAGGGCGTGAGCGTGGTGGGGGCTACGGCGGCGATTGGTTGGTCTTGGTGGTTTGGGGTTGTGGTTGCTCCGCACCATCGATCGGGCTGATGTGGGAGGTTGCGCCGGTTCGGGCTTTGGGTGACGCGGGCGTCCGGGTTTTGACTGGGGCTCCGGTGGGGGTATGGCTGGTTTGTTCGGGCTTGCGGAGTGTCGTTCGTCCCGAATGGGGGTTGCTCCGTGGGGGTCTGGCATGCTGGGTGATGTCCGAGTACCCGTTATGGGGAAGCCAACGGAGGTCCCAGATGAGCCCTGCCCGCCGGTCGGCGGCGCCGCCGTCGAAAGCCAGAGTCGTGGTCGTCATCAACCGCAAGGGTGGTGTCGGCAAGAGCACGATCGCGGTGAATCTGGCCGCTGTTCAGGGTCAGAACTTCACCCCCACCGGGCCGATCGATCCGGATGCCGACGCGCCCGTGGTTGCGTGCGGGATCGACCCCCAGGGGTCGATGGAGGACTGGGCGGACCGGGTTCCCGAGGAACTGCTGCCGTTCGATTACATGTCCACCAAGGGCAAGCCCGGCATGCTGGCCGAGTTGAAGGCCGACCCGAGCGTTGCCCGGATCGTGGTCGACAGCCCCGGCTTCATGGATACCGACCCCGAGGCCGAACTCGCCACCGACCCGCTGGGCCACGGCGCGGCGGCGGACGCGCTGCGCGACATGCTCGAAGTGGCGGACCTGGCCGTGGTACCGATTACGCCGGAGTTCATGAGCTGGTCGCCCAGCGAGTACACGATCGAGCGGGTGCTCAAGCCGCGCGGGATCCCGTACATCGCGGTGGTCAACCTGTGGGACCCGCGCGACGGCGAGACCGACCGGGCGCGGGTCGAGGCGTGGATAGACGAACGCGGGTATCCGCGGGCGCGGGAACCGATTCGCAAGTACAAGATCCACGCCCATGCGGCGGAGGGCGGGCTCGTGGTCACCCAATACAAGGAGAGCGGTACCGCGTTGCGTGCCCGAGAGGACTTCTACAAGCTCGCCCTCGCGATCGAGCAGGCGCTCTGATGGGCCGGCAGCGTACTCCCCGGACGGCTGCCGAGCCGCGTCGGCTGCGTACCGCCGCCGACATGGCCAAGGAACTGCCCACGCCGTTCCGGCCGTTGTCGGACAGCCCGGTGCTGATCGACGACGAGCAGCGGCAACTGGCCGCGTGCGAGGCGGCGATCGAGACGTTGCGGGTTGCGTTCTGGGCGGCGGGCAAGGCGCTCCAGATCGTTCGCGACGCGCGGTTGTACCGCACGCGTTACGAGAGCTTCGAGGAGTACTGCCTCGATCGCTGGGACATGCAGCGTAGGTATGCGGACCGGCTGATCCAGGCGTGGCCGATCGCCGAGGCGTTGAGTCCAATTGGACTCAAGGCGGTGAACGAGGCCCAGGTGCGCGAATTGGTCCCGCTGGCGGGGCGGTACGGGAACGAGGCCGCGGTGACGGTGTATCGCACCGTCGCGGAGGCCGAGTTCGTGCCGCTCACCGCGTCGGTGCTGCGGGGTGCGGTCGCCGCCATCGGGGATGCCTTTTCGCCTGCCGCCGCGGTGGAGCAGGTGCGGCGCTATCTCGATTCGCTCGGCATCGAACCCGCGGAGCCCGAGGGCGAGCGGGTGGTCGACTACACGGCCAAGGCCGCGGACACCATCCCGCGCCGCTGGCTGAGCACGCTCGCCCGGCAGGATCGCGCGGCGGCGGTGGCGTACCTCGACGAATTGGAGCGGCAGGTTGCGCAGGCTCGACGGGAGCTTGCGGAGGCGGATGGGGACGTCGGCGACGGGTCGCGGGGCGGGCGGGGCGCGGATGAGGATGCCTTGAGCGCGTAGGGCGGGTGGTTGGCGGTGGGTCGTTGACGGCTGACGGCTGACGTTTGGCTGCCGCGTGGTTGCCGGGCAGTGGCAGTGGGCTGCCCGGTAATGGTTGTTGGGTGGTGGCTGCCGGCGGCGGTGCTTTGGTGAGTCCAATTGGACTCGGTTGGGTTCGCTTGGACTCGCCGGGATTCGGTTGGCCGTCGTTGGGCTTGCTTTGCTTTGGCTGGACTCGTCTGGACTCGTCTGGACTCGTTTGGACTCGCTGGGATTCGGTCGGCTGCGGTTGGGCCGCTGTGGGCGGCCCGGACGATACGTGCTTCCTGCGTGGCCGGAGTTCCTGTGTCCGGAGCGTTGCGGCGGTCGGGATGTCTGTGGCGTCTGATCGGATCGCCCCGGGAACGGGCTTGGTTCGGTAGCCGAATCGCACGTTGCGTCGACCTTCGATCGGATCATCCGCCGGTGATTCGGGCCCTTTCCTGCGGTCGTATCACCCACGGACACGAGCACTTCCCGAATCGGACCCGTGCCTCGCGCGGGACGAAGGAGTTGTCGTACAGATGCTGGACCTCGCGCGCTGGGACTGGTCCCGGGACTGGCCCTACCTGGCCGGAGCCCTCGTCGTGCTCGCGTCGGCCGTCCTGATCGAACGGGCACGCCGCCGGGCCGTCGCCGAGCGGGCCAGGGTCGCCGCGTTGCCCGAAGAGGCCCGGAAGGCGCTGGAGAGCGACCGGGCCGCGACCCGGGATCGGCGCGGCCGGCGGGTCGAGGACCTGCTGACGGCGGGCGTCGCGGCCGCTGCGGCGGGCCTGTCGGCGGCGCAGCTGGGCAAGTTCGGTCGGGACGTCATGGGCCTGACCGGGCCGTGGGCGTATCTGCCCTTCGTCGCGTTGGACTTCGCCGCGGTGGTCTGCGCGTTGCGGGCTCGGCGGCGGGCCTCGCGGGGCGCGGCGGCGGGGCTGTCCGGGGCGTTGGTGTGGGTACTGGCGCTGTTGTCGGCGTCGATGTCGGCCAGTGAGGGGGCCGGCCTCGGGGAGATGTTCGCGTTGGGCATCTGGGCGCCGATCGCGGCGGTGTTGTGGGAGTTGGGCCTGGCCGAGGAGCGCCACGCCCGGACCGCGCGGGCCGACCGTCGGGTGGGCTGGATCCGCTGGTTGCACCCGATCGAGCGGGTCCTGGTCCTGGCGGAACTGGCGAGCGACGAACACCTCGGCGCGGCCGACGCGACCGAGCGGGTCCGGGAGCGGCGTGCCGCGCGAGCGCTGTACCGGCTGCGCCAGGCCACGGAGGCCAGGGACGCGCGTGCCGGGACGGGTGGGGCGTCGGCGCGGTCGGTACGCGGGATCGACCGCCGGTATCGCCGCGCCGAGGCCTTTGCCCAACGCACCGCGTCCCGGGTGCGGTTGGCCGACGCGGAGGTGGAGGCCGCAGTGCTTCCCCAGCTCCGAGTCCTGGTCGACGTCGGCCGCTTGGCCACGATGACGTGGCCTGCGCCGGGGGCCGCCGACCCGAGAGTGGGTGAAGCCGCGCCGACGCCGAGGATGCCACGGCCGCGTGTGGGTGACACGGACGCGGGCGCGGGCGCGGGCGCCGCGGCGCCGAACGGTGACGGCCGACACGACGATCTCGGCCACGGATCGGCGGTGGTGTCCGCAGGCGGGCCCTTTCGTCACGAGGTAGGCGACGATCGGGGGCGCTTCGGGGCGGTGACGGGCCCGGGCCGGCTGCGTCCGGAGGGCGGGATGTACGCCGCGTCCGACACCGAACACCCGGACGCCGGCGCATCGACGGGCGTGCCTGTGTCCGGTGTCGCGCGTGGCTCGGACGCGCTTGGCGTGACGTCGCGAGGCATCGCGCATGCACCTCGCGAAGTGCCTGCGGGCGGGTCGGCCGCCTCGGACATCCACGGGCGGTCGGCGGGTCGGCCGGGGGAGATGGATGGCCGGATGCCTCTGTCCGGTGTCGCGGTGTCCGGTGGTGTGTCCGATGAGGTGTCCGCCGGTCGGGTGGCCGCTGCGGACATGCGCCGGCGGCCGATGGACGTCGCCGATGTCGTGGCGCCGGGTGCCGAGGGCGGGGGCATCGGCCATGACGCGCCCGCCGGCCGAGCGACCTCGTCGGACATCCGCCGGCAGTCGGCCGACCCCGACGACTCGGCGGTGCGCGATGCCCCGAGGGCCGAGCGGCCGGTGGGGGATGTCGCCGTGGCGGGTGGTGCGGTGCCGGGTGACGTCGTGTCCGGTGGCCCCGTGTCCGGTGCGGCCGATACGCGTCGCGATGTGGTGACCGGATGGCCGACGGAGGCGGACGGCCGCCACGGAGTGTCCGGAACGCCGTATGGCGCGTCGGACACTCGCCGACGGCCGGCCGATGGCGTGGCCGGCTCGGTGTGGCCGGAGGAGACGGGTGGTCAGGTGTCGGTGTCCGGTGTGGTCGATGCCGGTGTCGTTGCCGTGGCGCCCGGGGGTGTCGGGGGGCGGCGCCACGTGGCGGCGGATTGGCCGGAGGGTACGGAAGTTCGCCGAGGCCGCTCGGGCGCCGGCGGGCGGCGGGACGTGACGGTCGCGTGGCCGGACTCGGCGGACGGTGGCCGGGACGAGGGTGCCGTGTCGTCGGACCCGGGGCCGGTCGGCGCCACCAAGGGCGCCGGGGCGCGGGGGGCTTCGCGCGCGCCTGCCGAGGGCGACTTGCATCACCATACGTCGGCCGCCATCGCGGCCGACGTCACGGATTTGCGTCACCGGGCCGCGGCCAAGTCACCGGGTGAGGCGCATGTTCCCCACGACGGCGACGCGGGCGCGGATCGGGGACGGCGCGCCGACGGCCCGGCCCCGCGTTCCGACGCGCGCCATGGGTCGACTCGCGCCGACGTGGCCCGGAACGCCGAGGCCGACACCGCGCGCCGCCGGGCCGTGACGCGGCCGACGGTGTCGGACGTACTCCCGGCCGACGCGCCGTCGCCCAACACGATCCCCGAGCAACGAGCAATCGAGGGCGCGGGGGCCAAGCGCGGGAGCGCCGGCGCCGACGCCGACGCCGCGACCTCGGACACGGCATCCCCCGCCGTCGAGGCGACGCCCGGATACGACTTCCCGCGCCAAGGCCACGCCGTCGACGGCACCCCGCTCACCAGCGCCGCACGTCGCGACCCCCGGATCCTCGGACTGGTCGCCCTCCTCGCCGCCGAAGCCGACGTCACCGGCGCCGAGGTCGGCCGCCGCCTCGGCGTCAGCAGCCGAACCGGCCAACGCCTCCTCGGCCTGGCCCAGGACGAACTCGACGCCCGCCGCAACCACGCCGACGACCCCGAACTCAGCGACGCCGGCATCTGACACGCATCCAACGTCGAGGTGATGACGGTCCGTTGTCGGCCGTTCGCCGAGGCCCTACCTCGAGGCGCGGAGCGGTGCGCGTTTGTCGCGGTGATCGGCGCCTGATGCCCAGCGGAGCGGCGTGGCATGCCAGGGTCGCGCGTTGTGGGGCGAGGTTCGGGTGGCGGTGAAGGGGGGTGGCTTGCCAGGCACGGTGATGCCCGAGTCGTCGGGATGGGGGCTCACCAGGGTGGCGCGCTGTGGGGCGAGCCCTGAGCCGGGTGGCCTGCTGGGGTTGGACGTTGAGGGCCTGCGTCTCGGCGGAGCGGGGCGACTTGCCACCGGTGCGCGTTGTGGGGTGGGTCCGGGTCGTTGCGGAGCAGGGCGGCCTGCCAGGGTCGCGCGTTGTCGTGGGATGGGCCCGAGGCGCGTGGGGAGCGGGCGGCTGCCGGAGCCGGGCGCTGTGGTCGCGGGGGCCTGAAGGGTAGGTAGGGCGGCTCGGAGTGCCCGGAGTCGTGTTCGCGGCGTTGCTCCTTGTTGGGCGCTTCGCGCCGGCTCGCGAGGGACCGCTTTTCTGTTCCCCCGCTTCGCTCCTCCGCAGAAAAGCAGCCCCTCGCTCGGGGTCGGGTGTCCCTCCGCTTCGCTCCGGGCCACCCGACCCAAACTTCGCGGCTCCGCCGCTCTCCGCGCTGCGCGCGTCGATCCCGGGGTCAGCCCGAGTCGTGGGCGCTGACGCGCCTGGAGAGGGCAGCCTGGAAGGTTCTATTGCGTGGCGGTCGGCTCCCGGTCGGTGTGCGCGGGCCGGGCCGGTGCGGTAGTCACCGTGGGTGGCCCGACGCGTGGGTGTTGACCTGGTCGGGGCGGCCGGGCAGTTCGTACGGGCCGGGTCTGCGGGTGATGAGCCGGGTGGCGCGCACGAACTACGCACCAGGTCGGATGTATCGACCGTGGTCTCGATGCCAGACTCGGGTGTCGGTTCGGTGCCGAGGTCGGGGGACGAGCGCATGGACGAGGCCGGATGAGGAATACGGCGCGAAGGGTCGTCGTGGGGCTCACGGCGGCGGCCGGAATGCTGGTCGGCGCGTGCGGCCTCGGAGACGGTGACGACAAGGACGAAAAGGCGGCGCACCGCTGTGAACCGACGAGTTCCGTCACGGCCGACCTGTTGGCGGTGTTCCCGCAGTTGGGCTCCGTGACCTCCGCCAAGTGGTGCGTCCGGGCCATGGGTACGCCCGATACGGCGCGTGTGACGGTGCCCGGGCCGCACGACTGGGGCTACTACGGCGTCGTTCATCTCGCGGATACCGTCGCCGCAAAAGGGTGGGGGCAGTGGCAGGCGAGCGCCGGGCCGCCGATGGAGGAGATGCCGAGCGCCTTGCGTTCGCTCGTACCCGAACATGGCCGGTGGTCGTACAACGGGGCGGGTGCCTACTTGGATCGTTCCTCCGCGACGATCGTGCTCAGCGGGGCATCCGGATGACGCGCGCGGAGGGATGACGCGTGCGGAGGGATGACGCGCGCGGAGGACCGTGGCGTGGGGGACTTTCGCGTTGGGCGGTTACGGGCCTGCTTGCCGCCCCGTGCCCGCACGAGGCCGCGTCCCGCCAGGTAGCGAAGGTGGGAGCCCCGGCGAGTGAGCAGCGGTGGAGTTCGGTCCCGAGGGGCGGGCCTCGGCGCGGTCGGGTGTCCATCGCTTCGGTAGGGAGGGCACTCGGCCGACGGGGCCGCGCCGTTCGCGAAGTCCTGCGGTTCGTACAGGTAGGTGTGGCCGCGGGCCGCCGTTTGGCTACCGGGCTTCGATGACGGGGCGGACGTTCGCATCCACCGTTGCTGCTTTTCGTGCGGCGGCGCATGCCGTCACACCGCCGGTCGGTTGTCGGTGACGGGTGGGGAAGTGGGTCTGGTTTCCCCAACTTGGCTGTGGCACGATCCGTCACCTCTGGTCGTGGGTGCGTTGTCGTGCCCTCTCGATCCGTCTTCCGAATCCTCGTCCGATGGAGTGAACGCATGTCGATAGCCCATGTGTCCGGCCGGTTCGACGGTAAGACCGCGGTGGTTACCGGAGCCGGGTCGGGGGTCGGGCGGGCCACCACGTTGCGGTTGGCGGCGGAGGGGGCCAACGTGTTCGCGCTGGACATCGCGGCGGCGTCGTTGGCCGAGACCGCCGAGGCGGCGGTCGGGCTTGCGGGCAAGGTGGCCACTCGGGTCACCGACGTGGCGGTACGGGACGAGTGTTTCGCCGCGGTGGCGGCGGCCGTGGCGGAGTTCGGTGGGATCGACGTGCTGGGCAACGTGGCCGGCATCGCGCGGGCCGAGCACGTGCTGGAGGTCACCGAGGCGGACTACCGGCGGATGATGGGCGTCAACATCGACGGCTACTTCTTCATGTGCCAGGCGGCCATCCCGCACCTGCTCGAACGGTCCGGCAACGTGGTCAACATCGCGTCCAACGCCGGTGTGATGGGCCTGGCGTACGGCGTCGTCTACACCATGAGCAAGGGCGCCGTGGTCCAGCTGACCCGGTCGCTGGCCTGGGAGTTCGCCAAGCAGCCGCTGCGGGTGAACGCGATCGCGCCGGGCGGTATCGACACCAACCTGGTGGCCAACTACCAGATGCCCGCGGACGTGGACTGGGACCTGGTCGGCCGCGCCATGACGCCGCGCCCGATGGCGCAGCCGGAGGACATCGCGGCGATGTTCTCGTACGTCGCCTCCGAGGAGGCCCGGAACGTACACGGCGCGATCCTGCACAACGACAGCGGCCTGACCGCCGGCTGAGCCGGCGAGACGACGCGGGGGTGACAAGGGGGACACGGGTCGACGCAGGACGACACGGGACGACGCAGGACGGTTCGACTCGGCATCGGGCGACTCAAGACGACACGACGTGATACGACACGACTTGATGCGACTCGACACCGGACGGCATCACCCCGATCCCGGAGCGCGTCCCGGGGGCGGGTGGAGGGTGGTCCGTCCCGGCGTCGGCAACGTGTCCCCCGGAGCCATCGCCGCAACCAGGGGTTCGTCGACCACGATCCGGAACGTCACCCGGCCGGAGGCTCCGGATCCAGCACGCCGACCATTGCGATGTCCGGCTCGCCCCGGAGCAGCGCGGTGGGCATCCGCTCCGAGGTGTCCTCGGGCAGGGCCGTCTCGACCCCGGGACGGTCGTCGTGTCGCGCGGCGGTGCGGATGAAGTCGGGCTCCTCGACGGCGGCGGCGAAGTATTGC
Organism: Embleya sp. NPDC059237; assembly: GCF_042754105.1. Lineage (NCBI taxonomy): Bacteria > Bacillati > Actinomycetota > Actinomycetes > Kitasatosporales > Streptomycetaceae > Embleya > Embleya sp. NPDC059237. The sequence continues at coordinate 93,312 of NZ_JBHZAE010000010.1, read as the reverse complement.
CGCGCTTGCAGCGACCCCCGCGGTGCTCGCGGCCCCCACCACCGCTGAACGTCGCGAACCGGCCGCCGTGTTCGACGGACTCTCCGTCGAGCACACTGGAACTCCCGGTCCCTGTACGCAGGTTGGCGCGTACGCCGAAGTGGTCGCGCACATGTCGGTCGGCTTCCGGTGCTCGTTGGCCCGGCTCGGCCCGGAGGTGGTCAAAGCACGCGGCAGCCTTCACCGCATGACCGACCGCCGCGCTCGCGCCGACGTGGCCGCGCTGTCCACCGACGAGCCCGTCGCGGCGTTGCGGGACAACGTCGAGCACCCGAGGAAGCCGCCGGGCCGCCCCACGCCGGCCCTGGGTCACGACATGGTGCACGGCGGCGCCATCGCCCTGAGCCTCGACCGGCGAGTCCCGAGGGAGTGGCCGCGCTCGCTGCCGGCTGCGATCGGCCCCCGAGGTCTCCGGTTCTCACGGCGGACCCGGCCGGTGTGCCCGGCGCCGGCCGGGAACTCCCCCTTGTCGCCTTCGGCCGCGGGCTTTGGCCGGGCCGACGTCACAACGAGCACCGGGACCGCTTCACCACCACCCGAGACCCGCCGCCTACACACCGTTCGCGCCCGCCACCCCCGCGCACCCCTGGTCTCCGCACGGCGGCGTGGGTCGGAGTTGCGACGGGCGGGGGAGGGGCGAAGAGTTGTTCTTGTCGATCCATGTGCACTGTTCGATACACGTGCACTGTCACGCGTGCACCGTTCGATACATGTGCACCGTCACATGCGCACCGTCGAGGCTCAGGTCTCCGGTGCTTGCAGGCAGCCGCATCGGCGATCGAGCCGACAGCGGCCGAGCCGACAACGGCACAGCAGCAACGTCCCCACTCGACTGGATTCGTCATGTCCAAAACTGCCCGGCGACAGATATCCCGCATCGTAGGCACGTCCTGTCTGGCTGCCGCACTGGCGTTGCCGACCGCCGCCGCGGCCGCCGCACCCCAGGTCGCCTCGCCCGGCCAGGCCACGAGCCGCGTGCCGGCCGACACCCCCGAACCCCCGAACACCCCGCAGGCGCCGGCGTACACACCGCCCCCGCCCAACACCCCGAACACACCCAACGCGCCGAAGACCCCGAATACGCCGAACTCGCCCAACGGGCCGAACCAGCAGAACACGCCGGGGACGGGGACGCCGAGCGCCCCGGGCGCCCCCTCGTCGGGGCCGCCGAGCACACCCGGTCCGGGCGGATCGTCGCATCCGCCCAATGAGCTGCAACAGGTCGCGCCGCCGGATCCGACGAAGGACCCGGACGGCGCGAAGCGGGAGGTGGAGGCCGAGATCGACAAACTGAACGTCCCGCCGGATGTGAAGCAGAAGCTGAAGGAGGGGCTGAACACGGCGGTGAACGCGATCAAGAATCCGTCCACGTCCCCCGATGACCGGAAGAAGTACGCCGAGGCCGTCTCGGCGATCAATCAAACGCTGAAGCACATCCAGGACCCGACGACATCGGCGCCGGACCGGGCGCTGTACACGAAGGTCGTGCAGGGCGTGAACGAGGCGCTGCGGCGGAGCCAGGACCCGAAGTTGGCCGTGGGGGAGCGAGCCGATTATCTGAGGACCGCGCAGGGTGTGGCCCAGATCATGGTAAGCCTCCAAAGTCCGACCTTCCCGGCGGCCGACCGAGGGTTCACCATCCAGGTCGTGACGCTGATCAGTGACGCGTTGCTCGCCTCCAAAAACCCGACGACGGCGCCGAAGAAGGCGGTGGACCAGCAGCAGATCCAAAAGGTCATCCACACGACCGCGACGGCGGCCACGCAGGCGACCGCGACGCTGCAGGACCCGAACGCGTCGCCGCAGGCCAAGGACGCGGCCCGGCAGACCCTGGCCACGCAGGCCAACGTGCTCCAGAACCCCAAGTATCTGGAGTTCATCAACGAGGTGAAACGCTACAACCCGAGTGCGGAATGCCTCACGACGATCGAAACGCGCACTCGTCAGGCCGGTTGGCCGGACGGATCCCTCTGGGGTCTTGCCGACGACACGTGCCGCGACACGCTGACCGCGGCCGTCGCCGACAGCAGCAGCAAGTGGAACGCGCTGTTCACCTGCGTGCAGCAGAACGCGTTCTCGACCTGTCCGACCTACATTCCCAAGGACTGACCGACTCCCGAGAATCGACCGAAGCGGCTTTCCACGGCCCTGCCGGCTCCAGGCCGGCGGGGCCGTGCCGGCGTTGCGGTGCCGGCTCGGTGCCGGGCGTCGTGGAGCCCGACGGGGGTTCGAAGGCACGCGCTAGGCTCGACGAAATGACCCGAGACTTCCTGCCGGCCGAGCAGTGGTACGAGCAACTGCCCTCCCTCTACGCTGCCGCCTCCGCGCTGATCACCGACGCCGACGACCGGGTCCTGGTGGTCAAACCCAACTATCGGGACTACTGGAACCTGCCCGGCGGCTTCGTCGACCGCAACGAATCACCCCACGACGCCTGCGCGCGCGAACTGCGCGAGGAACTCGGGCTCGATGTCGCCGTCGGCGAGCTGCTGGTGATCGACTGGGTACCCGAACTCGAGCCCCGGCCCCGCCCGTTGACCGGTTGGATGTTCGACGGCGGTACGTTCACCCCCGACCGGATCGCGGCCATCCGGATCCAGGAGGACGAACTCGACGACCACGCGTTCGTCACGGTCGAGCGGGCCGCGGAGCTGCTGCCGAGTACGGTCGCCCCGCGCGTGCCCGCCGCGTTGCGCGCCCGCGCCCAGGGCCGGACGGTATACCTGCCCAGGGACTGAGCGGACCGCCTTCGATCCCCGCCCCAGCACCCTCGCCCCAATGCCCCCCACCCCGAAGCCTGTACACCAACTCCCGCCCCCATGAGGCGATTTCGCCGTTAAGGCCGCATCACCGCCCGCCGACCCGGTACGTTTCGGGCGATGCACCGACGAATCGCGGTCCGTGATTCGCGGCCGTCCGGCACCACGGCTCGGCACCGTTGCCGGGCGTGGCGCCGGATTCGGGTGGGGGCCCGAGTGCTGCACTGCGGGGTGGGGATCGGTGTGCCCCGATGGAGCCGGCCGGGTGCGCTCCATCGTCAGGGAGGGGATCCCGATGTCACACGATCTCGCAGAACTCGCCGACCGGTTACGGCACCCGCGCCGCCCGGCCCGGCTCCACCGTCCGACCCGGCCCCACCGTCCGCCGACGCGCCCCGCGCTGCCCGGCCGGCTGATCGCCCTCGTCGCCGCCGCGGCCCTCGTGCTTGCCGGCCTGATCGCCCAGGCCGTACCCGCCGCCGCGGCCCACCCGGGCGTGGCCGTCTACGTGGCCAACTCCGGCTCGAACACGGTCTCGGTCATCGACGCCGCGAACAACACCACCACGGCCACCGTCCCGGTGGGCCGGGGCCCGTACGGCCTCACCGCGAACCACGCCGGCACCCGGGTGTACGTCGCGAACTTCGACTCCGGCGGCATCTCGGTGATCGACACCGCCACCGACGCCGTCGTCGCCACGATCGCCACCGGCGGCGCGCCGTTCGCGATGGCGATCGACCCGACCGACACCCGGCTGTACGTGGCCCAGGGCAACTCCGTCCTCGCCGTCGACACGGCGACCGACACCGTCGCCGCCACGATCGCGGTGGGCACCAGCCCGATCGCGGTACTGGTCGCGCCGGACGGGGCACACGTGTACGCGGTCAACAACGCCGGACGCAGCGTCTCGGTGATCACCGCCGCGACCGGCGTCGTCGGCACGACCATCACGCTGCCCGGTACGCCCGACGGGGCCGCGCTCAGCCCCGACGGGCGTCGGCTGTACGCGGTCGACAACCAGTCCGGACTGTGGACGCTCGACCTGACCGCCGGCGGCCTGCTCGTCGCGACCGTGCCGATCACCGAGGCCAGCAACGTCGCGGTGGACCCGACCGGAAGCCGGGCGTACGTCTCCGCCTTCCCGGCCGAGGTCAAGGTGGTCGACCTGGCCACGAACACGGTGGTCGACAGCGTGGCGGTAGGCGCGTACCCGGCCAACCTGACCCTGCACGTCGCGGGCCGATACGTGTACACCACCAACACCCAGTCCGGCGACGTGTCCGTGATCGACGGCACGACCGACACCGTGGTGGCCACCGTCCCGGTCGGCTCCACCCCCTACGGCATCGTCGTCGTCGGCGTCCCGCAACCGCGCACCGTCACGTCGGTGCGCCCCAACTCCGGCCCCACGGCCGGTGGTACCTCCGTGACCGTCACCGGCACCCACCTGACCGGCACCACCGCCGTCGTGTTCGGTACGACCCCGGCCGCCGCGTTCACCGTCGTCGACGACACCACCCTCACCGCAACCGCGCCCCCCGGCGCACCCGGCACCGTCGACATCACCGTGTCCGGCCCCGGCGGGACCAGCCCGACCTCGGCCGCCGACCGCTACACCTACCTGCCCGCCCCCACCGTCACCGCGGTGAGCCCGAACTCCGGCCCCGACACCGGCGGCACGGTGGTCACCGTCACCGGCACCGACCTCGCGGGCGCGACCGGCATCACCTTCGGCCCGGGCCGCCCCGCCACCGCCGTGACCTGCACCGCCACCACCTGCACCGCGACCGCGCCGCCCGGTTCGGCCGGCCAGGTCGACGTCCGGGTGAGCACCGCCGGCGGCACCAGCGCGACCGTGCCGGTCGACCGCTACACCTACATCGCGAGCGCGGCCGACGTGTCGGTGGTCCTTGAGGCCAACGGCGTCGGCGGCCTGTTCGGCGCACACATCGACTACACCGTCACCGTCACCAACCGCGGCCCGAACGCACTCGCCTCGGCGACCGTCGTCGCGCCGCTGCCGTCCCCGATGACCGCGACCTCACCGGACTGCGCGGTGGCCAACCGCACGGTCACCTGCACGGTCGGCCCGCTGGCCAAGGGCGCGGCAACCATCCGCCACTTCACCGCCCCGGTCGACCTGCTCAACCTGGGCCTCGGCTACGAGGTCACCGCGACCCGCACGGCGAGCACACCCAACGACCCCAACCCGGGCAACAACTCCTCGTCGGCATCGTGCACGGTGGTCACATCGCTACTCATCCTGTGCTCGTAACCTGAGCCCAGGCGCCCAGGCGCCCAGGCGCCCAGGCGCCCAGGCGCCCAAGCGCCCAAGCGCAAGCGCCCAAGCGCCCAAGCGCGCAAGCGCGCGGACTCGCCTACTCGCGTACCCGCCTACGCACGTACGCACATACGCACATACGCGTGCGCCCCCACCCCCGGGGGGGGGGGGGGGGGCCGGGGGGCGCGCCCCCCCCCCCCCCCCCCCCCCCCCGCCGCGGCGCGCCCCCCCCCCCCCCGCGGCGCCCCCCCCCCCGGCCCCCCCCCCCCCCGGG
>NZ_JBHZAE010000010.1:0-87949 GCF_042754105.1 Embleya sp. NPDC059237 | reverse complement strand
ACCCGCAAGCCCCCAAGCCCCCACGCGCGCACGCCCGCGGACTCGCCAACTCCCGTACCCGCAAACCCACGAACGCACATACGCACATACGCGTGCGCCCCCCCCCCCGCGGCGGACCGGAAATCCGGTCCGCCGCGGCACATCCCGGCCCATCTCCGCGCGTCCGGGATACGCCGACCGCGAACGTGATGACTTCCGCTGTCCCGGAACGCGCCGCGCGGTGATGATGGGCCCTCGCACGTACGACCCGAACTCGACCACCCGCGCAGGTTCGGGCGGCCCGACCGGCTCGCGGCCGGTGGCCGCGACGCGTGTCGGGATCGAAGGAAGCATGCTCGCAATACACCTGGAAGTGACCGCATGAACCCCTCCCCGACCCCATCGGACCGCGAACCGCACGACCACCGGCCAACCACCACCGGCGACGCGCCCACCACGACCGCCGCCGCGCCGGCCACGACCCCCGCCGAGCCGGCCCTCTCCATCCCCATGGACCTCCCGCACGACCCGATCGAATCCCCCGACGAGTTGGAGCAGTCCACCGGCGTCACGCCGATCGAGCTGTTCTTCGACCTCGTCTTCGTCTTCGTACTCACCCAGGCCACCCACCAGGTGGAGTCCCACCCGGGCTGGTCAGGCCTGTTCCAGGGGATGTTGCCGCTGGCCGCGCTGTGGTGGATGTTCGGCGCGTTCAGCTGGCTGACCAACGCGGTGCGGCCCGACGCGGTGGTGCATCGGCTGCTGCTCGCGCTGACCATGACCGCGTTCTTCGTGATGGGCCTGGACCTGCCCTACGCGTTCGACCCCGACGGCTGGGCGTTCGGACTCGCGTTCCTCGTCGCGGTCGGGATGCACGTCGCGCTGTTCCTGACCGCCGCCGAGCCGTCGGCCCGCGCCGGGATCCTGCGGCTGGCCCCGTTCAACGTGGTCGGCGGCGTACTGATCCTGATCGCGCCGCACCTGTCCGACGTCGGGACCTGGGTGTGCTGGGCCGGTGCCGTGACGGTGTTGTACCTGTCGATGGTGATCGGCCGGATCCGCGGATTCGTGGTCGAGCCGCACCACTTCGTGGAGCGCCACGGCCTGATCATCCTGATCGTGCTCGGCGAGTCGGTCGTGGCGGTCGGCATCGGCGCGGGCGGGCGACCGGTCGACTGGAAGCTCGCGGGGGGCATCCTGCTCGGCATCGCGGTCGCCACCGGCATCTGGTGGACCTACTTCGGCGGTGACGACGAACGCACCGTACGGGCCATGTCGGAGGCGTCGGTGGAGCGCCGGCAGATGCTCGGGTACGTGGCGTTCGGCCTGGCCCACGCGGTGATGATCGCCGGCATCGTGCTGGTCGCGGCCGGCATCTCCGACGGCATCCACCACCTGGGCACCGACACGAACCGCTGGTGGCTGGGCACGGGTGTGGCCGTCTTCCTGCTCGGCCACGCCTGGCATCGCTACGTACTCGGCACCGGCTCGATCGCGGCACGGATCGGCGCGGCCGTCGTGGTCGTACCGCTGACCGCCCCACTGGCCGGCGCCGGTTGGGCCACGCTCGCCACCGCCACGGCCGTACTCGCCGCCATGACCGTGGCGGACCACCTCCTGCAACTCCGCATGGTGATGCCGAGAGAGACGCGGGAACCCAGGGAGCCCGGGGAGCAGCAGCCGGTGGCGACCTGATCCCACCAACTGCGGATCCCACCAATCGCGGATCCCATCGACCGCGCGCCACCACCACACCCACACGACAGCGGGGTGCGCCCGAGCCGAAGCCCGGGCACACCCCGCTGTCACGTTGTCCGGTCGGATCAGACCTCGATCGCCCGGATCACACCTTCACCGTGTCCAGATCCAGATCCGGATCCCGGTCCGGTCGCCGCGACCCGTCCTCGGAGTCCGGCGCCGCGTTCGCATCGTCGTCCCCGAGGTACTTCCGCAGTCCCTCGCCCTCGACGTCGACGTTGGGGATCAGCCGGTTCAGCCAACCCGGCAGCCACCAGGCGGACTTGCCGAGCAGGGCGAGCACGGCGGGCACGATCGTCATCCTGACCACGAAGGCGTCGAAGAGCACCGCCGAGGCGAGCCCGAAGCCGATCATCTTGACCATCGAGTCGGGTGCCCCGATGAAGCCGGCGAACACGCCGATCATGATCAGTGCCGCGGCGGTGACCACCCGGGCCCCGTGGCGGAAGCCGCTGACCACGGCCTGTCGGGGGCTCTCGCCGTGGACGTACGCCTCGCGCATGCCGGTGACGAGGAACACCTCGTAGTCCATGGCCAGGCCGAAGACGATGCCGACGAGGAAGATCGGCATCATGCTCATGATCGGTCCGGTCTGGTCGACCCCGATCAGGCTGCCGAGCCAGCCCCATTGGAAGACCGCGACGACCGCGCCGAGCGAGGCCACCACGGAGAGCAGGAAGCCGCCGGCGGCCTTGATCGGCACCAGGACCGATCGGAACACCGCCATGAGCAGCAGGATCGCGAGGCCGACGACCAGGGCCAGGTAGGGCAGCAGTGCGTCGTTCAGGCGTTGGGAGAAGTCGATGTTCAGTGCCGGTCCGCCGCCGACCAGGGTGTCCGCACCGGTGCGGGCCTTGGTCTGGTCCGCCGTGTCGCGGATCGCGTGCACCAAGTCCTTGGTGGCGTTGCTGCTCGGCTTCGAGTTCGGCGTGACCTCGATGATGGCGGTGTTGCCCGCCTTGTTGAACGTGGCCTCGCCGACCGATGCGATGCCCTTGACCGTGCCGAGTGCCTGGGTGACCTCGGCTGCAGCGGCCTTGCCGTTGTTGCTTTTCGCGGCGTCCACCACGACCAGGAGTGGTCCGTTGAAGCCGGGGCCGAAGCTTTCGGTCAGCAGGTCGTAGCCGCGGCGCTGGGTGGTGTCGGTCGACTTGACGCCGTCGTCCGGCAGGCCGAGTTGCATGCTGCCGACGGGGATCGCGAGGGTGCCCAGGCCGAGGACGGCGATCACGAGCACCCGGATCGGGTGGCGCAGGACGAACCTGGCCCAGCGGGTACCCATGTTCGGCTTCTCCGCGGCCCGTCGGTGCACGCTGCCGCCCTCGGCGGCCTCGGCGGCGAGCAGTTCGGCCTTCCGGCGGGCCTTGCGGCCGAAGATGCGCTTGCCCGCGAAGCCCAGGATGGCGGGGACGAAGGTGAGTGCGACCAGTACGGCCACCGCCACCGTCCCGGCCGCGGCCAGGCCCATCTCGGTCAGCATCGGGATGTTGACCACCGCGAGGCCGGCGAGCGCGACGATCACGGTGAGGCCGGCGAAGACGACCGCGGAGCCGGCGGTGCCGACCGCCCGGCCGGCGGCGTCCTCGGGTTCGTGGCCTTTGGTGAGTTCGTTGCGGTAGCGCGAGACCACGAACAGGGCGTAGTCGATGCCCACCGCCAGGCCGAGCATCATGGCCAGCGTCGAGGTGGTGGGGGAGAGGTCGAACACGCCGGCCAGGGCGGTGATGGAGCCGACGCCGACCGCGACGCCCAGCAGCGCGGTGAGGATCGGCAGACCTGCCGCGACCAGGCCGCCGAAGGTGATGACGAGGACGACGGCCGCGATCGCGATGCCGACGATCTCGCCGTTGCCCGGACCGGAGTCGTCCTGGAGCGCGTCGCCGCCGATCTCGACGGTCAGGCCCGCGTCGCGGCCCTTCTGCGCGGCGTGTTCGAGGTTGTCGCGGGTGGCGTCCTTCAGCGTGTCGCCGGAGACCTGGTACGACACCGCGGCGTAGGCCGTGGTGTGGTCCTTGCTCACCGTGCCCGCCGTGTACGGGTCGTCGGCGGCGGCCACCTGGTCGCTGCCCTTGAGCGCGCCGACGACCTGCTCGACGGCCGCCTTGTTCTTGGCGGAGTCGATCTGCTGGCCGGCGGGAGCGCGGAAGACGATCCGCGCGCTCGCGCCGTCGGCCGCCGCCTCGGGCATGCGCTCGCCGAGCAGGTCGACGGCCTTTTGCGCCTCGATGCCGGGCACCGTGAACGGCTTGGCGGCGGGCGAGGACGCGTTGGCGGCGCCGAACCCGACGAGGGCGATGATCGCCACCCAGAGCAGGACGACCAGGCGTCGTCGCCGGAAGGCGCTCCGGCCGAGTCGATACAGGAAAGTGGCCATGAAAGGGGTCTCCAGGCTCATGCGAGTCGGGACTGAACGGGGCGGGACGTGTGGCATCGACCCGACGACACGTGTCGAAACCGCCGGGTTGGAAATGCGTGACGAAAAGGAGAAACAGAGACAGGGCAGATGAGGGCATGTGCGAGCAGGTCGCGGCCCCGTCCGGCCGAGCATTTTTACTAGCCGGACAGTAGAAATTATTCACCGCGATCAACCCCGCGGACGTCCTTCGGAGGTTCTGGCCGCGCGTACTACGTGGGGCGTAGTTTCTACTGGCCGTACAGTAGAAATAGTCTTCGAGGCAGGTCTTGGAACCAGATCTCGGTAGTAGGTCTCGGAAGCGGGACCCGGGAGCGGGACCCGGAGGCAGGGCCCGGGAGCAGGTCTCGGAAGCAGGTGCCGTGCGGGGACGCGAAGGCGTTCACCGCCACCGGGGGAAGGATGCGCGCGTGACCGGTCAACGAGGCGACACCCGGCGCCGCGTCCGGGATGCCGCACTGACGCTGTTCGCCGAACGGACCTACGGCGCGACCCGGCTCCAGGACATCGCCGACGCGATGGGTGTGACCAAGGCCGCCCTCTACTACTACTTCCACACCAAGGAAGAGATCCTCGCCGACCTGGTCGAGCCGGCCGTCGAGGAGTTGGAGGCGATCCTCGACCGGGCCGAGGGGCACGGCTTCTCGCCCGCCGCGACCCGTGATCTGCTCGTCGCGATGGGCGAGTTGTACGCGCGGGATCGGCGTCTGCTCACGGTGTTGATGTTCGACCGTACCTTCCGGGCCCAGCCCGTGCTGGGCGCGCGGGTGTTGGCTTGCCGGCGGCGTACCCAGCGGGCGTTGAACCGGGGCGACGCCGAGGACGCGATGGTCGGCGAGGTACGGGCGCTGGCCGCGCTGGCGGCCCTCACCGTTCCGCTGGCCGCGTTGGAGGGGTACGAGGACCTGCGGCCGCTGGTCGGGCCGTCGGTCGCGGCCGCATGCGCCGTGCTGGGGATCCGGCCGCCGCGCGCCCGGGCGGGGGCGGCGGCCGTCGGCTCGACGGCTTCGGAGTAGCCGGGCGCCGGATCGACGTGGGGCGCCTGCGACCGGGCGGACAGTGTCCGCTCCGGTCCGTGCGGTTTTGTTCCGTTTCGCTTGGGTTCGCTCGGTTCCACCGGCCCTTGGCCTCGGCGTAATGCCGGTGGCCGATTCCGGTTGGCGCAATAAAGTTCGGCGTCATGGACGTGACACCGCTTTCCGTGTCGGCCTTCGTGGTTGCCGCCGTCGCGGTCATGCGGCTCGCGGCGTTGGCCGACGCGAACCTGAAGGCGCGGGAGGCGCGGAAGTCGTGGGCCCTGCTCGGGTACGACCGCCGGGCCGCCGGTTGGGACCCGTGCCTCGTGTACTGGGATCCGCTGCCGATGACCCACGAGGTGCTCGACGTGCCCACCGCTCCCGACGCACCCGACGCCGTTGGCGACCGCCTCGCCAATGGCCATCCATTCATCAACGGCCGCTGGGCCGACCGGAGTTGGTTGAGTGTCCCGGGCCCGTTCTTCATCGGCGCGGGCGGTGGGGGCCCGGAGGCCCGGATGGCCGCCGCCCATTTCCTGGCCGACGACGGGGGGCGGTCCTTCGTCCACCGCCAACCCCGCACGCCGCGCGAGGTATGCGACTTCCTCGGCGTGGCCGCCATCGGGCCGGCCGGCGGTTGCGGGTGGGACGGGGACGAGTACTGGACCCCGGCGGCGGTGCGCGCCTGGTGGGCCGACCGGGATCGGGTCCGCGCCTGGATCGACGCGCGGCTCGCCGATCCCGATCCGGCGTACCACGACCCCGCGACGCTGCGGGCCTTCGCGGCCCATCTCGACCACGGCCTCGAGGACTATCTGCGCGGGTACCTGTTCTGGCTGATCACGGGCCGGCAGCCGACCCGCCACGACCCGCTGCCGCCGTTGTGAGGCGCGGGCTCACGATGTCCGGACGGGTGGCCCAACCCTGAGGCGGGTCGGCGGGCGCCGCTCACCGATTCCCCTCCGCGGCGGCGACCAGACGCTCGATCGCGGCGACGACATACGCGGCGTGCGCCCGTACCCGCGGCCGCAGTTCGTCCCATCGATCCCGCTCGATGCCCAGGTAGCCGGCCCTGGCCCGGTCGAGCGGCGCCCGGTGCTCGACCGGGAGTCGCCCGAGGGCCCAGTCGGCGGCCCGGTCCTTCGACTCGATGGCGCCGGTCGCGAGCGTGGTCCAGATCCGGGCGAGGGTCAACAACACGTTGCGGGTGTCGGATTCGAGTTCGTCGAGCAGGTCCGGGATGCCGGCGACGACGGCCCGTTCCAGGTCCCGCCGCGGAACCGGATCGAGGACCTCGTGCGGCGCCGGCCCGAGCAGCGCGACCCCACCCATCGACACCATCGTGAGCAACGGCGCGAGATCCGGATCCACCGTCGGCCCCGGTGTCTCCCCACGCTCGTACGCGTCGCGCAGCCACTCCCCGTACTGGAACTCGCGTCGCGGCGGATATCGCCACGGCCGCACCTCGTCGTGCACCACGACGGTCAACTCCACGGGCCGTGCGGGCCCGCCCCGCGCCCGCGTCCCGGAGATCTCCAACAGCCCGTCCACCAGGGCCCGTCGCTGCCCGAGGGTGGTGGCCCGGCGCACCACGACGAGCACGTCGAGATCACTGTCCGGCCGCAACCCACCCGCCACGGCGGACCCGTGCGGGTAGGCCCCGACGACGTCGTCCCCCAACACCGCCCGCACCAGCCGAATGACACCCTCCCAGCCGTCCGCGGCGTTCAGCGACGACACTCCGGGTCGGACTCTGCGAGTCGTCACGGTCGCGGTTCCTCTCGTATGCCTTCGCCCATGCCTCTACCTCTACCTCTACCCCTACCTCTATCTGTGCGTCTCTTCTCGATCATCGCCGGTGGTGCCGACAACGCCGTGGTGGGGAAGGGGGTCGGGTATGGAGCGTTCCGAGCTTGCGACGGTGCCGCCGTGGCGACGCACCGGCATTCGACACTTTCCGCATGCCGCCACGGTGCAGGGGGTGTGGTGGGTACTGCGCCTCAATGTCTTTCCGGATCATCCGATGTTCACGCTGTTCGTCGACGGTGCGCGGCGTTTCGACTTCGACGACTCCCCGCCGTACTGGGACCTTTGGGCCGAACCGACGGTTCCGCCGCTGCCGGCCGAGGCCGTCGAGGCGGCGTTGGCGCCCGTGCGGGACTTCGTGGCGTACGGCAGCGAGGTGGGGCGTCCGTGTGACAACGTCTTCTGCTGCGGATGAGGCCCGGACGTCCGCCGTTCGGCCGATCCGGCGGCCCGGTTGCCCGGTGATTCGGTGCGTGGGCGCGGGAGTTCACACCACCCGTACGTCCACACCCAGGTCGCGTAGCCGCTCGACCGCCTCGGTCGGGGCGTCCGCGTCGGTGATCACCATGTCGAGGTCGGTCACCGGACAGACGTGACCGAGGCCGGTACGGCCGAACTTGGCCCCGGCGCAGACCGCGACGATCCGCTGCGCCGAGGCGATCATCGCCTGTTTGACCGGGATTTCGTCCAGATCGTGGGCGGTCAGCCCGTGCTCGACGGAGATGCCGCAGACGCCGAGGACGGCGGTGTCCACCCGCAGTGTGCGCAGCGAGTTCTCGGTGAGGGGGCCGCTCAGGCTGAGCGCGCCGGGGGTGCTCCGGCCGCCCGGGACGAGCAGTTGTACGTCGGGCGCGTCGCCGAGGACCCGGGCCGCGTGCAGGTCGAGTGGGACGACGGTGACCCGGCGGCGGGCCAGGATGCGGGCGATGGCCAGGCCCGTGGTGCCGCTGTCCAGGATCAGCGATTCGCCGTCGGTGACGAGCGAGTCCAGCTCCGCGGCGATGCGGCGTTTGCTCTCGGTCGCCTCGTGCTCCCGGACGCCGAACGGCGGTACCTCGCCGCGCAACATCAGGCTCACCGCGCCGCCCCGCACCCGCCGCAGCACACCGCGCTCGGCGAGTTGGTCGAGGTCGCGGCGGATGGTCATCTCGGAGCAGCCGGTCTCTGCGGCCAGCTCCGCGACCGTGACGCGCTCCGTCGTACGCATCCGTTCAATGAGCGTTTGTTGACGTTCCGCACTTTCCATGCGTTCAATCAAACGTATCGGATGTTCGAAAGTCAACGGAGGGAGCGCCCATGGGTACCCGATGGATCGTCTTCGACTTCGGCGGGGTCATCTGTGTCCCGCCCTCCGACGCGGCGAGCGAGGTCCTGGCCGGTGTCGTCGGGGTGACGGCGGCGCAGTTGTGGCCGGCGTACTGGCCGGATCGCATCGACTACGACGCGGGCACGCTGGATGCCGCCGGGTTCTGGCACGGGGTGTGCGCCCGGTTGGGCCGTGCGACGCCGGACGCGGCCCGGCTCGACCGGCTGGTGGCCGCCGACCTCGCGGTCTGGATGGACATGAACCAGGACACCCTCGACCTGTTGGCCGAGTTGGCCGCGTTGGCCGAACCGGCGGGCGACGCCGCTCCCGGCCTCGCGCTGCTCTCGAACGCCCCGATCGAAATGGCCCGGCACATCGAGGAGCAGGACTGGTCACGGCTGTTTCGGCACCGGGTGTTCAGCGCGGACCTGGGCCTGGCCAAGCCCGACGCGCGTATCTATCTCCACCTGTGCGCACGGCTCGACGCGCGCCCCGACCAACTGTTGTTCATCGACGACCGACCGGAGAACCTGACGGCGGCCCGGGCCCTGGGCATCGAGTCCCTCCACTACACGGACACTCCGACGCTGCGCGCCGACCTCGCCCGGATCGGGATCACCGCTGCCGCTTCGCCGCACCTGTAGCGTCCCCGAGCCCGCCGGGGCGGGGTCGCCGGGCCCGGTGCGCTTCGGAGAGTGGGCGCACCGGGGCCCGGCGTGGGCGGGGTCGGCTACAGGCGGGGGTCACGCCTGCTTGGCTTCGATTTCCAGGACGATGGTGATCTTGTCGCCGACCGCCGCGCCCGCCGCACCGCCGGTGACGCCGAAGTCGCTGCGGCTGATCTCGGTGGTGGCGGTGAAGCCGGCGACCGGGCTACCGTCGAAACCGGTGCCGAAGCCGTTCAGTTCGAGCTCGAGGGTGACCGGCTTGGTCACGCCGCGCAGGGTCAGGTCGCCGTCGACCTGGTAGACGAGTGCGGACTCGGCGCGCACACCGGTGGAGGTGAAGGTCAGCGTCGGGAACCCGTCCGTGTCGAGGAAGTCCTCGTTGCGGATGTGGTCGTCGCGCATCTTGTTGTTGCTGTTGACCGACGCGGTCTCGATGGAGGCGGTGACCGAGGACTCCAGCGGGTTCTCGGCGGTGACGATCGAGCCCTCGAAGGTGTCGAAGCGCCCGCGGACCTTGGCGACACCGAGGTGACGTACCGAGAACGAGACGTCCGAGTGGACCGGGTCGATGGTCCAGTTGCCCGCGATGTAGCCGGGGATGGTCTCGACGGAGGTGGTCATGGGAACTCCTTGGAAGTGTTGCGGTGGGGTGGACCGGCCCGCCGCGATGTTCCGCGGCGGGTTTGTTGAACGCTCAGCAACATAGCACCCGTAAGTTGAGGATTCAACAAGTCTTATGCTGTTCCCATGAACGACGACGATCGGCTGACCGCCTCCGAGCGCGAGACCTGGCGCTCGTACTTCACCGGGACCAGGGAACTCGCCGCCCATCTGGACCGGCGGATGCGCCGTGAGGCGGGCATGCCGATGACGTACTTCGAGATCCTGGGCCTGCTCGCCGAATCGCCGGATCATCGAATGCGGATGAGCGAACTGGCCGCCGCGTCGTTGTCGTCCAGTAGCCGGCTGTCACACGCCGTGACGGCCATGGAGAAGTCCGGATGGGTCTCCCGGGGCCCCGCCGAGGGGGATCGGCGGGGCTGGGTCGCCCATCTGACCGGCGCCGGCCTCGCCGCCCTGGCGGAGGCCGAGCCGACCCACGCGGCCACCGTGCGGGAACACGTGTTCGACACGTTGACGCCTCGCCAGGTGGCCTCGATGGCCGAGATCGGCCGGACCATCCGGGACGGCCTGAGCGGGGTCTGCGCGAGCGCCCGGGCGGAGGCGGCGGGGGTGGACGGGTCCGAAGCCGAGGTCGGGACCGAGGTCGGAGCGGGCGCCGGCTCCGGGGTCGGTGCCGGGGTCGATGTCGGTGTCGGTATCGGTGTCGAGATGGAGGAGATCGACACCGGGATGGACTGTCCGCTGGACGGCGCGGAGTAGGCCGGGATGGGCGGGGGAGGCCGGGTGTTCCGGCCCGCCGACCCCTAACCGTGTGCCCGTGTGCCGATCACGACCGTGGCGTACAACTCCTCGGACTCGACCACCCGCGCACGCAGGCCGGCGGCGCGGAACACCTCGACCGTCAGCGCCGTCTGCCGCTCGCTGGTCTCGACCAGCAACCCGCCGCCGGGGGCGAGCCAATCCGGCGCCGCCGCGGCGACCCGACGTTGCACGTCCAGGCCGTCCGAGCCGCCGTCCAGCGCCACCCTGGGCTCGTGGATCCGGGCCTCCGAGGGCAGCAGTTGGATGTCCTCGGTGGGCACGTACGGGGTGTTGGCGATCAGGACGTCGATCCGGCCGCGCAACGACGCGGGCAACGGTTCGTACAGGTCGCCCTCGTACACCCGATCCGCCGCGATGTTGCGCCGCGCGCACCGCACCGCGGCCGGGTCGATGTCGGCGGCGTACACCTCGACGCCGGCCACCTCGGCCGCCACGGCCGCGCCCAACGCGCCCGAGCCGCAGCACAGGTCGACCACGACCGCGCCCGGACGGGCCAGCGCGACGGCCTGTTCGACCAGGAACCCGGTACGCCGGCGCGGGACGAAGACGCCCGGGTCGACGGCGATCCGCAGGTCGCGGAACTCGGCCCAGCCGAGCACGTGTTCCAGCGGGAGGCCGGCCACCCGGCGATCCACCATGGCGGCGAGTTCGGTCGGATCGCCGGCGGTGGAGACGAGCAGCCGTGCCTCGTCCTCGGCGAATACACAACCGGCGGCACGAAGCGTGGCAACGATGGGGGTCATCGAGGAAACCGAGGGCATCGACGAAGTCGAGGAGATCGAGGACATCGGGAACGGTGTGGCGGAGGAATCCGACATGAGAGCCTTGGAGCCTTTCGGGATGCCGAAGGGTGCTCTCGCGGGCTCACCTATGCCAGGAGGCCGCACGGTCGTGGAAGGAGAGCACCCGACCTGACACAGCGGTAATGGGTCCCACCTCCTCGACGTCGAGTCCGATCCGCGCCCCGAACCGGGCGCGGCGGCAACACTACCCGACGGGGGTCGGCGCGTACGCCGGGGTTGCGTGGCGTACGCCGCCGGTCGTGCCGCGTACGCCGCCGGCTGTTCACGTACGCCCCACCCGTACCGCTACGCCGGAGGCAGGGGCGTTCGCGCCGGTGGTGCGTCGACCGTTTCGCCGCGCCGATCGACGGCGACCAGGACCAGGCCGGCCAGGACGAGCGCGCCGGTGCCCAGGAAGCCCGCCGGGTAGCCGGTGGCGCCGATCACCACGCCGACGCCGACCGCGCCGATGCCCATGCCCGCGTCGAAGGCGAGGTTCCACAACGCGCTCACCCGACCGAAGTCGTGCGGGCCGACCCGCTCGAACATCAGCGACTGGGTGACGTTCTGGGCCACTCCGAAACCGGCACCGAACACGGCGGCGCCGACGAGTACGGTGACCGGATCGGCCGGGCGGGCCAGCAGCGCGACGCCGATTGCGACGGCCGCGATCGAGGGGCCGAACAGCCGGGCGTGGCCGTGCCGATCGCCGAAATGCCCGGCCCACCAGCCGGCCGCCGGCGTGGTCGCGGACTGGACCAGCATGGCGATGGTCACCAGGGTCAACTCACTCGACGACACCGCGAGCGGCAGGAACGTCACGACCACCCCCGCCGCCAACGTGCAGCCCGCGAACGTCACGGCGGGCCGGGCCAGCGCACCGGTCCGCAGTCCGCCCAACACGCCGCCGCGCGCACCCGAGGGCGCGGGCCGGTTCGTGGGCAGCGCGATCGCGGCGCCGAGCGCGCCCATGCAGCACGCGGTCGCGATCGCGAACACGGCGGTGTAGCCCAGGTGTTCGCTCATCCACAGGCCGAGGGGCAGGCCCAGGATGCCCGGGACGCCGACCGCCGCGCCGTACAACCCGAGCCCTTCGCCGCGCCGTTCGGCCGGAACCAGCTCGGCGGCCAGCGCGGTGCCGACCACCATCACGATGCCGAGCCCGGCCCCGCGCATCAGACACACCCCGACCACCAGCGGCACCGCGGCCGACCACGCGAGCGCCATCGTGGGCGCGCCGAGCAACACCAACCCGAGTACGAACACCGCCCGATAGCCGAACCGGGCCGTCAACGCGGGCACCGCGACCTCGGCCGCCACGGTCGACACCATCAACGCCCCGGTGACCACCCCGGCCGCCCCGGCACCGGAGCCCGAGCCCGAACCGTCGGCCACATACAGCGGAACGACCGACAGCAGCAGATAGAAGCCGACCATCGCACC
Source organism: Embleya sp. NPDC059237 (assembly GCF_042754105.1). Classification (NCBI taxonomy): domain Bacteria; kingdom Bacillati; phylum Actinomycetota; class Actinomycetes; order Kitasatosporales; family Streptomycetaceae; genus Embleya; species Embleya sp. NPDC059237. Next base: position 75,332 of record NZ_JBHZAE010000010.1, on the reverse strand, counting down.
ACAGGCGGCGACGATCGTGGCCACCATGGCCCGGGTCAGGATCGGCCCGGGCGACCCCCGGTCGAGCGAACACTGCACAGGCGCGGTCATGCAAACCCCTCCGAACTTCGGCCCGATCCGACACCACCGACACTGCCGCCCGCACCCCCGACCCCACATCGGGCAAACTCCCCGATCGGTCCGCGAAGTTGCCCTAGACGACTTGCCCGCGCCGGCCGGCGCCCACGGATGGGTACCGCTCCGGGCCGGATCACGACGCGGCGGGCGGGACGGGCGGCGGTGACATGCTGGGGGCGTGGACAACGATCGGGGTGAGCGGGGCGGGCCGGGCCTGGTGGGGCGGGTCCGGGAATTGGACGTGTTGGGGCGGGCCTGGGAGGGGGCCGGGGCACAGGGGGCGCTCGTCGTGCTCGTTCGCGGCGACGCGGGGATCGGGAAGTCGCGGCTGGTCGAGGAGTTCGCGGCGGGGGCGCCGGCGCGAGCCCGGGCCCGGGTGGTGCGCGGTGGGTGTCTCGACATGGGGCCGGACAACCTTCCGTTCGGGCCGTTCGTCACCGCGCTCCGCCGGCTGACGCGCGACCTCGGGACGGGCGCGACCGCCGCGCTCCTGCCCGCCGCCGGCCGCCGGGGGCTGGCCCGGCTGTTGCCCGAACTCGGCGATCCCATACCCGAGTCCGATCCCGAGCTGGGGCGGGCGCGGTTGTTCGAGGAGGTCCTGATCCTGCTGGAGCGGGCCGCCGAGGAGCGCCCGCTCCTGCTCGTCCTGGAGGACCTGCACTGGGCCGACCGCTCCACCTGCGAACTGCTCGCGTTCCTGGCCCGCAACCTCGACCAGCCCGGCGTACTCGTGCTCGGCACCCACCGCCCGGTCGCCCCGCACGGCGACGAGCCGTTCGCCGCGCTCCCCGGCCTGCTCGCCCGGCTCCCCAACACCCGTACCCTCGACCCGGCTCCGCTCGGCCGTGCCGAGGTGGCCCGCCAACTCGCCGACCTGATCGGCCGGCCGCCGGATCCCCGACACGTGGAACGTGTCCTGTGCCGCAGCGAGGGCAACCCGCTGTTCGTCGAGGCCCTGGCGAGCACCCGGGGCGAACCCGACGCGGGCACCGCCGGCGAACCCCCGGCCTCGCTGCGCGAGTTGCTGCTGGCGGGCGTACACCGCGTCGGCCCGCCCGGCCGTCGCCTCCTGCGTATCGCGGCCGTCGCCGGTACCACCGTAGGCCACGCTCTCCTGCACACGATCAGCGCTCCCGACGCCGCGACGCCCATCCCGGATCCGGATCAGGCCGCCGGCGATATCGACGACGTGCTGCGTGCCGTGATCGACGCCCGGATGCTGCTCCCGACCGGCGACGGCTACACGTTCCGGCACACGCTGATCCGCGACGCGGTCTACCACGACCTCCTTCCGGGCGAGCGGATCCGGCTGCATGCCCGGTGCGCACGGGCGCTGACGGCCGACCCCGCGCTCGCGCCCGAGGGCCGGGCCGCCGCCGAATCGGCCGCGCACTGGTACGCCGCCGGGGACCGGTCCCGCGCCTTCGCCACCGCCTGGCGCGCGGCGGGCGCGGCCGGTGCGGCCTGTGCCTACGCCGAGCGGCTGGCCATGTTGGAACGTGTTCTGGACCTGTGGGACGCCGTTCCCGACCCGGCGGGGGACGTGGGCGGGGACCGGATCCGCGTGCTCGAACTCGCCGCCGACGCCGCCGCCCACGGCGGCGCCGCACACCGCGCCGAGACCCTGCTCACCGAGGCCCTGCACCTGCTCGACCCGGCCCGGGAGCCCGAACGCACGGCCCTGGTCCTGGCGAGCCGGGCCGCCGCGCGGGAGCACACCGGCGGGGACGCGCTCCCCGACCTGGAGCGAGCGGTGGGTCTGGCCGGCGGCGACGAGGCGATGCCGGTGCGGGGCCGGCTGCTCGCGTCTTTGGCCGGCATCCTCGCCGCGCGTGGCCGGGACGCGGATGCCGACGAGTACGCCCGCGACGCGCTCCGGCTCGGCGAGGCGGCGGCGGACGCCTCGGTCCGGGCCCGGGCCCTGACCACGTCGGCGATGTTGGCCGCCCGGCGCGGCGAACTCGCGGACGCGGTGGGGCTGTACGGGCGCGCCGCGCACATCGCCCGGGACGCCGGGTGCGACGACGATCTGCTCGCCGCGATCGCGGGCGAGGCGGACGCGCTCCAGGCGGCGGGCGAACACGAGCGGGCCGCCGAGGTGGCCCGGCGGGGTGTGGCCACCGCGCGCGACCTGGGCCTGGCCCGCTCGCGCGGAACGCTACTGGCCGCCAACCTCGCCGAACCGCTGGTCTCGCTGGGCCGCTGGGCGGAGGCGGTGGAGATCGTGACCGACGCGATCGCCCTGGACCCACCGCCGGTGTATCGGGCCTGGTTGTACGTGGTGCGCGCCGAACCGGCCGCCGCCGTCGGCGCGCACGACGTGGCGGCCGACGCGTTGCGCGAGGTCCGGGCCGCGCTGGGGGCTCCGCACGGGCAGGAGACGTGCCTGGAGGTGGACGTCCTGGCCTGCCGTCTCGCCTTCGCACGCGACGACCTGGTCGAGGCGGAGCGGCTCGCCGCCCACATCCTGGCCGACCATGACCTCACGCTGAGTCGACGCTACGCGTGGCCATTCCTGGTGGTCGCTCAACGGATCGCGCAAATCCGCCTCGCCCAAACGCTACGCGCACCGGCCGCCACAGCCGAAATCACCGCGCACCTGGCCCAACTCCGACGACTGGCCGCCAAATTGCCCACTGCAGGCCGCCTCCAAGCAGCCCACCGAAGCACGTTCGAAGCCGAGGCCGGCCTGGCCACCTGGCCCGACGCGATCGCAGCCTGGCAGGAGATCGGCCAACCCCACGCCCTGGCCGACACCCTCCTGAGCGCGGCAACGGCGTCCCTGACCACAGGAAACCGGCCCACGGCCGCCACCTACCTCCAACAGAGCGCAACCCTGGCCAACCAACTGGGCGCCACCCCACTGCAAACCCGAATCACCGACCTGTCCACCCGCAGCCGCCTCCCGACAACCCCCGAAGCCCCCACCCCATCCACCAACGCCCGCACCCAACTGGGCCTGACCGCCCGCGAATTCGAGGTCCTGTCCCTGCTGGCCCAAGGTCACACCAACCGCCAAATAGCCGAACTCCTCTTCATCTCCACCAAAACCGCCGGAACCCACGTCTCCAACATCCTCACCAAACTCCCCGCAAAATCCCGCACACAAGCCGCCACCCTGGCCCACCACCTCAACCTATTCCCAGCCCCCCACAGCCTCGCCCCATAAGCGCACTAAATACCCAAAATCTCCCCAATTCACCCAATCCTCCGAGAACCCGTTGTCCTACCGAAAGCCGCGAATCGTGAACCGGCACTGAATTGCGCGGAATCCCGCCGAAGATGACGCACGAACCGATCGGTCGGTGTCGGTAAATGCGCTGTCGGCCTGCGAGTTGCGCGGGAGCAGCGACCCCTCCAGCACCGCGAACAGGTCCGCGCGGTGTGGGCCTGGCCTCGGTCCGCAACGCCGCCGGGTTCACAGTCCCTCGGATCACCCGTCGGCACGCTGTCGTAGCCATAAGGGAGGATCACGGCGACTATCGAACGCTGCGGCGGCGACCAGCCGCCGATGACCCCACTGTCGAAAGGGAGAGGCATGTTTCTCGAATCGCCCGCCGCAAATTGGGATGCGGTGCGGGTTGAGGAGGCGCTGGAGCGGTACGACATGGCTGAAGCGAGTAACCGCACCAGTTGGGATGTCGACGAGTATTTCGGTGAGGAGCCCGAGCATTTCCACGTCCACCACGGTGACCTGACGATCGATGGTGCGCTGACGCTGGGCAACGCGCCCGACGAGGACGAGGACACGGTCTACGTCATCGATGGCGATCTGACCGTCAGCGGTCCCATCACCTTTTGCAACGCGGACGTCTACACTTCCCTCTACGTCACCGGTTCGGTCGTGGCACAGGATCTGGTGTGTCTCTGGGACAGTTGCCTGTTCGTCGGCGGGTCTTTGACCGTCCGGAACCTTCTCGCGACTTCGCTGTACGACCCGGCCGCCCTCGTCGTCAAGGGGCCGGTGTCCGCACATACCTGGCTCGAGATGGGCGGCCGGGGTTGTATCTACTTCGCCGGCAAACCAACGATCGACACCTGTATTCGCGGGCACCTGAACGAGTACGCCGAGGGAGCCAACGCCGCTGTCCACCTCGGCGGGGCAGGCAAGGTCGCCGACGTGGCGGAGGCGGTGCTCCCCGAGTTCCTCTATGAGGACAAATTCTGCAAAAGCCTGGATATCCTGAAGGCGGTGCTCGACGGCAGGCCCGTCCTGCGGTAGGCACCCGGTTCGGGGTCCCCGCGAACGCACGGACCCCGACCAGCCCATCGTGCTCCGCACCGCAGCGGACTCGCCAAGGTCCCCCATCCCTGCAGCCCGTCCGGCGTTTGAGGACGCCAAGCGGCCCCGGACTCACCACGCGGCGCGGCGGGCCCATCGTGCTCCGCACCGCAGCCGACTCGCCAACGTCCCCAATCTCCCCAGCCCGTCCGGCGTTTGAGGACGGTAAGCGGCCCCGGGCTCACCACATGGCGCGGCGGGCCCATCGTGCTCCGCACCGCAGCGGACTCGCCAACGTCCCCCATCCCTCCAGCCCGTCCGGCGTTTGAGGACGCCAAGCAGCCCCGGGCTCACCACATGGCGCGGCCGGCCCATCGTGCTCCGCACCGCAGCCGACCAGCCGGCAGCACCAACGCCGGCCCGTCGGGCATTTGAGGACGCCAAGCAGTACCGGGCTCACCACGCGCGCGCAGCGGGCCGCGCCGCCCACGCCGACCCCTACGGCCACCGATGCCCCGCCGCGCCGCCATCCCAACCCCGCGGCCGGCCCCGGACATCCAACAGGTCCTCCACGAACTCCGGCACCCGCAGGCCACCCTCGGCGTCCCGCGCGCTCCGCGCATCACCCGCACCGTCCGCCCCCCGCCGACGGTCGATCGACCTGACGTTCTCCCACGCCCAAGCCTCCGTCCCCGCCATACGATGGTGCATCGCCGAAACGCAGCGGCGCAGCACCAGATCCGTAGCCGGATCCGCCAACGCCGCCGCGCTCTTGCCCCCCTGCAACTCCCGGCGCGCGCTCAGGAAGTCGGCCACCCGATCCTGGATCCGCGCGGCCACCGCCGATTCCGCGTGCGCACGACCCACATGCTCCGTGTACGCCAGCACACCCACCAGGTCGGTGGCCACATCCGCCCCGGAACCCGCTCCCGAATCCGCCCCGCGCCCCGCCCCGGAACCCGCGCTGTCCCGCGACGCGTAGTAGTCGCTCGTCCAAGAGACCACGTCCGCCTGGGCGTTCCGCACATCGTCATACGCCGCGCCGTCCCGAATCATCACCGGCAGCTCCCCGCCCGCCATGTACTCGTCCAGCAGCAGACACGGGAACTGCCCACAGGCGAACCGCCGATGCCGCACATACGCCTCGACCCCACCGGCGTGATCCCGCCCCGCCGTGCGCGGCCCGCCGGGCGGACGCGGCAACACGTGTCGCAGCGTCTCCAGACCCTCGACCACGAACCGCTCGCGCCAGTCCGCACTCATGGCCGGATACACCCGCCCCAGGATGTCCGCGAGTGCCCTCGCCATCGGCCCGGCGGCGGGATCGACGCGGCCAGTGCGGTACACCGGCTCGACCTGGGCCGTCAGGTGCTCCCGGCCGGTTGCGGTGCGTTCGTCCGGTTCGGCGTAGCGGTCGTGCGTGAGGAACTGCCAGGCGATGAACTGCGCGTACAGCACCAGCCGGTCGGGCTCGGCGTCGGGGTGCGTATAGGCCGCGAGGTCCCCGAGCCGCGCGCCGACCAGCCGTTTCTCCGCGTCGGCGTGGTCGAGCAGGTCGTGGCGTCGGGCCCAGTCGAGCAGCCGGCGTTCCGCCTCGGGCGCGTGCGGATTGCGGTCGAGGGCGAACGGCAGCGGTATTCGCGGGGGGTGTGCCTCGACCATGGGGACTCCATTCGTCGTCGAAGGGTGGTGCGGCTCCGGCGGTTCCGCGCCTGCGAACCTTCCCGGCCACCACCGGCTCCCGAACGCGACGATGCCGGCGTCCGAGGCTTCGCACACCGATATCGTCCTATTCACTTCACGGTGTTCGTCGATCTGCTATGGATCGCCCGAATCACCGTCGCCGGAACGGATATCGACGCGAATGCCGGCACCCCCGTCGGTCAGGACGGAAGCAACACTCCCACCAGTTCCGCGAATTCCTCCGGCGTCAGGATCCGCACGCCCAGTTGCTCCGCCTTGGCCCGCTTGGATCCGGCCTTGTCCCCGGCGACCACGAGCGCCGTCTTCTTGGACACCCCGGACGAGGCGGTACCACCGGCGCGTTCGATCAACTCGTTCATCTCGTTGCGCGACAGCGCCGCGAGCGCACCCGTCATCGCCCCGGTCACCACGACGGCCATACCCGCAAGCGGCCCGGCCCCACCCGCGTCGCCCGGCTGCGAGCCCGCCTCGCCACCCACGCCCGAAACCACACCCGCACCCACACCCGCATCCGGCACGACCCCGGGCTCGCTCATGTTCACCCCGGCGGCCACCAACTTGTCGATCACATCCCCGAGTTCGGCCAGTTCCGCGACGATCACCGCCGCCTTCCCGGGCCCGATCCCCTCGACCTGCGCCATCGCCTCCACGTCGGCCGCGCGGATCGCGTCCATCGTGCCGAAGTGGCGGGCGATCCGCCGGGACATCGAGCGCCCGGTCAACCGCACCCCCAGCGCGCACAACACCCGGTTCAGCGGCTTGGTCCGGGCCGCCTCGATGCCCGCCATCAGCCGGTCGGCGATCTTGTCGATCCGGTCCAGGGCGAGGAACTGTTCGCGGGTGAGGGTGAACAGGTCGGCCACGTCGGCGACCGCACCGGATTCGATCAGTTGCGTGACGATCCGGCCGCCGATGCCCTCGATGTCGAGTTGGTCGCGACCCACCGCGTACAGGATCCCGGCGTGCAGCCCGCACGCGCGGCCCTGGGCACACCGCCACCGCTGCTGCGAAGTGTCCACCTCACCGCCGCACTTGGGACACGCGGTGGGGAACTCGATCGGCGTCTCGGCACCGGTGCGCGCGTGCACCAAGGGTGCCTCCACGCGCGGGATGATGTCGCCCGCCTTGTACACGCTGACCGTGTCGCCGATCATCAGCCCACGTCGCTCGATGTCGGCCGGGTTGTGCAGGGTCGCGAAGCCGACGACGCTGCCGTCGATCTCGATCGGGTCCAGGATCGCGCGAGGCGCGATCACCCCGGTGCGGCCGACCGCCCAGTCGACCCCGAGGAGCCGGGTGATCTTGTGCACGGCGGCCAGTTTGTACGCGATCGCCCAGCGCGGCGCGCGGGTGCCGCTGCCGGCCTCGGCCTGATCGGCGGCGGCGTCGGCCTTGATCACCACACCGTCGATCCCGAACGGCAACTCGGCCCGCAGCGCCGCGATTTCGTCCACCGCCGCCTGGACCTCGGCGATCGTGGCGCACACCCGAAGCCGCGCCGCGGTACGCCCGGTGGTCAGCACGCCCAGCGCCTCCACCCGAGCCATCACCGCCGAGTGGTCGGCGGTGCGCAACTCGGCCGCGAACGTGCTCTCGTCGTCGGGCAGCGGCAGCGCCACGTAGCCGAAGAAGGTCATCGGGATCACGTACGGCCGGTCCTTGGCCCGCAGCGTGCCGGCCGCACCGCCGCGCGGATTGGCGAACACGCTCGCGCCGTACTCCCGGCGGATCTCGTTGGCCGCCTCGAACTGCTCGGCGGTGAGCAGGACTTCGCCGCGCACCTCGATCGAGACCGGCTCGGCCAACCGCTCGGGCAGACCGACGATGGTACCGATCGCGTGCGAGACGTCCTCCCCGGCGATGCCGTCGCCGCGGGTGATCAGCCGGTCGAGCCGGCCCTCGCGGTAGCGCACCGCGACCGCCAGGCCGTCCATCTTCGGCTCGACCGTCAGCGCCGCCGGCGCCCGCCCCAGCCGGCGCTCCAACGACGCGGCCCACGCGGTCAGCCCCTCCGGGTCGAACACGTTGTCCAGGCTCAGCATCGGCACCGTGTGCGGCACCTCCCCGCCGGGCAGCGCGCCCGCGGCGACCTTGCCCACCGGCGACTCGGCGACCGCGTGCTCGGGGTGCGCCCGTTCGTACGCCTCGATTCCGCGCAGCAGCCGGTCGTAGGTGTCGTCGTCGACGGTGGACTCGGCGCCTCCGTAGTAGGCCCGCGCGGCGTCGGCGACGGCCGCGACGGCCCGGGTGTACGCGTCGAAGTCGGCGAGAACGGCGGCCGGCGCCGGGGAGTCGATCATGCGTACATGCTCTCGAACAGCACCGACATCACCCCGCACCGACATCACCCCACGGGCACCTCCGCCGCCCCCGGGCCCGCCCGCAGACCCGCCGTCAGGCTCAGCGTCACCGTGATCGACATCCCCGCCATCACCACCATCGCGGTGCTCGGTGACGTCACCTGCGCGATCCCGCCCGCGAGCGATGCACAGACGCCCTGCATCGCCACCATCCCGGACGCGTGCAGCCCCAGCGCCTGGCCGCTCAGCTCGTCCGGCGTCATGGCCATCAGCCGCTCCTGGAACAGCAGGCTCGCCGAGTAGCCGACCGACGCGATCGCGACCACGACCAGCGCGAGCGGCAGCGCCGGATCCATCACGAACAGCAGGTACGGCGCGGCCAGCAGCAGCAACATCGGCGGCCCGAGCCGGTGCCGCCACGGCCCCGGCACGAACCGGCCGCCGACCACGTCCCCGGCCAGCATGCCCAGCGCCGCCGCCGCGAACAGCAGTCCCGCGTGGTCGGGTTCGAGCGGGATGAACAACGACTCGCAGCCGACGACCAGCCCGTTGGGCACCCACAGCGCGAGGTAGACGTAGCGGCGCGGCTTGACCGACCACAACAGCGCGTTGTTGCGCCACGTCTCGGCCACCGACGGCCGACCGGCCGCGCGCGGTGCCCGAGCCGCCAGCCCGCACCGCGACACCACCGCCCCGAGCAGGTACAACCCGGCCCCCACGAGGAGCGTGCCGCGCGCGGACAGCGCGGTGACCAGCACGGCACCGAGCGAGTAGCCCAGGATCTGTACCGTCCCGTTGCTCATGTTGAGCACCGACCGGCCGAGCAGGTAGCCGTCCCGGGGCAGGATCTCGTTCAGCAGCCCGAAACGCACCCCACCGCCCACCGCGGCCACCGCGCCCTGGCCCAATACGATGGCGAACAGCGCCCACAGCGGCATCCCGGGCAGGGCCAACGCGGCCGTGCCCAGGGCGAACATCAGCCCCGTCGAGGTCAACGCGGCCCGGGGCGGCAACCGATCCGCCGCCGACATCAGCGCGGTCGCCCCCACCACCTGCGCGAGCGAGCCGCCGAACATGCCGAGCGCGGCCAGCAGCGGCGAGCCGGTCCGGTCGAAGACCAGGGTGCCCAGGGCCAGTCCGCTCACCGTCATCGCCGCCAGATGCGCGGATGTGGCGGCGAACAACGGGGTGTATTCCGGTGTGCGGAACAGCTCTCGGTAGGTGCGCATGGCGAGAGCTTCGGGGTATCCAAGCCCGGGGCGTTACTGTTTCGCCGGGAGGCGAAAGCATGGGGTGGTGGCAGGTCGACGCGGATACCCTCGCGGGCAGCCGCTTCACCGTTTCACCACTGGCCGAGGTCACCGCGACACTGAAAACCCTGGAGCGCGGTACGGCCGGCCACCCCGGCGAAGGCGCCTGGCTGGCCGCGCACCTGCCCGCCTACCGGGCCCGGCTCGCCGCCGACCCGATCACCGCGCTGCTGCTGCGCATCGGCTACGGCGGCAGTTGGAACGCCGACTTCCTCACGCCCCCGCCGACCCGTGACCCGGAGCCGAGCTTCGACAGGGAACTGGAACGGGTCCGGGCGGTCTCCTCCGCCGACGCCCGGGCGGACCTGGAGGTGTCGATGGGCGGTCCACTGCCGCCCGCTCTGCGGCGCGACGACCTCGCCGCCCGCGCCGCCGACATCCTGGACTGGGTCTGGAGCGGGGTGGTCCGCCCCGACTGGCCGCGCCGCCGCCGGATCATCGAGGCCGACATCATCGCCCGCACCGATCGACTCGGCCGCGGCGGCTGGGCGGCGGCGCTGGACGACCTGCGCCCGGGTATGCGCTGGCTGGGCGCGAGCCGACTGCGGATCAACGCGTACGACTACCCGCCGCGCGATCTCGGCCGGGCGCGGCTGTCGTTCGTCCCGGTCACCCCCGGGCGCGGCTGGGTGGCCTGGGACGAGGCCCGGCACTACGCGGTGGTCTACCCCTGTTCCGGCGTGCTGGCCGACGGCCCCCGACCGGCCGCGGCCGATGCGCTGGCCCGCCTCCTCGGCGCCGGCCGGGCCGGGGTCCTGATCCGCCTCGACACGCCCAAGAGCACCAGCCAACTGGTCGCGCTCACCGGACAGGGCCTGGGCTCGGTCGGCCGCCACCTGCGGATCCTGCTGGACGCCCACCTGGTGCTGCGCCGCCGCGCCGGCCGCTCCGTCCTGTACTACCGCTCCCCGACGGGCGAGGCCCTGATCGCCGCCCAGACACCGCGCTGAACGGGCGCCGGCCCCGAACCGGGCGATGCGGCGCCACCCGCCTCCGCCGATGCGCCACCATGGCCCGATGAGGATCGAACCCGTCACCCCGTTGGCGCCGCGCGGGATCCGGCACGTGGTGCTCACCCAGCGCTGGAGCGAACTCACCTTCCTGCATTGGCCCGTGCCGCCCGCCGAGGTCGCCCCGCTGCTCCCGGAGGGCACCCGGCCCGACGTGCTCGACGGGGTGACCTACGTCGGCCTGGTTCCGTTCCGGATGGTCGACATCGGCCTGCTGCGGCTGCCGCGCGTCCCGTGGCTGGGCACCTTCCCGGAGACCAACGTGCGGCTGTACTCCGTGGACGATGCCGGCCGTCGCGGCGTCGTCTTCCGCTCCCTGGAGGCCGCCCGCCTGCTGCCCGTGCTGACCGCCCGGGCCACGCTGCGCCTGCCCTACCGCTGGGCCCGGATGCGGATCGAGCGCGCCGGCGACCGGGTGCGCTACACCACCCGCCGACACCGCCTCGAGGGCGCGCCGCACGCGGCGACGGTCGAGGTCCGCGTCGGGGCGCCGGTGACCGAACCCGGGCCGCTGGAACACTTCCTGACGGCGCGTTGGGGCCTGCACACCTCGGTCGCCGGACGCACCCTCTACCTGCCCAACGCGCATCCGCAGTGGTCGCTGCACCACGCCGAGGTGCTGCACCTCGACGAAAACCTGATCGCCGCCGCCGGCCTCCCGAACATCACCGGTGCCCCGACCAGCGCGCTCTACTCCCCGGGCGTACCCGTACGCTTCGGCCCACCCGTCACGGTCACCCCCGACACCTGACCGACACCCGCAACCGAGTCGGGCCCGAAGGCGCTCGTGGCCACGAACACCACGTCGCGCAACGCCCGCCCAGGTTGTCCAGGACGGCATTGCCGGGCCCGAACGCCGACCCGACCACCGACTCGGAGCCGGCCGGGAACAGCCGCCGGCGGAGCGACGGTTGGGTCGACCGAGCAACGCGGGTGCCCGTCACGGCGTCCCCATGCCGCACCGCCCCGCCCCCACGAACCGACCCGAAGGGCCGGCCGGTCACCGTCGATCCACCGATCGGACCGGCGGTGACCGCTCCGGAGGGCGCGGCCACCCCGAGCCCTCCGGAGCCCCGGCCGACCATCGACCGGCCGTGCCACGCCCACACCCACACGAACACCGACGCGCACCCGCTCAACCCCACACGAACACCACCCCGCGCACCCCGCAGCCCGGCGACTCGAACCGCTGCCGACGCGCACACCACGACTCGGCACCCCGAAAAGCGCGCGAGCGCACGGCGAATTGCCCGGTCACGGGCGACCGGTGACCGCATACGGCTCACGGATTGTCGATGTCGGTCTCAGTCCGTTCGACCGACGACGCGGTCGGCTCCCCGACTCGATTTCGCCTCGAATCCGGTTTCGAGGCCCGATCCGGATCACGGCCGAATCGGTGTCGCTCCCCGGGCGAAGCCCGGCAGCGCATCCCCATCATCCCCACCCTCCCCACACTCCCGGGTCACGCGGTCCCCACCGCCTACCGGGCCAATCCCTCCCGCAGGCGTTCGATGTCCTCGGCGTCCTTGGCCCGGCGCGGTCGGTGCGGTCGCCAGACCGGGGTCATCAACTTGATCTCGATCTGGGCCTCTGGCGAGATGATCGGACACGACACCCCGGCCAACTTCCCAGGGGGAGTGTCGAGCATCCCGTCCGGCCAGCGGGCGCCCGCCCACGGGCCGCCGGCCACGATCACGTGGCCCTCCGGGTCGCGATCCAGGAAGGCAAAACCCAATTCCACGTCTCCCGTCGTGTAATCGAGCTGCTGTTCGGCCGGTGCCCGGGCCAACCGCACGAAGCCGCGCGCAGCGAACGCGACCGTGAGCGCCGGGGCGTCCTCGGCCCACGCGAACCAGTCGACGTCCACATGCTCCCGGGTGATCCGGCCGAGGTAGAAATCCATCGCCCAACCGCCGCGCAACCAGACCTCGATACCCAACTCTCGGGCCAGGTCCTGGACTTCGACGATCAGTGCGAGCTGTTTGTCGGCATCCGACGACACAGTCATGGGCTTACCGTAGAGCGCCCGAATCCCGACTCGGCACCGTCTTGGCCGGCCGTCATCCACCCGTGACCGAAACGGGCGTCGATCGTGGTTCCGGCCATGTGCCGGACCCGCCCGCGCTCACCGGACACCACCGGAATCAGCCATGGCCCCGATCGCCCCGTCGGAGTATCGACACGGAACAACCACGAGGTCCCGACCCGATGTCACCCGCCACGCCGACGACACCCACGCTCGACAGAGTGTCCGAATACCGCCGCCCGACGCCCTTTTCCCTCGGTCGCCGAACAATTACACACAGTCATCATTCATTGTCGAAACGTGCCTCCCGCCGGTACGCCTCCATCTCCGCGGCCGTCGGCGGATCCGCGCCCGGGCGGGAGCAGGTGAGTGCCGCGATCGACGAGGCGTCGACGAGCAGTTCGGCCAGGGTCGACGGGTCGAGGTCACGGACCCCGTTCGGGCTCAGCAGCTCCCGCCGACGGAGCGCGTCCAACAGCCCGGCCGTGTACGCGTCGCCCGCGCCGACCGTGTCCACCACCCGCACCGGCACGGCCGGGATCGTCGCCCGGCCCGCCCGGCAGACCCCGTACGCACCTTCGGCCCCCCGGGTCACCACGACCAGACCCGGCCCCCGGCGCAGCCACTCGTCCGCCACGTCGCGGAACGACCGCGCCGGATACAGCCATTCCAGGTCCTGATCGCTGACCTTGACCAGATCGCACAGATCCACCAGCGCCTCGATCCGCACCCGAGCCGCCTCCGGCTCGCCCATCAGGGACGGCCGGCAGTTCGGGTCGTACGACACGAGCGCCCGGCGCCCGGCGTGCGCGGCGGCCAGCAACTCCCGTACCGTCTCGGCCCCCGGCGCCAGCGTCGTCGCGATCGATCCGGTGTGCACGCACCGCGAGTCGGCCGGCACCCGCACCGTCGCGGGCAGATCCCACACGATGTCGAAGGAGTAGTCGGCCACCCCCGCCGCGTCCACCCGCGCATACGCCACGCTCGTCGACCCCGAGTGCACGCCCTCCGGCGCCGGCACCACCCCACTCGCGGCCAGGTGCGCGGCCAGCAACTCGCCGTACTCGTCCTTCCCATAACGGGTGATCAGCCGCACGGGCACCCCGAGCCGACCCAGGCCGACCGCCACATTGGCCGGACTGCCGCCCGGATGGGCGACGGGCGCGCCGCCCTCGGTCCGGACCAGATCGATCAACGCCTCGCCGATCACCGTGATCACGGCCGAACCTCCCTCGTCGTACGCCGACTTCGCGTCTCGCCCGGTCACGGCCCCACCTCGCCCGAACCCCGGGGGATGAGCCGGGTGCGCATGTGTACGTGCTGGACCGGGGTCGGATCCCCCGCCAGCCGCCGGAACAACAACTGTGCGGCGGCCTGTCCGAGGCCGGACGGATCCTGGGCGACCACGGTCACCGCCGGCGTGAGCATGTCGGCGAGTTCGAAGTCGTCGAAGCCGACCAGGGCCGGCTGTACCGGGGAGCGGCGGATCTCGCGCACCGTCTCGACCGTGAACCGGCTGTTCCCGCAGAACACCGCCGTCGCCGGATCGGCGCCGCCGAGCATCGCCCGCAACCACGCGCGCAGTTCCTCGCCGTACGGCGGCCCGTTGTACACCAGGCGCGGATCGACCTCGATGCCCGCCTCGGTCAACGCCTCGCGGTATCCGCGCACCCGCTCGCGCGCGGTGAAGATCTCCAACCGGTCGCCGATGAAGGCGATCCGCCGATGCCCGTGCCGGACCAGATGCCCGACGCCGGTCCGGGCCCCGCCCACGTTGTCGACCAGGACCGTGTCCGCCTCTATGTCGCCCGGCGGCCGGTCGACGAACACGCACACCATGCCCGCCTCGATCTCCGGCAGCAGATAGGTATGGCTGCCGCTGGCCGGCACCACGATCAGCCCGTCCACCCGCCGGGCGCACAGCGCCAGCACGAGGTCGCGCTCCTTGTCCGGATCCTCCGCCGACGACGCGCTGAACAACACCGTGCCGTGTTGGTGCGCGATGTCCTGGATGGAGCGGGTGAGCGCGGACGAGAAGGGATCCGCGGCGTCCTCCAGCACCAGGCCGATGCTGGAGGTGTGCCCGGAACGCAGCTGCGCGGCACTGTCGTTGCGGCGGAACCCGGTCTCGGCGACCGCCGCCCACACCGCCTGCCGCTTGACCGCGCTCACGTTCGGCTCGCCGTTGATCACCCGCGAGACGGTCTTGATCCCCACGCCGGCGAGGGCGGCCACGTCCTTCATCGTGGAGCGCCCGCGCCCGCGTGGTCGCTCCGGTGTCGTCGGGCCGGCCATCGCATTCCTTTCGGGCGACCGGGCTCACACCCGGCACTCACGGTGCGTGTTGCGCGTTGCGTGGTGTGCGTGTTGCGCGTGGGTAGGGGCACGGGAGCGGGACGGCGCCGCACTCACCCCACAGCCCGACGACGCAGCGCCTCCGCGATGGTCGGTGCGGACCGCAGCCGAGGCAGCAGGGTCGCCTGGACCGCGTGGTACGCGTCGGGCTTGCCCCGCCAGACGTCGGCCGAGGGCCGCGCGTCGGCGTCGAGTTCGTGATGCCAGCCGCCGTGCTCCCGGTCCAGGAATACGGCGTCGGCATGCTCCCACCACACTCGGTACCAGTCATCGTAGTCGGCGTCCCCCGAGGCCCGACGCAGCGCCGCCGCGGCCGCGATCGCCTCGGCCGCGACCCAGTGCATCCGGGTCCGGACCAGCGGTTTCCCGGACCAGTCGACGGTGTACACGAAGCCCGGCCGACCGTCGGCGCGCCACCCCTCCCGCACCGCCGCGTCGAACAGCGCCACCGCGTCCGCGCGCAGCCACCCGGGCGGCTGCGGCAGCGCCTCGGCCAGCGTGACCAGCAGGCGGGACCACTCGAACCAGTGGCCCACGGTGGCGCCGTAGGGACGGAACGGGTCGGCGGGGCGCTCGCGGTTGTACTCGGGCAGTGGGGTCCAGTCCGCGGTGAAGTGTTCGATCAGCCGCCAGTGGTTGGCGCGGGCGTGCTCGTGCACCACCCGCTCGGCGATCCGCAGGGCGCGTTCGCGCCAGCGGGCCTCGCCGGTGGCGTCGGCGGCGGCCAGGAACGCCTCGACGGCGTGCATGTTGCTGTTGGCGCCCCGATACGGCTCGCCGACGGTCCAGGTCCGGTCCCAGGATTCGGCGCAGGCGCCGCGGTCCTGTTCCCAGAAGCGGCGCTCCACCACGTCGAGGGCCTCGGTGAGCAGCGCGGGCGCCTCGGGATGACCGGCGGCGCACGCGCTCGCGGCTGCCAGCACGACGAACGCGTGGTCGTACATCCGCTTGCCCTCCGGTCGATCGGGGTCGGCGCCGGTGTCGCCGTCGCCCGGCGCGGGTCGGCCGGCGCGATCCACGACCGGATGCCAGCCGCCGTACTCGTGGTCGCGCAGCGGCCCGGTCAGCGCGGCGATCCCGTGCGCCACGAGCGCGCCCGCCTCGGCGGCGTCGAACGCCGACCCACGGGCCTCCGCACGCAGCCGGGCCAGGGCGAACACGTGGGTCATCCGCGCGGTCACCCACGTGTGCACCACCCCGTCCGGCAGCGGCCGACCGACGTCGTCGAGCCAACCGAAGCCGCCGCCGGTCAACTTGGCGCCGGCCGCGAAGCGGATCAGCCGGTCGCATTCCGCGTCGAGCCGGGCCGTGTGCTCGGGGGAGTCCGGCCAGGGTTCCGGCCAGGGTTCAGCTGCCATGTGCCGCACGCTCCCTATGACATCGTTGTCATGCGGACCGTACCCGTCCCACCCCCTGCTGTCGACATCCCGCCCCGATCGTCCTCGACGGCCCTGCGTCCGGTGGTACCTGTCGGGGCAATCGCCGTAATCCCCACCCGGTTTCCGCCTCATCCGAGGTGGCACAACCCCTGGACACCCGCCGATGTGGCCGGCACTGTACTGACACCGTTGTCAGCGGCAGGCGGCGCGGATCCCCTCGTCCCCGTCCCGACACACGTGCGAACGCGTGGCGCCCGCCGGGTCCGGCCGAGCCGGCTCGCGGGGAACGACCCGACAATCCGAAGGAGTTGGGCACGTGCAACCCCTGATCGAAGGTCGCGGCCTGGTCAAGCGATACGGCCAGGTGCAGGCCCTGCGCGGCGCCGACTTCACGGTCTTCCCGGCCGAGGTGGTCGCGTTGATCGGCGACAACGGTGCGGGCAAGAGCACCCTGACCAAGACCCTGGCCGGCACCGAAGGCCCCGACGCGGGCCGGATCCTCTTCGAGGGCCGCGAGGTGCACATGGAACGCCCCACCGATGCCCAGGGGTTGGGCATCGAGACGGTGTACCAGGACCTCGCCCTGGCCCCGGATCTGGACGGCCCGGCCAATCTCTTCCTCGGCCGCGAACTGCTGCGCCGCGGTCTGGCCGGCCGCCTCGGCGTGCTGGACAAGGCCACGATGCGGGCGCGGGCGATCGAGGCGTTCGCCCGACTCGGCGTCGAACTCCAGGACGTGGACGCGCCGATCGGGACGTTGTCCGGCGGCCAGCGGCAGAGCGTGGCCATCGCCCGCGCGGTCGCCTGGGCGGACAAAGTGATCTTCATGGACGAGCCCACCGCGGCGCTCGGCGTACTCCAGCGCGGCCGGGTGCTCGATGTGATCCGCCGGGTCCGCGACAACGGCATCGCGGTCGTGCTGATCAGCCACAACATGCCCGAGGTGTTGTCGGTCGCGGACCGCGTCGAGGTGTTGCGCCTCGGCCGCCGGGTGGCGAGTCTGCCCGCGGCGGAGACCACGGTGGAGGAACTGGTCGGCGCGATGACCGGCGCGCTCGACACACTCGACACGGAAGGCGCGCCGGCATGAACCGCGACGACACGGCCACCACACCGAACTCCCAAGACCGCCCCGACCACCCGCCGCAAGACGAGACGCCCGACACCCCGGACACCCGACCCGACGCCAAGCCCGACGTCCGACCGGACGGCCAACACGATGCCAAGCCGGGCGCCAAGCCGGGCGCCGACCCGGGCGCCGACCCAGGTGCCAACCCGGACGCCCGACCCGCGAACCCATCCAACGGCCGTCGCGCCGATCCCCCCGAACCGCCGGACATCGACCCCGCCTCGACGCCCCGTGCACACCCCGCGGTCGCCTTCGCCCGCACGGTCCTGTGGCCCCGCCTCGCCCGTACCAACACCTGGTGGACCTTCCTGGTCCTGATGGTCCTGGTGGCCGCCTTCTCGATCATGCGCCCGTCGCAGTTCCCGACCACGTTCAACCTGCGCAACGTGGCCACGGACGCCGCCGTGCTGCTGATCATCGGCGTCGGCATGACCTTCGTGATCATCATGGCCGGCATCGACCTCTCGGTCGGCTCGGTCCTGGTGTTCGCGGGTGTCGCGGCGGCCAAGACGATGACCGCCGTCTCCGGCCCGGACGCGGGCTGGGGCGCGATCCTGCTCGGCGTACTCGCCGGCCTCGCCGCCGGTGCCGCGTGGGGCGCGTTCAACGGATTCCTGGTCGCCAAGGCCCGGGTACCGGCGCTGATCGTCACCCTCGGCAGCCTCGGCATGGCGCTCGGCCTGGCCCAGGTGATGACGGAGGGGCAGGACGTCCGGGGCGTGCCCACCCGGTTCACCGACACCATCGGCAACGGCCGGGTCCTGGGCGTGCCCTGGTTGGTGGTGATCGCCCTCCTCGTCACCGCGGTCGGCGCGCTCGTGCTCGGCACCACCCGATTCGGCCGCCGTACCTACGCGGTCGGCTCCAATGCCGAGGCGGCGCGCCGGGCCGGCATCCCGGTCGACCGGCACATGATCGCGGTGTACGCCCTGTCGGGCACCCTGGCCGGGCTCGCCGGCGTGTTGTCCCTCGCCCGCTTCACCACCACCACGATCGGCGGCCACGCCAACGACTCACTGGGCGCCATCGCGGCCGTGGTGCTGGGCGGTACCAGCCTGTTCGGCGGCATCGGTACCGTCGTCGGCACGCTGATCGGCGTGTTCATCCCCGCGATCCTGCAGAACGGCTTCGTCATCCTCGGCGTGCAGCCGTTCTGGCAGAGCGTCGCGGTCGGCGCCGTCCTGATCGCCGCCGTGTACGCCGACCAGTTGCGCCGCCGCGGTCGCCAACGCCGTTGAACCACACAGCGGTTGCCGAGCCACCATGCGCCCTTCGCCACCACCCCCGCATCGCCCCACCACCGCCAGGAGGCACTGCCCGATGAAGACACCGACCTACGTCGCCGTGACCATCGCCCTGACCGCGGTCGCCGCCCTGAGCGGATGCAGCGACGACGACGGCGGCTCCGGGGGCGGGCGCAAGATCACCTTCGTCCAGGGCGTCAAGGGCGACGAGTTCTACATCTCGATGGCCTGCGGCGCGCAGCAAAAGGCCAAGGAACTGGGCGTCAAGCTCGACGTGACCGGCGCGGACAAGTGGGACGCCTCGCTCCAGACCCCGGTGGTCAACGCGGTCGCGGCCAAGAGCCCCGACGCGGTGCTGATCGCGCCGACCGACACCCAGGCCATGCGTCAACCCGAGCAGCAGCTCAAGTCGCGCGGCGCGAAGGTGATCGAGGTGGACACCAAGCTCGACGACGCCTCGATCCGGGAGACCGCGATCTCCTCCGACAACGAACGCGGCGGCATGCTCGCCGCACAGACCCTGGCCGCCCAGGTCCAGGAGCGCGGCGCCGTCGCCGCGATCAGCGTCAAGCCCGGCATCTCCACCACCGACGCCCGCCTGAAGGGCTTCGAGACCGAGATCAGGAAGCACCCGGGCATCACCTATCTCGGCGTGCAGTACAACGACGACGACCCGGCCAAGGCGGCCTCGATCGTCACCTCCACCATCGCCTCGCACCGCGACCTGGTCGGGGTCTTCGCCGCCAACGTCTTCAGCGGCGAGGGCGCAGCCACCGGCATCGAGCAGGCGGGCAGGGCCGGCCAGGTCAAACTGATCGCGTTCGATGCCACCCCCAAGCAGGTCGAGGCGCTGCGCAAGGGCTCCATCCAGGGTCTGATCGCGCAGAAGCCCTTCGACATCGGCGCCCAGGGCGTGGAGCAGGCCGTGGCCGCCCTGGACAAGAAGCCGGTCCCCAAGGCCATTTCCACCGACCTGATCGCCGTCACCAAGGAGAACGTCGACCAGCCCGACGTCAGCAAGTACCTGTACAAGGGCGCCTGCTGAAGCGGAGGCCCGCGCCCCCGCGAGCCCCCGCACCCCGGACCCGCCCCGCGAGGGCCCTCGACGCGGTCGAGCCCCCGTGGGGAGTCACGGGGGCTCGACCAAGGATGTGCGCTCGGATGCGACGGTGTGCGTCGCGAGGGGGCGTACGCGACGTGCCGGATCCGGCCGGGGTGCGGAGGGGCCGGGGGCCGCTATGGCTCGACCGGTACCACCGGAATCGGTGCTACTTGATGATCGTGGTGAGCGGCAACTTGTCCTCGCGCTCGATGATGCACGCGGCCTGGTGGTTGCCGTGTCGCCACGACTCCATGTCCAGCGGGTACGTGAACGAGAACGTGATCTTCGGCGAGGCGGGCTGCCGGTCGACGATCGGGCCGACGTACTGCTCGCACAGTTCGCTGACCTTGTCCTCGTAGCCGGGGGTTTCCGGCGTAACCGTGGACGGCAGGTCGAAGGCCCGGCCGACCTGGCCGTTGTGCGACTTGCTGCACGGCACGTCGTCGGTCTTGGTGCCGTTCTGGTTGATGCACTGGCCGGTCTTGTACGTGAACGCGTCGATCACGTCGGCCGAGCCGCTCGCGGAGCCGGTCGGCTTCGGCAGACCCGTCGCCTTGCCGGTCGGCTTGCCGGTCGGGCTCGTGGTGGCCTTTTCGGTGGCGCTCGCGTTCGTGGACGCGGTCGCGGAGGACGAGGGAGCTTTGCTGCTCTTGTCGCTCTTGTCACTGCCGAGACAGCCGGACAGCAGGGCGGTGGCGGCGACGACTCCGGCCACGGCCGGCGCGATCGTGCGCAGGCGGTGGATGGTGGGCATGAAGGACACAACCTTTCGCTTTTCGGGACGCCCAAGATCCTGTCGCGATCCACGGTCGAAAGGTTGAGGGAAACGGTGCTTGAACATTCGCCGAAATCGGCGTATCCGCGCACGGTGGCACAGCCGCGGCAATCAGTCGCGGTACGCGTCGAACCAACGGGGTTCGATCCCGCGCCACGCGCCGTCCATCGTGTCCGATTCCCGCGCCCCTTCATCCTCGTACGCCGGCGCCGTCCACGCCAGCCCCTCGCGCGAGGTAGGTGCCGCGCCGCCCGGCGGCGCGATCCGGCGCACCGCCACGCCGACGACCTGATCGCGGTGCACGAAGCCGTACGCCCGCGAGTCCCAACTCGCGGCGGTGTTGTCGCCCAGCACGACCAGCGCGCCCTCGGGCACACGTTCCTCGGCCACGTCGCGCAGTACCGGGAACCGCTCCCGGGGCACCCGATCGCCGCCCACCGCCACCGCCCGCTTGATCATCAGCCGTCCGGCCGGTCGCGGGGCCAACTCCGGCCGCATCGGCAGCGCGGCCAGCTCCTGCGGGGTCAACTCCAGCAGCTCGGGCGGCAGTCCGGGCAGCGTCGCCGGATTGGGCACCAGGACGACCACCACCTGACCGGCCCGGACCCGGACACCGCGCCGCACCAGGAGCCGATCGCCCGGCGCGAGTGTGGGCTCCATGCTGGACCCCTCGACCGTGGCCACCAGATAGCGCTGCCGCATCCACAACAGCGCCGCCCCGCCCAGCGCCCCGATCGCCGTCCCGGCCGCCACGACCGTACGTCCGTGCACCCGTGCGCTCACTTCGCCTCCTGATATCCCGCGGCCTGGAGCCGGAAGAGTTTCGCGTAGTGCCCCTCGCGGTCGAGCAACTCCTCGTGCGAGCCCTGTTCGGCGATCCGACCGGCCGCCAGCACCACGATCACGTCGGCGTCGCGCACCGCGCCGAGCCGGTGCGAGATGAGCAGGCTGGTGCGACCCTCGCGGTACTCGCGCATCCGGGTGTGCACCTCGTGCTCGGCCTGCGGATCCAGCCCCGAACTGGGCTCGTCCAGGATCATCAGATCCCGCCCGACGCGCACGAACGCCCGGGCCAGGGCCAGCCGTTGCCACTGGCCGCCGGAGAGCACCACACCGGTGTCCGGGTTCTCCTTGTCCGCCTCGCTGAAGAACATCCGGGTCAGCAGCGTGTCGTAGCCACGCGGCAGGGCGGCCAACTTCTCGTGGATGCCCGCCCGTTGCGCGGCGGCCACGATCCGGTCCCGGTCCTCCGAGTGCGCCGGGTCGCCGAGCGCGATGTTCTCCGCCGCGCTCATGTCGTAGTTCATGTGGTCCTGGAACACCGCGCTGATCCGCTCGCGCAGCGCGGCGGGCGGGATATCGCGCAGGTCCACGCCGTCCCAGGTGATCCGGCCCCGGGTCGGGTCGTACATCCGGCACATCAGCTTGACCAGCGTGCTCTTGCCCGCGCCGTTGAGCCCGACCAGGGCCACCGCGCGGCCGTGCGAAAGGCTCAGGTCGACCCCGTTCAGCACCCAGGGGTGGTCCTCGCTGTAGCGGAACCAGACGTCGTGGAACTCGATGCCCGTCCCGGGCGCGGGTACCACCGTCGGTGCGGCGCTCGCCGAGACCAGGTCGGGTTCGGCCCGGGACA
The DNA here is from genome assembly GCF_042754105.1 of Embleya sp. NPDC059237. NCBI lineage: Bacteria > Bacillati > Actinomycetota > Actinomycetes > Kitasatosporales > Streptomycetaceae > Embleya > Embleya sp. NPDC059237. The sequence goes on along the minus strand of NZ_JBHZAE010000010.1, from coordinate 53,026 downwards.
CCGCGACGTAGTGGGTCAGGCCGAGCAGTTGCCCGTAGGTGGCGGCGATCGAGGCGACCAGGGTGTTCAGCGCGTTTTGGATACCGGTCAGCGCGGCGACGAACATCACCACGTCGCCGACGGTGAGCCTGCCGTCGTGGGCCGCCGTCACCGCCCACCACAGGCCGCCGCCGGCCACCGCGGCGCCGAGTGCGCCCAGTGCCGCCTGGGTGACGAACTCGCGCAGATCCATGCGCCGTTCGGCCTCGTTGGCGCGCCGCCGTTCGCCCATCATCCGGGCCCGCAGCATCGGCCCGATCCCGAACAGCCGGATCTCGGTGGCTGCCTGAACACCCGTCAGCAGCCCGCCGTAGAAGAACTCCCGGCGGTGCACCTGCTCGTTGTCCCACACCATCGCGGCCCGCATGCGGGACAACCGCAGTTCGGCGATCAGCACCGGCACACCCGCGGCCAGCACCAGGGCGGTCATGGTGGGGCTGAGGATCAACAACGAGCCGATGAAGCCGACCAGGGTCAGCGTGCCCTGCAGGGTGCTGCCCGCGCCGTCGACGAGGCCGCCGAAGTCGGTGGTGCTCTGCTTGGCCAGCCGCAGCCGGTCCAGGAACGCCGGATCCTCGAACCGGCGCAGCCCCACCTGGCGTTCGGCCGCGCCGAAGAGCCGATCGGTGGCCAGCACGCCGGTGGACCGGCCGATCTGGGCGTGCAGATAGCGGCCGAGCCCGGGTAGTACGGTCGCCGCGAGCCCGATGCCCGCGAGCGCGAGCACCGGCGCGGTGATCGTGTCGTGCGGGTCGGCCAACCGGTCGATGACCAGCTTGGTCGACCAGGCGGTGGCGATCGGCAGGCCCGCCGAAGCGATCGTGGCCGCCAGCGACGCGAGGGCCCGCCCGGGCGCGGCGCGCAGGATCAGCGCCAGCCCCACCCGCGCGGCGCCGGCCGCCTCGCGGGTGGATATCCGTCCGCTCACGCGGGGGCTTCGCTGAACAGGTCCGCCATCCGGCCGCCGGCGGCCACCACGCGTCGATCCCGCCCGAGCAGGTACAGCGAGGGGGTCCAACTGTTGTGGAAGGCCGCCTGCACGGCGCCGTCGTAGTCCTCCCGGATCACCCGGGCCACCGGGGCGAGGATCGCTGTCAACTCCGGGTCGTCGCCCGCGATCACCGTGATCACCCGTTCTCGCCCCATGACCCGGGCCTGTTCGGCGAACCGCGGCGCGAGGGTGTGGCAGGGCTCGCACTGTGCGGAGAAGAACCCGACCATGCCGTAGACATCGGAGTCGCAGACCTGCTCACCCTCGGTGGTGGTCGCGGTGAACACTTCCGGCTGCGCGCCGAGGGGCAGCCCGTGCGCGGGTGGGTCCGAGGGTGCGTGGCCGCCGTGCGCCGGACTCGATGGTTCGCGCAGGCGCCGGATCACGCCCAGGGTGAGCAGCAGATTGACCGCGGTGATCAGGGCGAGCAAGACCACGGCGGCGACCAGGTAGGGCATCAGGCAGTCCTCGCGAACAGGTCGACGATGTCGTCGAGGGTGATGATCAGGAGTGCGCCGACCAGGCCCGCCACGCCCGCGATCAGGCCGCCGGCGAGCGGCGGGGAGTCGGCGGCGCCCAGCATGGCGGCTGCGGCGCCGGCGCAGGCGGCGGCGAGCAGGACCGCGTTGCGGGCCAGGTGGCGCGCGCCCAGCGGGGCGTCGGAGGTGCCGAAGCAGCGGCACGAGGAGCGCCGGCCGCGCCGCAGGGCGCCGGCGATCGCGACGGTGAAGGCGAGCAGCAGCACCGCCGCGACCGTGAACCCGAGTGCGCCCAGGGGCGGGACCGCGACCAGGATCGGCACCGCCGTCTCCGCGGCCACCACGAGGAGCGCGATCGGCCGGGCCCGCCCGATCGGCATCGGCACCAGTCGCGGCACCGACGCGACGAAGCCCGCGAAATCCCGGAGCTTCGAGACCGCCGAGACGACGAGTACCAGGCCGACCAGACACGCGCAGCCCACATATACATACCCCATGGGCACCCCCTTTTATGGCGCACGGAAACAGCGCGCGCGAAATCATCGCGGCCCGCCGTCGAGTCGGGTGGGCTCGTTCGTCCTTCCGTGCCGGAAGCGGTGGTCGAGAGATCCGCGGGACGCCGACCTCGTGGGTCGGCGTCCCGAAATTGACGGCAGTAATCCCGTTGTACGTTATTGCGAGGCGAAGTAATTGCACCGGGGAAAGCTGTTGCCGCGAGAGCGATGGAGAGCGATTTCTTGGGGTCGCCGCGGGCGGGGAGGGTTGGGGGCCTGCCCCGCCCGCGACGGGGTCATCGGTGGATTGTCAGCATCCCTTGGCGATCAGCGTGGTCTGGCAGCCCTCGTTGAGGCAGCAGACGCGCAGGTAGTAGTACCCGTTCTGGCAGTAGTAGCGGGTCGAACAACCGGCTTCCACGGTGACCTTTTGGGTCATGCGGTTGAGCAGGCGGTCGGCGAGACGCATCATGACGTCTCCTCTCCCGGCCGGGTAGGGCCGTTTGGATTGGGTGATCGGATTATTTCCAGTTCCCCTTTTTATTGGCAAGACCCAAAATTGCGCCGGCCGATGATCGACATCGCCCGGTGTGGCCGTCGGCCAATTCCCGCCAGGTAATGGCAGGTTCGTTTACCCGCACGCGGACATATGGATACGACTGGATACGACGCTCTTACGGGACGAGGTGGGCGAAAGCGACGACATTGCCGGAGTAGTGATTCTTCTTGCTGTACGCACCACCACAGGTGATCAGCCGCAATTCCGGCCGCGCCGCGTCGCCGAACACCCGCGCGGTGGGGAACGCGTCCTTGGCGAACGCCTCGACCCCGTCCACCTCGAACGCCGCGACGCTGCCGTCCTCACGATCGATCTCGATCCGGGACCCGCGCGGGAGCGCGCCGAGCGGATAGAAGACCGCCGGGCCGGCCGCGGTGTCCACGTGGCCGGCGATCGACGCGGTGCCCTTCTGCCCGGGCGTGACGCCGCCCTGGTACCAGCCGGCCAGGTTGCGCTCGCCCTGCGCGGGCACGTCGATGCCGCCGTCCTTGTCCAGACCGACCCGCGCCAGCGGCGCCGAGATGCCCAGCGCCGGGATCCGGATCCGGGTCGGCGACGACGCGCGCATCGGCGCCGCCTCCGGCGCGGGCGCGGGTGCCTCGGCGGCGCCCACCGGCCCCGCGCCCGCGCCCACCGGCCCCGGAGCCGCCCCGGTGACCGGCACGGCCGCCGCGGCGGGCGGGCGCGGCGGCGGCCGGTCGGCGTCGAACCCGGCGGACAACAAAGCGGTGCCGCAGATCGCCAGCGCGCCGGTGGCCGCCGCCCAGACCAGGCGGCGGCCACTGCGTCGGTGCTGCCGATCCGCGGCGCCCTCGGGTGCCTCGGGTACGGAACGGGCCATCGGTCAGGCGGGGTTCGCGGCCCGACGGCGCAGCGCGACGAAGCCGGTGCCGGCCGCGCCCGCGAGCGCCAGACCACCCACCGCCAGCAGCGCCGGGTCCGCCCCCTGGGTGCCGCCGAAGCCGGCCGTGGACGGCGCGGTGGGCGCGCCGCCCATCACGTGCAGGCTGCCGATCAACTCCTGACCCTCACCGCAGACCACCTTGACCTCGTAGTCGCCGGTGGCCACGTCCTTGATGGTCGCCTGACCCTTGACCTCGTCGCCGGAACGGGTGAGAGTGACCGAGGACGTGAACGCCTCCGAGGTCGCGGTCGCGGTGTTCGCGGTGCAGTGCTTGTCGTCCGACAACAACACGGTGTCGCCGGGGCGACCGGAATCGGCCTGCATCGGCGTGGCGGCGAATGCCGCGCCTGCGGAACCGCATACGGTGAGACCGACGATCGTGCCGACGACGGCGAGACGGGCACAGCGCATTTCGTCCTCCAATGGGCAGCCGGAACCCGAACCCGACAGACCGGGCTCAAGGGGGAGTTCCGCTACAAGGAACGTAAAAAGTCGCCGAATCGCCCGCCACCGCTCGCCGCCGAACGGTGGATCACGCCGAGCGTGGGGGTGGAACGCGCCCGGCGGGGGGTTTACCGCTCCCGCACCGAGCCGCCCTCCGACAACCGGGCCGCCACCACCGCGATGTCGTCCTCCACGGGCGGCACCACCAGCCGGTCCAGGAGCGTGTCCACCAACGACTCCAACGGCGCGTCCGACGCCAGCCGCACCGAGGCCAGGCGGGCCAGCGACGCGTCGATGTCCTCGTCCCGACGCTCCACCAGGCCGTCGGTGTACAGGATCAGCACCCCGCCGGCCACGTCCGGCCGGATGTACGACGCATAACCCCCGCACCCGGTGCCCAGCGGCGGACCGGTCGGCAGGCGCAACAACCGGCTCGCCCCGTCCGGCGCGATCAGCAGCGGCGGCAGATGTCCGGCGTTGGCGAACGTGGAGATGCCCGCGTGCGGGTCGATCAGGACCAGCAGACACGTGGCCACCCGATCCAACTCCACCTCCTGGCTCATCCGATCGGCCTGGGCCAGGATCTCCTCCGGCGCCAAGCCGCCGGCCGCCAACACCCGCAGCAGCGCCCGATAGTGGCTCATGTCCACCGCCGCCTGCACGCCGTGCCCCATCACGTCGCCGACCGCGAGCAGCGTGCGCCCGCGCGGCAGCGCGATCGCGTCGAACCAGTCCCCGCCCACCTCCGCGCTGCGCCCGGCGGGCAGATACCGGGTGGCCAGTTCCACGTCCGGGTGCGGCACCTTGGGCCGGGACAACAACGCGCGCTGCAGGGCCAGCGCGACACCGTGCTCGCGCGAGTAGCGCCGCGCGTTGTCCACACACGTCGCCGCCCGGTACGCGAGGTCGCGGGCCATCTCCACGTCGTCCTCGGTGAACGGCGGCGAGGAGCCGGCCCGGATCAGGCTGAGGGAGCCGATGATCTCGCCGCGCGCGATCAACGGCACGATCAGCGCCGAGTGCAGGCCCGCCTCGCGGTACACCGCCACCCGCGACGCGTCCGGCGCGGTGGTCCGCAACCGGTCGTCGGGCGGCCGGTTGTCCACCACGGTGGCGCCGGTGCGCACCACGCGCGCCACGTCGGCGCCCGGCTGATAGTCGATGTGCTCGCCGGGCCGGCCCAGTACGGCGCCGAGCCGGCGCAGCTCAGGGATCGACGTCCACGCGGCCCGGCGCAGCCGCACGGTGTCCGGCGCCGGGCGCGAGCGACCGCTGTCCTGGTCCGGGTCGGCCGGCTCCAAGAGTTCCACACCCACCACGTCCGCGAGCACCGGCACCAGCAGCTCGGCCAGTTCGCGGCACGTGGTGTCGGTGTCCAGGGTGGTGCCGATCTCCAGCGCGGCCCGATCGAGCAGCGCGAGCCGCCGGTGCGCCTGATCCAGCGCCAGTTGGGTGCGCCGCGACCGGGTGGTCTCCATCAGGATCCCGACCACGCCGAACACCCCGCCCTCGTCGTCGAGGCGGTGATACGCGGCATGCCACCAGCGCTTTTGCGGCAGGCCGCGCACCGTGGTGATGCCGCTGATCGTGGTCTCGCGCGCGACCCCGTCGGCCAGTACCGCGCGCAGCAGGTCCTCGGGCACCTCCAGGCCGGGAAACCCCTCGGCGATGGAGCGCCCCACCTGCTCGCTCGCGGGCCGACCGTCGATCGCGGACATCGCCGGATTGACGTACACGTGCCGCAACCGCGGGTCCAGGATGCCGATCGGCGCCTTGGTCTCGGCCAGGACCCGGTGGAACAGCCGCAGCCGAGCGCGCACCGACAACCGCGAGTCGGCGCCGAGCAGTCCGCCCACGTCGAACTCGTCGTCCGCCGGGTCGACATCCCTGTGCAAGCCGCTCCCTCCTCGCCACCGCCGCCGTCACCCGCGCTCAGCCCGTGGGCACCCCCGACGGACCCGCGAGCGCGGCCGGGTCGAGAGGCGACAACCCGTACGCGCGCAGCGTGCCCGCGACGGCGGCGAAATCGGCGCCGGCCGCCACCGGCACCGCGGTACGCACCCGCGGATCGGCGGCCCGCGCGAACGCCCCCAGCACGTCCCGGGCCCCGGTCTCCACGAACAGCTCGATCCCCCGCTCCCGCAACGTGGTCACCGCGTTGCGATAGCGCACCGGGTGCCGCAACTGTCCGACCACGCCGTCGCGCAACTCCCGCTCGTCGGCGTAGTCGCGCCCCAGCAGCGGCGACAACACCGGATAGCGCGGAGGGTGGAACTCGACATCGGTACCGAGGCGACGCCACTCGGTCGCCGCCGACTCGCGCAACCGGTTGTGGAACAGGGTGCGCACGGTCAGCGGCTTCGAGGCCACCGCCCGCCGCTCGGCCAGCGCGGCGAACGTCGCCAACGACTCGTCCGGCCCGGAGACGACCGTGTGCTTCGCCGAGTTGTCACAGGCCAGATCGAGCCCCGGCAACTGCGCCGAACACAGCAGCTCCAGGGTGTGCCCCGGGGCCAACCGCAGGGTGAGCAGCCCACCCGGATCGCAGGTGTACAGCGTGCACGCCGCGGCCCGCGCCAGGTACAACCGCGCTCCGTCGCCCGCGGTGAACACCCCGGCCGCGGCCAGCGCCGCCATCTCGCCCAGGCTGTGCCCGAGCAGCACGTCGGGATGCACCCCGAAGTCGCCCTCCAACAACCGGAACGCCGCCAGTGCCCCCGCGTAGATGGCCAGATGCAGGGCCAGCTCGTGCCGATCCATCAACTCGTGCGCGTCCGGCGCGTGCGGATCGACGAGCAGGCGCGACGCCGGCAAGGTGGCCCGGTCGCCCACCGCGTCGTCGACCTCGTCCAGGGTGTCGCGGACGGCGGGGCGATCCTGGAGCCGGCGCAACGCGCCCGGCACATAGGAGCCAACACCGGGCATGACGATCGCGGTACGTGGCACGCTCACGGAGACTCTCCCTTGGCTCGGTGGTCTCTGGCACCAGGAGACGACTCGCGGGACTCGCGGCGACGGCTGCGCCGCGCGGCTCGCGGATCGCCCCCGCTCATGGCGGAAGCCCGGGCGCGCGGGTCGGGCGCGGTCCGGGTCGGGCGGGTGGGGACGGGGCCGTGGGCGGCGGGTCGGGAATGGAAGACGGCCCAGGGTTCCAGGAGAGTCGAGCCGGCCCATGCCCGCAACCGCGCCCCACGCCGCGACCACCCCCGGGCCGGGCCGCACACACGCCGGCCGACCGGCCCCGAGCCGGCCCCGGGCGGCCGGCGTCGGCCGTTCGGCCGTATGCCATCCGGGTGGACCCGACCGTGAGCCGGTCGCCGATTCGGGTGGAGAGCGCCGCCCGCCCGTCGCCCACGCGCACCCGGATCGTTGGGCCGAACGTGAACACCCCCAGCCGGGCACTCGCCGCCGGCCTCGTCGTCGCTGCCGCCCTCACCGGATGCACGGCCGCCGCCGCGCCGGCTCCCGACGCCGGCACCACGGTCGTGGTGACCGGCGACGACCGCTACGTTGTGGCGGACCACGTCGTGGTCCGCCACAACCCCTCCGCGCACTCCGCCGCCGTCGAGATCGTGCACCGCGGCGACGTCCACACCGTGCAACACACCTCGACCGCCGCCGCCGAACCGTCGGGCCTGCGCGCGGAACACGAGCCGGAGCCGGCGAGCGTGGATCCGGGAGCCCCGCGGGCCGAGGGCACCCCTATGCTGACCACGCCATGACCCGGGCATCCGGCCCGGCGGCGCACATATGCGAGGGGTTCGGATGAGGGTCGGCGTCATCGGTTTGGGCGACATCGCGGAAAAGGCCTACCTGCCCGTCCTGTCGACGCTGCCGGACCTCGACCTGCGGCTGCACACCCGTACGCCCGAGACGCTGCGCCGGATCGCCGCCGCGTACCGCGTGCCCGCCGAGCACTGCCACGCCGACCTCGACGGGCTGCTCGCCGAGGGGCTGGACGCGGCCTTCGTCCACGCCGCCACCTCCGCGCACCCGGCGCTGGTGACCCGGTTGCTGGAGGCGGGCGTGCCCACGTTCGTGGACAAGCCGCTGGCGTACACCCTGGCCGACAGCGCGCGCCTGCTGGAGTTGTCCCGCGAGCGCGGCGTCGGCCTGATGGTCGGCTTCAACCGTCGCCATGTGCCGGCCTACGCGGCGAGCCGGGACTTGCCGCGCGATCTGATCGTGGTGCGGCGCAACCGGGTCGACACCGCGCGCGAGGTGCGCACCGTCGTCTTCGACGACCTGATCCACGTGGTCGACACGCTGCGCTTTCTCGCGCCGGGCACGATCGAGCACGTCGACGTGCGGGCGCGGGTGGTGGACGGGCTGGCGCAACACTTCGTCCTGCACCTGTCCGGCGCGGGGTTCAGCGCGATCGGCACGCTCAACCTCCGCAGCGGATCGAACGAGGAGATCCTGGAGGTCTCCGGCCGGGACACGATGCGCGAGGTGTACAACCTGGCCGACGTCATCGACCACGACCGCGGCCTGCCGTCGGCCCGGCGGCGCGGCGACTGGACGCCGATCGCCCGGCAACGCGGCATCGAGCAGCTCGTGCTGTCCTTCACGGAGGCGGTCCGCACCGGCGTCTTCCCCGACCTCGACGATGTGCTGCGCACCCACGAGATGTGCGAACTGGTGGTCACCGAGGTGGAGAAGCACAACGCCTGAGCCCGCCGTCCTCGCCCATCACCCCGTCGCGCTGTGATCCGCTCGGGCGATCGCCGCCCGCAACACGTCCGCCGTGTCCGTGTGGGAGCCGATCTCGGCCCAATGCAGCGGGGTGTGTCCGGTGCCGTAGTCCTCGCGCAGGCGGGGGTCCGCGCCGTGGGCGAGGAGTTCGCGGACGGTCTCGGTGTGCCCCCAACAGGCCGCCGCGCACAACGGGGTGCCCTCGGTGCCGTGTCCGCTCTCGGTATCGGGCGCGGCGCCGGCCCGGAGCAGGAGCGCCACCACGTCCGCGGCGCCGTGCACCGAGGCGGCGTACAGGGGTGTGGTGCCGTGCCGGTCGGCCCGCCCCGGATCGGCGCCCGCCCGCAACGCGGCGGCGGTTGCCGCGAGCCGGCCCAGTCCGGCGGCGGCCACCAGCAGTGTCGACAGTCGTTTGCGCTCGCGATTGTTCACGCCGGCGAGGGTAGCGGGGCGACCACGACCGAGGGCGACCATTTCCGGGTCGCCGGGGTCGGTGCTAGGCGCGGTGTCGGGCGGCGGCCCTGGTGCTCTCTTCCACCCACGCGAGCTCGTAGTCGCGATCGAGGCGGTTCTGCTCGTTCTCGGAGAGGTGGTCCAGGGCGGGGCGCAGGTCGCGTTGTTCGTGCAGGAGGAGGCCGTCCATCGCGGACGCCGCGTCCTGCGCCTCGTCGTGGAAACCCGGGCCCTCCGGGCCGATTCGCGCGGCCGAGTCGAGGAACGCCTCGATCCGGCGACCCTGCGCGATCGCGGCGTCGATGTACCCGGCGCGTTGCTCGTCGGCGTTGCGGACCGCCGGGTACAACACCCGCTCCTTGGTCGCGAGGGTCGCCCGGATCGCGGCGTCGGCCTCGGCGAAGAGCGCGACGGTGCTCTGCGGGGTGGCCCGCCACCGGCGGATCAGCTCACGGAGGTTGCGGTTGTCCAGCACGGTTGTCTCCTCGCACGTCGACTCGGCCGCACCCGTCCGCCCCGGGCGGACCGGGCGGACCGGCGGGCATCACATCCGGGACAGGTGCCCTTTTCGGTCGGGATCATCCCTGGATCGGCCGGCCGCGGGGTCTCCCGGGCGTGGGTTCGTGGGCGGCGGGGGCGTTTCCGACCGGCTCGGCGAGCCGGCATGGTGTGGTGGGTGATTCAGCCAACGCGTAATCGCCGTGCTGCCCGGTCCCTCGTCGCCACCGTCGCCGTCGCCGCCGTGCTGGGGGTGGCCGGGTGCTCGTCGGACGACCCGGTGAAGTTCAAGGACGGCGACCACACCAAGCCGGTGGACGAGGCATCCGGCCGGGACTTCGCCGAGGCCCGGCTGGTTCCGGAACGAGCCCTGGACGAGCGGCAGTTGGCCGCGTCGGCGGAGACCGTCCGCAAACGGGCGAGCGCGGGGCGGCTGCCGGTGAAGTCGGTGACCGTGCGGGACGGTGCGCTGGTGGTGCGGGTCGCGGTGAAGCCGTCCGGGGACGACACCCGGCAGCGACTCGCGGCCATCGTGCACACCGGACAGTTGAGCGTGCGCGCCGTGATGGACGTGACGCCGTACCCGACCGCGACCAACGGGCCGGGCGGTACGGCGGCGCCCTCGGGCGGGCCGGAGTGCGGCGATCCGGCGGTGCCGCGCGTGGACGATCCCGCCGCGCCGCTCGTGGCGTGCGACGACAAGGCGACGGAGAAGTTCACGTTGGCGCCCGCCGTGATCACCGGGACCGATGTGGCGAAGGCGGAGGCCAAGGCGTCGCTCCAGGGCTCGGGTGGTTGGGAGATACAGCTCGACTGGACGCAGAAGGGCCAGGCCGCCTTCACCACGCTCACCGCCGATGCGGCCGGGCGCGACGTGCCCGCCAATCGGGTCGCGATCGTGTGGGACGGTCGGGTGCTGGTCGCGCCGACGGTGCGATCCGCGATCCCGGGGGCCGCGGTGATCTCCGGCACCTACACGGAGGCGGATGCCCGGCAACTGGCCGGGACCATCGGCTCGGGCATGTTGCCGGCGGGGTTCAGGGTCGAGTCGTTCGAGCCGGGGCGCTGAGGGGTCCGGGTTCCCGGGCGAGTGGACGTGGCTGCTCCTCGCGCGCGGCCATGGCGTCGGCGATCCGGTCCCGCATCGGGTGGCGGTCCAGGGCGGTCAGCGCCTCGTCGATCAACCGACTGAGGGGGTACGGGAGTTCCGCCTCCAGAGCGCGGGCCGCGGCGGTGGTGGCGGTCCATTCGGCGTCCAGGACGGGCAGCAGGCGTTCGGCCTCGGGGGTGGCGGTGACGATGCGTTGGCGGGCGTCGGCGCCGGGGGAGAGGGTGACCAGACCGGCCTTGGCCATGTGCGCCACGGTCTGGCTCGCGGCCGAGTGGGTGACGCCGATCGCGGCGGCCAGGTCGCGGATCGAGGCGGGCCCGTGCGCGGTCAGGACCCGGACGACGGGCGTGTAGCGCGGGCGGAATCCGGCCAGGCCGAGGTCGGCGTAGGCCGCGCCGACACCCGCGTCGAGGACGTCGAGCAGGTGCCGCAGCCTGGTCCCGAGCAGTTCCGGGCCGGGGGTCGATCCGACGGGCGGCGTCGGGGGTGGCGGGGTCATGGCGGTAAATATAACAGCGCTGTTGTATTAGGGTCGGCCTCTACCCGCCCGCCTCTTCGACCGAGGGAACACCGTGACCGTTCGATATCCGCCGATCGAGCCCTACGAGCACGGGATGCTCGATGTCGGGGACGGCAACCGCGTCTACTGGGAGAGTTGCGGCGACCCCGCCGGGAAGCCCGCGCTCGTCGTGCACGGCGGTCCGGGGTCGGGCTGTTCGACGGGGGTACGGCAACTGTTCGACCCGAGTCGCTACCGCGTCGTGCTCTTCGACCAGCGCGGGTGCGGGCGCAGCACGCCGCACGCGAGCGATCCGGACACCGACATGCGGCTCAACACCACCGAGCATCTGCTCGCCGACATCGAGCGGCTGCGCGAACACCTGGGCGTGGAACGCTGGTTGTTGTACGGCGGCTCGTGGGGGTCGACGCTGATCCTGGCGTACGCGCAGCGCCATCCCGAGCGGGTGTCCGAGATCGTCATCCCGGCCGTCACCACCACCCGTCGGGTCGAGATCGACTGGCTGTATCGCGGGGTCGGGCGTTTCCTGCCCGCCGAGTGGGAGCGTTTTCGGGACGTGGTGCCCGAGGCCGAGCGCGACGACCCGGTCGCGGCCTATGCCCGCCTTGTGGAGAACCCGGATCCGGTGGTGCGCGAGCACGCGGTGCGGCAGTGGTGCGCGTGGGAGGACGCGGTGGTCGGGGGCGAACCGAACGGCCGGCCCGGCGCGTACGGCGGCCGGCCGCCGGCGGCCCGCACGGCGCTGGTCCGGATCGCCGCGCACTACTTCTCGCACGGCGCGTGGTTGCCCGAAGGTGTCCTGATCCGCGAGGCCGGCCGCCTCGCCGGCATCCCGGGCGTACTGATTCACGGCCGCCTCGACCTGAGCAGCCCGCTCGACACCGCCTGGCACCTGTCCCGAGCCTGGCCGGATGCCACGCTGGAGGTCATCGACGACGCCGGCCACCTGGGCAGCGACACAATGCGCGCCACGATCCTGTCCGCCCTCGACCGCTTCGCCACGACCTGACCCCCGCGCGAGCCGGCCACCGCGAAAGGCGGTGGCGGGTCCGCGGTGGGATCGGCATGCTGGGCGAATGTTGATCAGGGAAGCGGGAAGCGACGACTGGGCGGCGATCTGGCCGTTCTTCCATGAGATCGTCGCGGCCGGGGAGACGTTCACCTATCCGCTCGATTTGGGGATGGACGAAGGCCGCGAGTGGTGGCTGCCGGCCCCGCCGTCGCGCGCGGTGGTCGCGGTGGACGAGGCCGGAGTGGTGCTCGGCACCGCGAAGATGAATCGCAACCACATGGGCAACGGGTCGCACATCGCGAGTGCGAGCTACATGGTCGACCCCGCACACTCGGGGCGGGGGGTCGGCCGGGCGTTGTGCGAGTACAGCATCGAGTGGGCCCGGGCGCAGGGCTACCGGGCGATGCAGTTCAACGCGGTCGTGGCGACGAACGAGCACGCGGTGCGGCTGTATCGCAGCCTCGGCTTCGAGGTGATCGGCACCCTGCCGGAGGGGTTCGACCACCCGAAACACGGCTACGTCGGGCTGCACATCATGCACTTGGCGCTCTGACTTCGAGTCGGTCGATTCCGAAGGCGCCGCGCAGGTAGGTCAGGTTCAGGCCGTCCTGGTAGGCGCCGCCGCCCTCGTGGCCGTTGAACGTATGCACCTCCATGCGCTTGTCCGCCGCATAGTGGTGGTAGGCGGCGAACACCGTGGAGGGCGGGCACGTGGTGTCCATCAGCGCCACGCTGAACCGCGCCGGGGCGCTCGCGCGGGCGCCGTGGTTGACCGCGTCGAAGTAGTCGAGGGTGCGGAACACCCGGTCGCCGCGGTCCCGGTGTACGGCGAGGTAGCGGGCCAGTTCGCCGTAGGGACCCGTCGCGGCGATCTCCGCGCCGCGGCGGAAGTGGCACAGGAACGGTACGTCGGCCACCACCGCGGTCAGATCGGGCACCAGTCCGGCGACCGTGAGGGCCAGGCCGCCGCCCTGGCTCGCGCCGAGCGCGGCGATCCGGGTCGGGTCGACGGCCGGATGGCTGCGGGCGACGGCGATCGCCCGGACCGCGTCGACGGTGACGCGGCGGTAGTAGTACCGATCCGGGTCGGTGACGCCCCGGGTCAAAAAGCCCGGGTGGGTGGAGCCGTCCCCCGCGGGCGCGTCGTCCCCGGTGGCGCCGGCGCGCCAACTGCCGCCCTGGCCGCGTACATCGATCACGAGATGGGCGAACCCGGCCACGGCGTACAGCAGTTGCTCGTGCGGCAGGCCCCGGCCGCCGCCGTATCCGGGGAACTCCACGACACACGGCAGGGGTTTGTCCCGACGCACGGGCAGTACCAGCCAACCGTGCACCCGTTGGCCGCCGTACCCCGCGAACGAGACGTCGTACACCTCGACTCCGGTCAGCGGACCGACCTCTGGCGTGAACGTCGGGTCGAGGGGGTGGACGTCGGCCTCGTCGAGCGTACGTGCCCAGAAGGCGTCGAAGTCGGCCGGTTCGCACCGTTCCGGGTGAAACTGCTGCAACTCCGGCAGTGACAGGTCGCTCAGGGGCATGGCGGGTTCCTCTCCGAGGGGCGGCTCTGATCGGCATTGTCGAGGCCGGCGGATCGTGGTGATCATGCGGGGCGGGGCGTCGACCGAACGGGTGCCCGATCCAAGGGTGTTCCCTGAGGAGTAGGGGGCCGTGGACGTAGGTTCCGGGCAGTACTTTTGTCGCCCCCACTGCGTCGCCGGGAGTAGTACCCCTAGGGGAGAGTCCTCCCCAAGCAGTAACAGCAGTACCTACACACGACTGATTCACCGGTGCTTCCGGACCTCTAGATTTGTCGAGTAGAAGACGACGACCGGTCGACAAAGAGGAACCAGGGGACTCATGAGCGCCGCAGGGAAGTCGGGGACCGTGGCCGCGTTCGTGCGCTTCGTCGTCTGCGGCGGTGGCACCGGACTCGCGTCGAGCGCCGCGCTCGTGGCCCTCACCGGGCACCTCTCCATAGCCGTCTCCAACGCCCTGGTGACCGTGGTCTTCACGCTCCTGGCGACCGAGTTGCACAGCCGGTTCACCTTCGGCGCGGGTCGGGCGCGGGGCCGACTGCACGTCCAGGCCGCGCTGTCCGCGCTGGTGTGCTACCTGTTCACCACCGGCGCGATGCTCGCGCTGCACGCGATGCAGTCTTCGCCCGGCGTGATCAAGGAGCAGGCGGTCTATCTGACGGCTTCCGGGATCGCCGGGATCGCTCGGTTCCTCTTCCTGCGCTTCGTTGTTCGGGTTCGGGCGCGGTCGAACGCGGCGGAGGTGGAGACGGGGATCGGGGCCGGAGCGGAGACGGCGACGGCGGTGGAGGTGCGGGTCGGCGGCGCGGCGGCGGAGGCCGGTGTGCCTGTGGGTGCCGGTGCCGCCGCGGGCGAGTCCGCGACCGGGCTCGCCGCCGCGCCGGTGGCCGCGCCCGTGTTCGGGCCCCTGCAGTCGGTGTTCGTGCCTGCCCCCGCGTCCGCGTCGGCCTCCCGCTCCGCGTCGGATGTGGTGTCCGCTCTGCTGTCCGCTCCCGCCTTCGTGCCCACGGCGTCCGCGCCGGAGTCGGCCGGTTGGGGTTCGGGACGGGCGTTCGAGTCGCTTCTGATTCTTCCTGCGTGCGATGGCTGGGTCGCGCCCACGCGCGCGGCCATGGTCGCGACGGCGTAGGCGTCACACCTTCGACAGGAGTCCGTGGATGACCCGCGCCGCCGCCGAACACTACGAGCGAATCCTGGCCGCCAACTACACCTGGACGCTGGGTGGGGACCTGGCACCGATCGCCGCCGGGCAGGGCGAGTTGCTGACCGGACTGGGCGTCGCCCCGACGGCGACGTCCGCGTTGGCCGTGGATCTGGGCTGTGGGCCCGGCAACCAGAGCCTGGCCCTGGCCGGTCTCGGCTTCCGTCGGGTCCTGGCGGTCGACACCAGCCGCATCCTGCTGGCCGAACTGGTCGAACACGCGGCCGATTTGCCCGCGATCGAGCCGGTGTATGGGGACATCCGCAAGGTGTTGCCCGAGTTGACCGCGCCCGGCGAGGTCACGGCCGTGGTGTGCATGGGCGACACGCTCACCCACCTGTCGACGAAGGACGACGTGAGCGCGCTGCTCGCCGAGATCGCCCAGGCCCTCGCCACCGGGGGTCGCCTCGTCGTCACGTACCGCGACCTGACCGAAACCCTGCATGGAATCGACCGGTTCATCCCGATACGGAGCACGGACGATCGGGTGTTCACCTGCTTTCTCGAATACCCGGACGACGACACGGTTCTGGTTCACGATCTGCTGCACGTCCACGACGGCACCGGCTGGACCCAGCACGTCGGCAGTTACCCGAAGTTGCGGATCGCCCCGACCTGGCTCGCCGAGCGCTGCCGGGACGTCGGGCTGACGGTCGAGCACAACCGCATGGGCGCGCGGGGCCTACAGGTCCTGGCGGCGCGCAAGGACTGACGCGGGGGCGGGGGCGGGGGCGGAGTCGGTGGGCGTGCGTCGGTGGGTGTTCTCGCAGGTCGGCGCGGGTGGAAATCGGATGCGGGGCGGCCTTCGGCCGTGATACTCCAGGCTCCCATGGGAGATCTCGAAACCGCACGACTCGTACTGCACCCGTTGACCGTCGCCGAGACGGAGCGGGTGGTGGCGGGTGAGCCGGCCGCCGACGACCGATGGGAGGTCGGCTATCCGACGGCCGGGGACGTGGCCGGGGGTGGCCGGTTTCTGCGAACCTGCGCGACCGTCGGGGATCCGGGGGCCTTCGGCAACTACGAGATCCGCCGTCGGGAGGACGGCATGGCGGTCGGTGGTATCGGCTTCCACGGCGCGCCGGACGAAAGCGGCACGGTCACGATCGGCTACGGCCTGATCGAGGCGGTCCGGGGGCGCGGCTATGCCACCGAGGCCCTGCGTGAACTGCTGCGCTTCGCCCGAGCCGCGGGCGTGACCCGGGTCATCGGGGACACCGCGCACGACAACGTCGCGTCGCAGCGCGTGATGGCGGCGGTGGGGATGCGGCTGGTCAAGGAGGGGGCCGGGCTCAAGCACTACGCGATCGAGTGGTCGCCGGGCGCCGACGGGGCGGAGCCGGCGGCCGATGCCCCGGCGCGGGTCAGGCGCCCGTGACGGCGGTTCTCCGGTAGGCGTCGGGGGTCTGGCCGGTCCAGCGTTGGAAGGCGCGGCGCAGGGCGCGGGCGTCGGTGTAGCCCAGCCGCCCGGCTATCGACTGGACCGGTAGCTCCGTATCGCGCAGCAGCGTTGCGGCGTGCTCGTGCCGCACCGATTCGATCTCGTCCCGCCAGGTGGTCTCCAGCTCGCTCAGCCGGCGCTGGAGGGTGCGCGGGCTCATCGCCATCCGGTGGGCGACCATCTCCAGGCTGAGTTCCTCGCCGCCGAGGGAGCCGGCCAATACCGATCGGAACCTGCCGTGCCACCCGGCCGCCGGGCGGGCGTTTTCCAGCAGGTTGTCCGCGTATCGGCGCAGGATCAGCCCGAGTTCGTCGTCGCCGGGACCGGTCGGGCGGGGGCGTTCGGCGTCCATGTCGAGGAACGTCATCGAGTTCGTTCGGGCACCGAAGTCGATGGCGCGGGTGCCGAATGCCTCGATCAGATGCCGGTGGTTCTTCGGGGCCTCGTGCGCGAGGGCGACGTGTACGGGTACCACGCCCGGGCCCCGGGCGTCGCGCGCCCGCTTGAGCATGATCGCCATCGCGAATTCGTCGATCGCGGTGACCGCCGCCGGCGAGTAGTTGGCGATGCCGTAGGTGACGGTGAGGCGTCGATCGTCCTCGACCACGGTCATCTCGACCACCGGGTCGGACATCGTCGACACGTAGCGCGCGGCGTCGCGGCAGCCGTCGGCGAACGAGCCGGCGGAGGTGAACAGGTAGTCCCACACGTGCAGCCGACCCTGCGTGGCGCTCTCCGCGGCCCGGATGGCGACGTCGGGCGGGCCGGTGGCGACGGCCAGCTCCCAGGTCCGGACCACGCTGGCGGTGGGCACCCGCAACAACGGGTTCGCCAGCGTCTCCGGTTCGAAGCCCGGCAGATGCGCGAGTTCGCTCAGCGCCACCCCGGCCTCCAGGGCAGCGTCTCGCACCACGCGTGCCGCATGCGAGGAAAGCGTGTACTCGATCACTGCCGGAGCATATCCGGACGGTCGGCCGCAATGGGGATTCGGGATCTGTCGTCCTCGGTCCCCATGTCGACGTGAAGTGTCCCCCGACGGCAGGGGGGTGGGATACCACAGGTGCGAAAAGCGCGACCGCCGTCTCGAATTTCGGGACGGCGGTCGCGGTGAGGAGGGGGTGGGACGGGGACGGGGGCGGGGGCGGGGTGGGAGCGGGTCAGGCGCCGACGGTGCCGTCGATGCCCTCGCGGAGAAAGTCGGCGTGGCCGTTGTGGCGGGCGTACTCGTGCATCAGGTGCAGCATGACCAGGCGCAGCGACACGTCCTGGTCCCACCTGGCGTTGTGGCCGATGACGTCCAGGGACTCCGCCTCGGCCTCGATCCGCCGCGAGTGGGCCACCTCGGCTTCCCACGCGGCGAACGCCTCCGAGCGGGTCGACGCGCTCGCGTCGTAGGCCACCTGGAAGTCGCCTTCGTCGGACCACACGAGCGGGATGTCCTCCGCGTTGATCACCCGCCGGAACCAGGTGCGCTCCACCTCGGCCATGTGCCGGACCAGTCCGAGGAGGGAGAGCGTCGACGGCGGCATCGACCGCCGGCGTAGCTCCTCGTCGGAGAGTCCTTCGCACTTCATCGCGAGCGTGGCCCGGTGGAAGTCGAGGAAGGCCCGCATCATCTCGCGCTCGTTGCCGGTCACGGGTGGGGTGGGGCGCTGGTCGGTGGCCATGGGTGTGCTCGCTTTCGCTCCGCGTGGGCGATCGGGTGGACCTGCTTTCTAGCAGGCCGGCAGCTCGAACCCCTGACCGAAGTCGCGAAGGACGCGGGCGACGGCCCGGCGGGCGTAGGAGGTCGAGACCGTGAGGTCGCCGGCGGGGAGGGCGCGGAGGATCGCGGCGGCTTCGGGGCGGAAGCGTGGGCTGAGCATGCCCAGGGCGGCCGCGGCTCGGCGGGTGGCGACCGGGGGTGTGGCGGGGGCGGCCGGGATGCGGCGCAGGTGTTCGGCCGCTTCGTCGAGGAAGCGGGGGCTGAGGCTGCCGAGCAGGCGGGCTGCGCGGGTGCGGGTGTAGGGGGTGGTGTCGGGAGCGGCGAGGACGGCGCGGAGGGTGGCGGCGACGTCGGGGAGGGATCGGTGGCTCAGTGTGAACAGCCTGCGGGCCACTGTGACCTGGTCATCGAGGTGGGTGTCGGTGGAGGTGAGCAGTTGTCGGAGCGCGGCGATGCCCTCGGCCTTGAAGCCCTGTCCGAGATCGGCGAGTTTCGCCGCCGCCTTGGCCCGTGCGGACGGGGGGAGATCGGGCGCGGCGAGGATGGCCCGGAGGTGGTCGGCGCCTTCGTGGACGTAGCCGCGGCCGAGCCGGCCGAGCGTGTGAGCGGCGAGGGTTCGGGCGAGGGGGGCGGTGGAGGGGTCGATGAGGATGGTGCGGAGGGTCTGGGCCAGATCGTCTACGCAGGCGGTGCCGACCACGCGGAGAGCCCCGGCCGCCCGGCATCGCTCGGTTGTGTCGATGTCGGGTGTGGTGACGATGCTCCAGAGCGCGTCGGAGGCTTCGTGGAGGTAGCCGTCACCCAAGTCGGCGAGGGCAACGGCGGCCACCCGGTGTAGGGAGGGTCTGGACGCGGTGTCCCGGAGGATGGCCTGGATTACCGAGACCGCGTCGGCTGCGCAGGTCGGGCCGATCCCCGCGCAGATCTCGGCTACGGCGATAAGGGACTTCGCAGGTAGACCGGGCATCGTCAGGACGGCTCGCCCGATGCCCGTGGCCTCTGTGACATAGCCTTGGCCGAGAGAAGCGAGGTATTGGGTGGCGTGCGCCCGATCGATCGGTCGTGCCGTGGGGCAAGTGGCCAGCGCGCGCAATGTGTTCACGGCCACGGCCGTGTTGTTCCGGTGCCAACGGAGCAGATCGTCGGCGGCCCGGGCACATGATCGCGCATCGGCGTCGGGAGCCGAAAGCAGGTCCCGGAGTGCGGTCGCGGCTTCCCTTGTGTAGGGCCGTCCGCGAGTGCTCAGGATCTGCGCGGCGCGGCGGCGGTCCTCGGCGACTGCATCGGGTGCGTACAGGACGGCCCGGAGGGCGTCTATCACCTCGGTGGTGCTGCCTCCGGCGTTGTGCAGAGTTCGCGCCGTTTCGGGTCGAATCCGGAACGACGTATCGGGATCGTGCAGCATTCTTCGGAGCCCGATCCTCTTGGCCTCGAGATGCTCGGGCACGACGTTCACGGTCTGGATGATGTAGTTGCGCAGAAGGCTGGGGATATCGGGGTCGTCGAACAGTCGATCCAATACATCGACTGCCTCGGGTAAGTGGACCGCGCCCAGGAGCGTCAGGGACCGAGCCGCTTCCACCAGTGCCCAAGAGTCGGCATCGGGTGCCGTCAGGACCTCGCGTAGTCCTCGAATGGCCGGCGGCAGCCATGTGGGTCCGAGGTCGATCAGGGCATCCGCTGCCCGTGTGCTTTGGTGTGACGTGAGATCGGCGGCGTCGATCATCGCCTGCAACAGCGTCGCCGCCTCCGATACATGGTCGGGACTCAACTGCCCCAACGCACTGGCGGCAAGGGTCCGACGGGTCGCGTCGGACGTCGGCGCGGCGAGCATGGCGCGGAGGAAATCGGCGGCCTCGGGACGTCGGTTCGCATCCAATCGGGCCAACGAACCCGCGAGATCACAGCTTTGCCATGCTTGAGTCGTGGGGGCTGCCAGAACTCGGCGAAGGGCGTCGATGCTCTCGTCCGAGTGGGCGGGGACGAGTTTTGCCAACGCAAGTGCCATCTCGTCGGTGAAGGGGGCGCCCGCGTTCCCCGCCGCGAGATGTGCTCGTAGCAGTCGTGTCGCCTCCGCGGTGTGGCCCGGCCCGAGAGCAGCCAGCGCCAGTATGGCTTCCTTGCGTACAAACATGCTGCCGTCGGGTGCGTCCATGAGGACACGGAAGAGACCTGCGGCCTCCTCTGTGTAGGCGGAACCGAGTTCGGCCAGTCGTGCCGCTGCCGAGAGGCGATAATGGAGCGAGATATTCGGATCGTTCTGCGCCGTACGCAACACGTTCACGGCTTCCGTCTTATGTGTCGGCGCGATTTCGGCCAGTGTGCGTGCCGCCCGCGTACGGTCGTCGACCAGTGCGAGGGGGGCGGCAAGGACGGTTCGCAGCGCATCGACAGCCGTGTTGGTGCAATCCGGGCCAAGCGCGGCCAACGCCATGGCGGCCTCGACCAACTGGTATGGGTCCGCGTCTGCCGAGGCGAGGGCGGCTCGAAGAGCGCCGGTGGCCTCGGCGACATGTTCGGGACCGCAGCCGGCCAGCGTGCGCATGGCCGCGATGCGGGTGTTCAGGTGGACGTTCTCCCGGTCGAGTACACCGCGTAGGATTTCGACCGCGAGGCCGGCGTCATGGGTGGCCAGGGACTGGGCGAGTTGGATACGTACGTCGTCCCTCTGGTAGCAGCTTTCCAAGAAGTCGAGCAGCGTTCGGCGGACTACGGGCTCCGTGACCAACGCGGCGGCGTCGCAGGCCGCGCGTTCCACCTGTCCATCGGTGGAGTCCCGGGTCAACGTCAACATCAGATTCGCCGCGAACGACTCGGTGTGCCTGCTCGCCGCCGGGACACCCCGGGCCAGGAGTTCGCCGGCGAGCGCCGCGAAGTCGCCGGTGCCGCGGCCCAGCCAGTCCAGGATCGCGTCGCCTGTGCCGTAGCGGTGGGCGTGGTGGGCCAGGATCGCGTGGGCGAACAGGTCGCCGTGGACGGCTCGGTGCACCACGTGGGTCCAGTCCGGGGCCGCCGGGTCGAAGTGGGGCGGCAGTCGGTCGGCTCGGACGTCGGCGGCCAGGTGTTCGGCGAAGCTGTAGTGGGTGAAGCGCAGGAAGTCGTGGTGGTGGGTGAAGACGCCGACCGTGCCGAGTACGGAGGCGACCAGCCTGGGCCATTCCGGGACGCCTCGGCGGGTGGCCCGACAGTCGTGTTCGTCGAGCCAGTCCAGGGCCAGGTCGAGGAGGGGGCGGGTGCCGGCCGTCGGGTCGGTGACCACCGTGACGGCCAGGTGTTCGACGAGTTCGGGTCGATGGTCGAACAGGAATGCCACGCCGGCTCGGTGTACAGCGGGGCGCAGTGTCCAGCGCTGCAGCACGGTTTGTTGTTGCTCGTGCATCTCCTCCAGATGCGCGTCGGTCAGGAGGGTGAAGTAGTCGCAGTAGAGGGTGAATCGGTTGCTCGGCAGCGGTGTTGTCGGGTGCTTGCGGTAGACGAGCGCCGCCACCGTCGCCAGCAGTGGTACGCGGACCAGGTCGCGGACACCGGCGGCCTCGGTTTGCCGCAGGAAGCCGGCCGCCAGGGTCGGTCCGTCGGGGTGGTCGCGGAACCAGCGGTGGGCGAACTCGCGCAACTGCTCGCGGTCGAACGGCTCCAGCGTGTAGGTCCCGGTCGCCGCGTGTTGGAGCGGGGCCAGTTCGTCGTTGGGCAGCGGCCTGGTGGTGATCAGCAGTCGGAAACGGCCGTCGGGGTTGCGGACCCGGCCGGCCAACTCGGCGACCAGGCCGCGCCGTCGCTCCGGGTCGGTGATCTCGTCCAGGCCGTCGACGATCAGCAGGCACGTGGTGTTCTCGGGCAGGTGGTCGAGCAGGTCGTCCGGGAGGCCGTAGTCGAGGTGTGGCGCCAGTTCGGCGGAGAGGATCCGGACCAGGCGTGGGATCAGCGCGCTGCGCTCGGCGGCCAGGCGTCCGGCCGTGACGCGCAGGGGCAACAGTCGTTCACCGTCCGGGCCTTGGGCCTCGCCCGACTCGTAGGCCAGGGCCAGGGACGCGGCCAGTTGCAGGCTCAGAGTGGACTTGCCCTGGCCCGCGCCGCCGGTGATCAGGACGTGGCGGTGCAGTCCGAGCGTGTCCTCGGCGGCTCGGGCGGGGGCGATCGCGGGTCCGCTCGGCTCGGTCGATACGAAATGCCGTTGGTGGTGCTCCTCTTCGCGCGGGTTCCGGCGGGGGTCCCGCATGCGGTCGAAGGGTTGCCGGGTGGGTGCGGTCGGGGCGCTGCGGGCCTGTTGCCGGACGTAGACGGTGGCGAGTCCGTCGAGTGGCGCGTCGTAGAGGCGGTAGGTGAAGTTGCGCGCGGCGATGGTCTGCGCGTGCAGCAAGTCCCGCAGATGGGGCGGCAGTCGGGGCGCGGCGTCGGCGGCCGATGGGTGGCGGTTCCAACCCAGTACGATCCGGGCGCCCTGGTCCTCGTTGCGCTGTCGGGGCCGGGGGAAGCCCAGTTCGGGCAGGATCCGGTGCAGGTGGGCGTGCACCGTGGCCAGGTCGAGGGTCTTCGGGCCACCCGGGATGCCGTGTTCGAGGACGTCGATCAACTGCCCGGTGAAGGCCGTGTATTGCCCGCCCACCGGGGCGATCGCCTGCCGGGTCGCGGCGGCGGCGGCCAGGACGTAACTGCCCTCCACCCGGGACAGCTCCGTCAGCCGCGCGTCGTCCGGCCCCATCGCCCCCGCCAGGGCCCGGCCGGCGAAGCAGCAGTCCAGGAGTACCGCTTTGGCGGGGACCCGGCGGGCCGAGCGCAGCACGTCCCGGATTTCCTGGAACGGCAGTGCCGTGTAGGGACGTTCGGGGCGGCAGCGAGGGAGGGACAGCAGCAGGTCCTCGCTGTCCGGGGAGACCAGGCCGTGGCCCGCGTAGTACAGCAGGACCAGGTCGGTCGCGGCAGCCGTGGCGTCGGTGAGCGCGTCCAGGACCAGGTCGCGGTGGTCCGGCTGCTCGATCACGACACAGTTCTCGGCGGGCAGGCCCCACACTGCCGGGTCGGTCAGCAACTCCCGTAGTCGGGAAAGATTTCGGGCCACGGCCGGCAGCGGGGTCAGGTGTTCGAAGGTGTGTGCGCCGACCAGGACCACCCGGGATCCCCGGGGGTCGTGCGGTGCGGTGCTCATGTCCGAACGGGCCCGGGACGGCGGGTCGTGGCTCGGCACGTGCATCCATCCCCCTCGTCCGGCCGGGTGGTTCAGCCTAATGGGTGGACTCGACGGGTGGGGCGAAATGGTGGGGCCGGGCGCGCGCGGACCTGCGGGCGGTCGGAGCGGGGTGGAATCGGCGGTAGCCTGCCGAGCGCATTGTCGAGGTTCGACGTGGAGGTTTGCGCAGTGGGCAAGGCGGCGGCGGAGCAGGGGACAGCGGTGGAGGCGGAAACCGGTGCGGCGGAGCGGGCCCGGGTGGCGCTGCTCGACGCGGTGGCCCGGATGGCCGGCCAGGTGGGCAAGGAGGCGGTGAGCGTCAAGGAGCTGGAACAGCTCGCGCGCACCTACGCGATCGTGGTGGGAGCGGGAGCGGTGTCGCCCGCCGAGGCCGCGGGCGGTGCGGACGCGGAGATGGCGGAGACCCTGCAGATCGTGCCGGTGGCGCAGCGCGGTGAGGACGGGCGGGAACTGTCGTAGCACGCGGTGTCGGCGGGGCGGTCGGCTCGACCGGCGGCTCCGCCGGACCACTCGGGCGGGTGAGTGGGTTGTCGCGGGTGGGTGACGGTTTTGCCGCCCGGGTGGGTGAGACCTCGGGCGTGTGGGGTTGCGCCTGTCGCGGATCCGTCCCGAGTGCGCTGCGGGTCGGTCACAGGCCGAAGCGGGGGCGTGACATCGTTTCGACGCTTTTCGTTGACTCAACCGAACGTTTGCAGCAGCAAACGGGCTCTCGCCCCCGTTCGTGTTGGAGGCCGTCGTGTGTGGTTCCCAGGTGCCCGGACCCCGCCCACTCGAAGCGCCCACCTGGCCCGAACGCTACGCGGAGCCGCACCCGGACGCGCCCTGCGCGATGTGCGAAAAGGACTTCACCGCGCCCGACATCGGCTGGGGCCTGCTGCTCAAGCGAGGTGTCTACGGCAATGCCTACCTGTGGCGTTCGGGGCGGGTACGCGGGTACATCGTCGTGGTGTGGACCGGTGGCCACGTCGCGCGCCTGATCGACCTGACCGCACGTCAGCTCGCCGGGTTCATGACCGAGGTGACCGCGGCGGGGCGGGCGATCGAGGCGCACTATCGACCGATGCCCGGGCTGAACGTGTCCCTCCTCGAGAACGACATCCCACACCTGCACGCACATCTGATTCCCCGTCACCCCACCGCCCCGAGCCCCGGCCGCCCACCCGCCTTCGCCCATCTCGACCGGGGTCGGCAGAACGAGGCCCACATCCAGGCGGACGCGGCGGCGTTGCGAGCCCTGCTGGCCTACACGGGGGCGACGGAGGCGGTGGTGGGGGAGCCGCTCCCGCCGTCGGGCGGGGGCGGTTCGCGGGACGTGGGTGCGGTGGGGGAGGAGGGCTCGGAGGAGGTCGGTTTGTGAGGCGATCGCCGGGGTGGGCGCGTGGGTTCGTCGCCGGCCGCGCCGGCCTCGCGGTTGTCCGTCGGGGGAGTGGCGGGGGGTGGGATAACCCGTTGGTGGTCCCGGTCCCGGCTGGGATGATCGGTGGATGTCCGCAGCTTCCTCCGCGTCCGCGCCGCCGCCGTCCACGACATCCGGGACGCCCGAGACGCCCGTGCCGGCGGAGCGGGTGGTGCGGTGCCTGGTCGACGCGGTGTTGGGTCGGGACGCGGGGCGGGTCGTGCGGCCGATCGACGAGGGTGGGGAGCACTCCTCGTGGTGGGTCGGGGCGGATCACGTTCTGCGGTTGGCCCGGGACGCCGATACGTCCGCCCGGCAGCGTCGCGAGATCGCGCTGCGCGACCTGCTGCGTCCCGTGGTCGGCGTCGCGCTGCCCGCGAGCGTGGCCGCCGGCGAGTGGGCGGACGGGCTCGCCTATTCCCTCGACACCCGCATCCCCGGCACCTCCGCCGAACTGCGTCGGGTCTCGCGGCGGGGCGAGGTCGCCCTGGCGCGGATGTTGGCCGGCCTGGCCCGGGTCACCGAGGCGGACGCGGTCGGCGTCGGCCTGCCCGTGGTCGCGCCCCGGTCGATGGCCGAGCTGCGCGAACCGGCCGAGGCGGCGGCGCAACGGCTCAGCGCCGACGGCGAGTTCGACGGGGCGCCGCTGCGCGGTCCGGGCGCGGAACCCGTGTCGCGAGTCGTGGTGCACGGCGATCTCAAGGGCGAGCACCTGATGGTCGGCAGCGGCGGTCGGGTGCGCGGGGTGCTGGACTGGACGGACGCGGTGGTGGGCGATCCCGCCGAGGACATCGCCGGCCTGGCCATCGCGGTGGGCGCCGCGGCCGCCGTCCGGGTGGCCGCGGGAGCCGGATACGGCCCCTGGTCGTGGGCCAGGGGGCTCGCCCTCGCCCGCCACGACACGCTGATCCGCCTCGCGGACCGCCTGTACGGCACGGACGACAGCCCCATCCCCCTGCTGCGCGCGCAACGGGACCGCGCCTGGCAACCCACCGCCCTCGACCGCATCCCCGAGCCGCCGAGCCCGGACGCGGGCCGGGCGGCGGACCGGTGGCCATGGCCGGCGGTCGCCCATCGGCCCCGCCGCTGACGTCCGTGGAGCGCCGGGTCGGGTACGCGGCTCGGCGGCTCGGATCCACCCGTCGTCGAGGCGGATCGACCAGGTGTCGCCCACCGCTCGGTTCAGCACCACCAGGGCCGCGACGTCCGCGATGATCGACGGCGTGTCGGCCGGCCGCAGCGGGGAGTCCGGGACGGCGTGCCGGGTGTAGGTCGACGACTCGTCGAAGGAGTCGAAGGTGTGCAGCGGTGCGTGAACGCCGCCGAACCAGGGCGGTTCTCCTCGACCCAGCGGGTTGCGGCGTCGATGCGGTCGACATACGCCGAGACGAACTCGGGAGCCGGACCACGGCTGAACTGCACGGGCAGGCCCTCCGCGTCGACAGCCCACCAGTCCCATGTGAAGCCGGGCCGAGGGTGTCGCAGGATCGTCGTCATCCCGTCACCGTATGCCGGGCCACACGGCAGGCGGGTGCGGTTGCGCCCGGCGGTCGACGTCGGGTCGGGAGTGTGTGGGACGGCGGGCAGCGGGCCGGCCGTTGCCGGGGGCGGCGCTAACCTCGACCGGTGCACGCATCGCGCCCGGGCGTCGATCGTGCGCCGCGTACCGCCTGCCGCGCCGTGCGTCCGATGCCCACTTCGGGTGCGGACAGCGGATATTCGACCATGGGAGTTGCCGACGTGAACCCCTCCGCACCTGAGCCGGTCGATCCGGTCGAGTCTGTCGAGCAGGTCGGGCCCGCCGCCGAGGCATCCTCCACCGGCGGCTATCGGCGATCCGTCGGGTCGCCGCGGGGGGAGGCTCGGCGGCGGGAGTTGCTCGATCGGGTCACCGCGGATCTGGCGGCCAATGGGCTCGTGGACTTTTCGCTGCGTCGGGCCGCGCGCGCGGCCGATACCACCCACAAGGTGCTGCTCTATCACTTCGACGGGGCCGACGATCTGCTTCGGCAGGCCATTCTGCAACTGCGCGATCGGCGGATCGATCGTTCCGTCGCCGCCGGGCGGCCCGGTTCCGAGCGGTTGCCACTGGCCGAGTGGGTGCGGGTGGTGTGGCCGATTCTGGTCGGTGACGAGGCGCGGGTGCTCGACCAGGCGATCGGGCTGGCGATGTACGACCCCGACCGCTACGCCGAACTCGGCCGGGGGGCGTCCCGGCAGTATCTGCCCACGCTGCTGGCCATCTGTCCCGAACACTGGTCCGAGCAGCGCAAGTTCGAGGTCGCCGAGATGATCCTCGCGGTGCTTCGGGGGTTTTTGGTGGATGCGCGGACCAGTGGCGACACGGCGGGGGTCGCCGCCGGATTCGAGGCGCTGATGCGGGCCCTGGAGCGGGAGGAGGCCGCCGAGGAGTGACGGCACGCCGGCGTCTCGGGACTTCCCGTGGCCTCCCATGGACAGTTTGCGAACCACGTGGTTCACTTTTTTGAGGGTGAACGGCGAACGGTGCACGCTGTGTGATGCCGGAGGGGAAGACCATGGCCCACAAGGAAGTTCGGCTGTCGGTAGGCACGATCGGGTACGAGGACACCGGTGGCGACGGTCCCACGGTCGTGCTGCTGCACGGCTTCCTGATGGATTCGTCGTTGTGGGACGAGGTGATCGCCGCGCTGTCCGTCGACCACCGCTGCGTGGCGCCCACCCTGCCGCTCGGCGCGCACCGGCATGCGATGTCCGCCGACGCCGACCTGTCGTTGCCCGGAGTGGCCGCGCTGGTGGGCGAGTTCCTGGACACGCTCGACCTGAGCGAGGTCACCCTGGTCGGCGTCGACACCGGCGGCGCGCTCGTGCAACTGCTGATCGCCGGCGGAAACACGGCCCGGGTGGGGCGGGTCGTGCTCGCCTCGTGTGATGCCTTCGACAACTTTCCGCCCGGGCTCACCGGCCGGACGCTCGTGCGCGCCGGTAAACTCCCGCCGCGTCTGTTCGGGCTCTTCATGCAGCAGATGCGGCTGCGCCCGATCCGCCGACTCCCGCTCGCCTTCGGGTGGTTGACCAAGCGGGGCGACGCCGCCACCGCCCGCTGGGCGGCGCCGATCCTGTCCCGGCCCGAGATCCGCCGCGACGCGGTGCGCATGTTGCGCGCGGCCGGCGCGGACACCGACCTCCTGCTCGCGGCGGCGCAGCGCCTGCCCGACTTCGACCGCCCGGCCCTCGTGGTCTGGGCGAGCGCCGACCGGGTCATGCCCCCGGAGCACGGCCACCGCCTCGCCGAACTCCTGCCCGGGGGACGGCTGGTCGAGATCGACGACAGCTACACCCTCATCCCCCTCGACCGCCCTGCGGAACTGGCCCGAGTTGTCCGGGAGTTCACCCGCGCGACCGATCCGGCCCGGTAGCCGGAGCCGGATCCGGAACCGGTCCGCGCTACCGGCGGCCCGCCGCCGAATCCCCGTCGGCCCGCCGTCGATGGAAGGTCCGGCGATACGCGTCGGGCGGTACGCCCACCGTGCGGTTGAAGTGGCGGCGCAGGGTGGCCGCGGTGCCCATGCCGGTGGCCTCGGCGACGGCGTCCACGCTGTCGTCCGTGGTCTCCAGCAACTCCTGGGCCCGGTGGATGCGTTGGATCAGAAGCCACTGCAACGGGGTGGTGCCCGTCACCGACCGGAAGTGCCGGCCCAGGTGACGCGAGCTCATGTTGGCCCGGCGGGCCAGGTCCTCCACCGTCAAGGGTTGGTCCAGCCGGCCGGCCGCCCAGCCGAGCAGTTCGCCGAGCGGGTGGTCGGGCTGTTCGGGTACCGGGGTGGCGACGAACTGGGCCTGGCCGCCCGGTCGGTGGGGTGCCACCACCAGCCGGCGGGCGATCGCGTTGGCGACCGTCGAGCCGTGGTCGAGGCGGATCATGTGCAGGCTCAGATCCATCGCGGCGGCCTTGCCGGCCGAGGTGAGCACGCTGCCGTTGTCGACGTACAGCACGTCCGGGTCCACCTCGACCTCGGGATAGCGTTCGGCCAGGGCCTCGGTGTGGGCCCAGTGGGTGGTGGCGCGCCGCCCGTCGAGCAGCCCCGCGGCGGCCAGGACGAAGGCGCCCGTGCAGAGCGAGGCCACCCGCGCGCCGGCCTCGTGGGCCGCGCGCACCGCGTCGACGAGGTCTGCCGGCGGGTCGGTGTCCACATCGGCCCAGCCGGGGACGATCACCGTGTCGGCGCCGGCGAGCCGGTCGAGGCCGCCGTCCGGTTCGAGCAGGAAACGCCCGTCGACCCGCACCGGACCGGCCCCGCAGACGACGACGTCGTACCAGTGCTCGACGCGGACCGCGGGCGCGGCCGATGCCGGTGCCGGTGACCCGAAGATCTCGTGGGCCAGGGCCAGTTCGAAATGCAGGATGCCGTCGGCGACGGCTATCGCGACTGTGCTCACGTCCGGAAGTGTACGCATCATGTCGTTCCGGACGCTCGCCCGGCCGGTCGGGTACTCGACACGATGTCCGGGTCGATCAGGCGGACCGGGGCGACCGGCGCGATCGGACGGCCCCGCTATCGAGAGAGAAGTGACATGCGCGCCATCAGTCAGGACGTTCTGGGTGATCCGGCGGTATTGCGGGAGGTGGAGCTGGAGCGGCCGGTGCCCGGCCCGAGCGAGGTGCTGGTCCGCGTGTGCGCGGCGGGGGTGAATCCGACCGACTGGATCCACCGGGCCACCGGCCTGATCCTGGGCCGGCCGCCGTTCGTACTCGGCTGGGAGGTGTCGGGCGTGGTCGAGGCGGTCGGCCTGGGCGTGGCCATTCACCGACCGGGCGACGAGGTGTTCGGCATGCTGAGGTACCCGTACGGGAACGGGGCGCACGCCGAATACGCGGTCGCCGCTGCCCGCCACTTGGTGCGCAAGCCCGCGAATCTCGATCACGTCCGCGCCGCCGCACTGCCGCTGGGTGCGACCACCGCGTGGCAGGCCCTGGTCGATGTCGGGGAACTGCGGGCCGGGCAGCGGGTGTTGATCCATGCCGCCGCCGGCGGGGTCGGTCACCTGGCGGTACAGATCGCCAAGGCGCGCGGCGCGTACGTCATCGGTACGGCGAGCGGGCCCAAGCACGACTTCGTCCGGGCGCTCGGCGCCGACGAGGTGATCGACTACACCACGACCGACTTCGCCGAGGTGGTGCGGGACGTGGACGTGGTCCTGGACGGCGTCGGCGGCGAGTACGGGCCGCGCTCGTTGCCGACGCTGCGCCCGGGCGGCATCCTGGTCGCGATCGTCAACCACGTGCGGGACCTGGACGTCGGGCGATACCGGGTCCGGGCCGCGGAGATGCTGGTCGAGGCCGATCACGCGGCCATGCGGGAGATCGCGGCGCTGGTCGAGGCGGGTCGCCTTCGCCCCGAACTGGACTCGGTGTTCCCCCTGTCGGCCGCCGCCGAGGCGCACGCGCGCGGCGAATCGGGCCGGGTCGCCGGGAAGATCGTGCTGACCCTCTGACGGGGGACCGAAGACACGCCAGGGCGTGTCTTCGGTCCCGTCGGGCTCCGCGGCGTGAGCGCAGCGAGGAGCCCGAAGGGCGGATGCCGTGTATCGGCGTGCCGGAGAAGCAGGTGCATAGCGGTTCCATTCGCCTGTTTCTCCGGGGCGGCGAGGTGCGGTGCCGGGCGTCGTGGAGCTCGGCGGGAGATTGAAGACACGCCCTAGGGTCGCGGCTCGCTGTACCAGCGCCACGAGGTGCGGCGGGGGTGGCCGGGCAGGTCGCCTCGGCCGGTGGCCCACAGGAGGGTGGGCCAGGGGTCGGTGTCCTGCGGGACGTCCGGGAAGATCCGGGCGATCACTCGTGCGCACAGGTCGGCGGGCGGGGTCCAGGGCAGGCCCAGGTCGTCGGCCAGGTCGTACGTGTGCACCACGGTCTCCACGATGCCCATCGCCGCGCTGCCCTCGGGGTCCGCGTCGCCGAAGGTGTGGTGGGCGCGCACGCTCGGCGGCGTGGTCCGCACCATGGACGCCAGCAGGGCGCCGGTCACCTCCAGGACCTGCAACAGCCCGCCGGGGCCGGCCGCGCGGTCCGCGTGGATCGCGTTCGCCGGGCCGCCCGGGCGGCGGCTCTCCCAGACGAAGGGCACGTTGGCGGTCAACGGCGGGGTGCGCAGGCCCAGTTGGGCGGCATACGCGAAGAGGTCGTCGTTCAGGTGCTCGACCGTCTCCCAGCGGGTCCACTCCAGCGAACCGGCCCGGTCGTCCCAGGCGGTCGCCGGCGCCTCGCGGAGCGCGGCCACCGCGAGCCGGACGGCCAGGTCCAGGTCGTCCGCGGTCACGGGCCCGGGCGAGGCGGGCGCCGCCGGTTCGGGCGTGGGGTCGGAGGCGGCGGCTCGCGGCGAATCATGCATGGCAGGACCGTACCGCCACCGCCCACCGCCCACCGCCCACCGCCCACCGCCCACGCTCCCCACGGCGGATATGTCCGGCGCTGTAGTCTCCATGCACGTGTAGTACTACAGGTGGAGTGGTTTTTATGGTGCGCAGGAATGACGAGCGGAGGGCGGCGCTGGTCGATGCCGCCATCGAGGTGCTCGCCAAGGAGGGGGCCCGGGGGCTCACCTTTCGGGCGGTCGATGTCGAGGCGCGGGTACCGACCGGTACCGCCTCCAACTACTTCACGAGCCGCGACGACCTGCTCACCCAGGCCGGTGCCCGGGTCTACGAGCGACTACAGCCCGGCGAGGAGATCATCGCGCGACACCGCGCGAGCACGCCGGACCGGGAGACGTACACCGTGTTGATGCGCGAGGTCGTCGACCGCGTCAGCGCCTTTCGCACCGGCTACCTGGCCCTGCTCGAACTGCGCCTGGAGGCCACCCGGCGGCCGGAGTTGCGCACGGTGCTGACCGAGCGGGTCCGGGCCGACGTGGCGGCCAACGTGAGCTACCACGAGCAATCCGGCCTGCCCGGCGACGCCACCGCGGTCCGCCTCCTGTACCTGGCGTTCAACTGGCTCATCGTCGAACAGCTCACGCTGCCGGACGTGTTCTCCCCGGCCGAACGCGACGGCCTCGTCGCGGCGGCGGTCGAACGCATCGTGGGAGCGTGAGGGCGCCGGCGGTGGTTCGGGCGTGACGTCCGTCCCGCACCGGTCGTTGGTCCGGGCACAGGTGCGTGTCGGAGCGCGGGTCGCCCCCGCAGGTCCGTCGCGCGCCGGCGCCGTCGCGCGCCCGGGGCGATCGCCCGCAGGCGCCCCGGAAGCACCCGGATCGACCATGGGGAGACCGACACGTGAGCGACCACCGCCACAACGCCATCGCCTACGCCGCCATCATCCTCGAACGCGCGGACGGGGCGGTGTTGTTCATGGAGCGCAAGGACACCGGCTTCGCCGACGGCCTGCTCGCGCTCCCGGGCGGCCTGGTCGACCCCGGTGAACTCCTCATCGAGGCGTGCGCCCGCGAGACCAGGGAGGAGATCGCCACCGACGTGGCCACGGCCGACCTGCGCACGGCCTACGTTTCGCAGGTGCTCGGCGACACCGGCGCACCGGTGATCGGCTGGTACTTCCACACCGCGGCCTGGACCGGCGACCCCACCAACGCCGAACCCGACCAGTGCGCCCGCCTGGCCTGGCTCGACCCCACCGACCTCCCGCCGGACGTGGAACCCACCGACGCCACGGCGGTGACCGCCTGGCACACCAAGGGCCACCCGACCGCCTGGTCCTGAGCGCCGCCGCCTCCCGGGTGTCTACCGCTCGGCCGCGCGGGCGGACGCACCGGGACCGACCAGGCCGGACTCGTAGGCGGCGATCACCAGTTGCGCCCGGTCGCGGGCGCCCAGTTTCATCAGCAGGCGACCCACGTGGGTCTTCACCGTGGACGCGCTCACGTGCAGGTATTCGGTGATCTCCGGGTTGGACAGCCCGCGACCGATCAGGGTCAGCACCTCGCGCTCGCGGTCGGTCAGGCCCGCGTCCCGGCCGGAGTTCGGTCGCTGTCGCGGCTCGGGGCGGGCGGCGAACTCGGCGATCAGGCGGCGGGTGATGCCCGGTGCGATCAGCGCGTCGCCCGCCGCGACGATCCGGATGGCGGTGAGGAGTTCGGCCGGCGGCGTCTCCTTCAGCAGGAAGCCGCTCGCGCCCGCGCGCAGCGCCGCGTACACGTACTCGTCGAGGTCGAACGTGGTCAGGATGAGCACGCGGGTATCGCACGTGTCGGGCGAGGCGGTGATCCGCCGGGTGGCCTCCAGGCCGTCCATGCCGGGCATCCGAATGTCCATCAAAACCACGTCCGGGCGGGCGGCGCGGACCAGTTCGAGGGCATGGGCGCCGTCGGCGGCCTCGCCGACCGCGGCCAGATCCGGCGCGGCGTCGATCAACAGGTGCAACGCCCCCCGCAGCAGCGCCTGATCGTCGGCGACCAGCACCCGGATCGGCTCCCCCGTCACCGCGCACCCTCCTCGATCGGCAACCGGGCGCCGACCCGGAACCCGGCCCCGTCCGCCCGCGGCCCCGCGTCGAACTCGCCGCCGTAGGCCGCCACCCGCTCACGCATCCCGATCAGCCCGTGTCCCGGCACCGCCGCCGGACCGCCGCGTCCCGAGTCGACCACGTCGAGCGCGATCTCCCGTTCGGTGTAGCGCAGTTCGACCGAACAGCGGTCCACCCCCGCATGCCTGATCACGTTGGTCAATGCCTCCTGGACGATCCGGTACGCGGCCAGTTCGATGCCCGCCGGCAGATCCCGGCGCTCACCGAGCACCGTGAAATCGACGCCCAGCCCGGCCGCCGCCGCGTCCCGGACGAGCGTATCGAGCGCGGCCAACGTCGGCGCGGGCGCCAACTCCGGGTCCTGCGGCGTGCCGTCCGCGTCACGCAACATGCCGAGCAGTCGGCGCATGTCGCGCAGCGCGGTCCGCCCGGTCGCCTCGATCGAGCCCAGCGCCCGGATCGCCTCCTCCGGCCGCTCGGCGCCCACGTAGTGCGCCACGCCCGCCTGCACGGTGATCAGGCTCATGCTGTGCGCGACCACGTCGTGCAGTTCGCGGGCGATCCGCAACCGCTCCTCGGCCGCCTGCTCCCCGGCCCGCCGTTCCGCCTCCTCCCGCCCCTGCCGCTCGGCCTGCCGGCGCAGCGCCCGCGCGTACTCGCGCCGCGAGCGGGCGCTGGTCCCCAGTGTCCAGGCCAGGATCGACGGATACAGCGGGATCGGCGCCGCCACGAACCCCACCGCGACCGCGACCGTACCCAGACACCACACGGCCGGCCGGTTCCGGGCGGTGAGCGCCGCCGTGTACAGGGTGAGCGCGGTCGCGAAGCCGACCGCCGCCTTCAGCCCGAGCCCGCGCAGACATGCCTCCGCCACCAGCGCCGCGGTGAGCGCGGTGATCGGGTACACCCGGCGCACCGCGACGGCGCCGGCGATGACCAGCACCAGCAGCGCGATCGCGATCCAGGTCGCCGAGCCGAGCCGGCCCTCGGCGTCCGGCCGCAGCGTGACGAGCGAACTCGCCAACGCCAACGCGACGAGCACGTCGATGACCAGCCAGTGCCTGGGGCGCAGCCGCTGGGTGAGCGGCGGGCGCGGTTCGTCGACCACGTTCGGACCCTAGCCACGTGACGGGCGCGCCCGCATCGGCCCACGGGGTCGGCCCGGCGATCCCCCCACGGGTGGATCACGACCGGTCGACCGCGGCCCGGGCCGACCCCGGTACCGCGCCGGAAAACGCCTCCCGGCCCGACGACCGGCGGGGCCCGCGCGCGAGAACTTGGGCGACGTCCGCCGCTTCGCGTCGAAAGGCAGCCCCCGTGTTGAAGGCTTCGTTGCGTGGATTCCTCGCGCACAAGGGTCGAATGGTGTTGTCCGCGGTGGCGATCACCCTCTCGGTCGCATTCGTCACCGGCACGCTGATGTTCGTCGACACGGTCTCCGCTGTGTTCGCCGACCTGGCCCGGTCGACCTCGGCCGATGTGACCGTCACGCCCCGGACCGAGGTCAAGGCGATCCGGCTGGTCCGCGCGGGGCGCACGCCGACCGTGCCGGCGGCGCTGGTGGAGCGGGTTCGCGGCGTCGAGGGCGTGGCCGCCGTGCACGGCGACGTGGTGGTCCGGGACGTGCCCGTCGTCGACGGGGACGGGGATCAGGTCGGGGTGGTCTCGGATCCGGAGACGGCGGTCGCCGGGTGGTGTGCGTGTGCCCACGCGCCGGTACGACTGACCTCGGGTCACGAACCGCACGGCCCGAACGAGGCGGTCCTGGACGCCGAGTCGGCGCGGGTGAGCCGGATCCGGCTGGGTGACCGGCTGCGGCTGAGCCCGTCGACCGGCACGTTCGAGGTCACCGTGGTCGGCATCGCCGGCTATCGGGTGCGGGCCACCGGCGACACCCTCGTCTTCGTCGACCCGGAGACCGCCGCCGCCCGACTCCTCGGCAGGCCGGACGTGGTCACGGCGGTCTCCGTCACGGCGGTGCCGGGCGTACCGGACACCGTGCTGCGCGATCGTGTCACCGCCGCGCTCGACCCCGAGGGCGCCGGTTCGCCGGCGCTCGACATCCGCACCCGCGCCCAAACCGGCGCCGCCGCCGTCGGGGAACTCGGCCGCGCGTTGGACGTGGTCCGCTACGGCCTGCTCGGCTTCGCGCTGCTGACCATGGCGATCGGGATGTTCCTGATCTTCAACACCTTCTCCATGCTCGTCGCCCAACGCACCCGCGAAATCGGCCTGTTGCGCGCGCTCGGTGCCTCCCGCGCGGACGTGCACCGGTCGGTGCTCACCGAGGCGGCGGTGCTCGGCCTGCTCGGCTCGACCCTCGGCCTGGGCACCGGCTACGCGTTGGCCACCGGACTGACCGCACTGCTCGGCGCGGTCGGTGTGCAGACCTCGGGCATCGACCTGGCTTTCGCACCGACCACCCCCGTGGTCGGCTACGCCGTCGGCACCCTCGCCACGGTCCTCGCCGCATACCGCCCCGCACGCCGCGCGAGTCGGGTGGCGCCGATGGCCGCCCTGCGCGCCGTGGACGCGCCGCAGGAACCGCCGCGCCGGCGCGCCCTCCGCGGTGGCGTTGTCCTCGCCCTCGGAGCCGCCGCGGTGGCCGGCGGCAACCTTGCCCTGCTCGCGCTCGGCGGCGCGCTGACCCTGCTCGGGGTCGTCCTGCTCGGCCCGATCCTCGCCCGCCGATTGATCCCGGCGCTCTGCGCCCCGTACACCCGACCGTTCGGTGCCGTGGGCCGGCTCGGCCGGGACAACGCGCTGCGCAACCCGCGCCGGACCGGGGCCACCGCCGGCGCACTGATGATCGGTGTCGCACTGGTCGCCGCGGTCGGCGTGGCCGTGTCCTCGATGACCGCGTCGTTCGACGCGACCTTCGACCGCACGTTCCGCGCCGACCTGGTGCTCTCCGGCAAGCCGGCGCTGTCCGCGCGCACCGCGAGCGACGCGCGGGCCGTACCGGGTGTGGCGAGCACGGTGCGCACCCGCAGGGTGGACGTGCGGATCACCGCCCACGAGCACACCGAGCAGCTCGAACTCGACGGCGCCGACCCGGGGGTCGGCGGCCTGCTCGGCCACACCTACGGCCGCGGCACCGAGGCGGCCGGATTGGCGCCCGGCGCCATCGTGCTCGACGCCCGCTACGCCCGACGCCGCGGTCTGGCGGTCGGCGACCCGGTCGTGGTGCGGGCCGTGGCCGGCGAGACCCGCACACTGCGGGTCGGCGGGCTGCGCACGGATCGGCCGGCGGGCACGGGCGGCGACGTGAACCCGATGGTCGGCCTGGACACCCTGGCCGAGCTGGCGCCGGACGTGCGGGACGAGACGGTCTACCTGGCCGCGACACCCGGTACCGATACGGCCGTGCTGCGCGCGGCGGTGAAGGCGGCGACCTCGGCCGAGCCGGGCGTGGCGGTGCGTACCCGGGCCGACTACCGGGAGAGCCGCAAGGGCGCCCTGGGCACGATGGTGGCCCTGGCGTACGGACTGCTGTCGCTGACCATCGTGATCGCGGTCCTGGGTGTGGTGAACACCCTCGTGTTGTCCGTGGTCGAACGCACCCGGGAGATTGCGATGTTGCGCGCCCTGGGCCTGACCCGCAGGCAGGTGCGCCGGATGATCCGCCTCGAATCGGTGATCATCGCGATGTACGGCGCGACCCTGGGCCTGGCGCTCGGTCTCGGCTGGGGCCTCGGCGTGACCCGTTGGATGGCCCACGACGGCAGCGTGACGGTGGTCGCCGTGCCGTGGCCGACGATCGCCGCGGTGATCGTCGGCGCGACCCTCGCGGGCCTGGCCGCGGCGACGCTCCCGGCCCGGCGCGCGGCCCGCCTGGACATCCCCGCGGCGATCGCGGATTAGCTCGGGCCCAGGCCCGCGCGGAAGGCGGTGATCACCAGTTGTACGCGGTCGCGGGCGCCGAGTTTGGTGAGCAGGTGGCCCACGTGGGTCTTGGTGGTGCCCTCGGTGATGTGCAGGCGGCGGGCGATCTCGGGGTTGGTGTGGCCCTCGGCGATCAGGGCCAGGACCTCGTGTTCGCGCGCGGTGATCCCGGGCAGCGTCGTGGGCCGGGCCGGCTCGCCGCTCCCGCTCGGGGCCGGGCGACCGGCGAACTCGGCGATCAGGCGCCGGGTCACACTCGGCGCGAGCAGCGCCTCGCCGGCGGCGACCACCCGGATCGCGGCCAACAAGTCCTCCGGCGCGGTGTCCTTGAGCAGGAACCCGCTCGCGCCGCCGCGCAGCGCCTCGTAGATGTGCTCGTCGAGGTCGAACATGGTCAGGATGAGCACCCGCACGCCCGGCACGCCCGCCGGACCGCCCGCGCCGGTGATCAGCCGGGTGGCCTCCAGGCCGTCCATGCCCGGCATCCGGATGTCCATCAGCACCACGTCCGGCCGCTCCCGCCGGGCGAGTTCGACCGCGGCCGTCCCGGTGCCCGCCTCGCCGACCACGGTGAAGCCCGGCGCCACCTCGACGATCCCGCGAAACCCCGCGCGCACCAGTGCCTGATCGTCGGCGACCAGCACCCGGACGCTCATGCGACACGCTCGCGCAGCGGCAACACCGCGGTCACCCGGAAGCCGCGCCCCGGCAGCGGACCGGCGGTGAACTCCCCGTCGTACAGTCCGACCCGCTCGCGCATCCCGGCCAGGCCGTGTCCGTAGGGGAGTTCGTCCGGCCATCCGTGCCCCGGCCCGACGCCGTCGTCGGTGACCTCGATCGCCAGCGCGTCCCCGCGATAGTCCACGGTGACCGTCGCGTTCGCGGTGCGCGCGTGCCGGGCGATGTTGGTCAGCGCCTCCTGGACGATCCGGTACGCGGACAACTCCACGCCGGGCGGCAACTCGCGCGGTTCGCCGAGCACGGCCGATTCCACCCGCAGACCCGCCTCCGCGCTGCGGTCGAGAAGCGCGGGCAGATCGGCCAACCCCGGCGCGGGCAGCCGGTCGGCCGGGCCGTCCGCGCGCAACACCCCGAGCAGGCCGCGCATTTCGCGGATCGTCTCGCCGCTGATCCGCCGGATCGCCGCCAACGCCTCCCGGGCCTCCTCCGGCCGTCGGTCGAGCACGAAACCACCGTATCCGGCCTGCACGTTGACCACTCCCAGGCTGTGCGCGATCACGTCGTGCAACTCCCGCGCCAGCCGCAGCCGTTCCTCCGCGAACTCGGACCGGGCCAGTTCCGCGTGATGCTCGCGCAGCGCTGCGGCGTACGCGCGCTGCCGGCCGACCGCGTAGCCCACCGCGCCCGCGATGCCGACGAACAGCGGCGTCAACCACGCGTTGCGCCGCAGGTCGTCGGAACCGAACAACCACGGCACCGCGCCCAACAGGCCGAGCCCGAGCACGCCGATCGCCGCGCGCGGCGGGTACGTCACCGCCGCGCTGTAGACCACCGCCATCGAGACCAGCACCACGAACGGCCCGCCCACGTACAGCGCGATCGTGGTCTCGCCGGCCACGGCCACCACGACCGCCCAGCTCGCGACCACCACCGCCGTCGCGAGCGCGGGCCGGAACCGGCGCAGCACCAGCGCGCCGGCCAATACGCCGACGCCGACCAGGGCGACGCACAGTTGAACCCGGTCCGGCTCCGGGTAGCCGCGTCCGTGCGGGTCGTGGTGGTGGTAGGCGTCCAGCACGCGCAGCACCGCGATCGACGCCCCGACCAGGGCCACGAGCACGTCGAGCGCAACCCGGTGCTCGGCGCGCAGCCGCTTCGTGAATGGACGCGACGGCTCCGATCCCATGCCTGTCATGCCTGTCATGCCTGTCATGCCGTCGAGGGTGGCACGCCGGCCGCCGCCGCCCATCGCCCGGCGGACCTATGACCACGGTCGTAGTCGAACCCCGATCCCGGCCGCGCGCTCCGGCCACGGTCCGATGACCGCCCACCGGCGACCCGACACGGTGGAGGACGTATCGCCGGCGGCACCGGGACGGGCCGGCCGGCCGACGCGGATCCGGGAGACGAGATGATCGAAGTGCGCGGGCTCACCAAGAGATACGGCGCACGCGTGGCCGTGGACGATGTCACCTTCACCGTCGAACCGGGACGGGTGACCGGCTTCCTCGGCCCGAACGGGGCGGGCAAGTCCACCATCATGCGGATGATCCTGGGCCTGGCCGCGCCCACCGCGGGTCATGCCCTGGTGGACGGGCGGCCCTACCGTGCGTTCGACCGGCCGCTGCGCCGGGTCGGGGCGTTGCTGGACGCGGATGCGGTGCCGGCCGGGCGCAGCGCGTACCACCACCTGGCGAGCATCGCCGCGAGCAACGACATCGCGGGCGGCCGGGTACACGAGGTATTGGACCTGGTCGGGCTGCGTGCCGCGGCCCGGCGTCGGGCGGGCGGATTCTCGCTGGGCATGCGGCAGCGGCTGGGCATCGCGGTGGCGCTCCTCGGCGACCCGCCGGTGTTGTTGCTGGACGAGCCGGTGAACGGGCTCGACCCGGACGGGATCCGGTGGATCCGCACGCTGATGCGGGAGTTGGCGGCCGAGGGGCGCACGGTGTTCGTGGCCGGCCACCTGATGAGCGAGATGGCGCTGACCGCCGACCACGTGATCGTGCTGGGTCGGGGGCGGGTGATCGTGGACACCGAGATGGCCGAGTTCGTGCGCGACGGGGCGCGGGGGGATGTACTGGTCCGGTCCCCACACGGGCCGCGGTTGGCGGCGTTGCTCACCGCGCGGGGCGCGACGGTGACGGTCGAGCCGGACGGGGCGCTCGCGGTCGAGGGGTTGGCGTACTCGCGGATCGGCGAACTGGCCGCGGCGGAGGGCCTGGTGATTCACGAACTGGCGGCCCGGCAGGGGTCGTTGGAGGAGGCGTATCTGCGGATCACCGAGCCGGAAGCGGTGCACCGGGCGGCCGACGGGGTGCGGAACGGGGCGGGCGCGTGAGCCGGGTGCCGATTCCGCGCGGGGTGTTGGCAGCCGAGTGGATCAAGCTGCGCACGCTGCGGTCGACGTATCTCACCGTGCTGGTGTCCGCCGTCGCGGCGCTCGGACTCGGCGCGTTCGACCTGGGCAACCTGGTCGCGGACTGGGACGGGATGTCGGCGGAGCGACGGGCCGCGTTCGACCCGGTCCGGTTCGGATTCAGCGGCGGCTACTACGTGGTGGTGCTCGCGGTGGGCACGCTCGGGGTGTTGACGGCGAGTTCGGAGTACGGGTCGGGGCTGATCCGGACCACGTTCACCGCGGTACCGAGGCGGCGGCGGGTGTTCGCGGCCAAGGTGGTGGTCGTCGGCGCGGCCACGCTCGTCCTGGGGGAGGTGATCGCCTTCGCCACCTACTTCGTGGGGCAGGCGATCCTGGCGGACAAGGACCTGGAGGTGGGGCTCGGCGCGCCGCACGTGCTGCGGGCGGTGCTCGCGACGGGTGCGTTCGTGACGGTGTTGGCGCTGATCGGGCTGGCGCTCGGGGTGGTCGTCCGGCATACGGCGGGGGCGATCGCGGCGCTGTTCGGGCTGTTCTTCGTGGCGCCGATGGTTACCGGGGCGGCGGGGGACCGGGTGCGGAACGGCACCCTGCAACAGGCGTTCCAGGCGTTGAGCAGTACGACCGGGGCGGATGCCGCCGGGCGACCGTCCACGGTGACGGCGGTGGTGGTGTGCCTGGTGTGGGTCGGCGTCGCGGTGGCGGTCGCGGCGTGGGTGATCGAGCGGCGGGACGTGTGAGGGTGGGTTCGTCGGCCTGGGCGGGCTCGATGGTCGCGTCGGTCGCGTCGGTTGCGTCGGTCGCGTCGGTCGCGTCGACCTCGGTGGCCTCGGGGTGACATGCGCGTGGCCGTCCGACCAGGGGTTCCGGGTCGGACGGCCAGGTGCGGCGGGTGGGGCTGTGGCTGCCGGGGAGCGGGCGTTGTGCGCTGGGGTTACCGTGCAGTTTGCCGCGTGCGCTGCCATGCAGCTTGCCATGCGAATCGCCGTGCGATGTACCGTGCAGGCTTCCATGCAACTCACCATGCATTTAGCCATGCAGCTCGCCATGCAAGTACCTGGTCAGAGGCACTTTTGATGCTCGGGAGCAAGGCTTTCAGCGAGCCTTGTTGAACACTCTGCGCGCCCACACATAACCGACCAGGGTGGCGCCGAGGCACCAGGCGAGGGCGATGATCGCGTTGTTGCCGATCTCGGTGCCGAGGAGCAGGCCCCGGAGGGTTTCGATGATCGGGGTGAACGGCTGGTACTCGGCGAACCAACGCAGTCCGGTGGGCATCGAATCCGTCGGGACGATCGCGCTGCCGAGGAACGGCAGGAACGTCATCGGCATCGGGATGTTGCTCGCGGTCTCCACGTTCTTGGCGACCAGACCGATACCGGCCGAGATCCAGGTCAGGGCCAGCGTCAACAGCGTGAGCAGGCCCATCGCGGCGAGCCATTCGAGCGCCGTGGCGTTCGGCCGGAAGCCGACGGCGAGTGCGGTGGCGATCACCAGGGCCAGGCTGACCAGGGTCTGGATCACGCTGCCGACGACGTGTCCGGTCAGGAACGCCGCCCGGGAGACGGACATCGTGCGGAACCGGTTGACGATGCCCTCGGTCATGTCGACGCAGACCGAGATCGCCGTGGCCAGGGCCCCGGAGGTGGCCGCCATCAGGATGATGCCGGGGGCCACGTAGTCGATGTACTTCGTGTTGCCGGTGGGGGAGTCGGCGATCCCGGCGCCGATGGCGTTGCCGAAGGCGTAGTTGAACAGCAGCAGCATGACGATCGGCATCGCGACCACGGAGACGGTCACCGAGGGATAGCGCAGGGCGTGTCGCAGGTTGCGGCGCAACATGGTCGCCGAGTCGGTGACCGCGTAGGACAGGGTGCTCATCGCGGGTTTTCCTTCCGGGAGTCCGGAACGCGGTCGCCCTGCGGCCGGCCGGTGAGGGTGAGGAAGACGTCGTCCAGGTCGGGGGTGTGCACGGTCAGTTCCTCGGCGGGGATCGACGCCGAGTCGAGCGTGTCGAGAATGGTGCG
Organism: Embleya sp. NPDC059237; assembly: GCF_042754105.1. Lineage (NCBI taxonomy): Bacteria > Bacillati > Actinomycetota > Actinomycetes > Kitasatosporales > Streptomycetaceae > Embleya > Embleya sp. NPDC059237. Next base: position 10,936 of record NZ_JBHZAE010000010.1, on the reverse strand, counting down.
CAGGGTGGGGATGCCGGGGTCGCACGGGATGTTCAGGGTGAGCGTGTCGTCGTTGCGGCTGGTGGCCCGGAAGAGGTCGGCGGCGGCGTCGAGCCGGTGCGCGTCGGCGAAGCGGAGGCGGATGTGCGCGCCGGGGATGCGCCGCTTGAGTTCGTCGGCGGTGCCCTCGGCGATCAACGTGCCGTGGTCCAGGACCGCGATCCGGTCGGCGAGTTCGTCGGCCTCGTCCAGGTACTGCGTGGTGAGCAGGATGGTGACGCCGCGGTCGGTGACCAGGTCGCGGATGATCCCCCACATGATCCGTCGGCTGCGCGGATCGAGGCCGGTGGTCGGCTCGTCGAGGAAGATCACCCGGGGGTCGCCGACCAGGGTCATCGCCAGGTCGAGCTTGCGTCGCATGCCGCCGGAGAAGGTGGCCACCGGGGTGTGCGCGTCCTCGGTGAGGTCGAAGCGGGCGAGCAGGTCGTCGGCCCGGCGGCGGCCCTCGCGCCGGCCGAGGTGCTGCAGGTCCGCCATCAGGATCAGGTTCTCCCGGGCGGTGAGCAGGTTGTCCACCGCGGCGAACTGGCCGGTGACGCCGATGGATCGGCGTACTCCGTCGGCCGCGCCGGTCAGGTCGTGTCCGGCGATCTCGGCCCGGCCGGCGTCCGCGGTGATCAGGGTGGACAGGATGTGTACGGTCGTGGTCTTGCCCGCGCCGTTGGGTCCGAGCAGGGCGAAGACGGTGCCCTCGGGGATGTGCAGGTCGATGCCGTCCAGCACCTTCTTGTCGCCGTAGGACTTGGTCAGGCCGGTGGCGCTGATCGCGAGGGTGCGGTTGCGGGTGGCGGTGGTCGTGGTCGTGGTCATGGCGATCGTGTCCCTTGGGTCGTGGCTCGTCGATTCAGGCGCGGCGGATCACGATGTGGCCCATCGAGGTGCGGGCGTGCACCTCGACGGTCTGCTCGGTGGCGACGGGCCCCTGGGCGGCGTCGAGGGAGTTGCGCACGCTGCCCATCCGGGTCCGTACGTCGAGCCAGGCCGCGGTGGACTCGCGGATGCCGACCTCCAGGTCACCGGAGCCGGACTGGAGGTGTACCCGGCCGCGGGCGACCTCGTCGAGGCGGATCGCGCCGTTGGCGCACTTGGCGTCGACGTCGGAGTGCGCGATGCCCACGGTGATCCGGCCGTTGGCCGAGCCGACCTGCAGGCGGCCGGTGACCTCGCGGATCGTGGTGTCGCCGTTGGCGTTCCTGAGCGTCGCGGTGCCGCCGACGGTACCGATCTCGATCCGGCCGGCGGCGCTCACCTCGGCGTCGCCGACGACATGGTCCGCGTGGATGGCGCCGTGGTCGGTGTGGGCGTCCAGGGTCGCGGCGGAGTCGATCCGGAGGGTGCCGACCGAGGTCCTGAGCCGGCAGTCGCCGAGCGGCCCGGTGCAGGTGAAGTCGGCCAGCGGCGTGGTGCCGTGCAGGTCGGAGCCGGCCGGCAACTCGACGACGATGTCCACCGAGCCGGACTTGCCGAACGGCGAGCGCTTCCTGGGCCCCTTCACCAGCAGCCTGCCGTCGGTGCAGGTGACGGTGGTCTGTTCCGCCGTGTGTACGTCGAGCTCGTCCCGGTCGTTGACGGGCCGGACCTCGACGAGCGTGTCGGTGCGCTTGCTCGCGGTGATCCGGACCACGCCGATGTCGAACTCGAGGGTGGCGGTGATGGGTTCGGGCGTGGCGAAAGCAGGCATGGCGGTGCCGTCCTCATGGCTCGATGTGAGGTGGTGCGAGTGGGGGTGACTCGGTGGTGTGGTGTCGCCCGGCGCCGGCGCCGGCCCCGGTTAGCGGGCCCAGCCCGTGTAGCCCTGGCGGCCGCGGTGGCGGTGCGGGCCGGGGGCGGGGGCGGGGGAGCGCGGGATGTCGGGCTCCGTGGCACCGGCGACCGCGCGGACCAGCCAGGCGTTGACCGACAGGCCCGCGAGTCCGGCGGTCTCCTCGACCCTGGCCTTGAGGTGGGCGGGGAGGCGGAAGTTGATCCGGGCCATCCCGCCCTCGTCCCCGTCCGGCGCCGTGAGTGGCGCCATCGGTGCGGCCTTCGGCGCCGGCTCGTCCGCTTCCGGCGCCGCGTACGCCTCCTGTGGCGGTGGCGTCGTCACCACGAACTCGGGGTCGAGGCCGCGCAGGCGGATGTCCACGGAGCCCGGCGCCAGCTCGCTGGTGACCTCGGCCATGGCTGCGGACAGGGCGTTCATCAGGGTGAGCCGGACGGCCGACTCCAGCGGAGCGGTCAGCCGTTCGGCCACGTCCAGAGCCTCGGGACCGCCTGCGGCAGCGGCGATGGCGAGTTCCCGACGAAGGTTGTCGACGTACGGTGTGAGGTTCATGACGTCATCATGGCACATTCATGGCGTCATGGCGAGTCAATGGCGCCATGAATGCGCCAGGAGCACGTCATGGCTGGCGCCCTCCAGCCCTGACCAGCCCAAACACGTCCGCCCGGAGCCGATGGCTCCGGGCGGGGGTCGTGCGATGTGGCGGGGCGAATGGGGGTGGTCAGGATGTGGCGTTCGGCTCGCCCTCGTCGATGGTCGAGATGGCGCGGGCCGGGCACATGCTCACGGCGCTGCGGACGTGCGCTCGGAGTGCGTCCGCCGGGCGGCCCTCGTAGACGAGGAAATCGTCGTCGTCGAAGGAGAACACGTCGGGCGCGGCGAACACGCACTGGCCGTGGCTCTCGCACAGGTTCATGTCGACGGTGATACGCATGGTTCGACTCCCTGGACGGGCGGGTTGAAGCGGGAGGCTTGTGGGGCGCTCCAGCGCAGCGGGACGGCGTCGGGGATCTCCACCACGTCCGTGACGGTGAACTCGACCAGACGCTGCGCGCCGGGGATTCGGGCGATCTCGTCGTGGTCCCAGAGGGTGCGGGTCGTACCGGACAGGTGCAGGGACGTACCGCTGTCCCAGCCGGGGATCAACAGCCCGGCCACCGGCCGCAGTTCGAGATTGCCCAGGGTCAGGAACATGGCGTTGCCGACGTAGTCCGGCCAGCGCAACACGGTCGGGGACAACACCTCCACGAAGCCCGGGTTGCCGCCTCGGTGCGAGGCGTCGGTGTTGCCGAATTCGTCGGCGGTGGCCACGAAGAACGTGTCGGCGGCACGCAGGGTCTGTTGCTGGGCCGGGGTGAGTGCGGTGCCCCGGGTGACCGCGCGATTGGCTTGCGGCTGTCCGGAGTCGGGGTCTCGGAGGATGCGATAGTCGCGTTTTTGGATGTACTTCGGGCAGTTGGCGATGACCTGGTCGGGTACTACGCGCAGACCGCCGGGCACCGGCGTGGAGCGGCCGTTGATCCGCATCCTGCGTCGGGACGCCGGCTCGATGGCGATCATCCCCACCTGGGCCGGCTCGCCGAGGAGGTCCGCGAGCGGGTCCTCGGCGAGCGGCAGTGCGTCGATGGTGAGCGTGTGCGGGTCGGGGGTGGACAGGAAGCCGGGCTCGCCGGTCAGTTGTGAGCACCAGATCCGGCCGGCAGCGTTCGCGCCGCCGACGATGATCATGGGTTGTGCGGCGAGGAATGCCGCGGCGACCGGCGGGATGGCGTCCCCGATTCCGCCGAGCGAGTGCGAGGCCTGGCGGGTGAGGTGGGCGCGATCCTGTACCGCGCGTTCCCCGCGGTGGTAGTCGGTTGCCACGACATTGCCTCCGAATCTGCGGTGTGCGGTGTTGGGGCGTGGTGCGCTTGGTGGGGGTGCTGCGCGGGGTCTAGAAGAAGCCGCAGGTCGGTGCGCCGGTGGTGGGGGCGTCGGCCGGGTCGGCGCCGGACGGGGCGTAGATCTCCAGGCGGATGCCGTCCGGGTCGGTGAAGAAGATCCCGCCGGAGGTGCCGTGCTCGCCGTGCGGGACGACGCCTTCGTAGTCGAAGTGCGCGTCGAGGCCGCGCAGGACCTGTTCGGCGGCCTTCACCTCGTCGATGGTCTCCACCTGGAAGGACAGGTGGTGCAATCCGGGATGCCGGGTCGGGAACGTGCCCTCGCTCTGCTGCCACAGCGTGATCAGGAGCTTGCCGTCCCGCCCGAGGAAGGCGAAGCGGCGACCCTCCTCGTTGCCCTCGGCCACTACCTCGACCTCCAGGACCGCCCGGTAGAAGGCCACGGAACGGTCGAGGTCGGTGACGTTCAGTCCGACGTGGCCGGTCTGAAGTGTCTTGAGGTTGCCCATCGTTGCTCCTTGTTTCGGCTCGACGCGACGCGACGTGACGCAGCGCCGGATGCTCGGCACTCGGGGCGAGCACCGTCTATCTAATGATTACACACTTTTTTATCCATTAGAAAGTGAGAACAGACCAATCCCACGGTCTATGGACCGTGGGATTGGTTGCGGGTCTGCGGATCAGTCCATCGGAGGCTGGGGCTCACGACCGCCGTCGGGGTGGTTGAGCGCGGCGAACTGCACCCGACGCCCCAACGCCGTGAAGCCGTAAGTCAGTTGCTCGTAGTGCTCGTGCTGTTCCTCCAGTTGCCTGGTCACCTGCACGGTGCCCGGTCGCCACGCCGCCCCGAGATCGGGCGTCGAGCCGGGCGCGGCGCCGGACGCGGATTCCGCTGTCGAGGCCGCCTCCGGGAAGACCATCGCGGTGTACGTGGTTCCGGGTACCCGGGGGTCCGAGGCGCGCGGGTAGACGATGAAGTCCCAGGACTCGGCGCCTCCGGTCGCCACCCCCGGATCACGCAACAGCAGGGCGTACGCCGGTGGTCGCCGCCAGACCTGGAGCGGGGCCAGCACCGCGAGGTCGCGGCTCACCGCGCGCCATCGCGCCGCCGGGCGCCCGACATGGTGCAGGTCGGAGAACAATTCCCGGCGCAGCTTGGCGTAGGGCGGTGCGATCGCGGCCAGGCCCTCGGCCGCATCCGCCACATCCATCCGGCTGTCGCAGTGGTCGATGCTGTTTTTCCGAGCGCCGAGTTCGCTCCGTATCGATGCGTGCAGCACGGCGTCGAGTGCACCCAGGGGGTAGGCGTCCTCGGCGGACTCCGCGGTGAACAGTCCCGCCTCGTACAACCCCCGATAGCGCGCACCCAGATCCATGTCGACGCTCTCCCCACACTCGGTCGCGGTTGTCCGGTCAGGATAGGACGATCGTCCCGACGGGATGCGATGCGGTCGGGCGTGGGTCAGCGACCGAGTTGGGTGTACGTCTTGAACGTGTACAACCCGTCCAGGGTGACCGAGTTGGTGCCGCCGGGCGACGGCAGGCCGTTGCGCTGATTCAGCACCGTGCCGAGCGGGCCGCAACCGCCGGCGGCGGGGATGGCGACCGTGTTGTCCCACAGGGTGCCCTTGAGGATGGGCGGGTCCTTGGAGATCCACTCGTTGGGGCCCTTGCGCATCATGGTCAGCCGGATCGGCTGCTCGGCGGTGCCGATCGAGCAGTCCTTCGGCAGCAGCGGGCCGCTCAGGGCCAGGGTCACGTCCAGGCCGCCGGCCGAGGTGCCGTGCGAGAGGAAGTCGAACCAACCGCCGTATTTCGTCTCGACGTTCATCCCGAGCAGTGGCGCACGCTCGGGGAGGCCGGGGACGCCGAGCAGGCCGCCGGTGGTCGGGCTCGGGGTCGCGTGCAGTGCGCCGAAGACCTGACCCGTGGTGCCGTCGGGCAGCGGGCCCTCGGCGTGCGTGATGGTCATCGGGCGAATCGGGACGACGATCCCGCCCAGCCGCATCTCCCCGGTGGCGACGTGTACTTCGCAGCGCCACTTGTCGGGATCCGCACCGGCGGGCAGCGTCGGACAGTCGCCGAAGTCGAAGGTGGGGAGTGCGGCGGCGGACGGGGTCGCGCGGTCCTTCGTCGGGGCCTCGGCGAGTGCCGGCGCGGTGGTCAACGCCACTGCGCCGAGGGCCAGTCCGGCACAGGCGGCAAGCCTGGTGAAGGTGCGGTTTCTCCTGCGGTCCATGGTGGTCGTTCCCCCTGGGGTGTTGCGAACGTTTCCGTTCGGCAATGGCCGAACCCCCACGAAGGTAGGGAAGTTCGACCCCCACCCGGAATCCGGCGACCCCCAGGCCGGGCACTGGGGGCAGCCCCAACACCGGGGGCGGGGGTTACCGGCCCGGGGGCGGCGATCGGCGTTTGGCGGTGGACTCGCCGGGCACGAACCGTTCGGGCTCAGGCGATGCGCTTGTAGTAGAAGGTGCAGTCCCGCAACTTCCCGGTCGGGTCGGTCGCATAGTCCGGGACCACGCCGTATCGGGTCCAGCCGGCCGTTCGGTACAGGTGGTCGGCGGTGCTCTCGGTTTCGGTGTCGAGCAGGAGCAGGCGGCTTCCGGCGTCGGCGGCGCCCTGTTCGGCGGTGCGCAGCAGGGCCCGGCCGAGTCCGTGGCCCCGGGCGTCGCCGTGGACCATGAGCTTGACCACCTCGGCCCGGTGCCGGCTGTTCGGTTTCTGCTCCAGGACGAGACTCACCGTGCCGGCCACGCCGTTGGGCCCCCGGGCGACCCACACCCGGCGGCTGCCGTCGGCCACGGCGGAGTCCAGGGACCGCCACCAGGCCGCCGCCGCGGCGTGGTCGAACGGGGCGACGAAGCCGACGGAGAAGCCGCCGGCGACCACGTCGACGAGGAGGTCGGCCAGGTTCGCGATGCCGGTGCGGAAGTCGTCTACGGTCAGTCGGGTGATGGTGTGCAAGGCGGCTCTCCGTCAGGGCAGGACGATCAGCAGGGCGTAGCGGACCGGTTCGAATCCCGGGTTGCGAAAGCGTGTACGGTCCCACGACCGGTAGCGCAGGCAGTCGCCGGCACCCACCTCGTGTGCCCGACCGCCCGAGGTGACCTCCAGGACGCCGTCCAGCACCCAGATGTGGTGTTCGAGGCCGGGCAGGGACGGGCCGTCGTAGGCGATGTCCGCGCCCGGGCGCAGGGTGCCCTCGACGACCTCGCCGCGCAGGCTCGGATGCGGCGGGGACACCGATCGACGGGTGAAGCCCGAGGCCCGGTCCTGCCACACCTCCTGCCGGTCGGCGCGCACCAGTTGCGGCGGCTCCGACTCGACCTCGGCCAGCAACTGCGACATGGTCCGTTCGTACGCCGTGCACAACCGGCCGAGCAGCGCCGCCGTCGGGCTGATCTCGCCCCGCTCCAGCCGGGACAGGGTGGACCGGCTCACCTCCGTCCGCCGCCCCAACTCGTCCAGCGACCAGCCGCGTTCCAACCGGAGTTCGGCGAGCCGACCGGCCAGCCGTGCCTCGACCTGTGCGGCGGCGGCACTGTTCGGCGGTGCCGCGTCCCCGTCTGTGTCTCTCATATTCGAGACAGTATCCCGAATATGAGAGAGAACCATGGTGGGGTCCGTCACGCCGACCGGCGCGGGGCCCCACGCGCGCTCAGCGGCCCCGGTGGCGACCCCGGGACGCAGGCGCCGGCACGGTGACGGCCGGCGCGGCGGCACCCTTCGCCGGCGGCCCGGGCCGCCCGTGATCGGCCGCGGCGAGCAGCGCGGCCAGTGCGGTGGTGACCGGGACCGAGGCGACCAGGCCGATGCTGCCGACCAGCGTGCGGGCGATCTCCTCCGCGACGATCTCGCTGGTGGCCACGTCCAGTACGTCCCGGCGCGCGATCGAGAACAGCAGCATCAGCGGCAACGCGGCGCCCGCGTAGGCCAGTACCAGCGTGTTGACCGTCGACGCGATGTGGTCACGGCCGATCCGGATGCCCGCCCGGTACAGCCGACGGGCCGTCATGGTCGGGTCGGCCTGCTTGAGTTCCCACACCGCCGAGGTCTGAGTGACCGTCACATCGTCGAGTACGCCCAGCGAACCGATGATGAAGCCGGCCAACAGCAGGCCGTGCAACTCGATGTGCGGATACAGCGCGTGTACGAGACCGGTCTCGTCGGAGGTGTTGCCGGTCAGGTGCGCCCACCCGATGAACAGCTTCCCCAACACGCCGATCAGGGCCACCGACACCAGCGTGCCGACCACCGCGACCGACGTGCGCGCGGATATGCCGTGACACAGGTACAGGGCCGTGAACATGATCGCGCTGCCGCCGACGACCGCAACCAGCAGCGGATCCGACCCGTGCAGGATGGCCGGGAGGATGAAGAAGGACAACACCGCGAAGCTGATCGCGAGCGCGATCAGGGCGGTCAGCCCACGCATCCGCCCGACCACGATCACCGCGACCGCGAACAGGCCCGCGAGCAGCAACATCGGTGGGCCGCGGTGGACGTCGATCACCGAATAGCGCAGGTCCTCCGGCGCGCTCGGGGCGTACGCGAGCACCACCCCCTGCCCGACCGAGAACCGGCGCAGTTGGTCCGGCCGGACCACCTCGGTGACCCGGCGGCCCTTGTCGGCGCCGGAGGTGATCTCGATGGTGGCGCGGCGGCAGTCGGCGGGCGGGGGCGCCGAGCCGGGCGCGTTGGTGGGTGGGGGCCAGGGGACGCCGCCGGGGGTGGCGTCCGACGGAGGAGCGGCGCCGGTGGAGCCGGCCGGGTCCCCCGGGTGGCCGTTGCCGGCGGCGAAGGCGTCGGCGTCCGCCTGGGCGCAGGGCAACTCCTCGACCTTGGTGACGCGCCCGTCCCGGGTCTCCTGGTCGAAGCCCACGCCCGTACGCGGATGCGTGGGCGTACCGCTGGGCCACAACACCACGAGGCCGACCACCACGGCGGCGGCGAACGGGATGAGTACGGCGGCCACCAGACGCCGCAGCCGGGTCGAGACGGGGGAGGCGGGGCCGTGCGCGTGGCCGTGGCCGTGGCCGTGGCCGTGACCGTGGCCGTGACCGTGGCCGTGGTTCGCCTGCGGTGGCGGATCGGGCGCGTGCCGGTCGCTCCCGTGGCTGCGCCGGCCGCGACCCGGTGGGTGGGTCGGGCCGCCGACGTCCTCGGGATCCTGGTGATCCGCTCGTGTCCTGCGCATGATGGCGAAGCCCTCCCGCCGATCCGGTCGACGCGTCGACGTCCCCGGGGTCTCGGGTACCGGCGGGAAGCGTATCGGGCCGCGCGGCGGGATCCGGGAGCATCCAGGGGGATCACGGGGGGAGCAGTGGCGATGTGGGCCGTTCGGTCGTCGGCGCAAGCACCTTGCGGCGGATCGGGTACAGGCCGCAAGATTCTTGCCTGCCGATCGGAATCGGGTCCGATGCTTTGCGTGGGCAGCGCCGAGGACGGGAGCGTCGGGCATGGCCGAGATCGACAGCATCGACCACAACATCCTGCGCATGTTGCGGGAGGACGGGCGGCGCACCTTCTCCGAGATGGCCGGGCAGATCGGCCTGTCGGTCGCGGCGGTCAAGCGCCGGGTGGACCGGCTGCGCGAGGAGGGCGTGATCACCGGCTTCACCGTGCAGATCGACCACGCCAAGCTGGGCTGGGGTGTCGAGGCGTTCACCGAACTGCGCTACCCGGGCAGCATGCCGGTGAGCGAGATCGTGCGCACCGCCACGGACACCCCCGAGGTGCAGGCGGTGTACACGATCGCCGGCGACCCGGACGCGCTGATCCATGTCCGGGTCCGCGACATCACCCATCTGCAACAGGTGATCGACCACCTGCGCCGCAACGGAAACGTCACCGGCACCAAGACGCTGATGGTCCTGGGGTCGTGGACGAAGGAGCGCTGAGCCCCGGGGTCGCCGGGATTCCGGCCGAAATTCGGTTGAGGCGCCGCCTAGGGTTTGCCCATGAGCGAACGCACCTTCCGAATCACCGTCCGAGGCGCCTTCGACGCACTGGGCGAGGAGCAGCGGGCGGAACTGCTCGCCCGGGCCGCCGAGCACGACGTACTGCGGGCGGCCTTCACACCCGAGGGGCAGCTGACGTACGACCTGGCGGCGCGCCCGTTCTTCACCTTCCGCTTCGTCGACTCGGGCGAGGCGGAGGAGGACATCGTGCCGGCGACGGAGCGGGCGCGGGCCGCGGCGGAGCGGTGGCTGACCGACCGCGGCTACGGCCACAAGAACCTCCGGGCCCAAGCCGAAGACCTGTCCCAGGCCCCGCTGTCCAAGCGCCAACGCAGGGCCCGGGCAGCCGGCTAGACCGCTGTTGCCGACCCCGTCGAAAGGCCGTCGGAAAACCGGTGGATCGGCGGTGCCGTGCGCCGTTACCGTGCTGCCGACCTGTCCTCCAGGCAAGGAAGTGCCGTTGTACACCGTGTGAGATTCCCCGAGCGCTGTTGGTCGCGCGTCGCGCATCTGCGCCGCGCTGCTTCTTGCTGCGGTCTTCTCACTGGAACCGGTGTACACCTGTGCTCGAAACCTGGGTGGTCATGCCCACCCGCCTGCCCCTCGTGCTCCGCCGCTGCCACGGCTGCGCGGCCGAGCACCTGCGGGCGAACGGCAAATTCCGCGTCAACGCAAACCACAAGCTGATCGACGCCTGGCTCCTCGCGCTCTGTACCGCCTGCGGGGAAACGGCCAAGCTGACGGTCCTGGAGCGAGCGAACGTACGCTCCGTACGACCCGAGCTGCTCGATCGGCTACATGCCAACGACCTCGGCCTGGCGGCCGAACTGCTCCAGGATCCGCTCGTCCGGCACCGCAATCGCATCGCCCTCGACTGGACCGACGCCTGGCGCCTGGACACCGGCGGAACGGCTCACCCCGACCGCGAGGTGATCGAGGTCGCGGTCCGGTTCGCGGCACGGATACCCGTGCGGCCGGTACGTCTGATCGCCGAAGGTTGCGGCCTTCCCCGCGCCGAGGTCGAGCGACTGATCACGGACGGAAAGGTCGTCTCCGCGGTTCGACTGACCAGCAAACTCTCCGCCGACTTCACCTTCATGCTCAAACCCTGAACCCCTCGGGACGAGGGGCCGGTCCGGCAACTCCCGCCGGATGGGCCCCTGGTAGGGCGTGTCTTCAATCTCCCGTCGGGCTCCACGACGCCCGGCACCGCACCTCGCCGCCCCGGAGAAACAGGCGAATGGAACCACTGTGCACCTGCTTCTCCGGCACGCCGATGCACGGCATCCGCC
>NZ_JBHZAE010000009.1:223777-420502 GCF_042754105.1 Embleya sp. NPDC059237 | reverse complement strand
GAGCGGGGGCGGCGCGGAGCGGGGGCGGCGACCGCGCCCGTTGGGCGTCGGTCGCCGGAGTTGTGTGCTGGAGCGGGAGTTGCCGCCTCGACACCGGGACTGCGGGCCCGGCGCGAGAGTTGCCGTCCGGACACCGCAACGGCCGACCCGACACGAGAGTTGCCGTCCGATGCCGGAGTTGCTGCCCGGGGGGTTGGTTATGGGGGTCAGAGGCGTTTCGACTCGGTCCAGGCGGGAGTTGCCGCTCCGACACCGGGACTGCGGGCCGGACACGTGAGTTGCCGCTCCGACACCGCAACCGCCGGCCCGGCGTGAGAGTTGCCGTTCGGACGTCGGAGTTGTCGGCGGGTGGGGTTGGGTTGTGGGGGTCAGAGGGGGTTCGACTCGGTCCAGGCTGTGGTCAGGCGGGTGGTCACCTGGTGTAGGACCTCCGGGTCGAAGGCGAAGGGGACGCGTACGAAGGTGTCGTGGGTGCCGGTGGCGTCCATGGCGGCGCCCGGGACGACCTCGACGCCGTGGCGCAGGGCGATCTGGGCGAAGATTCGGGCGTCGGTGCCGGGTGGGAGTTCGATCCACAACACCGAACCGCCGGTCGGCGAGTGTACGCGCCACGTCGGCAACGCCTCGGCGAACAGTCGCCGCGCGGTGTCGAGTCGGGCCCGGCGCAGCGCCGCGCGCGAGGCACTCAGGGCGGGCAGTTCGGGGAGCAGCCGGGCCGCCAGTGCCTGGTCGAGCAGCGGCGTGCTCAGGTCGGACCCGGCCTTGAGCCGGGCCAGCGGTTCGATCACCGTGCGCGGCGCGCGTACCCAGCCGATCCGCAACCCGCTCCAGACCGCCTTGGACAACGACCCCACGGTGAGGATCGACCCGCCCACGGCATGGGCCGCGATCGGCGCCGGCACCTCGCCGGGAGCGGCGGCGGCCGCGTGCGCGCTGTCCTCCAGGACGGTGACCCGGTGCTCGGCGGCCAGTTCGGCGATCCGGCGGCGGCGCGAGGCGGACATCAGCACGCCGGTCGGGTTGTGGTAGGTCGGCATCACGAACAACAGCGCGGGGCGATGCTCGGCGAGCGCGCGGGCGAGCAGGTCGATCCGCAGGCCCTCCTCGTCGAGGCCGACCGCGACCAGCCGGGCGCCCGCCGCCCGGAACGTGTCGATGCAGCCCGGCCAACTCGGCGACTCGATCACCACGCACGCCCCCGGGCGCACGAACAGCCGGGTGGCGAGCACGATCGCCTGGGTCGCACCGGTGGTGACCAGGACCTGGTCCGGCCCGGTCGGCAACCCCTGCGCCGTGTGGTGCGCGGCGATCGCGGCCCGGAGCGCGGGGAGGCCGGCCGGGTGGTAGCCGGTGTCCCGGAGCAGCCCGGGCAGGTCCTCCCGAACCAGGTCCAGCAACGCCGCCGCCAGATCGGGCCCGTCGGCGTCGGCCGCGTGCCCCAGCGAGATCACCTCACCCGGCCCGGAGACCATCCGCTGCACCAGCGCCGTCGCCTGCCCACCCGGCACCCGTCCGTCCCCGGCGGCGGCCGGCACCTCGGGCCGGAGCGCCACGCTGGTTCCGCTCCCCCGCCGACTCTCCACCAGCCGGTCCGTCCGCAGCGAGTCGTACGCGGCGACCACCGTCGCCCGACTCACCGCCAGCGCCTTCGCCAACCGCCGCTCGGCCGGCAACCGCGCCCCGGCGGCCAACGCCCCGTCCGCGATCAGCCGCGCCGTGGCCCGGGCCAGCCCCCGGTAGAGCACCCCTTCCCCCACCGTCCAGTCCCCGAGCAACTCGACCAACTCCGCCGGCTCGACCACGGACCGCACCGAAGGCCCGGTCACGGGACGGCCCGCAACCACGGGCCGCACGGAGGGCGCAGAGCCGGCGGCCCGGGCGGCCCGCCCCGCGCGGACAGCGCGAACCGGCGGAGCGGACACACCGGAACGACCAGGCCGGCCGGGCGCGTCGGAGCATGCGAACCGCGCAGCCCCATCACCTCCGCCGGGCTGCGCAACGACGGACGAGGGACGCACGGGCCGAGCAGCCCCGCCGAACCGCGTGGCGGGCGCAGCGGACGCGGACCGCTCGGACCGCGTAGCGGGCGCCCCTGGCGGCGACTGCGGGAGTGGCGCGGGCGGCGGGGGCGGCGAGAGCTGCGGGGGCGCAAAGGCCGCACCGGCCGTGCGGGTTCCGCCACCCGTCCCGACTCCGGCGACCCGACCCGCTCGGCTTCGTCATTCCTGTCGGCTCCCTCGATCCCGTCAACCCCTCCAACCACCGCGCCCCGCCGACCCCTTCGACCCCCGCCGCCATCAACCCAGCGCCCCCTCGCACCCCTCGCCCCGGCCACGCCGCCCGCCCCACCACGTCCACCGGCCCGACCCGCCCGCCTCCATCGGCCCCCAGCACCCCCGCATCCGGCCCGGTCCACCTCCGTCCGCATTGGCCCGGTACGAACGCGCGTCGGGTGGCCAGGCTGGTCCGGTCACAGCAGCGCACAGTACTGGAGCAGCACATGAGTTCGGCCCGCCCCCTGGACGCCCGTCTCGCCGCGATTTGCGACGCGTCCGTGTTCGCCGCGCGGGAGAGCGCCGGTCGACACGAGTACGACGGCACCCTCCAGGACCTCTCCCCCGCCAGCGTACGCCGCGCCGTGGCCGCGCTCGGCGGACCACCCGGAACGAACGCCTACCCCGACCCCTACGACGAGGCCCTCGCTCGCGCGGCCGAGGAGGCGTTGCGGGTACGGCTGGACGAGTTGGCGCTGTACCGGACCAATCCGATCTGGCACATCGACAACCTCGACCTGTCCGGCTACGACCGCGACTACGCCCCCGCCGACGAGCGCGCGACCGCGCGACGGGCGCACCTGGCGGGCTGGCCGGACGGCGTCGACGCGGCGATCGAGGCGCTGGACCGGGTGCCCGCCCCGCTGGCCGCGGCCACCCTCCCGCTCGCCCGCGGCCTGGCGGATTTCGTCACGCCGGGCACGGACGCGGTACACGACGCCGCGCGGGCCGCCCTGGACCGCTTCGTCGACCACCTCGAACACGCCCGCCGGCACGGCCCGCCGTCGGCCGCGCTCGGCGGCGCCGCACTGGCCCGCCTGCTCGGTTCCACCGAGGCCGTCGATCTGGACCCGGACACCATGACCACCCGCGTCGACGCCGAACGCGACCGGCTGCGCACGATGCGCGACGAGGCCTGCCGTCGGCTCGACCCGCACGCCGAACCCTCCGCCACCATTGCTGCGCTCCAGGCCGACCACCCCGACACCGACCGGGTCATCCCGGAGTTCCGGGCCCTGGTCGAGGACGCCGTGGCGTGGGCCGCAGCGCACGACCTCGTCCCCGACCACGACGTCCGCGTCGAGGTGTTGCCCATGCCCGACGCGCAACGCCGCTCCCTGGCCGGCGCGACCTGGGCCGCCGCGAACGAGGCGGACGCGCCCGGCCGCTTCCACGTCAGCCTCCCGCTCCCCGGCTGGTCCACGACCGAGCGCGACCAGTGGCTGCGTACCGGCTTCAGCCGCAACCTGATGGCCAACATGGTGGTGCACGAGGTGGCCCCGGGACACCTCAGCCACGGCCGCGCCATGCGCCGCGCCGGCAGCGCGGTTCGGCGCACCGTGCTCTCCGAGGTCTTCATCGAGGGATGGGCGCACTACTGCGAGGAGATGGCCCTGGAGGAGGGCTTCCGCACCGATCCGGCGTTCGCGATCGCCGTCGCGCAGGACGCGCTGCGCCGGGTCACCCGCTTCGCCTGCGCGATCGGCCTGCACACCGGCGCGATGACGGTCGAGGACGCGGCCCACAGGTTCACCGAGGACGTGGCACTCGCCGGCCCCGCCGCCCTGCACGAGGCCCGGCGCGGCCTGTTCGACCCCACCTACGGCCGGTACACGTGGGGCAAGTTCGCCGTCCTTGACCTGCGCGAACGGGCCCGCGCCCGCTGGGGATCGGCGTTCACCCTGCCCCGCTTCCACGCCGCGATGCTGAGCCTGGGCGCACCCCCGCTCGGCCTCCTGGACGCCGCCCTCGATCGAGGCTGACCACTCGGCCGACCCCGTCCCCACCCACCCGGCGCACACCGATTCGCCCCCCGCGAACCGGAGTGCGTCGGACACCCATCCACAACAGTTGCTATATTGCGCAACTATAGAAACAAGAATCGAGGCCGATCACTTCGCCTCGACCGAACCACCGGGACGAGGCCGCGCGATGTCGGGAAGTCACAGGTCGGGCGCCAGGCCCGAGTCGGGGCCGCAACCCGGGATATCCACCGCGTCACCTCGCACCCGCCACCCCCGCCGCACCCGCAGGCGCCGCCGACTCGGCGGCATCACCCTCGCCCTCGTCGTCCTCCTGGTGGCCGGCGCCGGCTGGATCTATCTCCGGCTCAACGGCAACATCCGGACCTTCTCCGCCGACGGCGTCTCCCCCGACCGCCCCGAGGAGACCGGCGGCCGGAACGTGCTGGTGATCGGCTCCGACTCGCGCGCCGGCGGCAACGACGCGTACGGCGGCGGACAGGGCGACGTCGGCCGCTCGGACACCGCGTTCCTCCTGCACGTGTACGCCGACCGCAGACACGCGGTGGCCGTCTCGATCCCGCGCGACGCGCTCGTGGAGATACCCCCGTGCCGACTGCCCGACGGCTCCTGGACCGGACCCGAAACCAACACCATGTTCAACGCGGCCTTCTCCGTGGGCGACACCACCCGGGGCAATCCGGCCTGTACGCAGAACACCGTCGAGAAGCTGACCGGCCTGCGCGTCGACCACACCGTCGTGATCGACTTCGCCGGCTTCGCCCGGATGACCTCGGCGGTCGGCGGCGTGGACGTCTGCGTACCCACCGACGTCTACGCGGGCGACCTGAACCCCAACCTCCACGCTCGCGGCGAACTGCTGTTCGCCAAGGGCCGTCAGACCGTTTCCGGCCAAAAGGCGCTCGACTACGTACGCATCCGGCACGGCCTCGGCGACGGCTCCGACATCGGCCGCATCCGTCGCCAACAGGCGTTCGTCGCCGCGCTGATCACCCGGGTCAAGGGCAAGGGCCTCGATCCCACGACCCTGTTCCCGCTCGCCGACGCGGCCACCAAGGCGCTGACCGTCGACCCCGGGCTCGGTTCGGTACAGAAGCTGACCTCGTTCGCGATGTCCCTGCGCGACATCGACCTGCACAACACCAAGTTCGTCACGGTGCCGTGGCGTTACCAGGGCGAACGGGTCGCGATCGTCCGCCCCCGGGCAGACATCCTGTGGAGTGCGCTGCGCGCCGACCGCACCGTCGACGGCGAGGACGCGGGCGGCAAGTCCCCGGACCCCACCGTCACACTCGGCCGCACCTTCGCCACCGAACCACCCCCGACCACCAAACCCAACAAGCCCACCGAGCCCACCACCACCTCGACGCCCGCACCCCCACCGGCATCGGTCGTCGACAAGGTCCGCTCCGCCGACGACGACCCGTGCTCCAACCTCTCCTTCGGCTGAGCCCCGAGCCCCGAGCCCTGGGCCTCAACCCCCGTTTCCCACTTGCCCAACCGTCGAATCCCGCCCGCCGAGTCACACTTTCGCCCCGACCCACGTCATATAGCCGAGGACGCGCGGCCCGGACCGCTCCGGGACATCCACCCGGCTCGCACCGGCCGCCGCGCCGCGCACCGCGGATCGAGGACGAGAGGGACGTCGCGCATGAGCGCAGGGGGCATCAGCGCAGAGGGTAACGGCGCGGGCAGCGAGGGCGCGGCGAGCAGCGGCGCAGGAGGCAACGGCGCCGGGCCGCACGCCGGTTCGGCCAAGGGCGGGGAGAACACCCGACTCCCCGTCCCGGACGGCCCGGGCGTCCGGTTCGCCGACGCCATCGACAGCCGACTGGGCATTTACGGCGCGACCAAGAGACACCTGCGCAAGGTCTTTCCGGACCACTGGACGTTCATGCTCGGCGAGATCGCCCTGTACAGCTTCATCGTGCTGCTGCTGACCGGTGTCTTCCTCACGCTGTTCTTCAAGCCGAGCATGACCGAGGTCGTCTACGACGGCTCCTACGTGCCGCTCCAGGGCATCCACATGTCCCAGGCGTACGCCTCGACCCTCGACATCAGCTTCGACACGCGCGGCGGCCTGATGATCCGTCAGGTCCACCACTGGGCCGCGCTGATCTTCATCGCCGCGCTGTTCGTGCACATGTTCCGGATCTTCTTCACCGGTGCGTTCCGCAAGCCCCGGGACCTCAACTGGCTGTTCGGCTTCCTGCTGCTGGTGCTGGCCATGGTCAACGGCTTCACCGGCTACTCACTCCCCGACGACCTGCTCTCCGGCACGGGTCTGCGGATCGCCGAGGGGGTCTGTCTGGCCATCCCGCTCGTCGGTACCTACCTGCAATTCTTCCTGTTCGGCGGGGAGTTCCCGGGCGACGACATCGTGCCGCGCCTGTTCACGATCCACGTCTTGCTGATCCCGGCGATCATGGTCGGCCTGGTCACGGTGCACCTGACCCTGGTCTGGTACCAAAAGCACACCCAGTTCGTCGGCCCGGGCCGGACCGAGAAGAACGTGGTCGGCGCGCCGTTCATGCCGGTCTACGCGGCCAAGGCGGGCGGCTTCTTCTTCCTGGTCTTCGGCGTCACCGCGCTCCTGGGCGGTCTGGTGCAGATCAACCCGATCTGGTCCTACGGCCCCTACAACCCCGGCCAGATCACCGCCGGTTCGCAACCCGACTGGTACATCGGCTTCATCGAGGGCGCCCTGCGCATCATGCCCAACTGGGAGTGGAACCTCTGGGGCCACACGCTCAGCTTCAACGTGCTGATCCCGTCCCTGATCATCCCGGGCGTGTTGTTCACCTTCATCGCCGCGTACCCGTGGGTGGAGAGCTGGATCACCGGCGACAAGCGCGAACACCACATCCTGGACCGGCCGCGCAACATGCCGGTCCGCACCGGTCTGGGCGTCGGCTGGATCGTCGCCTATGGCGTGTTGTGGATCTGCGGCGGCAACGACGTGATCGCCACCCGCTTCCACCTGTCGATCAACACCATCACCTGGATCGGCCGCTTCGCGTTCCTGATCGCCCCGGTCCTCGCCTACCTGGCCACCGTACGCATCTGCAAGGGCCTCCAGCGCCGCGACCGGGACAAGGTCCTGCACGGCCGCGAGACGGGTGTGCTCAAAAAGCTCCCGCACGGCGAGTACATCGAGGTCCACGAACCGCTCGACCCCGCACTGCGGCACAGCCTCACCGCGCATGAGCAGCCCAGGCCGTACACCCTGGTCCCGGCCGTGGACGAGAACGGCGTGGCCCGCCGGGTCACCCGCTCGCAGAAGTTGCGGGTGCGGATGTCGCACTGGTACTTCGCCGAGCCGATCGCCAAGGCCACCCCCGAGGAGTTCCGGGAACTCACCGAGGGGCCCGAGCACCACCACGAACACTCCTGACCGGCGGGGGCGGCCCCTCCCGCAGGCCGCCCCCGCGCACCCTCGCCGCCCACACCGCTCACACCGCCGCCCCGAGGAGATCCGGCATGCCCTCGACCGTCCCGTCCCGTTCGCATCGCGGCCGTACCGCCGACGGTCCGCGCCCCGATCCGCTGCTCATCCACGCGGTCCACCACGCGCTGCGCCGGGACCTGGCCGACCTGGTCGAATGGGCGCGGACCTGCGTGCCGGTGGCCGGCCCCGGGTGGAACCGGTTCCGGAACTACCTCACCCTGCACCACCGCGCCGAGGACGCCACGCTGTGGCCGGTGCTGCGCGAGGCGTCCGGCCGAGGGTCTCCGTTGCACCGGCTGACGGCGGTGATGGCGGAGGAGCACCACCGGCTGGACGAACTGGTGACCACCATCGACGACTGCCTGACCGGACGGGGGCCGGCGAGCCGCACATTCGAATACGTGACGCAGTTGGACACCGCGCTCACCGCACACCTCGACTTCGAGGACGCGACCCTGCTCCCGTTGATCTCGATGCTGATCACACCCCATGAATGGGCCCACTTCGACGTGGCCCAGCGACAACCGCTCTACTTGGTCGAGGGCGCAGAGTTCCTGTCCTGGCTGGTAAAAGGCGTACCCGCCGATCGCGAACTCGCAATCCGCCACGTGTTCCCACCCGCCGTCCGCCTGACCCACCGCCTCCTGCGCCCGAAACACGTGCGTTGGTAGGGCGGAACGGACGCGGGCGAGGCGAGCGAAGCGCGTGCGCGCGGGCGCGAGTGAGGCGGGTGCGCGTGCGGTGCGGGCGCGGGCGCGGGTGAGGCGGGTGCAGGCGAGGCGGGTGCGCGTGCGGTGCGCGTGCGGTGCGGGTGCGGGCGCGGGCGCGGGTGAGGCGGGCGCAGGTGAGGCGGGTGCGGGTGAGGCGGGTGCGCGGGGTGGGTGAGGCGGGTGCGTTGCGCCGTTCAAGCACGGACGACCGACCCAAGCAGCGGCCGCGTGACTTGCGCGTTTGCCGAAAGCGGGGCCGGCCGCACCACTGCCCCGGCCCCGCCCGGCCGGCGGCGTGCGTGCGTCGGGGCGCTGGGCTGCCGCCTTTGCCCCGGGCGTTCGAGCGTGAAGGACCTGCGCGGTCAGCGGCCGCGGGGTTTGCCGCGTTTGCCGGTCTTGCCGGAGCCGGGGCCGCCGCGTGAGCCCCGGCCGGTCGCTCCGCCGCCGGCGCCGCCCGGCTTGCGGCGTGCGTCGGGGCGTTTGGCCGCCGCCTTCGCCGACTTGGGCTGTGGCGGGGTGGGCGTACGTCCGCGCGAGCTGTTCACCGTCCGGCCCCGGACGATCCCGATGAACTCCTCCATCAGCTCGGAGGGCTCACCCTCCGGCCAGGCCAGCGCGACCCGCGACTGCGGCACCTCGGCGGTTCCGGCGGCCTCGTCGACCGTCTCGCCGGCTCCGGCCAGCGGTCGATACGTCAGGTCCTTGCGGTGGTGCAGTCGGGCCAACGACTGCGGGACGATCAGCAACCCCACCCCGGCCGCCACCAGCTCGATCGCGTCCGCCGTGGTCGCCGGCCGCTCCTTGGCCGGCACGCCGGGTGGGCCGGCGGTCCAGTCGAGCGGGTCGTCCAGCGGGTGCAGCAGCACGAAGTCGGCCAGGTCCTCGACGGAGACCTCGTCGACCGCCGTCACGTCGTGGTCCTTGGGGACCACGACCACGGTGGTCTCGGTGTACATGGGGATCGTGTTCAGCCCGGTCCGATCCATCGGCAACCGCACCAGACCCGCGTCGGCGCCCCCGCTCCGCAGCGCCTCGGCCGCCTCGGCGGCGGTCACCGCGAGCAACGCCAGGGATACGTCGGGCAGCCGCTCGTTCCAGATCCGCACCCATTTGGCGGGGGTCACCCCCGGAACGTAGGCGAGCCGGAACGAAGAGGGTGTTTCCGCGCCTGTCACCACGTCAGGTTACCGGCCATGATCGGCGGCACCGCACACGGTCGCTACTCTTGACCCCATGACGTCGCACAAGACCACCCAGACGATGAAGCCCGCGACCGCGGCGAAGAAGCTGGGCGTATACCTCGAGGCCACCCCCGCCGAGTTCCGGGAAGGTGTCGTCTCCCGCGACGAACTGAACGCACTTCAGGCCGACCCGCCGGAGTGGCTGCGCGAGCTGCGCGCCGCCGGTCCGCACCCCCGGCCCGTGGTCGCGGCGAAGCTGGGCGTATCCATCGCCGGGCTCGCGCGCGGCGGGATCACCGAGGCGCTGACCACCGAGCAGATCGACGCGCTGAAGGAGGAGGGCCCGGAGTGGCTGCTCCACGAGCGCGCCGTCCAGGCCGACGTCCGCAAGGAAGCGGTCCGGATCAAGGAGAAGAACCAGGCCAGGGAGGCCAAGGAGCAGGAGCGACCCGCCACGCGCCCCGCCCCGGCCCGTCGCCCCCGCTCCTGACCGGGCCCGGCTGAGCCCGGCCCAACCCCCGACGGTCGCCCGGCCCGCCCGGGCGACCCGTTCCATCCTCGGCGGCCCCGTCAGCCCGGATACACCGGCGCCACCGCCGCCGTCGTCAACCGCCGGGGCGCCCCCGACCCGTCCGCCGGCAGCGCGTACAGATCAGCCCCCGTAGTCGCCCGGCAGCACGTAGACCACCGTATGCGGGTCCAACCACACCACCTGGTCGTCCACGCTGCGCGACTCGGCGAGCGCGGTCTCGACCATCGAGCGCAGATCGAGGGCGTACAGCCGCCAGGGCGCATCCGCCGACGCGCCCTCGACCCGCTTCTTGTAGACGACGGTGGTCCCGTCCGGCGACAACGACGGACATTCGACGTTGGTGTGCACCGAGGTCACCGTGCGCTCCCGCAGGTCGCCCCGGACCAGGTAGGTATGGCCCCCGGTGGCCATCGTGGCGTAGAAGACCCGGTCGTCGGCGAAGGTCCCCCCAGGCCACGTGCAGCGCGAAGTGGCCGTCGAGGAAGACCCGTTGCCGCCCGACCCGGTCGGTCGGCCCGGCGGGATGGCCAGGAGCACCGCGACTGTCCGCTACACACACGTCACGGGACCCAGACCCCGGTGATGTCGGTGGCGGATCCGGCCTGTCCGGCGTGCGAGGTGCCGTACATGTCCTCGATCGTGCGGAGCAGGTTGTAGTGGTTGTAGGTGGTGGCGCTCGAACTGCCCGCGACCACCTGCTGTCCGTACAGGACGGTCGCGATGCGGTTGCCGCTCAGCCGGTTGTCCTCGTCGAAGGTGACCACCAGGAGGCTGTTGTGCGTCTTGGCCCAGGTGGCGTACGCGCCGAGGTTGTTCTGCAACCAGGTGTCACCCGTGCTCACCGAGCAGTCGTGCATGTCGTTGCACAGGTTCGGGACCACGAAGGAAACCTTGGGCAGGGTGGTGTAGTTCGTCGGGAACTGCGCGAAGGTCTTCGCGGTGGAGGTCGGCACGTTGGAGAAGGCGAACCAGGGGTTGTGCTTGCGTGCGTACTGGCCGCTGGAGCACACGGTCGAACCCTGACTGGGCAACGACTCGTTGTAGCTCGCCCAGGTCGCGCCGACGGCGATCAGTTCCGAGCCGAGGTTGGGGGCGGAGCTGAAGCCGGGGGCGTAACAGCTGTCGTCCGTGATGCCCTGGGTGGAACCGGAGAACATCGCCAGGTAGTTGGGCTGGCTGGGGTGGGTCTCGGCGTAGAACTGGCTGAGGTTGGCGCCGCCGGTCTTCAGCGAGTTGATGTACGGCGCGTTGGAACTGCCGATGACCTGGCTGTAGCCGTGGTTCTCGAAGACCACGACGATGGTGTGATCGGGAGTGGGTATGCTGCCCGCCGCCCGCGCGGTGGGCGCGCCGGCGACGAAGGCCCAGGCGGCGACCAGCGCTGCGGCAAGCGCCGACGCGGCGCGGTTGCGGATGTGGGCGTGGGGATGGCTGCGGACGGGGTGCCTGCGTCGGGATATGGACCAGTCGGACACGGTTGTCTCCTGTGACATCGGAGTGAGTGGAATACCGCGTGCTCGATGGTGCATCCAGGATGCTAGGGAATCATCGGGTTCGCCCGGGAGCATCCCGAACGTGAAGTTCGCGCGAACGAACCACCGGCCGCCGGTCGCCAACCCGTCGATCGAATGTCGATCGAACGTCGATCACCGTGCGACGCACCCGGTCGGACCGGATACGCGGCGCCGGCGTGGGGCACGATGGCGGCGCGGAACACCGGCGCAGAACACGACGGCGGCCCGGGACACGATGGTGTCCCGGGCCGGTCGGTCGGCGGATCGGTGTGGTCAGCGGGCCTCGGCGGACAGGCCGGCGGCGGCCAGGAGGTAGGCGGTCATCGGGGCGTAGTCGCGGGCGTCGACGACGTGGTCGTCCAGCGGCACGGTCACCGTGACGGTTCCCTCGGCCTCGCCGAGGAACAGCGCCGGGTCGTTGCTGTCGGCGAACGCGACCGTGGGGATGCCCTGTTGCCCGGCACGCCCCGCCCAGCCGTGGTCGGCGACCACGAGATCGGGGCGGGGTCGGCCGCTCTCCGCGAGCGCGTCCAGGATCGCGCTCATCGGTTGCGGAGCGTGCGTGTGCCACAGGGTGGCCCCGCGCTCCAGGACCGCGACGCCACCGAACTGGCGGACGTCGCCCCAGGTTTCGTCGTCCCCCTCGGTGGTGCGCAGGTCGCGCGGGATGTCGATGACGGTGGCGCCGGCCGCGGTCAGCGACTCGGCGATGGCGCGGTGTACGTCGAGCAGGCCGCCGGGGTGGCCGGTGGCGACGAGGACGTGCAGTCGACGGGTGGCGGCGTCGCGCAGTACGGCGGCCATCCGGTCGAGGGCGGCCAGGGTCAGTTCGGGGTCGATGGTGTCCTGGCCGGTGCGGTGTGCGGGGTTCGGGTCCACGCCCGCGCGCTCGGCCATCACGGCGAGCACGTCCTCCTCGGTCTTCCAGCGGTCGCCCAGGTCCAGGCCGAGCCAAAAACGCAGGTTTCCGCGGACCAGTTCGGCGTAGTGCCGGAGGTTGACCTCTCGTGGGGTGGCGATCGGGCCCGCGATGCGGGTCGCGACCAGGTGCCGGAGCAACTCGTCGGGCGACGGTGGGATGTTCGGCGTCGTCATGCCGCCATTGTGCGCACACGACAACCACCCGGTGGCCGGCGCCCCCACCCCGGGGTCGGCGGCGCGGGTACGGGCCCGCCGGCGCGGTGATCGCGTCGGGGTCGGCGTCGGGTCTCCCGCCGGCCCGCGCCCCTGTCCCGGATCGGGCTCGTCGAATCCCGTTCACGCACACGAAATCGCGCCATAAGTCGGCTGATTCGTGACGTTCTCCTTTTGTTGCGCAGCGTGGAGACTATTGGCGCGGAACGGCGGCCCACCCGCCCCACCAGCACCGGAGGACACAGGTGCGGGCGGCGACCGGGGACGGCCGACGACCGCGAAGGTTCGTGTACTGATCTGCCCGCCTCTGCTGCAGGAAGGATCGAAATGAGCCCCGTGATGGTAGAGATCCGCGATGCCGGACCGCTCGACGTCGAGGTCGAGGAGGAACTGGTCGAGTTCGAGGACGAGACCAACCCGGAACGCCGGATCGAGTCGTGTCTGGCCGACCCGTGGGTGACCGCCACCACCCGCGTGGGGTGCGACTGGGCCTGATCGGCCCGTCGCCCGCCGAACACCGGATCCGGCCCGGAGCCCATCGATCCGGCCGCCCCGCACGGATCACGCATCCGCGCGGGGCGCGCGGTCCCGTACCGGGCACGCCGGCAGCGGACGACGCTCCCGAAGCGGGCGGGCGATCGTTCGGCGGACGGTGTGTTCGGAACCACCCGACCCGGACGGCAAGGAGCGGACGTGGGCAAGGCGCGGGCGGTCCCCGACGGATCCGTGCAGAACCTGAGTCGGCGTCTGGACACGCTGATCGCCGGCCACGATCGACGTCACCGGGCGGACTCGGTCTGGCTCCACCTGTTCGATCCGCGGATGCCTCCGCTGGACCACGGGTGGAAGCTGCACGTCTCGACCCGCCCCGAGGACTTCACCGAAACGCTGGACCTGCTGGTCCCGGTGCTGCTGCGGTACACCTGCCTGGCCAAGTTCGCGGCCGGCACCGCCGTGCTGGAGGAGATCAACGCGGGTGTCCGCGATCCCGCCCTCGTCGGCAAGGCGATCACCGTCTACCCGCGCGAGCGGGACGTGGCCGCGCTCGGCCGCGAACTCGCCGAGGTGCTGGCCGGTCGCGGCGGGCCGCGGGTGCTCGGCGACCGCCGGGTCCGCCCCGACGCCCCCGTCTATTACCGGTACGGGCCCTTCCGGGCGAGGGGCGGCGACGACGCGGCGCTGGTGATGACCGGCCCCGACGGGCAGCGCTTCCCGGGTCGGGCCACCGTGCGCTACCGGCAACCCCCTTGGGCCGCCGACCCGTTCGGCGCCGCCGCGCCCGCGCCGGGACGCACCGCCCGGCTGATCGGCGGGCGGTACCGGCTCACCGGCGGCATTGCCCGCTCCCCGCACGGCGACGTCTACCGCGCCCTCGACACCGCGACCGGCGACCGCGTCGTGGTCAAGCAGGCCCGGGCGTACGCCGGGGAGGACGGCGGCGGACTTGACGCCAGGGACCGCCTGCGGCACGAACGCGCGGTACTGGGCGCGCTGTCCGGTCTCGACGGCGTCCCCCGCGTGATCGACCACCTGCGGCACGGCGAGGACGAGTATCTGGTCACCACCGACTGCGGCCCCGGCGACCTGCGCCGCGACGTGCTCGCCCACGGCCCCTACCCGGGCGACGCCCGCTCCGGCCGGCGGATCTCCGAACTGGCCCGCCGACTGCTCGCGGTGCTCGACGGCATCCACGAACGCGGCGTGGTGGTGTGTGACCTCAAGCCGGGCAATGTGGTGTTGGACGCCGACGGGAACGCCCGGATCGTCGACTTCGGGATCAGCGCGCTGGACACCCGCCGCCCGGCCGGCGGCACCCCCGGCTACACCCTGACGCCCGATGCGGACGGCGGCTCGCCCGTCCCGGTCGACGACCTGTACGCGCTGGGCGCCACGCTGCACTACGCGCTGACCGGCCTGGACCCGGTGATCGTCGACCCCGATCCGGCGGTGAACCGGCATCGGACGCTCGCCTGCCTGGCCGCCGCGCTGCCCGGGGTCACCCATCGGCCGGTCCGGGCCATGGTGGCCGCGCTGCTCAGCCCGGATCCGGCCGAACGCTCCGCCTGCGCACGGCGGTTGCGGGCCGGGCGACCCGAACCGGTGCCCGGCCGCCGACTGCCGGCGCCACCCCGGGTCACCCCCACGCTCCTGGACGACGTGATCGGGCACACCGTCGCCGCCTGTGTCCGGGATGTCGCCGACTGGCCCGCCGCCTCGGGCCCGCGTCCCGGCTCGACGCTGACGCTGTACGTGGGCGCCGCCGGCGTCGGCCTCGAACTGCTGCACCACACCGACCGCCCGGACGTCGCCGGCGCCGTCGCGCGCCTCGCCCACCGCACCGCGGCCCACCCCGAACTGGGCAAACTCTCCGACACGTTGTACACCGGCCGCACCGGCGTCGACCTCTTCCTCCGGGGCGCCGCCGACCTGCCGGGCGGTGCGCCGGCCCCGAACACGCCGACCGCGGCGAGGCCCTACGACGACACCGGCGACCAGATCGGCGGCGCGGCCGGCGGCGGTACCGGGCACCTGCTGCTGGCCGCGGCGGCGCGGGCGGCGGGCGACCCGGAGCGGGCGGGCGTCCACCTGGCCGCCGCCGCGGCGTGCGCCGGCATGCTGCCGGCCCGGCACGGCGAGCCCGAACCCGACGAACTCGGGCTGCCCCCGGCCTCCTCCCGCGCGGCCTACGCCCACGGGTTCGCGCACGGCCGGGCCGGCATCGTGTACTTCCTCGACGCCTACCGACGCACCGACCCCGACGCGGGGCCGGCCGTACACGCCGCCGCCCGGGAGGGTCTGGCCGACCTCGCCGCGCGCACCCCCGACCTGCTCGCCTCGGCCGCCCTGCCCGGCGCCGCCCGGAACTTCGGGTCCTGGTGCCGCGGCATGGCCGGTATCGGTACGACGCTGATCGCCGCCGGAGCCGCGGATCGGGACCCGAAGCTGCTCGAACTCGGCCTGCGTTGCGCCCGGTTGTGCCATTCCCTCGCCCCGCGGATGAGCCTGGTGTCCCAGTGTTGCGGTCTGTCCGGCATCGGCGAACTGCTCGTGGACGCCGCCGTCGCGACCGGCGACGACGAACTGTGGCGGGCCGCCGAGGATGTGATCGGCCTGATCCTGGCCCGCAGCGGCGGCACCACCCGCCGCCCCCTGCTCCCGGACAACACCCGCGCCGCGTCGAGCCCGGCGTGGGGCACGGGCAGCGCGGGTGTGCTCTCCTTCCTCCGACGGGTGCAACAACGCGGCGGGCGGCGATTGTTGGCTCCGCCGACGGGCCCCTGAGCGGCGCGTTTGGTGGTGGCCTCCGGCTCGGGGTGGGCCCGAACCCACCCCGAAGGTGGGCGTTGGCCGGAGTGCTCGGGGGCGGCTCGGCCGGCTGGCGTCCGGGTATGCGATTTGCTCAGAGCGCACTACAACACCGAGAGTTGCGCCCGTACGCTGAGCGCACACGACGCCGACGTGCGGGTGCCCGATCTTGGCGACATCGGGCACTATCCGTCCGGGATCGGCTCGGCGCCGCGCATCCTGGCGTGGTTCGCCGACCACACGTAGCTCGGCTCGGCCGCCCCGGCGACGGCGGGTTCAGCGCCGGACCAGGGCGGCCTGCGCGGCGGACAGCAGGGCCACGCGTAGTTGCTCCAGGTCGTCGAGAGGACCGTTTCGGCGCAGCTCGGCGACGAACGCGCGGGCCGCGTCGGTCACTTCGGCCGGCCCCTCCAACTGGAGTGCGCCGAACGCCCGTTGCAACGCGGGCAGGTCGTCGTGGCCCCCGGTGTTGGTGCGGCGGGTCAGGATCACCGTCTCGGCCGCTTCGAGGAAGCGCAGGTAGGTCTGGCGGCGGACGTCCGTCAGTCGCTCCGCGCGCTGTTCGTCCAGCGTGGTGCGGACGGTCTCCAGGAGGGCATCGGCCTGCCGGTCGCCCGCGTGCCGGGCCGCGTCGGCCTGACGCATCCCGGCGCTGCGGGCGAACCAGCCGGTGATCAAGCCACCGGCGAGCGCCGACCCGGCCGCGAGCAGCGCGATTCCCCACTCACTCATGGATCACATTGTGACCGGCAGCCCCACCGGCCGCAGGCGGATTCCCCGATCCCTTGCCCGCGCCGTACCCGCATCCGGGCGCACCCGGCGGCCCCGCGTCGTGGTCACTCCACCCGGGTGCCCTGCGCGCTGACCAGCGTCCATCCGCCGCCTCGCCCGGCCGGATCGGTGACGAAGACGTGGGTGTAGCGGCTGCGCGACATGAACGCCTCCCCCTCGAAGCGGCCGGACATCCGGGTACGCCCGATCACGATCGCCGTCGCGTCGAAGAACCGCACACTCGGCTCCTCCCCGTCCGCCCCGATCGCCTCGAACTCCAGCCGCCGCGACGCGATCAGCGAAACCAGGTCGGCCTTCAAAATCACCGACCCGGCCATGACGTCCACCAGCACGAAGTCGTCGGCCAACAATGCGTCCAGCGCGTCTTTGTCCGCTCGGACCAGTGCGTCGAAGAAGGCCAGATCCGCCCCGACCACCTCGCGCCTGTCGTGCGCGCCCACACCACTCGTCTCGGCCATCGCACCCACTCCCTCGTCGCCGTCGTCCCGCATGGGATCCCGACGCTAGACGTTGACGTCGGCGTCAACGCCAATCGGGAAACCGCGCACCGCACGTCGGCCGCACCGGGCCCGACGCGCCCCAGCGCCGTGCGCTCACGCCCGAGCCGTCGCCGAACCGCCCGTCAGCCCGTTCTCGTAGGCGGCGATGACCAGTTGGGCTCGATCCCGCGCGCCGAGTTTGGTCAGCAGTCGGCTGACGTGCGTCTTGACCGTGCCGACGGCGAGGAACAACTGCGCGGCGATCTCGGCATTGGACAGGCCGGTGGCGATCAGGTACAACACCTCGCGCTCGCGGTCGGTGACACTCTCCAGGCTCGCGAGCGGTTGCCGCCGTACGGCGGGGCGGCTGACGAACTCCTCGATCAGGCGCCGTGTCACCGGCGGCGCCAACAGCGCCTCGCCGGCGGCGATCACCCGGATCGCGGTCAGCAGTTCGGCCGGACGGGTGTCCTTGAGCAGGAATCCGCTCGCGCCCGCGCGCAACGCGCCGAACGCGTACTCGTCCAGCCCGAACGTGGTCAGGATCAGCACCCGAGGCCCGTGGGGACCGCCGTCGGCCATCACCTCGCGGGTCGCCTCGATGCCGTCGAGCAACGGCATCCGCACATCCATCAACACCACGTCGGGACGGCTCTCCCGAATCAGCCGCACCGCCTCGCGCCCGTTGCCGGCCTCGCCGACCACGGTCAACTCCGGGTCGGAGTCGATCAGTACGCCGAATCCCGCGCGCACCAGGCTCTCGTCGTCGGCGACGAACACCCGAATCGTCACGCCGTCCCCATCTCCCCCGTGCCGAACGTGCCTGCGTACGCAGGCTGTTCCTCCGGCACCGGCAACCACGCCACGACCCGGAAGCCGCCCTCGGCGCGTGGTCCGACGCTCACCCGACCACCGTATAGGGCGGCCCGCTCGCGCATCCCGATCAGCCCGTGACCGGCCGGACGGTCCCACTTGCCGGCCGAACTCTCGGGATTCGCCGTGCCGTTCGGGACGGTCGCCGCTGTCGTGGCACCCGTCCCCGGCGAGTCCGCCGATCCCTTCGACGTCACCGAACGACGGGAAGCAGCCGAAACCACCGACCCCGGCTCGGCCTGCCCCGACTCCACCCGACCCACCCCGTCGTCGACGACCTCGATCCCGATCCCGGCGTCGTCGACCGACACCGTCAACCGGGCCCGGTCGGTCCCCGCGTGTTTGGCCACGTTGGTCAGCGCCTCCTGGACGATCCGATACGCCGCCCGGTCCAGCCCGTGCGGCAGTTCGTCGAGGCCACCGCTCACCGTGGCGTCGACCCGCACCCCGGCCTGGGCGCTGCGCGCGAGCAGCCCCTCCAGGTCGGCCAGCGCGCCGGGCGAATACTCCGCCGCGTCGCCGTCCCGGAGCAGCCCCACCAGTGACCGCAGTTCGACCAGCGCCGACCGGCTGACCTCCTCGATCGCCGCCAACGCGGCGGCGGCCTGGGCCGGCCGGGTGTGAATGACGTGGTTCCCGACACCGGACTGCACCGCGATGACGCTCAGGCTGTGCGCCACCACGTCGTGCAACTCGCGGGCGATGTCCAGGCGTTCCTCGGTGACCGCACGGCGCGCCCGAGCCACCTGAGCCGCCGCCCGCTCCTCCGCCTGGCGGCGCAGGCCCTCGTTGTGCGCGCGGCCTCTGGCCGCCGCCCACCCGGAGACCCACGCGGCGAACTGCACGATGACGATCTGAAAGCCGATCATCGGTCGACCCGAAAGCTCCTGCATCACCAGGCAGGACGCCAACTCGCCCAGCAGGGAACCCCCCAGTACGAGTGCCGCCACCCGCCGCGAGCGAGCCTGTGCCCCGTAGGCGACCAGGACCGCGAGCATCCACACCGCCAGGAACCACGGTGTCGCCATCAGCGGCGGCAGCAGCACGGACGTGGCGACCATCGCGGCGAGCGGCGCGAACCGGCGCAGCACGAATGCCCCCGCGAAGAGCCAGATCGTCACGAACACCACCGGCACGGGCAGGCATCCGTGCCACGTCAACGTGGAGACACCCAACGACAGGACCACGCCCAGCGCGCCGGCGATCGCCACGTCCACGGCCACGAGCAGCCGGCGACGCGGACCCTGCTTCGGGGTGTACGCCTGCGGCGTCGTCGAGTTCACGCATCGACGCTACGCGCGCGAGCAGGACGTGACTTCTGTCTCCGGGCCACCCTTCGCATCGTCCTCAGGTCGTAGCCGCGCCCCGCCATCCCCCGCGCGACAGACCCGCCGTGGTCTGTCGCCCGCCGGACGCGCCCGGGCCCGGCGAACTGCGAGGTTCGAGAGGCCGAACCCGCGCCGCCCTCCCACCGACTTCCCCATCGAGAGGAAGTGATCCCGATCGTCACGACCGAGCACCCGTACCGCGCCGAGTCCCCGGCCTCCGCGCCCGCCCGTGAGCCGACGCGGACCGCCGGCCGGCTCCGTCGCACAGTGGGCCGCCGGCCGCGCGCCCTGCTGCTGCCGATCGCCTACGTGTTGGCCGCAGGTGTGGTCACGGCCGTCCAGACCTGGGTACTCGGGCCGGAAGACCGCGCCGCGCTGGTCGACTGGGCCTCGACCAACCTCACCAACCTCCGCGGCCGACCGATCGAGTCACTGGCCGCCTCGGCTTTCGTACTCGAACCCGAGCGCTGGTCGCGCCTCGCCGTCACCGCCCTCGCCCTGACCACACTGACCGACCGCTTCGGCAACCGCCGAGCCGCCCTGATCGCAGCCACGGGACACGTGGTGGGCACGGCAATCGGCCAGAGCCTGTTGGCAATCCGCATCGCGCTCGGCCACGCCCCACCCGACCTGCGCGGTATGCCCGACGTCGGCCCGTCCTACCTGCTGATCGCGGCACTGGCGGCGGTAGCCCTGTACGGCCGACGGCCCATGGCGCGGGTGCCGGCGATCGTCATGTCGTCCGTCGAGGGCCTGTCCTGGCTCCACGGAATCACCGATGCGGACGTCACGGCCATCGGACACCTGACCGCATTCACCACCGGCGCCCTCATCGGCGGCGTCCTGGCACTCCGGAGCCGGGCCGCTCGTGGCACCGGACCATCGGCCGAACCTTTCGATGGCTGAACCCGCCCGGCGCGGGCTCAGGGGCACGGGGGTCAGCGGTGGATGCGGCCTGTGGTGAGGGACAAGGGGCGGGTGGTGCCGCCGTGGTGGGATCGGATGATCTCGGCCAGTACCGCGATGGCGGTTTCCTGGGGGGTGCGGGCGCCCAGGTCGAGGCCGATGGGGGAGTGCAGGCGCTCCAGTTCCGCCTCGGTCATCCCCGCCTCGCGCAGTCGCAGCAGTCGGTCCTCGTGGGCGCGGCGGCTGCCCATCGCGCCCACGTAGCCGACCGGCATCCGCAACGCCCGGACCAGGACCGGCACATCGAACTTCGGGTCGTGGGTGAGTACGCAGATCGCGGTGCGCGCGTCGACCCGGGTGTCCGCCAGGTAGCGGTCCGGCCAGTCCACGACCAGCTCGTCCACGCCGGGGAAGCGGTCCGCGGTGGCGAACACCGGCCGGGCGTCGCACACGGTCACCCGGAACCCGGCGAACGCGCCCGCCCGGGCCACCGCCACCGCGTAGTCGTTGGAGCCGAACACCAGCAGGCGCGGGCGCGGCACGTGCGAGCGGACGAAGACCACCTCGTCCTGCCGCACCCCCAGCGCCTGGACCGGAACCAGCCCGTCGCCGTCCGAGCCGGCCAGCGTGGTGCGGTCGGCGTCCAGCATCGCGCGTATGGAGGCCGTCCGCGGGTCGTCCCCGTCGCCCTCGTCCGGGCCGACCAGCACCCGCGTGCCGAGTCTCTCCGGCGTGGGGGTGGAGACCACCGTCGCCACCGCGATCGGGCGGCCCTCGCGCAGCGCGGCGATCAGCTCGGGGAATTCCGGGAAGCGGCTCGGGTCGACCGGCTCGACGTACACCTCCAGGGTGCCGCCGCAGGTCAGGCCCACCATCAGCGCGTCGTCGTCGCTGATCCCGTAGGCCGCGGTGCGCGGTCGGCCGTCCTCGACGACCTCCAGGGCCAGCTCGTACACCGCCCCCTCGACGCATCCGCCCGACACGCTGCCGAGTGCCACGCCGTCGGCGGAGACGGCCATCACCGCGCCGGCGTCGCGCGGCGCGCTGCGCAGCGTGGACACCACCGTGGCCAGCGCGAAGGTGCGTCCGGTCCGATACCACGCCTCGAGGTGGTCAAGCAGTTCACGCACGGCCGATCACCGGGCCCCTCGCTCGTCGACCAGCAGTGCACACAGTTCCTCCAGGGCGGCCAGGCTGTGCCCGGCGACAAAGTCGTCAACGTACGGGAGGGCCGCGGCCATACCCGCCGCAAGGGGTTGATACCCATCCCGGGCCCGGTGCGGATTGACCCAGATCACCCGATGCGCGAGCCGGTGCAGTCGGGCCATGGCCACCGCCAGCGGCTCCGGATCGCCGCGTTCCCAGCCGTCGGAGGCGATCACCACCACGGCGCCCCGGGCCACGCCCCGCCGGCCCCAGTGGGTCAGGAACGTGTGCAACTGGTCGCCGAGCCTCGTGCCGCCGCTGAAATCGGGCACCACGGCGGATGCGGCGGCCAGCGCCCGATCCGGGTCGGTGTGGCCCAGCTCGCGACTGATCCGGGTCAGCCGAGTGCCTACGGTGAACACCTCGGTGCCCCGACGCCGGCGCACCGCGGCGTGGCCGAGCCGCAACAGCGCGTCCGCGTACGGTGCCATCGAGCCGCTGACGTCCAGGAGCAGCACCAGGCGGCGCGGTCGCACCGTGCGCGCGGCCCGGTGCAGCCGGTCCAACTCGCCGGTGCGCAGCGCGGCCCGCACGGTGCGGGTGCGGTCGATCCGGCCGTGTCGGGCCGGGCGGCGGCGCCGGGTGCGGCGGGTGGGCGCGGCCGGGCGCAGCAGCGCGAGCAGTCGGCGCAGTTCGGCGCGCGCGGCCGGGTCGAGCGAGGCGATGTCGCGCCGGCGCAGGATCTCGGTCCGGTCCGCGGCGGCCACCCGCGCCTCCCCGTCCCGCTCGTCGCCCCGCGGCGGGGCGGACGCGGTGTCCGGCACACCCACCGCGCGCTCGACGTCCACGCGCGGCCGGCGGCGGCCCGGCACGGGCTGTTCGGCGCCGAAGTACGCCGCGAACGCGGCGTCGTAGCGGGCCAGTTCCTGCGGCGCCGAGCACAGCGCGAGCCGCCCGGCCCAGTAGGTGTCCTCGCGCCGATCGGCGCCCAGTTCGGCGGCGGCGGCCAGGAACACCCGTACCCGCTCGGGATCGGCCGCGACCCCGGCGGCCCGCACCGTGCGGGCGAATCCGACCAGGACCTCCATCCCGTCCCGGCGGGTCGGCGCGTTCGCCGCGGCGCGCAGCGTGGCGGCGTCCAGGGGGCTGCGCGCGCTCATCTCAGCCGCCCACCACGAGCAGCCGGTCGAACCCGGCCGCCCGTACGCTCTCCAGGTCCTCGCGGTGCTTGAGCACCGCGCCCAGGGTGCGGGCGGCGGCCTCCGGGTCCAGTTCTCGCACGCCCAGCACGAGCAGCGCGCCCGCCCAGTCCAGCGTCTCCGCGACGCCGGGCGGCTTGACCAGGTCGGCCGCGCGCAGCCTGCCCACCGCGCGCACCACGTCCTCGGCCAGCCGCGTGCTCACCTCGGGCAGCCGGCGGCGCACGATGGCCACCTCGCGGGCGTGGTCGGGGTGGTCCAGCCAGTGGTAGAGGCAGCGCCGCTTGAGCGCGTCGTGCAGTTCGCGGGTGCGGTTGGAGGTGAGCACCACCAGCGGCGGCACCGTCGCGGCGATCCGCCCCAACTCGGGCACCGTCACCGCGAAATCGGACAACACTTCGAGGAGGAACGCGTCGAACTCGTCGTCGGCCCGGTCCACCTCGTCCACGAGCAACACCGCCGGCGACGCCTCGATCGCCGCCAGCACCGGCCGCGAGATCAGATAGCGCCGGTCGTACAGCCCGGCCTCCAGCGTCGCGGCGTCGCTCTCCCCCGCCGCGCCGGCCGCCCGCAGGTGCAACATCTGGCGCGGGAAGTCCCAGTCGTAGAGCGCCTGCGAGGCGTCCAGGCCCTCGTAGCACTGGAGCCGGAACAACGGTACGGCGAACGCCTGTGCGAGGGCCCCGGCGAGTGCGGTCTTGCCCACGCCGGGCTCGCCCTCGACCAGCAGCGGGCGGCCCATCCGCAGCGCGAGAAACGCGGCGGTACCGACACCGTCCCCGGCCAGGTAGTCCACGCCGTCCAGGCGCGCGGCCACCGCGTCCGGCCCGTCGACGTCCTCGCCGCCCCACCACGCCTGCGCCACGCCCACACCTTTCGCCACACCCGTAACGCCCGGGCGGGGGGCACTCGGCGTCGCCCCGCCCGAACGATCGGTGTTCAGTACACGCTGTACCGGCCGCACTCTCGACGGCAACATGTGCCAAAGAGCGGCCCGATCCCTGTCATCCTTACCTGCCCGAATCGGGCCGTGCCGACGCGGAACCCGCCACTGCTCTCCCCGGGGCCTCCCGAGACCCCCGCCTCCGACCTACAACCAGCGCGGTATGCGCACCTGGACCGCCGGTTCGACGACACGGCGTCGACTGCGGGCTACGCTGCGCCGATGCGGGCCCGAACGGTGTGGAAGAGACTGCCCGCCGGCGTTCCTCCGCGAGCCGTGGACGTGACGCTGGCGGTCGCCGACATGGTGGTCAGCCTGTTGCTGGCGCGCGAGGACCCGACCGGGAACTGGCGGCATACCGACACATTCGGTTTCGTCCTGATCGTCCTGATCAATCTCCCCCTCCTGGTCCGCCGGCGCGCCCCCGTCGCCGTGCTGTTCGTGATGCTCGCGCTCCAGATCTGGTTCATCGCCCTGGGTTACTGGCCGGTGGTGAACTCCCTGGGTTCGCTGCTCGCGCTGTACACGGTCGCCTCGCATCGGCCCGTGCGGATCGCGGCGGTGGCGATCGCCGCCGTGGGCGCCACCTGGATCTACGCCGGCCTCGCCGCCGACGGCGGCTCGATGGTCACCGTCGTCGCGCAGATCCTGACCGTTCCGCCCGTTGTCTGCTGGTTCGGCACGGCCGCCCGTCGACTGGGCGAACGCAACGCACAGTTGGCGCTGTTGACCGCCAAGCTGGCCCGCGAACAGGAGGCGCGGGCGCGGCGCGCGGTCACCGACGAGCGGGTGCGCATCGCGCGCGAACTGCACGACGTGGTCGCCCACCACGTCTCGGTGATCTCGGTACAGGCCGGGCTGGCCGAGTATGTGATCGGCTCCGATCCGCCCACCGCCCAGGCGGCGTTGCACACCATCGGGGAGACCACCCGCGAGGCGCTGGACGAGATGCGCCGGATGTTGCTGCTGCTGCGCGCCGATCCCGAGGACATGGACGCCGTGTGCGTGCCCGGCCCGGACCGACCCGCCGCCGACGACACCATGGACCCGGCGCCCGGCCTGGCCCGCCTCGACGACGTGGTGCGCCGAATCCGGGCGGCGGGGGTGTCGGTGGACATCCGACGGGTCGGCATCGCCCGTCCGCTCTCGCCCGGCGTCGAGTTGTGCGCGTACCGGATCGTCCAGGAGGCCCTGACCAACGTGCTCAAACACGCCCGCACCGCGCGGGTGGAACTGACGGTGGAGTACGAACCCACCCGACTGCGCATAGCGGTGTGCGACGACGGCGGGGAACCCGACCCCGACGCGACCCCGCAGACCCGGAATTCGGGCAGAATCGGGGGCGCGTCCGGACACGGCCTGATCGGCATGTCCGAGCGCGCCAGGCTCTACGGCGGGACGTTCTCCGCCGAACCGCGCCCGGAAGGAGGGTTCGAGGTCGGCCTCGTCCTGCCCATCCCGGCCGAGCCCGGCACGTCGGGCGGCAAGGTCGGGGGCACGGGCGACACGTAGGTCGCCTCGGACCGACGTGACGGAAGGAACGACGGGGTGACCAAGGTACTTGTGGTGGACGACCAGGTCCTGATCCGGGCGGGTCTGGCCGCCCTGTTACGCGCGGCCCCCGGCATCGACGTGGTGGGCGAGGCGTCCGACGGGGCCGAGGCCGTGGACATGGCGGCGAAGCTGCGACCCGAACTGATCCTGATGGACATCCGGATGCCCGGGGTGAGCGGCGTGGTCGCCACGGAACGCATCCTCGCCGCCGCCGAGGGCAACCCGCCCCGGATCGTCATGCTGACCACCTTCGACCTGGACGAGTACGTCTACGCCGCCCTGCGCGCCGGCGCCTCCGGGTTCCTGCTCAAGGAGATCGGCCCGCAACGACTGCTCGCCGCGATCGACGCGGTGATGGCCGGCGACATGCTCTTCGCGCCCAGCGTCACCCGGCGACTGATCGAGACGTACGTCGCCGCCGCGCCCACCTCGCCGGACGCCGACGTGCCGCCGGCCCTGGACGCGCTGACCGGACGGGAGTTGGAGGTGCTGCGCCTGGTCGGCAAGGGCCTGGCCAACACCGAGATCGCCGGCACGCTCGTGGTCACGGAGTCCACCGTCAAGACCCACTTCAACCGGGCGCTGGCCAAGCTGAACCTGTCCAGCCGGGCGCAGGCGGTGGTGTTGGCGTACGAGACGGGGTTGGTCACACCCGGGGGCCGGCGGTCCTGAGGCGGCTCACGCGTCCTCGTCGCCTTCGGTCGCCGCCGTCGCCGGCTCGGCGAGTCGCGCGAGTTTCGCCAAGACCTCCGGGTCGAGCGCGGCGGCGATCGGGCGGCTGGCACGGGCGGACAGTTCGGCGAACCAGCCCTGGAAGTACGCACGCACCGCGTCGGCCTGCGCGGCGGTGTACCCGAGTCGGCGGAAGTCCGCGTCCTCGCGCTCGGTGACGTGCTTGAACCCGGTCAGGAAGTCCGCGGCGCGCAGTTCGGGGTCGTAGGCCAGCGCCAGTTCGAGCAGCCGCCCGGTGTCGTAGCCGGCGGAGAGCGCGAACACGTCGAAGGCGTCCCGGAGTTCGGCCCGCGACCCCAGGGTGACCACCTTCGCGGCGGCGAGGTCGTCGGGATGCAGCACGGGGACGTCGCCCACCACGACCGGCTCGTGCCGACGCGGCCCGACGTACAGGCTCACCGGGATCGCCCGCTTGGCGCCCGGCGCCCGGACGTTGAGCCGGACCCGGGTCTTGCCGGCCGCCTTGCCGTCGACGCCCACGCCGAACCCCGCCTCGGTCGACGCGGCCACGATCGCGGCCCGCGCGGCCCCGAGCCGCTTGCCGTCACGCGCGGCCAGGGCGAGGTCGACGGTGTCACCGTCCCGCTCCACGAGCCCGTGCCGCGCCAACCCCCGACTGCCGCCCAGGGCAACCCCGAAGGGCTCGCCGGCGGTCGCGGCGATGCGGATGATCTGCTCTTCGGGGGTGTGCGGCACGGTGTCGAATCCTCGCGTTTCGGGACTCACAGCGTACGCGGAGACCGGCGCGGGGGCTGCCGGGACCCGAAAGGGCCCGCCGCGCGGGAGCTTGCGTGGCGGGCCCTCTCCGGTTGCGGGTCAGGCGAGTGGTGGGGCCGCTTCCGACAGGGCCTCGATGGCCGCGGTGAAGCAGGATGCCGGAGGGGTTACCAGGCCGGCGCCGACCTGGCCGGTGCCGGCCACCTTGCCGGCGATGCCGGTGTTGATCTGGGGCAGGATGCCGGTGCGGACGACCTTGGTGACGTCGATGCCCGTGGGTGTGCCGCGGAAGTCGAGGACCGGGATCTGGTAGGCCGGGTTCTCCGCCAGCGTGATCTCGTACATCCGCCGCGTCGCGGCGAGTGCGTCGTCGACCTCGCCGCCGATGAAGCGCACGATCGCCGGCGCCGCCGCCATCGCGAAGCCGCCGATGCCGGCCGTCTCGGTGATCGCCGAGTCGCCGATGTCCGGGTTGGCGTCGTCGGGGCCGTAGGCGCCCAGGTACAGGCCGTCCGGCACCTCGGCCGGGCCGGTGTACCAGCGGTCGCCGGTGCCGGAGACCTGGATGCCGAAGTCGGTGCCGTTGCGGGCCATCGCCACCACGAGCGAGGAGCCCGGTACGTCCCGGCCCGCGTCCATGGCCAGCTTGCACGCCGGCATGTCCAGGTTCAGGAAGAAGTGGTCGTTGCCGCCGACGAAGCGGGCCGCCTCGGCGATGTCCTTGGTCGGCGCGCCGCTGTCGACCATGCTGGGCAGCAGTTCGCGCAGGAGCATGAGCGTGCCCGCGCGGTTGCGGTTGTGGCCCTCGTCGCCCATCTGGAGCATCTGCGCGATGATCGCGCGGATGTCGATCGGCTCACCCGCGCGCACCGCGGTGCGCAGCAGCGGGCCGAGCACCGCCGACATCCACTGCAGCCGCTCGATCACCTCGGGCCCGTACGCGCCGTAGCGCAGCACCTTGCCCAGGCCCTCGTTCAGCGAGCACCAGGCGCGGGTGCCGTGCGTGGTGTCCTCCAGCTCGAACATCCACATCGACGGGCTGACCACGCCCGCCATCGGCCCCACCGCGTGATGGTGGTGGCAGGAGTCCAGCTCGGCGTGCCCGTCGGCGAGGAACTTCTCCGCCGCCTCGGGGGTGTCGGCCAGGCCCTCGAAGAGCACCGCGCCGATCAGCGCGCCGCGCATCGGCCCGGACGCCCGCGCCCAGTCGATCGGCGGCCCCGCGTGCCGGAACTGACCCGCCGTCAGGCCCAGTGCCTCGCTCGCCGGCTTGACGTCGACCAGGTGCGGCGTCGACGCCAACACCCGCTCGATCGCGACCTTGTTGGCCGCGTCGCGCCGCTCGTCGGCGAGTACGCGGGCCAGCGCGTCGGAGGTGCCGGGCAGCGGCGGGCGCCAGTCGACGGCGGTCACGGGGACGGCCTGCGCGGCGAGCGCGTCGGCGAGCAGTTCGGCGCCGACCGCGACCACCGACGGGTCCTGGGTGAGAAGACGGTTGGGAGCGCTCACGCGTCGAGCCCTTCTACGATCGCCACGGCGCGCCGGGCGGCCTCGGCATTGGACAGGTGGACCTCGGCGCCGGCGTCGGCCAGCGTGCGGGCCTGGGCCTCCAGGTCCTGCGGGTCCAGGTCGGTTCCGCACAGCGAGATCAGTACGACGGGCGCGTCGGGGCCGGCCGTGCGCAACACCGCGGCCAGGTCGGCGGCCGGGTCGGCGTGTGCGCCGTGGCCGAGTACGACGTCCAGGAGCAGCACCGCGGCGGCCGGGTCGGCCAGTTCCTCGGCGAGGCGTTCCAGGCGCAGGCTCGGGTCGATCATCGGGTGCGGGCGACCCGCGGTCAGGCCGTCGTCGCCGAAGTCGATCATCAGGTGGCCGGCCGCGTGCATGTCGGCGGGCAGCGCCCACTCGGGCCGCAGCGGGATGTTGGACGCGACCGGTCCGAGCCGGTCGGCGGCGATGATCATCGCCTCGTCGCACAACGTGCCGCCGCAGAACAGCCCGCGCAGCGCGCCGGTACGCGGAGTGCGCGGCGACTCGGGCAGCCACACCCGGTCCTCGACGCCGGCGTGGCCGATCGCGGCGAGCGCCTTGGTGGCGGCGGCCGTCAGGTCGTCCCGGCCCTGCCCGAGGAAGGCCAACTGCACCGGCGTGCCCAGGGTCGCGGCATAACGCTCGACCTCGGCGGCCACCGCGTCGGCCGGCGGCTTGGACACGACCACGATCAGCTCGGTGTTCGGGTCGGCGTCCAGCATGGCCAGCGCCTGGAGCGTGGAGCGGGCGCCGACGGCCTCGCTCAGGTCGCGTCCGCCCACGCCGAGGCAGTGGCTGACCCCGCTGCCGGCCGCGTGCAGCAGGCACATGAGTTCCTGCGAGCCGGTGCCGGAGGCGGCCA
Source organism: Embleya sp. NPDC059237 (assembly GCF_042754105.1). NCBI lineage: Bacteria > Bacillati > Actinomycetota > Actinomycetes > Kitasatosporales > Streptomycetaceae > Embleya > Embleya sp. NPDC059237. The sequence continues at coordinate 391,580 of NZ_JBHZAE010000009.1, read as the reverse complement.
CGATGCCGATCGGGCCACCGCGCACGGTGTTGGCGAAGCCCAGGCCGACGCCGCCGACCAGCGCGGTGCCGCAGTCCGGGCCCATCACGAGCAGGCCGCGCTCGCGGCCCATGTCCTTGAGCCGGATCTCCTGCTCGACCGGCACGTTGTCGCTGAAGATCAGCACGTCCAGGCCCGCTTCCAGGGCGTCGACGGCCTCGGCGAAGGCGTGCGGTCCGGGGACCGAGATCAGCGCCAGGGTGGCGTCGGTGCCGGAGGCGGCGGCGGTGCGGATCGTGCGCGGCGGCACGCCGGCGGCCGCGCCGATCCCGCCGCCACCGCCGGTGGACAGCTCCAGGGACGTCTCCAGGACCGCCTTGGCACGGCTCAGCGCGTCCTCGTCCTCGGCCCGGATCGCCACGATCAGGTCGTTGGGTCCGGCGCCGTCGGGGGTTTCGAAGCCCATGCCCGCCAAGAGGCCGACGTTGAGTTCGGTCGCCATGGCGACGAGCGCCTTGGTCACCCCGTCCACCGCGGATACCGATCGGCTCACCTGCATCAGGCTGACCGAGTCTCGGTATGTTCCGCGGCGCAGCTCAAGCGCGCTGCTCACGGGCGCTCCTTCCTTCGGGGTACGGGAGTTTCGGGTACGGAAGTTTCGGGTGCGGGAGTTTCGGGTGCGGGGGTTCGGCCGGCGCGGCGCCCGTGCGCATCGCCTCGGCGCCGGCGAGCACGCCGAGGGCGAGGTCCGCGCCGGAGGTGTGACCCACCGTCAGCAGGCGGCGCAGGCACGGGAGTACGTCGGTGTCGCGGCCCATCGCGCCGATCAGGTCGATCAGTTGTGTACAGCCGTCGCCGCGGGCGGCGTGGCCGAGCAGCGCGGCGGACAGGTCGGTGGTGCGGCCCGGGGCGTGTGCGGCGACGCGGGCGCCGAGGGTGTGCGCGTGCCGGGCGCCGGCCGCGCCGGGGTCGAGGTGGCGCAGCGCGAGCAGGAAGCCGCAGAGCGCGTCGTCGCCGCTGGGGGTCAGCCCGGGCCCGAGCCCGATCAGGCGCAGCGCGGCGCCGGCGGCCCGTTCGGGGTCGGCGTACGCGTACCGGCTCAGCTCGGCCAGATCGGCCCGGGCGCCGGCGGGCAGCCCGGTGGCGGCGGTGTCCAGCGCGGCGCACAGGGTCGTCACACCGTGGGCGCGGGTACGCACGTCACCGGGCACGGGCGGACGCGGCGGCGTCCACCACCGGACCACGTCCACCCGCAGCGGCCCGAGGCCGACCGCGCCCCCGCCGATCCGCGCGTCGGCGGAACCGGCCGACACCGGAAACGGCGACCGCTCGGTCCGCGCGGCGAGCACGACGGCATTCGGCAGCCGCACGGCGTCGTGCGTACACACCGTCACGACCTCCCCGGAGTCGACATCGGCCAGGTACAGCGCGGCCGGAAACACCCCGAGCACCCGAGCGGCCCGCTCGGGCCCCGCCAACACCGCCCGCAACACCGTCGACGCCGACCCGGGCACGGACACCGGGCCCACCGACGCGGCAGCGCCCGCCGGCGTCACCGCACCCACCGGCACACGGCTCACCTCTCCCGGGTCTGCCACGGTCGTGCCTCCCGGTGCGAGCGATGCGAAGCGATGCGGTGCAGTGCGATGCGGTCCGAAGCGGCTGCCGTATACGTCGGAAACGGTACGAAGTCACCCGTGGACACGGTGTGCCCGTGACGCCGGAGGCTCGAGTGCACCGGTGGGGCGTCTTGTCCGAACCGATTTGAATCGGACCGGCTCTATGTCTGTTGTGAACGTAATCCAATGGCTATGGTCCTCGAATGGAGCAAGTTGCCAACCTTGGCGCACTTAATTCGCGTAATCTGCCAAGCCCTGGCGGAGGCCCCGGCGGGGTGCGAACCGCGAGTACCGGCACGCTCGTTCGCGGCGTCCCCGTCCGCGACGTGCTCAGCCTCTCCAGCCTGTCGGGCGCCGAACTGATGGCCGGCGAGCGCGGCCTGGACCGCGTCGTGCAGCGACTCAACGTGATGGAGGTCCCGGACATCCTGCCGTGGACCAAGCCGCACGAACTCCTCCTGACCACCGGATACCCGCTGCGCGAGACCCCGCAGTCCCTGTGCGACCTGGTCACCGCGCTCGAATCGCGCCGGCTGGCCGCGGTCGGCATCAAGCTCGGCCGCTACCTCGACGAGTTGCCCGCCGACATGCTGGCCGCCGCCGACCGGGTCGGCCTGCCCATCATCCGGCTGCCCGACGACGTCGCCTTCGACGACATCCTCAACCAGGTGCTCACCGACATCCTCAATCGGCAGGCCGCGGTGCTGGCCCGCTCCGAGGAGGCGCATCGCGCACTGGTCAGCGTCGTCCTCGCGGGCGGCGCCCTCGAAGCGATCACCGACGAACTCAGCCGCCTGCTCGGCGGCACCGTCATGGTCACCACCCCCGACGGCCGGCTCCTGGCGTCCTCCGAATCCGACAACGAGGGCGAGACGGCGCGGCAGACCGCCACCACACGCCGCGCGCTGTTCGACGCCTCCGGCCGCTTCCGCGTCGAGCGCTTCAAGCACGGCGCCGGCGCCCTGGAGGATCCCGGTACCGGCGTGGCGCTCGTACCGATCCTGGCCGGCGCCCTCGACCATGGTCGGGTGGTCCTGATCTCCGCCGGTCGTACCCTTGACGAGAGCGACATCCAGGTGCTCGAACGGGCCGCGGCCACCGCCGCCCTCGTGATCACCAAGGACCTCGCGGTCGCCGCCGTGGAGAGCAAGTATCAGGGCGACTTCATGCGCGACCTGCTGGCCGGGCGGGCGGGCGATCCCGCGCACACCGTGCGGCACTGCGCCTCACTCGGCTGGGCCATCGACCGCCCGCTGATCGTGGTGGTCGCCCAGCTGGAGCCGGGCGAGAGCCCCGACCCCGACTCCGACGATCTACGGCCCGCCCACGAGCGGTTCGCCACCGCCTGGGGCATGGTCGTGCGCGAGCGCGACTCGCGCGCGGCGGTGGTCGGCTACAGCCAGGAGGTGGTGGTCGTGATGGGTGCCTCCCAGCGCACCGCGCCCGGCGAGACGGTCCGCCAGATGGTCACCCAGGTCTCCGGCGACGGCGGCGGTGGACGCCGGTCGTTCTCCACCGGGGTCAGCCGCGTGGTCACCGACCCGGCGCTGCTCCCCGAGGCGTACGAACAGGCCCGCCGCGCGGCCAAGGTCGGCCGCCAGATGCACGGCCCGGGCGGCATCGCCGACTTCGACAGCCTGGGCGTCTACCGGCTGCTCAGCCTGGTCCCCGACTCCGCCGAACTGACCAGCTTCATGCGGGAGACCCTCGGCGAACTCGCGAGCCGCGAGGACGAGGAGACCACCGATCTGCGCACCACCCTGGAGGTGCTCCTGGACACCAACCTGAACGTGGCCGAGACGGCCCGGATCCTGCATTTCCACTACAACACGCTGCGCTATCGGATCGGCAAGCTGGAACGACTGCTCGGCGCGTTCACCACCGACTCGCATCTACGGCTCAACATCATGCTGGCGCTCCAGGTGCGCCGCATGCGCGGGCTGTAGCGCGGCGCGCACGTACGGAGAAAGCCTTGGTCGTTCATCCATACGCCGACACACGACGGCAACAAACCTTGGGTGAATTCCACAACACCACCGGGCGAGCTCTGTCACCTATCACCCAAGCCCCGGTGACGGACCCGTCCATAACCTTCCCCCAACCTCGTGGCGAGACCGGCGGACTCCACCGGATCGCGCTCACCGTGCCGGGTCGTGCGACAACGAATCGCCCTCGCACCCCCCTACGCCTGGAAGGCGGCTGAACATGGCACTCGGCTTGGGATGGAAGCTCTACGGGGACGGCAGCACCCCACCTCCGGGTGAGGTCGTACGCCCCGACGAACGGCTCTCGTGGGGTCGGACCATCGGTCTGGGAGCACAGCACATCGTCGCGATGTTCGGCGCGACATTCGTTTTCCCGGTGATCATGGGCCTGGATCCGAACCTGGCGATCATGATGTCGGGTCTGGCCACCGTGGTCTTCCTGCTCGTCGTGCAGGGGAAGATCCCCAGCTACCTCGGCACCAGCGCCGCGTTCGTCGGCGCGGTCACCACGATCCGCGCCTCCGGCGGCTCCAGCGCGACGGTCACCGGCGCGATCCTGGTCGCCGGCGCCGTACTCGCGCTCGCGGGCGTGCTGATCCACCTGCTCGGCGCCGAAGTGGTCAACAAGGCCCTGCCGCCGGTGGTCACCGGCGCCGTGGTGCTGCTGATCGGCTTCAACCTGGCCCCCGTGGTGGCCAAGACCTACTGGCCCCAGGACCAGTGGATCGCGATACTGACGATGACCGCGGTGATCGCGATGACCGTGCTGCTGCGCGGCTTCTGGTCGCGCATCGCGATCTTCCTCGGGCTCGTCTTCGGCTACGTGTTGTCGTGGCTGTTCGACAAGGGGTTCGGCCAGATCACCTCGGTGCAGCCCGGACAGCACGACGGCAAGGAGTTCGCCCACGACCGGGTCGACTTCTCCGGCGTCACCTCGGCCGACTGGTTCGGCATGCCCTCCACGCACGCCCCGGACTTCAAGACCTCGGCGATCCTGGTCGCGCTGCCCGCGGTGATCGCGCTGATCGCGGAGAACGCCGGCCACGTCAAGGCGGTCTCCGAGATGACCGGCGCCGACCTGGACGGCAGCCTGGGCAAGGCGATCACCGCCGACGGTGTCGGCACCATGATGGCCAGCGCCGTGGGCGGCTCGCCGACCACCACCTACGCCGAGAACATCGGCGTGATGGCCGCCACCCGGGTCTACTCCACGGCCGCCTACTACGTGGCCGCAGTCGTCGCCGTGCTGTTCGGCCTGTGTCCGAAGTTCGGCGCGCTGATCGCGGCCACCCCGGGCGGGGTGCTCGGCGGCATCACCGTCGTGCTCTACGGCATGATCGGCCTGCTCGGCGCCAAGATCTGGATCGAGAACAAGGTCGACTTCGCCAACCCGATCAACCTCGTCCCGGTCGCGGCCGGCGTGGTCATCGGCATCGGCGGCGTCGCGATCAAGTTCAACGACGACTTCGTCATCGAGGGCATCGCGCTCGGCACCATCGTGACCCTGGTGGTCTACCACGCCCTGCACGCCCTGGCCCCCGCGCACATGCGCGACCCCAAGGCCCCCGCCGACGTCGAACTCGAGGGCGGTACCGCGCTGTCCCTGGGCACCGTGGAGGAACACCCGCCCGGCGGCAAGCCGTTGGCCGGCAGCAGTGCCGCGCCCCCGCCGCCGCAGAGCTGACCCACCCACCCGCACCACCGCACGCACCACCTGGAGGGGACGACACGTGAAGCCGCCGGCATTCCGATATCACGCACCGACCGACCTGGCCGAGGCCCTCGACGCCCTCGCCGAGGTCGGCCACGACGGAAAGGTCCTCGCCGGCGGCCAAAGCCTGATCCCGATGCTCAACATGAGACTCGCCGCCCCGGCCCACCTGGTGGACATCAACGGGCTCAGCGAGTTGGCCTACGTCCGCACCGACCCCGGCGGCGTCGCGGTGGGCGCGCTCGCCCGGCACGCCGAGGTCGAGGCGGACGAGGCCGCACACGCGGCGGTCCCGCTGCTGCGCCAGGGCCTGCGCCTGGTCGCCCACCCGGTGATCCGCAACCGCGGCACCACCGTGGGCAGCCTTGCGCACGCCGACCCCTCCGGCGAGATGACCGCCGTACTCGCCCTGCTCGGCGGCTCGATGACGCTCGCCCGCAAGGGCTCGACCCGCACGGTCGCCGCCGAGGACTTCTTCGTCGGCCCGCTGGAGGCCGCCATCGAGGAGGGCGAACTCGCCGTCGCCGCCTACTTCCCCCGCCTGCCGGGCCGCACCGGCACCGAGTTCGTCGAGATCGCCCGCCGGCACGGCGACTACGCGATGTGCGGGGTCGCGGCGGCGGTCACCGTCGACGACGACCTGCGCATCGTCTCGGCCCGCGCCGCCTACCTCTCGCTCTCCCCCGTCCCGCTCGTGCTCGACCTCACCGACGCGCTGATCGGCCGCACCGCCGACACCGCCGTGTGGCAGGACGCGGCGACGCTGGCCGCCGGGAGCCTGGAGCCCGAGGGCGACATCCACGCCACCGCCGAATACCGCGCCCAACTGGCGGGCGTACTCACCGTCCGGGCACTGCGCACCGCCACCGAGCGCGCGGCCCTGGTCGACCCCAACGGCACCACAGGCACCACCAGCACCGAGCGGAGCGCCCGATGACCGAGACGCAGATCCCCACCGAGCAGCGGCTCGACATCCGGCTGAGCGTGAACGGCGTACTGCACACCACCACCGTCACCCCGCGCCGGCTGCTCTCCGACTGCCTGCGCCACGACCTGGGCCTTACCGGCACCCACGTCGGCTGCGAACACGGCGTCTGCGGCGCGTGTACCGTGCGCATCGACGGCAAGCCGATGCGCGCCTGCCTGATGTTCGCGGTGAGCGCCCAGGGCCACGAGATCACCACCGTCGAGGGCCTCGCCGAGCCCGACGGCACCATGCACCCCGTACAGCAGGCGTTCCGCGAGTGCCACGGCCTCCAGTGCGGCTTCTGCACCCCCGGGTTCCTCACCGTCGTCTCCGCCTTCCTGGAGGAGAACCCGACGCCCACCGAGGAGGAGGCCCGCGAGGCGGTCTCCGGCAACCTGTGCCGCTGTACCGGCTACCAGAACATCGTCAAGTCCGTGCTGCGCGCTGCCGAGATCACGGAAGAACGCAAGGGCTGCGCGCACGCCGAGGGGGACGCCCGATGACCACCAAGATGTTCGGCGCACCGGTGCAACGCACCGAGGACCTGCGCCTGTTGGTCGGCAACGGCCGCTACCTCGACGACCTGGGCGAGGGCGCCTACGAGGCCGCGTTCGTGCGCAGCCCGCACGCGCGGGCCCGGATCACCGGAATCGACGTCACCGGCGCGCTCGACGTCGACGGCCTGATCGCGATCTACACCTACGAGGACCTGGCCGGCCGGGTCGCCGAACCGCTGCCGCTGCTCATCCCGCACCCCGCGCTCACCCACGGACGCACCGCGTACCCGCTGGCCAAGGAGTTCGTCAACCACGTCGGCGAGGCCGTGGTGATGGTGGTGGCCACCGACCGCTACCTCGCCGAGGACGCGTGCGAGCGGATCACCGTCGAGTACGAGGCGCTGCCGCCGGTGGTCGGCATCGAGAACGCGTTCCGCGCGGACCGCCTCGTGCACGACGACGTGCCGGGCAACTGCGCCGCGCACCTGGTCCAGGAGGTCGGCGACGCGCCGGCCGCGATCGCCGCCGCGCCCAACCGGCTCGAACTGAAGCTGGACATCGAGCGCAGCGCGTGTATGCCGATGGAGGGCCGCGGCGTCTACGCCCGCTGGGACGCGGCCGACGAGAGCCTGCGCGTGTACACCTCGACCCAGACCTCCACGGGTGTCCGCGCCGCCGTGGCGGCCAAGTTGGACCTTCCGCTGGACCGGGTCGAGTGCGTCACCCCCGACGTGGGCGGCGGCTTCGGCGTCAAGATCGTGCACCCGTGGCCCGAGGAGATCCTGATCCCGTGGGCGGCCCGGCTGCTCGACCACGAGGTCAAGTGGACCGAGGACCGCCGCGAACACTTCATCTCCGCCGCCCACGAGCGCGGCCAACTCCAGACCGTACGGGTCGGGTTCGATGACGACGGCCGACTGCTCGGCCTGGACGTGGAGATCCTGCACGACAACGGCGCGTACACCCCGTACGGGATCATCGTCCCGATCATCACCTCGACGCAGCTGCTCGGCCCGTACAAGCCCGGCGCGTACCGGGTCGACTTCCGCAGCCTGTACACCAACACGGTGATAGTCACCCCGTATCGCGGCGCGGGCCGCCCGCAGGGCGTGTTCGCGATGGAGCGGGCGATGGACGCGATCGCCGACCACCTGGGCAAGGACCGCACCGAGGTGCGCGCGGTCAACTTCATCCAGCCCGACGAAATGCCGTACGACCACGGGCTGTTGTTCCAGGACGGCCGGCCGCTGATCTACGACTCGGGCGACTTCCCCGGCTCGCTGGAGGCGCTGAAGAAGCTGGTCGGCTGGGACGAGTTCGAGGCGTACCGGGCGCAGGCGCGCGCCGAGGGCCGCCGGGTGGGCATCGGCGTGGCGTGCTACGTCGAGGGCACCGGCGTCGGCCCGTACGAGGGCGGCCACGTCCAGGTCGAGACCACCGGCAAGGTCGTCGTCGCCACCGGCCTGACCAGCCAGGGGCAGGGCCACCAGACGGTGTTCGCGCAGATCGTCGCCGACGAGCTGGGCGTGCCGATCGAGGACGTCACCGTCACCACCGGCGACACCCGCCGATTCCCGTACGCGGTGGGTACGTTCGCCTCGCGCGCGGCGGTGATGAGCGGCAACGCCATCGCGCTGGCCGCGCGCAACGTCAAGGCCAAGGCGCTGCGGATCGCCGGCGAGGCGCTGGAGGCCGACCCGCGCGACCTGGAGATCGTGGACGGCCACGTGCGGGTCAAGGGCAGCCCCGGCGCGTCGGTCGCGCTGGGCACCGTGGCGGTGTTGTCCAACCCGCTGCGTTATGCGTTCGACGAGGCGTCCAAGGCGGCCACCCAGCTGACCGGCAAGGCCGACTTCTCCAAGCCGCCGGTCGCCGAGGACGACGAACCGGGTCTGGAGGGGCGCGACTACTACTCGCCGCCGACCGCGACGTTCGCCAACGGGATGCACGCGGTGATCGTGGAGACCGATCCCGACACCGCCGAGATCCGCATCCTGCGCTACTGCGTCGTGCACGACTGCGGGCACCTGATCAACCCGATGATCGTCGAGGGCCAGGTGCACGGCGGCGTCGCCCAGGGCGTCGGCGGCGCGCTGTACGAGCGTATGGAGTACGACGAGCACGGGCAGTTGGTGAACGCGTCGTTCATGGACTTCCTGATGCCGTACGCCAGCGAGGTCCCCAAGATCGAGATCGACCACCTGGAGACTCCTTCCCCGCTCAACCCGCTCGGCATCAAGGGCGCGGGCGAGGCGGGCGTCATCCCCGCGGCGGCGGTGTTCGCGTCCGCGATCGAGGACGCCGAGGGCTTCCCGATCACGCGGATGCCGATCCAGCCGTCCGAACTCTTCCACCTGCGCAAGCGGTTCGCCGCCGGCGAGATCCCGGCGCTGCGCCGGGGCGCCGACCATGCCGCCGGCACCCACCGTTAAGGAGCACGACCCAGCATGAAGGTCCAAGGAAACGCCATCCTGAACGCCCCTGCCGACAAGGTCTGGGCGGCGCTGAACGACCCGGCCGTGCTCACCCGCACGATCCCCGGCTGCGAGAAGCTGGAGGAGACCGGCCCCGACGCGTACCGGATGACGGTGACGATGGGCGTCGCCTCGATCAAGGGCACCTACCTGGGCAACGTGCAGCTCACCGACCAGGTACCGCCGGGCTCGTTCATGCTCAAGGCGTCCGGCTCGGGCGGTCCGGGCACGGTCAGCGCCGAGGTGAAGGTGACGCTGGAGGACATCGACGGCGGCCGGACGCGGTTGGAGTACGACGCGGAGGCCGTGGTCGGCGGCGTGATCGGCGGTGTCGGGCAGCGCATGCTGACCGGGGTCGCCAAGAAGACGGCCGGCGAGTTCTTCAAGTCGGTGGACAAGATCCTGACCGGGCAGACGCCGCCGACGGCCGCGCCGAAGGGCGGTGTGCCGGCCGCGGTCAACGGAACTCCCGTGGTGGCGACGGCGGATGGCGGCGCGGTCGCGGCTCCGGCGGGTACGTACGCGGCCCCGGCGTCCACCTTCTCCGGCGACGACTTCGCCAAGGGCGCGCTGTTCGGTGCGGCGGTGGCGCTGCTCGGCGCGATCGTCGGCGGCGTGATCGCGCGTCGGCGCTGATCCGGTTCGTTTCGGGAAGGGAGCGACAACATGCGTGCGTTCACGGCCGCGGCCGTTCAGGTCGTGCCTCGCCCGGGGCCGCTCACCGCGGCGGTGGTCGAGGCGAACATCGCCCACGCGTTGCAGTGGGTGACCCGCTGCGTCGAGTCGACCGGCGCGGAGTTGGTGGTACTGCCCGAGAGTGTGACCACCGGCTTCACCCCGGCGCTGCCCGCCGAGGAGTTGTGGGACCTGGTCGACGCCGTCCCGGGCAGGCTCACCGAGCCGTTCCAGGAGCGGGCCCGGGAGTTGGGCGTGCACCTGGTGTGGGGTACGTACGAGCGCGGCGCCGAGCGCGGCGAGGTGTACAACTCGTCGGTGCTGGCCGGTCCGGACGGGCAGGTGCTCGGCGTGTACCGCAAGACCCACCCCTTCGGTCCCGAACTGCGCTCGCGCGGTGGGTGGGTCACGCCCGGTGAGCACGTCAGCGTGGTGGAGACCGACCTCGGTCGGATCGGCATGATCATCTGCTTCGACGGCGACTACCCGGAGCTGAGCCGGATCCAGGCCGTGCAGGGCGCCGAGGTGATCTGCCGTCCGTCGGCGCTGCTGCGCTCCGCCGACCTGTGGGAACTCACCAACCGCGCGCGGGCGTACGACAACCACGTCTACGTCGTCGGCGCCAACGCCACCGGCAGCGACCCGGCGGGCGTGTTGTACTTCGGCAACTCGATGATCGTCACGCCGGGCGCCGAGGTGATCGCGCGCGGGTCCTCACACGAGGGTTGGGTCTCGGCCCGGCTCGACCCGGAGCGCGCGTTGGCGTCGCTGACCCCGGGTTCGAGCGTGCCGCAGGTGTTCGACCACCTGGCCGACCGCAACCTGGACCTGATCGCCAACTACGCGGACGACCTGGTGCGTCCGGCGAAGACGACGTTCCCGCACGGGTAGGCGGGACGGGCGGTTGCCACGAACGACCGACGGGCCGGCGGGGGTTGCTCCCCCGCCGGCCCGTCGCGCGTAGCATGCATGGCGACACCGCACGGGGGGATCCGACATGGAGTACCTGTTCTACTGTCGCGACCGGCCGGGGACTCGCGCACTGCGCGACGAACTCCTGGAAGCACACTGGGCGTTCATGGACCGCTACGCCGAGGGCATGATCGCCCGGGGGCCGACGTTCGCCGCCGACGGGCAGACGGTGACCGGCAGTGTGCACATCGTCGATCTGCCGGATGCCGACGCGGTCCGGGAGTTCGCCTACGACGAGCCGAACCACCGGGCGGGCGTGTACGAGCCGGAGGTGCTGATCCGCCGGTGGGGCAACACGCTGGGCCGGAAGATGTGGGACTTCACGGGCGGTTCGCCGGCCGGGCCGCGCTTTTTGCTCCTCGCCCATGCTCGGCCCGGCAGCACCGCGGCCCGGGACGCGCTGCACGCCGAACAGCGCCGCCATCTGCTCGACGGCGAGCACGCCGGATCACTGATCGTGTGCGGGCCGCTGCTGTCCGAGGACGGTGCGCGGTGGCTGGGCACCGCGATCCTGGCCGAACTCCCGGACCACGCGACGGCGCAGGCGCTGCTCGGGCGGAGCCCGTATGCGCGGGCCGACCTGTACGCGAGCATCGAGGCGCACAGTTGGTGCTTCGGCGGCCGGGATCAGGACGACGACTGATCGGCTCGGCCGCTATTTGCCGAAGCGGCGTTCGCGGGTGGCGTACGAGCGCAGGGCGCGCAGGAAGTCCACGTGCCGGAAGGCCGGCCAGTAGCAGTCCACCCAGTGCATCTCGGCGTAGGCGGACTGCCAGAGCAGGAAGCCGGACAACCGCTGCTCGCCGGATGTGCGGATGATGAAGTCGGTGTGGGCGGCGGTCGGCGAGTACAGGTGCCGCGAGATGTCCTCGATCTCGAACCGCTCGACCAGCTCGGCCGGGTCGCCGCCGGCCGCCATGTGCTGCTCGAACGCGCTCTTGACCGCGTCGACGATCTCCCGCCGGCCGCCGTACCCGACCGCGACGTCCACCCTGAGCCCGCCGCGCCCGGCCGTCGCGGCGGTGGCCTCCTTGAGCACCCGGGCACCGGCACCGGGCAGCATGTCCAGCGAGCCGATCACCTGGACCTCCCAGGAGCGACCCTCGGCGGTGATGTCCCGGACGGTCTCCTCGATGATCTCGATCAGCGGGCCCAGCTCCTCGGCGGGCCGGCCGAGGTTGTCGTCGGAGAGCATGAACAGGGTCACGTGCTCGATCCCGGCGGCACTGCACCAGCCCAGGAACTCGGTCACCTTCGCGCCGCCGGCGCGGTAGCCCTCCCGCACGTCGGAGTGTCCCGCCTTGCGCGCCCAGCGCCGGTTGCCGTCGAGCATGATCCCGACATTCTGCGGACGCGGCAGCCCGACCAGGGTCGAGGCCAGCCGGCGCTCGTACACCGCCTCGATCGGCCGTCGAATGAACAGCGGGAGCAGCTTCATGACCTTCTCCGTCGCATCACGTCGTGGCAGCCTCGGCGGACCCTACCAGGGGGGTTACCTCACCCGCTTCGCCAAGCGTCCCCAAAGCCGTTACCACACAGGCTACTTGGCCGGGTGCCACACCCGAGGACGCGCCCGGGGCCACTGTAGTGCATGTATCACATATAGGATCATTACGGTATATCGGCTACTCGCCATCCGGTGCCATTTCGACCGGGCGAACCACACGCCCGCCGGCCGCGGCGCGGGAACCCTTGTGTTCGGCGGGTGGGGCCGGTCGCTGCCTGGCAGGCTGGATTGCCTGCGGACGAGGGGGCACGGGTGGGCGTGGGGCGTGCGGTGGTGGTGGGGATCGGGCGCCGACCCCGGCGACATCGTCGCCATCCCCAAGGGCGGCATCAGCCGCACCTTCACCGGCGTCGACAGCGACGAACACACCGTCATCGGCGCCTTCGACTTCCACCTCGCCAGGAACTACCTCGCCCACCCACGCCTCGGCGAAATCCTCCGCGACACACCCCGGCAGCGGGGAAGGACGTAGCGGCGCCACGGAGTGCCCACATGCCGGGTGCCCGGCGGAGTCGGGCGACGACGGCGCACCCCGGCCCGTGGTCACCGAGTTCGCGGCTTCGGCGGCGCGTCACGTAAGGGTGCGGTGGAGCCAGTGGGTGCGGGTCTCGTGCGCGGCTCGGCTTATCGCCGCCTGGGGGGCGTGGGTGTCGAAGCCGTGGAAGGCGCCGGGCCAGACGTGGAGTTCGGCTCGGCCGCCGGCTCGCCAGATGGCGTCGGCGTAGGTGACGGCCTCGTCGCGGAGGGTTTCGGCGGAGCCGACGTCGAGGTAGGCCGGGGGCAGGCGGGACAGGTCGACGGCGCGGGCGGGGGCGGCGTAGGGGGAGACCTCGTGGTCGTGGGTGCGCTCGCCGAGGAGGGCCTGCCAGGCGGTTGCGTTGGAGGTGCGGTCCCAGGGATCGAGACCGGCCATCTGCCGGGCCGAGACGCTGTCGTTGCGGTGGTCGAGCATCGGGGACAGCAGGAGTTGGCCGAGCGGGGTGGGGCCGCCCCGGTCGCGGGTGAGCAGGGCGAGGGCCGCCGCGAGTCCGCCGCCGGCGCTCTTGCCGCCGACGACGACGCGGTCCGGGTCGATGCGGAGGTCGGCCGCCTGTTCGGCGACGTGGACGAGTCCGGCGTAGCAGTCCTCCACCGGTCCCGGGTGACGTGTTCCGGGCGCCAGGCGGTATTCGACGGAGACGACGGCCAGTTCGAGCCGGTGGGCCCACGCGCGCAGGAGGCGCGGGAGTACGGACCACGCGTTGCCGGAGACCATGCCGCCGCCGTGCATGTAGTACAGGAGCGGCAGCGGTCGGGCAACCCCGGCGGGGCGGGCGCTCACGAGCGTGACGTCGGGCCCGTCCGGCGGGCCCGGCACGCGCAGTTCGTCCACCTCGAAGCGTCCGCCGTCCCGCAACCGCTCGGGCGTCGGTCTGGGCCGCACGGCCGCGTCCCGGGCCTGCCGCTCCGCGAGGTTCTCCGGCGTCAGCGGCTGCGCCGACCCCCCGCCCCCCAGTTCGGGGTCGAACGGCGGCGCGGCTCGGAAGGTGCGCGTGGGGTCCATACGACGCAGTCAACCATCCGCCCGGACGGCCGCCGGCGGCTCAGGTCGGTTCGTCCGCGAGCAGGTCCATCAGCAGGCCGTCCTCCCAGTCGCCCGTGCGGTGGTCGCGCCAGTAGCGCCGCATGACCCCGACGGGCTTGAAGCCGACCTTGGTGTAGCAGCCGATAGCGGCGGCGTTGGCCGCCGCCGGGTCGATGGTCAGCCGGTGGTGGCCGCGTTCGTCCAGCAGCCACCGAGCGAGGGTGCGGACCGTGTCGGAGCCGAGCCCTTCCCCGTGCCGGCGCGCCGTCAGAAACAGGTCGATGCCCGCGTGCCGGAACTCGGGATCGGTCTCCTCGTCGAACTGCACGGCCCCGATGACCTCGCCCTCGAACACGACGGCCCACATGTCGTCGTAGTCCTGCGGCGGCGACCACCACGCCGCCACCTCGGGCTCGGCGACGATGCGATCGAGGATCGCCCGATCCGCCTCGACAACCGCCCGCAACACGACCCGATCCCCGCGCAGTTCCATGCCCGCATTCTCCCACCCGCCGGCCATGAATCCCGAACGCCGGGTCGTCACCATGGCCGACGGCGAGGGCGACGGTGGCGCTCACGCGAGCGCCTGGACGGCCTGCCCAAGCGCCGGCACCACCTGGCCGCCGCGCCCGACCCGAGCACCGAACAGGCCGTCGTGTAGCCGATCCCCGAGGTGATGCACATGGACAGCGCCGCCACCGACCGTTTCGACACCGATCGGTTCGAGGCCGGCCGCACCCGGCCCCGGTGGCGCCGGCACCCGCTGCTCAGGCCGCGGGACGTCGGGGCTTGAGCAGGTCCGTGACGAGGGTGTCGACCAGGGCGCGCGGGATGGTGGAGCCGGTCATCGCGCGGTAGACGATCGGACCGACGAGGGCGTCCATCGTGGCGTCGGCGGCCAGGGCGGGAGCGATCTCGCCGGCGGCGGTGGCACGGGTGAGCAGGTCGCGCTCGGCGGCGCGGCGGGGGTCGAGATAACGCTCGTGCAGCGAGGCGGCCGTGGCGCAGTGGTGCTGGGCCTCGGCCAGGAGCGCGAGCAGGACCCGGCCCGCCGGATCGCGGGTGACGAAGCGCGCGAAGGCCCGCAGATAACGCCGGATGTCGTCGGCCGTCGGCTGCTCCTGCGTCGGCACCGGGAAGCGCTTTTCGCTGTCCTCGACGAGTACGTCGAGCAGGATCTCGACCTTCGACGGCCACCAGCGGTAGATCGTCTGCTTGGCGACACCGGCCCGGCGGGCGATGGATTCGATGGTCAGCGCACCGAAGCCGTGCTCGACGAGCAGGTCGTCTGCGGCGTGGAGCACGGCCAGACGCGCGGCCTCGTCGCGCCGATTCCCGGAGTGCGCCCTGGGGGGCGGAGAGCTGGCGGCGGACATGGGGACACCGTACCGGGCGGCGCCGCCGCGATCCAGTCTTGACGCAACGTCTTGTCTAGACACGACGTCGCGTCTAGATTGAAGCCATCGACCCCATGAAGGAGCCAATGTGTCCGGCACCACCACGCCCCCGCGCCACGCTCTCGTCATCGGCGCCTCCCGCGGCCTGGGCCTCGTCCTCGCCGACGAACTGATTCGCCGCGACTGGCAGGTCACCGCGACCGTGCGCGCGGACGGCGACGAACTGCGCGCGATGGCCCGGCGATCGAGAGGCCGGCTGACGGTCGAGTCGTTGGAGATGACCAGCGCCGAGGACCTGGCGTCGCTGCGCAAGCACCTGGCGGGTACGCGACTCGATCTGCTCTTCGTCAACGCCGCGATCGACCGGGGCGATCTGCCGATCGACCAGGTCCCGACGGAGATGTTCACCGAGGTGATGATCACGAACGCGTTCAGCCCGCTGCGCGCCCTCGAAGCACTGCGCGAACTGGTCGCGCCGGGCGGGACGGTCGCGGTCATGTCGTCCGACCAGGGCAGCATCTCGCGCAACACCGAGGGCGGTTACGAGCTGTACAAAGCCAGCAAAGCCGCGCTCAACCAACTGATGCGCAGCTACACGACCCGTCACGCCGACGACGACCACACGAAGCTCCTCATCGACCCGGGCCACAACCGCACCAGGCTGGGCGGCTTCGACGCACCGTTGGCCCCCGAGGAGAGCATCCCGGCGGTGGTCGACGTCCTGGAGGCGCAAGCGGGCGCGCCCGGGCTCCAGTTCCTGGACCTGAATGGGGAGGTGGTGCCCTGGTAGTTCCGGGGGTCCGTACACACGAAATCCCATGATCACCTCCGTGGTCGGGCCGGAGCCCCGGCGGCGGCTCGGCAATTGTCGTATCGGTGCCGGGAGCCGGCCGCGTATTCGCGGTGCGCGTCGGCCCGGGTGAGGAGCGCCGCGAGGGCGCGGGCGGTGGCGCTGTCGTGCAGGGCGGACTCCTCCCCGCCGCCACCGCGGTTTCGGCGGGGTGTCAGCCGCGTCCGTTCAACACGATCTTCCACACTCGGGTGGCCACCTGGAGGTTGAGCCGGTCCTCGACGTTCGCGAGGTCGTTGCCGCTGATGTCACGGATGCGCTGAAGGCGGTAACGGAGCGTACTGCGGTGGATCATCAGGGACTCGGCGGTCTCGTCGTAGTTGCCGCCGCAGTCGAAGTACCACGACAGGGTTTCCACCATGGCCGTGTGGTGCCGGGAGTCGTAGTCGATGAGCTGCCCGAGCCACTCGCGCACGAACATCTCCAGCTCCCGGCGATCGTTGCCGGGTCCCAGGATCCGGTACAGGCCCAGTTGGTCGAAGAACGTCGTGCCGTAGCGTTCGCGGGAGGCGCGGCGCACCTCCAGGGCGCGCCGCGCCTCCTGGTAGCGGTGGGGGATGTCGTCCGGACAGTCGCACGGGCCGCTTACACCGATCGCCCCGGACAGTGACCCGATCTCCCGGGCGAGAGCCGTGTACAGCGCACGGGCGTGGGGCCTGTCGTCGGCGATCAGAACCACGTGGTCGGAGCGCCGGGTCAGCAGCGATCGCATGCCCACGGCGGAGGCCGCCCGCTCCACGGTCTGCGCGAAGGAATCGTCCGCAGCTTGGTCCGACCACTGCGCCACGACGACGTAGTGGCTGCGGTGTAGGTCGTGTCCCACGGCCTCGGACCGGGCGTAGGCGCTCTCCTCGTCTGTCCCTGCCAGGAGGTCGTCGACCAGCTCCCGGCGCAGCCTCAGCTCCACTTCGGCCAGGTTGCGCAGGTGCGCCAGCTCCCAGGCCAGTGACGTGGCGGCGTTTTCCAGCGCGAGCACGGTGTGTTCGTCGGCCTCGCTCTCTGTATCGACCAGAGCCAGTACGGCCAGGATCTCGCCGTGCGGGCGGACCAGAGTGATCAGCCGGTCCTCTATCCGCACGGGTCCGATCTCCCGGGCGACGGCGTGCAGCATCTCGTCCCGGCGCACGCGGTCCGGTTCCGGATAGGGGTCGGGGCGGTCGGGGCCGGTCCACGCCCTCAGCCGACCGAAGCGGTCCTCGACCAGCGCGGGGAGTCCGGTGAGTCCGTGCAGTGCGCGGGTGACGGCCTCCTCGCCGCCGCCCGAGGCGGCCACGTCGGTCATGAGCGCGTGGATGGCCCGCTGGTACCCCAGCTCGGCGACGACAGAGACCAGCTGCTGCTGGAGGGCTGTGCGTTCCTCCTCGAGCCGGTGCAGTTCCACCGCGTCCTCGCGTCGGCGGCGGTGGGCGTAGGCGACCGACAGGGCGGCGGCGGTGTGCCGGACGAGCGTGGCCAGCAGGGATCGCTCGGCCTCGCTGGGCCGGCAGTGGGACGTCACCACGAGGTAGCCGTGGAGACCCTCGGGCCCGCGAAGCCCCAGGGCCCGGCTCCAGGACCTCCCGGGTACGGTCACAGGGCCGTCTCGCCCGGCCAGCTCCCGCACTGTTCGATCGACGGCCGAGGTATGGATCTGCGCGGTCCTCGGACTGGGGACCAGGTCGCCGTTCACTCTCAGGTATCCGGCTTCGGCGCTGTATGGCCCTGCGGCGGCCGTGTGGTCCATGGCCAGGCGCAGGATCTCGCCTCCATCCCGGGCGTCGAACTGGGCGCGGGAGAGCGCGGTCAGCTCGTGGAGGGCACGGTTGGTCGAGGTGGGGGCAGGTGGGCGGCGCCCTCGCCGGGTGGCCGTGGCGTGTGGCCCACCGCCGCCCCGGGGAAGGCCGCCCTCTCGGTCGGAGTGGCGGCGATACAGGGTGTGCACTCGGCTGCCACCCATGGGATCACTCCGTTCTTCCCGAGCTTCGAGAGGGCTGGGGGTGTTCCGGACACCCGCTCCCCGACCCGGGTGTCCGAGACGTTCGGATGCCCCCTCTCATCCTCGTGGGACGACCGGGCCTGTGCATTTCCGGCTCGCCAGGGGCAGGCGTGGCGCCACTCGGCTCGCGACCCTGGGAAGCGTTCGCAATCCACCGGGCGCACCCGCAGGACGGCCGGCCGTCGGGCGTGTCGGCACACGCCCTGCGGAGCGGTCGCCGGCGTGGCCGCAGCGCGATGCGGACCGCCCGGCGGAGGTTTCATCCGTACCCGGACGAACCCGACCCGGAGAGCCGGCGCGGATCGCCGCGCCGGAAGGGAGAAGTTCCTCATGGCCAAGGCAGTGGGCATCGACCTGGGCACCACCAACTCGGTGATCGCCGTATGGGAGGGCGGCGAGCCGTCCGTCGTACCCAACAGCGAGGGCAACCGCACGACGCCGTCCGTGGTGGCCTTCACCGACACCGGCGAGCGGCTGGTGGGCCAACTGGCCCGACGGCAGGCGATCCTCAACCCCAAGGGCACCATCTACTCGGCCAAGCGGTTCATCGGCAGGCACTTCGACGAGATCTCCGACGAGGCCAAGGCGGTGGCGTACGACGTCGTCGAGGGCGACGGCGGGGCGGCGCGCTTCAAGGTGCGCGACAAGTTGTACGCGCCTGAGGAGATCAGCGCTCAGGTGCTGCGCAAACTCGCCGACGACGCCTCCAAGCAACTGGGGGAACGGGTCACGGAGGCGGTCATCACGGTGCCCGCCTACTTCAACGACGCTCAGCGCACCGCGACCAAGGACGCCGGGCGAATCGCGGGGCTGGAGGTGCTGCGGATCATCAACGAGCCGACGGCCGCCGCCCTCGCCTACGGCATGGACAAGAAGCAGCACGAGACCGTCCTCGTCTTCGACCTGGGCGGCGGCACCTTCGACGTAAGCATCCTCGACGTCGGCGACGGCGTGGTGGAGGTGCGCTCCACCGCCGGCGACAGCCACCTGGGCGGCGACGACTTCGACCGGCGTCTGGTGGATTACCTCGCGGACGACTTCCAGAAGGCGAACGGCATCGACCTGCGCAAGGATCCGCAGGCGCTGCAACGGCTGTTCGAGGCGGCGGAGAAGGCCAAGACGGAGCTCAGTTCGGTGACGCAGACGCAGGTCAGCCTGCCGTTCGTCACCGCGGACGCTTCGGGCCCCAAGCACCTCACCGACTCGGTCATGCGGTCCACGTTCGAGCAGATCACCGGCGACCTGGTGGAGCGCTGCCTGGGCCCGGTCCAGCAGGCGATGGCCGACGCCAAGGTCGGTGACAGCGACATCGACGAGGTCATCCTCGTGGGCGGCTCCACGCGTATCCCGGCGGTCCAGGCCCTGGTCCGTCGGCTGACCGGGGGCAAGGAACCCAACATGAGCGTCAACCCCGACGAGGTCGTGGCCCTGGGCGCCGCGATCCAGGCCGGGGTGCTCAAGGGCGACGTCAAGGACGTCCTGCTGCTCGACGTCACACCGTTGTCGCTGGGCGTGGAGACGCGCGGCGGAGTGATGACGAAGATCGTCGAGCGGAACACCACGATCCCGGTGCGCCGTACCGAGACGTTCTCCACCGCCGAGGACAACCAGCCGGCCGTCGATGTGGTCGTCCTTCAGGGCGAGCGCGAGCGGGCCGCCGACAACCGGGTGCTCGGCCGGTTCCAGCTCACCGACATCCGGCCGGCGCCGCGGGGCGAACCGCAGGTCGAGGTCACCTTCGACATCGACGCCAACGGCATTCTCAACGTCACGGCCCGCGACCGGGACACCGGCAAGGAACAGGGCATCACCATCACCGAGAGTTCCAACCTGGACCGCGGCGAGGTCGAACGTATGGTCCAGGAGGCCGAGCGCAACCAGGGCCAGGACCAGGCACTCCGCGAGGCCGTGGACGCCCGCAACGAACTCGACGCCGTGGCTTACCAGGTCGAAAAGCGCCTCGCCGAACTGGGCGACGCGGCGCCCGCGCACGAGAAGGCACGCGCCGAGATGCTCGTGTCCGACGCGCGGGCGGCGGTCAAGGAAGAGGCGGGCGTGGAGCGGGTGCGGCCCCTGACCTCCGAACTCCAGCAGGCGCTCGCCGGGCTGGCGGCCCATCAGGCAGCCGGGGCGGCCGGCGGCGGGTCCGACCCGGATGCCGCCCCGAGCGGTCCCACGAGCGACGGTGGCGGCGACGATGTCGTCGACGCCGAGTTCGACAAGGAGTGAGGTGCGCCATGCGCAGCCACTCCCAGGAACCGGACCGGGCCGCGTCGGATCCGGTCGAACCGGTCCCGGACGGCGCCGTGCGCTCTCCTCGCGGGGAGTTGCCGCAATCCGACTCCCCGGAAGCGGCGAACGACGAACCCGGCCCCGACGCCACCGACCCCGCACCCGCGCCCCCCGAGGACCCGATACAGGAACTGGAGGACCACCGGCGTCGCGCACTCGCCGACCTCGCCAACCTCCGCAAACGCCACGCCAGGGAACTGGAGCGGGAACGGGCGGCCGAGCGGTCCCGTACAGCGACCGCCTTTCTACCCGTCCTGGACAACCTCGAACTCGCCCTGACCCACGCCGACGCCGAACCGGGCGCGGTCGTGGAGGGCGTCCGCGCCGTACGCGATCAGGCGGTGAACGTCCTCGAACTGCTCGGCTACCCGCGGCGGGCGGAGACGGGCGTCGCCTTCGACCCGGCCCGGCACGAAGTGGTCGGCGTCGTCCAGGCCCCCGACGCCGTGCCGGGCACGGTCGTCGAAGTGCTTCGCCCGGGCTACGGGGACGGCGAACGGCAGCTCAGGCCCGCGTCCGTGATCGTCGCGAAACGGGAGTGAGCGGTCATGGCACAGGACTTCTACGAAGTGCTGGGCGTGTCCCGGACGGCGAGCCAGGACGAGATCCAGCAGGCGTATCGCAAGCTCGCCCGCAAGCACCACCCCGACGTCAACAAGGATCCGGGGGCGGAAGAACGCTTCAAGGATCTCAACGAGGCATACAGCGTCCTGTCGGATCCCAAGACCCGGGCGCGCTACGACCGCTTCGGCGAGGACTTCCGCAAGATCCCCGAGGACTTCGACGAACGAGTCGCGGCCGGCGCGGGCGGCGGCTTCCGCGCTCGCAGGACCGCGGGCGCCGATGGCCGCCGCGTCCGGTACGCCACCGGCTTCGGTGACGACTTCGCCGGGGAGGGTGTCGACATCGAGGATCTGCTCGGTTCGATCTTCGGGGCAGGCGCCGCCCCCTCCGGTGTGCCGGGAGCCGATCAGGAGGCCGAACTGCCCCTCACCGTCGAGGAGGCGTACAGGGGCGGTCGGCGCAATGTCACGCTCGCCGGTCCCACCGGGCAGCCGCGGCGGTACGAGGTCGTCGTGCCGCCGGGCGTCACCGACGGGCAGCGCATCCGGCTGACGGGCGAGGGCGGCCGGGGCGGTGGCGACGCCCCCGCGGGCGACCTGTACCTGCGGGTGCGTATCCGGCCCCATCCCCGGTTCCGGCCGGACGGCCGCGACGTGCACGTCCAAGTCCCGGTCGCCCCCTGGGAAGCGGCCCTGGGCGCGACCGTGCCGGTGCCCACTCCCGGTGGCGGCACGGCCAAGGTCACGGTGCCCGCGGGCTCGTCCAGTGGCCGGCGGCTACGGCTGCGCGGCGAGGGCATGCCGAACCCGCGCGGCGCGAACGGCGATCTGTACGCCGAACTCCGTGTCATGGTGCCGCCCACCCTCGGCGACCGGGAGCGCGAACTGTTCGAGGAACTCGCCGCCACCTCCTCGTTCGACCCCAGGAGGACACCATGAACGACCAACCTGCGGGAACGGCAGGTGCCGGCCCGGCGGACGTCGGCGACCGTTCGATACGAACGAATTCCCATGCCACCGCGTCGATGAGTGTCCGGTACGCACTCGTGCCCGTCCCCAGACTCTCCCTGCACACCGTGGCCCGTCGTTCGGGCCTCCACCCCGGGTTGGTTCGCCGGTTCGTCGCCCTCGGCTTGGTGGACGCCGAACGCGACGCCGCAGGGCACCTGGTGTTCGCCCCCGAAGCCCCGGCGGTCCTCGCCCGCATCCAGCGGCTGCGTTCCGGACTCTGCCTCAACTACGCATCCATCGGCTTGGTGCTCGACCTGCTCGACCGCATCAGCCTGCTCGAAGCCGCCCTGCGCGGGCACGGCACGAGGAGTGAACCACCCCCATGGACATGAACCGCCTCACCCAGAAGTCCCAGGAAGCCCTCCAGGAAGCCCAGACCGCGGCCGTCCGCATGGGGCAGACCGAGGTCGACGGGGAACACCTGCTGCTCGCACTCCTCGACCAAGAGGACGGTCTGATCCCGCGGTTGCTGCAACAGGCCGGCGCCGAGCCGGAAGAGCTGCGCGCGGCCGTACGCGAGGAACTCTCCCGCCGCCCGAAGGTCACCGGCCCCGGCGCAACGCCCGGCCAGGTCTTCGTCACCCAACGCCTCGCCCGCCTGCTCGATGCCGCCGAACAGGAAGCCAAACGCCTCAAGGACGAATACGTCTCCGTGGAGCACCTCCTGCTCGCCCTGGCCCAGGAGGGCTCCTCGACCACCGCCGGGCGCCTGCTCGGACGGGCCGGCATCACCACGGACTCGTTCCTCGGCGCGCTCACCCAGGTGCGCGGCAACCAGCGCGTCACCTCCGCCAACCCGGAAGTGGCCTACGAGGCACTGGAGAAGTACGGCCGCGATCTCGTCGCCGAGGCCACGGGCGGCAGGCTCGACCCGGTCATCGGCCGGGACGCCGAGATCCGCCGTGTCACCCAGATCCTCAGCCGCAAATCCAAGAACAACCCCGTCCTCATCGGCGACCCCGGTGTCGGCAAGACCGCCGTCGTCGAGGGACTCGCCCAACGCATCGTCCGCGGCGACGTGCCCGAAGGACTCCGCGACAAGATCGTGTTCGCTCTCGACATGGGCTCCCTGGTCGCCGGCGCCAAGTACCGCGGCGAGTTCGAGGAACGCCTCAAGGCGGTGCTGTCCGAGGTGAAGGCCGCCCAGGGACGCATCCTGCTCTTCGTCGACGAACTGCACACCGTCGTGGGAGCGGGCGCCGCCGAAGGGGCCATGGACGCGGGCAACATGCTCAAGCCGATGCTCGCGCGCGGCGAACTGCACATGATCGGCGCGACCACCCTCGACGAGTACCGCAAGCACATCGAGAAGGACGCCGCCCTCGAACGCCGGTTCCAGCAGATCCTGGTCGACGAGCCGAGCGTGGAGGACACCATCTCCATCCTGCGCGGACTACGCGAACGCCTGGAGGTCTTCCACGGCGTGAAGATCCAGGACACCGCGCTGGTCTCCGCGGCCACGCTCAGCCGGCGCTACATCACCGACCGGTTCCTGCCCGACAAGGCGATCGACCTTGTCGACGAGGCGTGTGCCCGGCTGCGCACCGAGATCGACTCGATGCCCGCCGAACTCGACGAGATCACCCGCCGCGTCACCCGGCTGGAGATCGAGGAGGCGGCCCTGTCCAAGGAGACCGATCCCGCCAGCGAGGCCCGCCTGGAGGAGTTGCGCAGGGAACTTGCCGATCTGCGCGGCGAGGCCGACGCCAAACACGCCCAGTGGGAGGCCGAGCGGCAGGCGATCCGCCGCGTGCAGGAACTGCGCCAGGAACTGGAGCAGGTCCGCCACGAGGCGGAGGAGGCCGAACGCGCCTACGACCTCAACCGCGCCGCCGAACTGCGCTACGGCCGTCTCCAGGATCTGGAGCGCCGGCTCTCCGCGGAGGAGGAACAACTGGCTGCCAAGCAGGGCCGGAACCGGCTGCTGCGCGAGGTCGTCACCGAGGAGGAGATCGCCGAGATCGTCGCCGCCTGGACCGGCATCCCCGTCACCCGACTCCAGGAGGGCGAACGCGAGAAGCTGCTGCGTCTGGACGAGATCCTGCGCGAGCGCGTCATCGGCCAGGACGAGGCGGTCAAGCTCGTCGCCGACGCCGTCATCCGCGCCCGCTCCGGCATTCGCGATCCGCGTCGGCCCATCGGGTCGTTCGTCTTCCTCGGCCCCACCGGCGTCGGGAAGACCGAGCTGGCCAAGACCCTCGCCGGCGCCCTGTTCGACTCCGAGGAGAACATGGTCCGCCTCGACATGAGCGAGTACCAGGAACGGCACACCGTCAGCCGGCTGATGGGGGCGCCTCCCGGATACGTCGGCTACGAGGAGGGCGGCCAGCTCACCGAGGCCGTGCGCCGCAAGCCGTACTCGGTCGTGCTGTTCGACGAGATCGAGAAGGCGCACACCGATGTCTTCAACACCCTGTTGCAGGTCCTCGACGACGGCCGCATCACCGATGCCCAGGGCCGCACCGTCGACTTTCGCAACACCGTGATCATCATGACGTCCAACATCGGCTCCGAGCATCTCCTCGACGGCGCCACCGCCGAGGGCGAGATCAAGCCGGACGCGCGCGCCCTGGTGATGGGCGAGCTGCGCGGGCATTTCCGCCCGGAGTTCCTCAACCGCGTCGACGACATCGTGCTGTTCAAGCCGCTCGGCGAGCAGCAAATCGAGCGCATCGTGGAACTGCAGTTCGACGAGCTGCGGCGGCGGCTCGCCGAACGCCGCATCACCATCGAGCTCACCGACAGCGCCCGCGAATTGATCGCCCACCAAGGCTACGACCCGGTGTATGGGGCCCGGCCGCTGCGGCGGTATATCTCCCACGAGGTCGAGACGCTGGTCGGGCGCGCCCTGCTGCGCGGAGACGTCCAGGACGGCGCGGCGGTCCGCGTCGACGCCGAGCACGGAGAGCTGATGGTGACCTACGACCAACAGGAGGAGGCCCGGGCGGAGAGAGCGACATGAACACCCACCGGACGACGACGGTGACCTGCCCCAACTGCGGGCGCGACAACCGAATTCCGGTGGCTGCCCGGGGACGTCCCAAATGCGGCCACTGCAAGCGGTTTTTGCCCTGGATCGTCGACGCGGGCGACGACGACTTCGCCGAGATCGCCGACAACGCCACCCAGCCCGTCCTCGTCGACCTCTGGGCCACGTGGTGCGGCCCCTGCCGCATGGTCAGCCCTGCCCTCGAACAGGTCGCCCGGGACCTCGCCGGACGGATCAAGCTCGTCAAGGTCGACGTCGACAAGAACCCACGGGTCAGCCTCCGCTTCGAGGTGCAGGCGGTGCCGACCCTGCTCGTCCTGGACCAAGGTGGGACGGTCGCCCGGCAGGCCGGCGCGGCACCCGCGCACGTCCTGCGCTCGTGGGTCGAGCAGGCGATAGCCGGCCGGCAAACCACCGCAGGAGAGTGAACTTGCTCGACCGGAGCCCAACACGGAAGGAGCCCCTCATGACCACAATCCCCGACCCACACCTGGCGATGGTGCGCCCGGTGACACCGCGTACCCCGCAGGGCTGTGAAGAGTGCCTCAAGGAGCACTCCCCGTGGGTGCACCTACGGCTCTGCCTCACGTGCGGGCACGTCGGCTGTTGTGACTCCTCGCCCCTCAAGCACGCCAGGCGGCACGCGGCCGGCGTCGGCCACCCCATCGTGTAGTCGTTCCAGCCGGGAGAGGACTGGCGCTGGTGCTATGTCCACGAGGCCCTGATCTGATGGGCACCGACGAGCAGGACACCGGCGCGGTCCGCGAGACACCGGACCGATACGGGGCGTTCCCGCGCCTGACACCGGAGCAGCTCCGGGACTTGGCCGCGGAAGGTGAACGCCGGCAAACGGCCGAGGGCGAGGTGCTGTATCGCGAGGGCGAGCCATTCCGAGAGTTCCTGGCGATCCTCGACGGGACCGTCGAGATCCTCCACGATCTGGGCGGGCCCGACGAGCGCACGGTGGCGGTGCACGGACCCGGCAGATTCCTGGGTGAACTCGGGCTGCTGGAAGGCCAGGCGGCGTTCGACACCGCCGTGGTGCGCGAGGCGGGCGAGATCCTGGCCGTACCGGTGGAGCGGCAGCGCACCCTGGTCGGCGGCGACCCCGTCCTCGGCGACCTGATCCTCCGCGCCTACCTGTGCCGGAGGTATCTGCTCATCGGGCTGGGCGCGGGCTTCCGGATCCTGGGGTCGTGCTATTCGCCGGACACGGTACGGCTGCGCGAGTTCGCCGCACGCAACCGGCTGCCCCACCGCTGGGTGGACCTGGAGAAGGACAAGGAGGCGGAGGCACTGCTGCGCCGGTTCGCCATCCGCCCCGAGGAGACACCGGTGGTCCTCTGGAAGGACGAGCGGGTGCTGCGCAATCCGACCAACGCCGAACTCGCCCGGCTCATCGGACTGCCCGCCCCCTCGCCGGAGGCCGAGCGATGCGACGTGATGGTGATCGGTGCCGGGCCCGCGGGACTCGCCGCCGCCGTGTACGGCGCCTCCGACGGCCTCACCATGGTCGCCGTCGACGCCGTGGCCGCCGGAGGCCAGGCCGCCACCTCGTCTCGCATCGAGAACTACCTCGGCTTCCCCTCAGGCATCTCCGGCGGCGAGCTCATCGAACGCGCGGTGCTCCAGGCCCACAAGTTCGGCGCCCGCCTCACGGTGCCGGCCCAGGTCAGCGAGCTCATCCCGCAGGACGACGGGTACACGGTCACCTTCACGGACGGGTCCCGGGTTCGGGCGGACGCGGTCGTACTCGCCTCGGGAGTGTCCTATCGCAGGCTGGACGTACCCGGCATCGACCGTCTGGAGGGCGTCAGCGTCCACCACGCCGCGACGATCCACGAGGCGAGTCTCTGCCGGGCGGATCCGGTCGCCGTGGTCGGCGGCGGGAACTCCGCCGGCCAGGCGGCGCTGTTTCTCGCGGACCACGCCTCCCGGGTCCACCTCCTCGTCCGGGCCGGCGACCTCGACGCCTCCATGTCGCGCTACCTCGTGGACCGTGTCGAACGCCACCCGAAGATCGAGGTGCTGCTTCGCACCGAAGTTCGGGGCATCACCGGGGAAGACGAACTGGAGTCCCTGATCGTGGAGAACAACGCGAGCAGTGAACGCCGGGAGCTGCGGGCCGCGGCGCTGTTCGTCTTCATCGGGGCCCGCCCACGCACGGAATGGCTCAATGGCGTGCCTGCCCTGGACGAGAAGGGCTTCGTCCTCACCGGCGCTGATGCCCGGGCGGTAGCCGACACGACCCTGTGGGCCCCGCTCGGCCGTGGTCCATTGCCCCTCGAGACAACCCTTCCCGGGGTCTTTGCCGCCGGCGACGTCAGGAGCGGCTCGGTCAAACGGGTGGCCTCGGCGACCGGCGAGGGCGCCATGGCGATCCACCTCGTGCACGAGCACCGGCAGCAGACCGGCAACCTGGTCCGCGCCGCCGGTCCCGAGGAGCATCCGCCGACGGCGGTCCGGCACGTGTCCCAGCGGTGACGCCCTCCTCGACGGCGGCGGGGGACGTGCAGGGCGTGCGGATCGTGATGAACGGAGATCGCCCGGAGGTGAAGCGGGCCCTGTGCCGGAAAGACGCGGAGATCCGGCCGTACTGCCCGTATGGGTGGGATCGCCGGGCAGCCGACGAGGAGGGTCCAGTCATGCGGGTGTCATCTCAGGGCGTAACGGTGGTGGGTCTGTTGGCGGATCCGGACGTACCAACGGAGATCGCCCGGCGCTTGGCCCAGACCCTTCCTGATCGGCTCGCCGACGAGTCCGGTCCGGGACATCGGTTCGACGTCGAGGTGGTCAGTGAACCCTTCACTGCGGGGACCGAGGACCCGTCCACCTTGATGCACCGGATCATGGATCGCGGCAGCACGGAGAACTGGGACATCGTCGTGGCCCTCACCGACCTTCCGCTGCACTCGCACGGGCGCAAGCTCGTGGTGAATCTGAGTCACGAACACGGCTTGGCACTGCTGTCTCTTCCTTCGCTGGGGGGCTTGCGGCTGCAGACGATGGCGCGGCGGGCCGTGGAAGCAGCGGTTCTCGGCCTGGCGGGTCCGCGGGCCACCGGGGCGGAAACACCTCCGCGGATTGAGCCGCTGCGGGGGCCCTTTGCCCGTCGTTTCGCTTCCATCCACCCGGGCCCGGTCGATGAGGGGGAGACCGTCGATCTTCGGTACGTCGTCAGCGGCCCACGCGGTTACCTGAGGGTGCTCTTCGGCATGGTTCGCGCCAACCGGCCGTGGCGGTTGGTGACGGGCCTGTCGAAAGCCCTGGCGGCAGCACTCGCCACGGGGGCCATCGCCACCCTGGACTCCAACATCTGGAGCCTTGCTGCGGCCCTGAGCGCGCCACGCCTCGTGTTCGCCATGGTCGGGTCCGTCGGGCTCATGATCGGCTGGCTGATCGTGGACGGGGAACTGTGGCATCGAACAGCAGAGGCCGCGCCGGAGGCGAAGCAGAGGGCGCGGCTCTACAACGCCTCCACGGTCGTGACTGTGGGTATCGGGGTGCTGGTCTGCTATGTGGGTCTGCTTGTCATCAACTTGCTGTGGGCGCTGTTCATCCTCAACGGCCGGGTATTCGCTTCCATGACACAAACCCCACTGCACGCCGCGGAGTACTGGACGTTGTCCTGGTTCGTCGCATCGGTCGCCACCGTGGGCGGCGCGCTGGGATCGGGTTTGGAGAGCGACGAGGCGATCCGGGCCGCCGCCTACTCCAAACGTGAACAGGAACGACGTCAAACGCTCCAAGACGACCAGGCGTGAAGTGAGCCGATATCGACACGAACTGCCGTGACTCCGGCGAAGCGTGACCGTCGACGAGAACGGCCGGTGCCACTGGCCCGACCATCCCAGAGGGGCCGCCTCAGTGGCGGGCTTGTGCGTGTGTGAGCGGTCCACGTCCGGCACCGGTTCACCGAAGCCGATGCGCGCGACCCGACCCACTCGGAAAGGCGCCCGCCGGATCGAACCGCGCCCCTTCACCGATCGTGTCGGCCCGTGTCGCCGGTGCGGTAGCGGCCCGGGGTGGTGCCGATGATGTGGGTGAAGGCGGTGATGAAGCCGCTGGGGTTGGCCCATCCGCACGCGTGGGCGGTTCGGGTGGTGTCGTGGCCGGCGGCGAGGAGTACGAGTGCGTGATGGATGCGCAGTTGGGTGCGCAACTCGTGGAAGGTCATGCCGAGTTCGTCGCGCAGCAGGCGGCTGAGCGTGCGCGAGCCGGCGCCGACCGCATGTCCGAGTTCGGCCAGTGTGGAGTTGTCCGCCGGGGTCTCGGACAGGATCCGCGCGAGGGATCGCAAGCGGTCGTCCCGGGGCTCCGGCAGGTGCAGTGGCTGCTCGCGCGTCTCCCGGAGTTCGTCGACGAGCACACGAAGCAGGCGGGAACGGGCGCCGCGGCCGTACGCCGCTGCCGCGGAGCCGTCGTCGTCGCGGGGCGCGGTCAGCGCGAGCAGGACCTCGCGCGCGAGGCCGGAGGCCAGGAACACGGCGGGCCGGTCCGGGATGCGCCGGGCCAGGGACGGGGCGAGGAAGACGATGCGCATGTCGGTGTCGCCGTGCGCGCGGTGCCGGTGCGGGTATCCGGCGGGCGTCCAGGCGATCCGGTCGGCCGGAACGATCGAGGTGCCCCGGTCGGTGTGCACCGTCAGGACGCCGGTGGCCGCGTACACCAGGTGCCCGCGCGAATGCGACTGCGGCGCGCTCGCTCCGCCGGACGGCCAGAGGTGGCGCCCACCGGACGGCCACACCTCCGACGTCACTTCGGCGCTTCCACGCGGTTGGCGGCGATCGGGCATGATGCGGCAGTTTATCGGTGGTCGGCCAGGGCCCGACGTGGTGATCTGGAGTGGTCCCGAGCCGCAGACGGCCCACCCGGCGATGCCGTCGCGGTCGAAGAAAGGCAAGCTCATGGCGACATTCGTCCTCGTACCCGGCGGTTGGCACGGCGCGTGGTCGTACGACCCGGTGACAACGCTCCTGGAGCGTGCCGGGCACACCGTCCACGCCCTCACGCTGACCGGCCTGCGGCCCGACGACGACGCCGCGACGGTGGCGACCGCCAACCTCGACACGCACGCCGACGACGTATTGCGCCTCCTCGATCGTGCTCACCTCACCGACGCGACACTGGTCGGCCACAGCTACGGCGGCATGGTGATCTCGGCCGCCGCCGACCGCGCCGGCGGCCGGGTCGCACGCCTCGTACACCTCGACGCCTACGTCCCGCGCGACGGCGAATCGTGCTGGTCGTCGACGAGCGACGGCTACCGACAAAAGTTCCTGGCCGGCGCCGCGACCAACGGCTACGCCGTACTCCCACCCACCGGCGGCGACCCCCGCCGCCGGCCCCACCCCCTCGCCTCGTTCACCCAGGCGATCCACCTCACCGGCGCCGTCGACCTGGTCCCCCGCCGCGAGTTCGTCTACTGCTCCGGCTGGGAAGACGGCACCCCCTTCGCCCACCTCCGCACCCGCCTACAAGCCGACCCGGCCTGGCAGGTCCACGACCTCCCGACAGCCCACAACGCCATGCGCGAGGCCCCGAAAGCCGTCGCCGAACTCCTGACGACCCCACACAGCCAAACCACGACAGCCCGGATACCCGCTTCCTGACCGCGCTCGGGAACAAGCCGTCGGCAACCTGACGGGTGAATACACCTAGGTCACGGCGGCGGCCAAGCGCGTGCGTACCGTCTCCACGAACGTGTGCGCGTCGGCGGATTCCGGGTCGGCGAGGATCGCCTCGATCGCGGAGCCGGACGCGTGCTTCGGGTCGAGCGCGCGCGCATCCGCCGCGACGGCTCGTGCCCACCGCAGCGCCTCCGGGTTGTCCTCTGTCGCCGCGATCATCAACAGACCCACGAGTCCGTACCAGAGGTTCGCCCTGTCCGACGGGGCCATGGCGTTCGACGAGTCCGCCTCGCCCAACAGAGTCAGCGCTTCGAGGTAGACCTCGCGAAGCGCGTACGGCACCCCCCAACCCCGTACCTGGTCCCGAATCAGCCGAGGCACCGTCAACCCCCGCACAGGCGCGGCGATCGCCCTCTCGAAGTCGGCGAGTGCCCGCGTCCACTTGCCCTGCATCAGACGGGCCGAGGCGAGCATCGCGTGTGTCAGCCCGTCCGCCGACGGCGGGCCCGAGGCCAACAACGTTTCGGCATCGACGAAGTTGTGGGCCCGTACGAGCAATGCGGCGCGGTGCAACCGGCCGAGGTGGGCGCCCGTGGTCGGTGTCAGGACCGCGTCCAGGAGCTGCACCGCGTCATGACTCGAGCCGGACTCGGTTGCCGCGCGCGCGAGTTCGATGAGCGGACGGCAGGGGCTCGCGGCCGCGAGCCGTGTCGCGTGTACGGCCGCGGCCACCGCCTCCGTGCGGCGCCCCGCGGTGAGCAGCGTGCGCCAATGCCAACACGAGAGGTCGAGGTGGTCCGGATGCCGGGCCGCGGCGGCCTGCGCGAGATCCAGGGCATCGGCGGCCCGGGCAAGCTTCACGGCGGCGTGGATGGCGACGAGGTACGTGTGCGGTATGTCGTCGTACCCGTCGGCAAGCAGGCCGGTGGCCAGGGCGTCCGCACCGACGTGGTCCCCGTCCTCATCGGCGATGGTCATTGCCGCTTCGCGGCCCACGCGGTGCGTCGGGTCGGCCGCCAGGATCGCGGTGACCAGTGCGCGGGCCTGCTCGCCCGCCGCCCTGGGCCACGTGTGTCCCGCCTTCTTCGCCTCCCGCCACAGGGTCTGGGCCAATCGCCCCTGCTCGGTGAGGAGTTCGCCGTCGTCCCCGGCGGCTCCCGGCACGCTGAGGCGGGGGCGCCCGACGGCGAAGCAGGCCAGTGCGTAGACATCGGCCAACTGCTCGCAGAAGCCGTTGGTCTCGATGTCTCGGATCACCCCGCGGACGGCCCTCGGTGACGGATCCAGACGCAGGCAGCTCGTCAGCAGGCCACGCGCCTCCTCGACGTTCCCGAGCCGCAGTTTGACCAGTGCCATGTCCGCCAGGTTGTCGATACTGTGCGGGGCGCAGGCAAGGGCCTCGGCCAGCGCGGCCTCCGCCTCCGACCAGCGCTTGCTCGCGCTGTATGCGCGAGCGCGGACCTGGTACCCCGTGCCGCTGTGCGGATCCAGTCGAATGGCCTCGTCGGCGGCCGTGAGCGCTTCGTCCGTGCGGCCCGGAAGCCGGGCCAGAATCCTGCCCAGCAGCGTCCACGCGTTGGCGGCATCGGGGGCGAGTTCGACGGCGCGGCGGGCGTGCGACTCGGCCTCGACCCGGCGTCGCTGATGGAAGCGGATCCACCCGAGGCGCCGATGGCCCTCCCGATCGTTGGGGTAGCGGGCGACGAGCAGGGCGGCAACCTCGGCGGCCTCGTTCGGACGGTTGTCGAGATCCAACAACCACGAAAGGTGTGACAGGCCGCCGAAGTGGTCGGGATCGGCCGCGAGAACGCGGCGCAGTACGGCCTCCGCGTCACCGTACCTGTGGATGTCGATCAGATTTCGCGCCCGCTTGACGTCCTTGCCCAGTACGTCGCCGGCCTCGCCGACCGGCATCAGAGCAGCCTTTTCTCGCGGAGATAGGCGGCCAAATCGTCGTACGCGCCCCCTTCGTTCGCGAACAGCGCGACGGACTTGGCCGCCTCGAACCAGGCGGTGACCGAGGATTTCAACTCGCCCAGAGCGGCGTCGAAATCGGGCATGCCGATGAGCCGTACCTCGCCGGTGCGGATCGAGTCGACGAGCGCCTTCTCGGCGGCCGACTCACACAGGTGCGCCAGGTCCGCTCCGGAATAGCCCTCGGTGCGCCCGGCGAGCGACGGCACATCGATCTCGCAGATCGGACGGTCTTGGAGGTGGAAGCGCAGGATCTCCTCACGGGCGGGCGAGTCCGGGGGCAGGACCAGCAGGGTGCGGTCGAAGCGACCGGGGCGGCGCAGCGCGGGATCGACATCCCACGGGCTGTTGGTGGCGCCGAGTACGAACACGCCCTCGTTTCCGGCGTCGACGGAATCCAACTCCTGGAGGAATTGGTTGACGGTGGTTCGCATGGCGCTGCTGTGCAGTTGGCTCCGACGCCTGCCCAGGGCGTCGATCTCGTCGAAGAACAGCACGCAGGGGGCGTGGCGGCGCGCGGCCACGAAGATCTCGTGCATGTTCCGCTCGGAGTTGCCGATCCACATTTCCAGCACGTCCGAGATGCCGACCGAGACGAACGACGCGCCGAGTTCGCCGGCCACCGCCCGCGCGATGAACGTCTTGCCGCAACCCGGCGGGCCGTACAGCAGGAGGCCGCCGCGCAGCGACTTGCCGTACATGCGGCGTAGTTCGGGGTTGCGCATGGGGGCGAGGAACGCGCTGTCGAGGCGGTCCTTGACGTGTTGGAGGCCGCCCACGTCGGCGAGTGTGACGGTGGGGCGCTCGGTCTCGAACGTGTCGGCGGGGCCGTGCTCGTCGTGGTTGGCGACCCGAAAGCGCTCAGGCTGCCGGGTGTCGCCCAGATCGTTCTCGGCCGCCGACCAGTCGAAGGAAGCCGTCCGCGCGTCGGCCGGGGGCGGGGACGGCTCGGGGGCGGCGGGCCGTGCGGTCTCGGCCGGCGCGGATCCCGCGGCCCGACCTACGGCCACGGCCATCAGATCACGCGCCGCGACCGAACCGGGATCCAGCTTCAGCGCCTCGGCGATCTCCATGACGGCGTCCACCGCAGCACCCCCGGCGATCAGGGCTTCCGCGAGATGCAGGCGGTATTCGGGCCGATCGGGCGCCGCCGCAACCGCTTGCCGCAGTGCCTCTATCAGCGGACTCTCGGAAGAACCTGCGACCGACATGCAATTCCCTCCGTGGACTCCGCAGGAACCTATCCGCACGGAGCGGCCCGGCACGACGCTCCCGCGCTATCCGGCCGGTCGGCGCGGCGAAATCCGCGCTCGACGTACAGCGACGCCTCGGTGACGGCGTGACGCGCCCTGATGCGCGCTACTGAGGTTTTCGTCGTGATGTCGTGGGCGGTTGAAGATCCCTGCGCTATGCCGTGGATATGCGGTATGCGCAGGGTGGCGGGTCGATTCCCAAGGAACGCGCGGCTCGGGAGCGGTTGCGGTTGGACGCCGCCGACCACGACTGGCCGACGGTCGTCCAACTGCCGAGCCCGGTAGACGACGCGGAGCGCTCCTCGACGGCGGCGCGCGGCACCGGGATGGGGGCCGACTCCTCGTCTGCGGCGGCCATCGGGCTTCCATGTCCGCCGGACCGGTTCAGGCCTGTCGGGCGAACCCGGCGAGTACCTGCGGGATGGCAAGCCGCCGCGATGCGAAGTGGTCCACCGGGCCGACGTTCACGACCCGTACGGACGCGGCGCGTTCGGTCAGGCGGCGGGCGCAGTTCTCGGTGTTCGCGAACGGGACCGTATGGTCGGCGGCGCCACCGAACAGCACGACGGGTACCGAAGGCGTCCACGAGCAGGTCGCGTCGTTGGCCCGCAGCGCGGCTGCGAGCGCGTCGTCGGGCTGCCGCAGCCGGGCCACGAACTCGGCCCGGAACAGCCCTTCCAGGGTGTCGGGGAGCCGGTCGAGCACGTCCTTGTCGGGCAGTTTGCCGGCGAACAGGCTCGTCACGTTCTCGACCTGATCCGCGCGGAAGACCTCCGCCGGGTTCCGGTACAGACCGTAGATGGGGCCCCAGGCGAGCATGAGGTAGGCCAGCGAGAGGTTGGTTTCCTTGCCCTGGTACGCGAGCGCGGCGGGCCGCATGACCCCATCGAAGTCGTAGGGGCCGGCCACCGGGGCAAGCGCGCCGAGCCGCAGGTGCGGATCCGCACCGCCGTCCAACGACCGCGCCAGTGCCATCGCCGCGTGGCCGCCCTGGGAGAACCCGGTGACCAGCACCCGTTCGTCGAGCCGGAGGTGGGCCCGATCCGCCAACCGGCGGGCGGCGCGGATCAGGTCCAGGGAGGCCGTCGCCTCCGAGGCGGCGTGCTCGTAGGGATGGAAGCCGGGGCCGCTGCCCAGGCCGAGATAGTCGGGTGCGACGGTGAAGTGGCCCGCGCTCGCGAAGTACAGCGGATAGGTCAGGTTGTCGTGCGCGTTCGACCCGCTCGGCGCGCCCGCACGCTCGACGGTGGTGCCGTGCTCGTACACGACCACCCGCTGCGCGCGGGGGGCGCCGCTGGGGATCGCAACGACGCCGCTCGCCACGGTCGGCCGTCCCTGGGGATCGATGGTGCGATAGCGGACCCGGTGGACGTCGATCGGGTGGCGGGCGTCGGTTTCGGGCAATTGCTCGGCCTTGAGCACGTCCCGCACCTCCGCGCGCGTCAACCGCTCGACGTGGTGGGACAGGAGGGTCCCGCGGCCGGTCCCGTCGCCCCCGGTCCCGTTGCCACCGGCCGCCGACGCCGCGGGAACCGCTCCCGAACACGCCAGGAGGACACCGACACACACGGCGCCCGCACCCCGGGCAACCCGCTTGTACCGCGCACCGATTCCGATACCGATTCTGATTCCGCGCGATCCGCGCCGTAAGGATTCCATGCCTCCACGGTAGGAATTCCACTTCCCTCGATCACTCCACCGAGGCCCACGAACGATCGGGGGGTAACTCCAGCACGGGCACACCGGGAGACCGGAGGGCCGGAGAGCCGGAGGGCCGAAAAGCCGTACGTCAGGGGGCGTTTCAGGGGGAGAACGTTCCGGGTGGAGGAGACGTGGGTGCCCGGGTACCCGATCGACATGCGTTCGGAACATCAGCGGGATCGGGCGCGGGAGAACCACGTGTCGAACCGACGGGTGGGGAGGGCGTGTTCTCCACACGAGGCGTTGCTCCTCGGCGTCGGCCGACGAGGCGTAGGCGGCGACGCTCACCTCCTTGCCGGCCGGCGGCGCCGGCGCGGGACCTCAGTAGTCCGGCAGCGTGCGGCCCAGCTTGCGCAGTAGGTAGGTGAGTGTGGCCTGTTCGTCGGGGGTCAGGCCGGCGAGGAGGTTCGACTCGTTGTGGAGGTGTTCGCCGACCAGGGCGTCGATCAACTCCCGGCCCCGGTCGGTGAGTCGGATCAGGCGGCCTCGGGCGTCGCCTTCGGCGGCGCGGCGGGTGACCAAGCCGGCGCGTTCGAGGCGGTCGACACGTTTGGTCACCGCGCCCGAGGTGACCATCGTCGAACCGCTCAGCTCACCGGCGTTCAGCTCGAACGGCGCACCGGAGCGGCGCAGCGTGGCCAGGACGTCGAACTCGCCCCGGCCCATGTCGTATCGGCCGAAGACCCGGAGCAGCCGCTCCTCCAACGCCCAGTGCAGGCGCGAGATCCGACCGACCACATGCATCGGGCTCGGATCGAGGTCGGGCCGCTCGCGACGCCACTGGCCGACGATGCGATCGAGGGCATCGGCGTCCTCGGGCGAAACGGGGGCGGGGACGGGGACGGGCTCGGTGGGGTCCTGGGCCATGCTTGACGATCCTTTCCACGGAAAGTAATCTGCTTTCCATGGAAAGTATCTAGGCCGTCACGCCTGGACACAAATCGGCGACCCTCGCCTCCCCACCTCCCCGACCTCCCGCCCGCCCGGGCGGCGCCCTTTTCGGCATGCCCAAAAAACCGAAACCCCCGAACCCCCACCGGAAAGCAGAAATGTCACCGAACGCACACCCCCACTCGGCTCTGCGGTCGTGGCTGGGCGTCGCGGTCATCACCGCGAGCCTGTTCACCTTCGTCACCACCGAACTCATGCCCGTCGGCCTGCTCACCCCCGTCGGCTCCAGCCTGGACATCTCGGTGGGCGTCGCCGGGCTGATGGTCACGCTGTACGGCGTCTCGGCCGGCCTCGGCGTCCCGTTCATCGTGGCCTGGACCCGCCGCGTCAACCGGCGCACGCTGCTCACCGTGCTGCTCGCGGTATTGGCGCTGGGCAACCTGGTCACCGCGATCGCGCCCAACTACCCGCTCGTACTGGCCGCACGGCTCGTCATGGGCTTCGCCAACGGCGTCTTCTGGGCCATCGGCGTGAGCATGGCCATGCGTCTGGTCCCCGAACAGCACGCGAACCGCGCGGCGGCGGTGGCGCTTTCCGGCATCTCGATCGCCACGGTGGTCGGCATCCCGCTGGGCACCTTCCTGGAGGATCTGACGAGTTGGCGGACCACGTTCCTGATCTGGAGCGGTCTGAGCGCGGTGGTCTTCCTCGCCGTCGCGGTCACCGTCCCCTCGCTGCCGTCGCAGAACGCGGTGCCGGCCCGGGAGGTCTTCGGCCTGGCGGTCAAGAACGTTCCGCTGCGGCTGGTGATGATCACCGTCGTGCTGTACGTCCTCGGGCACTTCGGGGCGTACACCTTCGTCCGGCCGTTCCTGGAGGAGAAGTCGTCGGCCACGCCGGGCTTCGTCACCGCACTGCTGATCGTGTACGGAATCGGCGGCGCGGCGGGCAACTTCGCCGCCGGGTACACCGTCGGCAAACGCCTGCACGGCACCTTTGTCGTCGCCCTCGCCGGAATCGTGGCGGCCCTCGTACTCCTGCTGACCATCGGCCGGTCGCGCACCGGCGCGATCATCGCCCTGGCCCTGTGGGGCGTGTGCTTCGGCGCGGTGAACCTGTGCCAGATCAACCTGACGCTGGCCGCCGCACCGGACACCTTCGAGGCGGCCATGTCCATCAACACCCTCGGCTACAACACGTCCATCGCCCTCGGCGCGCTGTTCGGCGGCCTGCTCACCGACCACGTGGGCGTCGCCGGCGCCGTCGGCTTCGGCGTGGCCCTGACCACGGCCGCGCTGGCCCTCACCCTCGCGACTCGCCGCACCGGCGGGCGGACCCCGTCCGACACCAATACCGATACCGATACCCCGACGACCGAAGCCGAACGGCAGGCCCTGCCCGCCCGGTAGACGGATGAACTCGACCGCACATAAGGCGCGTTCAGCGCCAAGGGGCGGGAGAAGGACGCTGATCTGTCCCGTCGACCGAACACACCGAATCGCCCTCGTAGGTCTGCCTTTTCGGGTCCGCCCGCATACCCGGGAGCAGGCGCGGGGCAACAGAGAGCGAGCCCGGCGCACGCACGGATGCCCCGGACGCGATGCGCCACGGGTTCGACGGCACCTCAACCGGAAGCGGCGGCGGCTCTCACCGGCCGGCTCGAACGTGGCTTCCGTGCGGGTGGGTTCCTCTCGTACGTTGGACGGGTCGCGCCGGGGCAGGGCACGTCGTATGCGCATGTCCCGTTGCCACAGGCGGACTTCGGCCCGGGCATGCGCACGGGTCGAGGGGGAACCGTGAACCGCACCGAGTGGATCGGCTTCGTTCGGCTGGCCCGGTTACGGTTCCTGCTCTACAATATGCTGCCCGTCGCGCTCGGCGGAGCGGTGGCGGTGCACGAGGGGCATCGGATCGACCTCGGTTGGTACGCGCTGGCCCAGGGCTTCGCGTGGGTCACCCACCTGATGACGCACTACTGCAATGAATACTTCGATCTCGACGCGGACCGCGCCAACCGCTACCACACACCCTGGACCGGCGGCAGCCGCGCCCTGGTCGACGGCCTGGTCCGGCCGATCGTCTCGCTGTCCACCGCCTTCGTACTGCTCACCGGCGCGGTGTTCGTCGCCGTCGCGATGCCAACGCTGCCCACCCGCCTGACGGCCGCCGCCGGCATCGCGCTCGCGTGGTTCTACACCGCGCCGCCGCTGCGGCTGAACTATCGCGGACTGGGCGAACTGACCGTGGCCGTCGGCCTCAACGGGATCTGGCCGATCGTGGCGGTATCGCTGCTCGCGGGTAGCGTCCCCGGGCTGATCCTGCTGATCCTGGCGCCGACCGCGCTGTTGCAGGCGGCGCGGATGATGGTGATGAACCTCGCCGACATCGAGTCCGACGCCCGGGTCGGCAAACGCACCCTGCCGGTCCTGCTCGGACCGCGCCGGGTCATCGTGATCTTCACGCTGTGTCAGGTCACGGCCTATGCGGCGCTGATCGTGTTCGCGCTTGCGGGATGGGTCCCCTGGCCGGTTTGCGCGGTGATGGCGGGCACGGCGCCGCTGTCGGTGTGGCTGGTGGGCCGGCTGCGGTCCGGTGCGCTCGCCGACCACGACCCGCGCCGGATGACGCCCGTGGTGTTCTGGGCCTCCAATCACGTCGCCCTGATCGTGTGCGCGGCGCTGGTCGGCGTACTGGCCGAGACCGCCACGGATCCGCAGGTCAACGACGGTATGGCCGGCTCGTTGAGCTTCCTGACCGCGATCCTGGCCGGCTTCCTCGTGTTGTTCGGCGTACGCCTGGTGATGGCGCTGCGTCGGCTGCGCCGGGTGGACGAAACCGTCCCGATCCCCTGCCCCGCCGAGAATGCCTCGACCTGAACCCGGTCGGAGTGGGCAGCGTCCAAGATCGTAATCTGGGCGTATGTCCGACGAGCTTTCCCCGTCGCCCGAATCCGAGGCAATGTCGCCCGAATCCGAGGCGATGCCGGATTCCCCGCTGATTCGGAGCCTGCGTTCGGCCGTCGACGCGGCGCCCCGAGATCTGCCGCTGCGCCTGCACCTGGCCCAACTGCTGCTCGACGCCGGGCACTTGGACGCCGCCGTCGGCGAGGTGGCAGTCGCGCTCAGCCAGGCGCCGGCGGACCCGGCGGCACGGGCGCTGATGGCGCGGGCGATGGGCGGCGCGGCGCCGGCGGCGGCGGAGGCACCGGCCGCCGCGGAGACCCCCGCCGCTCCCCCGCAGCCGCAGTCGCCCCGCCCGGCGGGTTTCGACTGGGCCGCCGCCGAGGAGGAGGTCGAGGGCGTCGTCCCGACGCGCTTCGTCGCGCCGCCGGCCCCGGGCACCCCCGACGCTCCCCGCGCCCCCGAGGCGCCCCTCGCCGCCGACGGCTCCGGCGACCCCGGCGGCGCGAGCGCGTGGGACGTCGAGGCCCCCGAGGGGTTGCGGCTCGCCGACGTCGGCGGCATGCAGGAGGTCAAGGACCGCTTGGAGGCCGCGTTCCTGGCCCCGATGCGCAACCCCGAACTGCGCCGGCTCTACGGCAAGAGCCTGCGCGGCGGCCTGCTCCTGTACGGGCCGCCCGGCTGCGGGAAGACGTTCATCGCCCGCGCCGTCGCCGGCGAACTGGGCGCCAACTTCATCTCGGTGTCGATCAGCGACGTGCTGGACATGTGGATCGGCAACTCCGAGCGCAACATGCACGAGGTGTTCGCCACCGCCCGCCGCAAGGCGCCGTGCGTGGTCTTCCTCGACGAGTTGGACGCGCTCGGCGCCAAGCGCAGCCGTACCCAACACGGCGGCCTGCGCAACACCGTCAACCAACTGCTCACCGAACTGGACGGCGTCGGCGACGTCAACGAGGGCGTGTTCGTACTTGCCGCGACCAACGTGCCGTGGGACGTCGACCTCGCGCTGCGCCGCCCCGGCCGGCTCGACCGCACGCTTCTCGTCCTGCCGCCCGACCGCCCGGCGCGCGAGGCGATCCTGCGCTACCACCTGAGCCAACGTCCGATCGCCTCGGTCGACCTGGGCAAGCTGGTCAAGATCACCGACGGCTTCTCCGGCGCCGACCTCGCGCACGTGTGCGAGAGCGCCGCCGAGTCCGCGCTGCTCGACTCCGCGCGAACCGGCTCGGTCCGGATGATCGGCATGGCCGACCTGCTGGCGGCGGCGAAGGCGATCCGGCCGTCCACCGAGGCCTGGTTCGCCACCGCGCGCAACGTCGCGATGTTCGCCAACGACGGCGGCACCTACGACGACCTGCTCACCTACCTGCGAAAGAACGGCAAGCTGTGACCGAGCACCCGCTCGTCGAACAGGCCCGGGCGCTGCTGACGCTCGACCGGGACGAGGAGGCGGGCGAACTGCTCGCCCGGCGGCTGGCCGAGGACCCGGACGATGTCCGTGCGTGGGTGCAACTGGCCTATGTGCACCAGGGTTTGGGGCGGGACGAGGAGGTACTGACCGCCACCGCCGCGGCGTTGGCCCTCGCGCCGGACGACTACGAGGCGCTGATCGTGCGGGCGTACGCGCTCCGCCGGTCGACGCGGCGCGAGGAGGCGGAAGCCGCCGCGCGGACCGCGATCGGGCTCGCGCCCGAGTTGTGGAACGGATACGCGGCGCTGTCCGAGGCGTTGACCGCGTGGCAGGAGCGGTGGCCGGAGGCGTTCGACGCGGCCTCGATGGCGGTGCGGTTCGGCCCGGAGGCGGTCAACGCCCACCCCGCATTGTGGAAGGCGTCCCTGCTGGTCGGCCGCAACGACGTACGCGCCCGAGCCGTGCGCGAAGTGTTGCGCCTGGACCCGCAGAACGCCTGGGCGTTGGCCGAACTCGCCGACCAGGCCGAGTACGACGCCGCCCGCGCACCCGTGATCGGCGCCGGCGCCAAGCTCACCGCCTCCGCCGACGCCGCCGCCACGGCGCTGGGCGCCGACCCGACCTCGGAGCGCTTGCGCAAGCAGATCGACGCGGCCGTGTTCCGCATGTTGCGCGGGACCCGCTGGATCGCGCTGGTCTGCCTGGTCCTGGCCGCCCTCGCGGCCCGGGTCTTCCCCACCGGCGACGACGCCACGTCGTTGCCCGCCCCGTTCGGCACCCGCGTCTGGGCGCTGACCCTGATGGCCCTGGCCTGGGCCTTCGGCGCCTGGCGCCGCTACCGCCGGTTGCGCACGGGGGTACGGCTCAGCATGTGGTCGCTGGTGCGTCGGGTCGGCTGGGCCCGCCTGGTGGTGGGGCAATCCGCGTGGATCACCACCACCGCCGTGGTGGTCGTGCTGATCCCGTGGTCCGAGCGGCTGATCCCGCAGATCCTGTTCTGGGTGGCCCTGGTGCCCACCCTCCTGACGATCCGGCTGGAACGCGCGGCCGCGCGCTGACCGGCGCCGTCGGCGCAGAGGGCCCGGGTCAGCGCCCGACCGCGTAGCCCTGTACGCCGCGTGAATCCGCCGCCGCCGACAGCACGCCCGTGCGGGGATCGCGCGCGACCGCGCACAGGCGGCCCTGGGACCACGGTTCGTCGACCGTGACCAGGTGGCCCCGCTCGCGCAGTGCGGCGACGGCCTTGTCGCCGAGACGGGATTCGACCGTGAGGCTGCCGGGGCTCATCGTGCGGGGGTGGAACGAGCCGGGGAAGCTCGCGGTGTGCCAGTTGGGGGCGTCGATCGCGGCCTGGAGGTCGAGGCCGCCGAGGGCCACGGCGAGGAAGAAGTGCAGGGACCACTGGTCCTGCTGGTCGCCGCCCGGCGTGCCGAAGGCCAGCACGGGCATGCCGTCGCGCACGGCGATCGACGGGGACAGGGTGGTCCGGGGGCGGCGGCCCGGGGTGAGCGAGTTGGGCAGGCCGGGCTCCAGCCAGGCCATCTGGAGCCGGGTGCCGAGCGGGAAGCCGAGTCCGGGTATCGCCGGGCCGGACTGGAGCCAGCCGCCGCTGGGCGTCGCGGAGACCAGGTTGCCCCAGCGGTCGGCGACGTCGAGGTGGCAGGTGTCGCCCCGGGTCGCCCCGTCGGCGCGGACGGTCGGCTCGCCGGTGCCGGGCGGCCGGGTCGACCCGGCCTCCGCCTCGCCCTGCGCCACCGGCAGGCCGGGCAGGCGCGGGACCCGGCCGCCGGGGGCGCCGGGGCGCAGCTCGTGGGATGCCCGTGCGTCGATCAGCATGCGCCGGCCGGCGTTGTACCCGCCCGCCAGCAGGTCGTCGAGCGGCACCGGCGCGGCGTCGCCGTACCAGGCCTCCCGGTCGGCCATGGCGAGCTTGGTGCCCTCGACCAGGGTGTGCACATAATCGGGGTCGTCGTAGTCGAACTCGTCGGGCAGCAGCGCAAGTTGCTGGAGGAAGACCGGGCCCTGGCTCCACGCGCCGGGCTTGTACACGGTCCAGCCCCGCCAGTCGTGGCCGGCCGGCTCCTCGTAGTGGGCGGCATATCGCACGAGGTCGTCACCCACGAGGGTGGAGGCGTGGCGCCGTCCCGAGGTGTCCATCGCGGGCTTCGCGGCGAAGTCGGCGACGGCCTCGCCGATGAAGCCCTCGCGCCAGATCCGCCGGGCCGCCTCGATCTCCGCCTCGCGGGTGCCGCCCGCGCATTCACGCAGCAGCGTGCGCCAGGTGCGGGCCAGGGCGGGGTTGCGAAAGAGCGTCCCGGTCTGCGGCGCGGGCAGGTACACCTCGGCCGAGCTGGTCCACTCGGTCTCGAACTGCTCGCGCATCCGCGCCACGGTCGCGGCGAGCAGCGGCGAGACGGGGTGTCCCGACTCGGCGTAGCCGATCGCGTACGTCAGCACCTCGGCGAGCGGCTTCGTCCCGTGGTCGCGCAGCAGCGTCAGCCACGCGTCGAAGGAGCCCGGCACGGCGGCGGCCAGCGGCCCGGTCCCGGGCACGAGGTCGAGGCCGAGGGAGCGGTAGTGCCCGATGGTGGCCCCCTGCGGCGCGGGCCCTTGGCCGCACAACACCCGGACCGCGCCGCCCACCGGAGCGAGGATGATCGGCACCTCTCCGGCCGGCCCGTTCAGGTGCGGCTGCACGACCTGGAGCACGAAGCCGGCCGCCACCGCCGCGT
The DNA here is from genome assembly GCF_042754105.1 of Embleya sp. NPDC059237. NCBI lineage: Bacteria > Bacillati > Actinomycetota > Actinomycetes > Kitasatosporales > Streptomycetaceae > Embleya > Embleya sp. NPDC059237. The sequence continues at coordinate 348,058 of NZ_JBHZAE010000009.1, read as the reverse complement.
CGAACGCGTTGCCGCCGTCCTCCAGGACCGCCATCGCCGACTGCGACGCGAGCCAGTGGGTGGTCGACACGACCCCGAAGGTCCCCCGTACGGTCGGCCGGCTCGTCCAGTCGCTCATCGCGCCTCCTCCGCGCCGGGCGTCCCGGCCCCGCCCTGGGGCACCGCCGAGCACGATCCGGCCAGTCTCGCGAAGTCGTACGGCTACCGAAAGTGATTCGGCGGGGTTGCGCACGCTTCGGCAAACCGGGGACACACGCTTCGGTAGACGAAAACGCACGCGTCGGTAGACGGGAACCCACGCATCGGCAGACGGGATCAACCGAGAGCGATTCACCAACTGTTGCCGAGCTGCTTGGCAGATGTTGCCGATTCCGCAGGATCGCCCGGCGAGTTGAATCGCTGTCAGCAGCCGGGCGAACAGCCCTCCACGAATGTGATCGAATCACCTCCCCTCCGATTGGAGCGCGCTGATGACGCCTGCCGCAGCGGCGGGACCCCGCCGACGGATCCGAATCGGCATCGACACCGGCGGTACCTTCACCGACGTGGTCGCGCTGGACGAGGAGTCCGGCGAGCTGGTCACCACCAAGACGCCGTCCACGCCGAGCGACCCGGCCGACGGCTTCATGAACGGCATCGACAAGGTGCTGGGCCTGCTCGGATGCACCGGGGCCGACGTCACCGCCGTCGCGCACGGCACCACGGTGGCCACCAACCAGCTCCTGGAAGACAAGATCGACCGCCTCGGGTTCATCACCACCGAGGGCTACGAGTACATCCTGGAGATCGCCCGCCAGGCGGTCCCGGACGGCTACGGCAACTCCTACTTCTGGGTCAAGCCGGACCGGATCGTCCCGGTCGACCTGGTGCACACCGTGGGCGGCCGGTTCGACCACAAGGGCAACGAGGTCCGCCCGTTCGACGAGGAGGGCGCCCGCGCCGCCGCCCGTCGACTGCGCGAGCAGGGCATCCTCACCATCGGCGTCTGCTTCCTGCACTCCTACGCCAACTCGGCGCACGAGGAGCGCATGCGCGAGATCCTGCGCGAGGAGCACCCCGAGGCGATCGTGTCGATCAGCTCCGAGGTGCTGCGCGAGTACCGCGAGTACGAGCGCTCGATGACCACCCTCGTCGACGCCGCGGTCAAGCCGCGTGTGGCCCGCTACGTCGGCGGCATCCGGCAGCGCCTGGACGCGTTCACCACCGCCGGCGAGGCGCCCCGCCGCGTGCCGTTCGCGATCATGAAGTCCAACGGCGGCGTGCTCTCCGCCGAGGAGGTCGTGCACCAGCCGATCACCACCGTGCTCTCCGGCCCGGCCGCCGGCGCCCTGGGCGCCGCGCTGATCGCCGAGAAGGCCGGCTTCGACAAGGTCCTGACCTGCGACGGCGGCGGCACCTCCACCGACGTGTCGGTGGTGCTCGGCGGCGAGCCGACGCTGACCACCGAGGGCACGGTCGGGCGTTTCCCGTCCAAGATCCCGATGATCGACGTGGTCACCGTCGGCGCCGGCGGCGGCTCGATCGCCTGGATCTCCCCCGAGGGCACGCTCAAGGTCGGCCCCCGCTCGGCCGGCGCCGACCCGGGCCCGCTGTGCTACGGCAAGGGCGGCACCGAGCCGACCATCACCGACGCGCACGTCCTGCTCGGCCGCATCCCCCCGCACCTGCTCGGCGGCGAGATCCCGCTGGACGTGGACGCCGCCCGTGAGGGCCTGACCAAGATGGCCGCCGAACTGGGCATGGGCATCGAGCAGTTGGCCAACGGCATCCTGGAGATCTCGGCCTGGAACCAGGCCAACGCGCTGCGCCAGATCACCGTCAAGCGCGGCCTGGACGTCCGCGACTTCACCATGGCCACCTTCGGCGGCTCCGGCTCGCTGCTGCTGTGCCGCCTCATCGACATCCTCGGCCTCGCCGGCGTCATCGTGCCGCGCGACCCGGGCAACGTCTCCGCGTTCGGCCTGCTCACCGTCGACGTGCGCTGCGACTACGTGCAGACCGCGGTCGGCAGCCACCCCGAGCTCGATCACCCCAAGGTGGCGGGCATCTTCGACGAGTTGGCGGGCAAGGCGGGCGACGCCCTCGACAAGGAGGGCTTCGCGGCCGAGGACCACCGCTACGTGCGCACCGCGGACCTGCGCTACTTCGGCCAGGCATTCGAGGTTCGGGTCCCGGTGCCGGACGGCCCGTTCACCGCCGAACTCGCCGACACCGTCGCCGAGTCGTTCCACGCCGCGCACGAGCAGCTCTACGGGTACAACTTCCGCGGCGACGCGAGCCAGCCCGTGGAGTGGGTCAACCTGCGCGTCACCGGCGTCGGCCCGATCCGCCGCCCCGAGCTGCGCGAACTCCCGGGCCGCGAGGACGATGTCGAGCGCGCCCGCACCGGCACCCGCGCGGTCTGCTTCGTCGACCGCGACGGCTACGTGGACACCGCCGTGTACGCGCGGCCCGAACTCGCCCCGGGCGACCTGGTCGTCGGCCCGGCGATCATCGAGGAGTTCGGCTCCACCATCCCGATCCACCCGGGCTTCGCCGCCCGCGTGGACGCCTACGGCAACGTCGTGGTCACCCGCGACACCGACACCACCTCGACCGCTTCGAAGGGAGCCTGAACATGAGCGCCGGCACCACCGCCACCACCCCGCAGGACGCGCTGCACGGCGTCGACCCCGTGCTCCTGGAGATCGTCGAAGGCACCCTCGCCTCGGTCGAGATGGAGGTCGAGACCGCGATCGGGCGCACCTCGCGCTCGCCGATGATCCGCGACGCACACGACTTCCGGGCGGGCATCCACGACCGCAAGTTGCGCAAGCTCACGGGTCGTTCGTACTCCGCGCTGGTGCACCCCATCGCCCGCGACTTCCCGCTGGAGACGATGCGTCCGGGCGACGTGTTCTTCCACAACGACGTGTACGAGTCGGAGGGCGGCATCGGCCACCTGCCCGACCTGTGCGTCACCGTCCCGGTCTTCGCGGACGGCCAAGTGGTCGCGTTCGTCCAGGCGTTCGGGCACCACGACGACATCGGCGGCTGCTGCCCCGGGTCGATGCCCTCGGGCGCGACCACGGTGTACGAAGAGGGCCTGATGGTCCCGCCGATCAAGCTGTGGGACCAGGGCGTGCCGAACCAGGCCGCGCTGCGCATCATGACCCGCAACTCGCGGATGCCCGACTCGCTCGCCGCCGACCTGGACGCCGAGTGCTCGGCGTGCCTGATGGGTTCGCGCCGGCTCGGCGAACTCTTCGAGCGCTACGGCCGCGAGACCGTCGAGGCGTGCTTCGACGCCATCCTGGACAAGACCACCGAGACCTACCGCCGCGAGATCCTGTCCAAGATCCCCGACGGCGAGTACGTCTGGGAGGACTACGCCGAACACGACGGCGTGGACGAGCCGATGCTGCACACGCAGCGGATCACCCTGACCAAGACGCCCGACAAGATCCTGATCGACTTCACGGGTACGTCGAAGCAGGCCAAGGGTCCGATCAACCACTGCGGCGACTACGCGGACGGCAACTTCCTCAAGAAGTGGCTCGCCCCGATCCTGCGCAACCTCGCGGACACCCCCGAGCGGATGGCCGAACTCGACGTCAACGAGGGCGTGGTGCCGCTGATCGAGATGAAGTTCCCGGAGAAGGGCACGCTGCTCACGCCGATCTTCCCGGCGCCGACCAACGCGCGCACCTTCGTCATCCTGCGCCTGCTCGGCGTGCTCTCCGGCGTGCTGGCCAAGGCGGTCGACGGCCGGATGCCCGCCGACCAGGAGACGATCCGCTACACCGGCGTGTACGGGCACGACGCGGAGGGCCGCTCGTACCTGATGCGCGAGGTGCTCGGCGGCGGCTCGGGCGGGCGCTACTACGCGGACGGCGAGGACACGATCCACGTCGTGCCGGACTCGCGCAACCTGCCGACCGAGTTCACCGAGTCGCGCTTCCCGTTCCTGGTCGAACGCCTGGGCCTGGCGGCCGACTCGGGCGGCCCGGGCGAGTTCCGCGGCGGCCTCGGCTACGAGAAGCACATCCGGATGTTGCTCGACGCGTCGTTCATGTCGATCGCCGACCGCTCGATCCTGTCCTGCTGGGGCGTCAAGGGCGGCAAGGCCGGCCGCCCCTTCCAGGTCGTGATCGACCCGGGCGGCCCGAACGAGCGCGAGATGGAGGGCCTGGTCGACGACGAGCCGGTCAAGGCCGGCGAGGTGATCCGGATCCGCACCACGGGCGGCGGCGGCTGGGGCGATCCCCTCGACCGCAAGACCGAGTCGGTCCTGCGCGACGTCCAGTGGGGCAAGGTCTCCCGAGCGGCGGCGGCGGACGACTACGGCGTCGTCCTGACGGGCGAGGGCGACGAGTTGGCGGTCGACGAGGCGGCAACGGAAGCACTGCGCGAGTCGATCCGCACGGCCCGCCCCGAGGTCGAGCCCTTCTTCGACCGCGGCCCGGGCTACGCCCTGCTGTCGGGCGGGCAGGCATACGCGGCAGTGGACATGCTGTAGGACCTCGCCAGGCAACGACGAGCCGGCCCCGACCGTTTCGACGGTCGGGGCCGGCCACGTTGTGGCGGCTTTCCCGCGGTCCTGCAGATGCAGGGGGACGGGTTCGCCGGCGGGACCGGTGCGCGCGGCGGCACGGGACGCCTGGATCTCCATGAGCGCGACCAGGCCGTGGACTTCGGCCTCGGCGGGCATCGAGTCGGCGAGCAGTCGCCCGAGCCGCAGCGCCTCCAGGCACAGGCCGGGCCGGATCAGGTCGTCGCCCGAGGTCGCCGAGTAGCCCTCGTTGAAGATCAGGTAGAGGACCTCGATGACGGACGCGAGGCGTTCGGCCGTCTCGGGACCCGTCGGGAGTTCGAACGGCACGCGCGCTTCGGCGAGCGTGCGCTTGGCGGTCGCGATGCGGCGGGCGATCAGCGGCTCGGCCGTGAGGAAGGCCCGGGCGATCTCGGACGCGGTCAGCCCACCGAGAAGGCGCAGAGTCAGCGCGACACGCGCCTCGGTGGGCAGCACGGAGTGGCAGGAGACGAACATGAGCCGCAGCACGTCGTCCTGCTCGTCGTCCTGCACGTCGTCCTGCTCGTGGACGCCATGCCCGGCACCCGCCTCGGGGCCGGGCTCGAGGCTGCGGATGTCCGCGTCGAGACGATGTTGTTCGGCCAGCTCGTGCGCGAGCAGTTCGCCGTGTTCCGCCGCCCGCCGGTCGCGGCGGATGTGGTCGACGGCGCGGCGTTTGGCGACGGTGGTGAGCCAGGCGCCCGGGTTGTCCGGGACGCCCGACCGGGGCCACTGCTCCAAGGCCGCGACCAGTGCGTCCTGCGCCAGTTCCTCCGCCACCCCGATGTCGTGCACCATGCGGGTCAGCGCGGCGACGATGCGGGCCGATTCCGTCTTCCAGATGGAATCGACCGTGCGGTGGACATCCGTCACGGGCCGAAGACCTGCTGGATGACGCTCTCGCCGTCACCGACGATCGCGCGGAACCGGCGACCGAGTGCGACGGCCTCCTCCTTGGAGCCGACCTCGATGAGCGCGAAGCCGACGACGGCCTCCTTGGCCTCGGCGAACGGGCCGTCGGTCACGGTGACCTCACCGCCCGCCGAGACCAGGCGCACGCCGCCGGGCTCCAGTCCGCCGGTGGCCAGCAACACGCCGGCAGCGCTCAGCTCGTCGATGAAGGCGCCCATCTCGGCGAACAACTTCTCGTCGGGGGCGGTGTCGTTCGGGCCGGCCTTGGTGGTCATCAGGTAGCGCATGGTGGTCTCCGGTCTCACTCGGTCTTGTTCGATCTCGTTCGCTCCGGCTGTATTGCCGGACGCTGACACGTCGCAGAGAAGATGTGACAGGGAATCGCATTATTCCCTGTCACATCGATGGATCGACGAAGGTGCGAGCCCCACGGAAGACGTCCGAGGTGGCCGGCCCGCCCCGAAGGAGTTCCACCGTGACGACCACCGCGCCTCTCCCGCACACCACCGCCGCCAACGCCAACGCCACAGGGGTGCGGGTCGACACCCGTGCGCTGCTCGCCTGCGCGGCCGTCGCCGGTCCGCTGTGGGTAGCCGTCTCGGTCGCCCAGGCGGCCACCCGGGACGGTTTCGAGCCGACCCGGCACGCGCTCAGCCAGTTGGCCACCGGCTCCCTCGGTTGGCTGCAGATCGCGAACTTCGTGATCGCCGGCGTCCTGGCGACCGCCGGCGCGGCCGGGCTGCGGCGGGTCATGCGCGGGACGCCCGGCGGTGTCGCGGTGCCGCGGCTGGTTCGGGTGATCGGCGTCGGCATGGTCGCCGCCGGGCTGCTGACGATGGATCCGGCGGACGGCTTCCCGGTGGGCACGCCGAAGGGCGTGCCGGAATCGATGAGTTGGCACGCGTACGGACACATGGCCGCCGGGTCGGTCACCTTCATCGCGTTGATCGCCGCCGGCTACCTGCTCGGCCGACACTTCTCCCGCCTGGGCAACCGGCGCCTCGCCGTCGTCTGCCGCGTCGCCGCCACGGTGAAGCTCGCCGGCGACGCGTGGGCGATGAGCGGCGGCGAAGCCGGCGCGCTGACCATCGCCATCGGCACGAGCGCCATGTTCGCACTGCTCGCGTACGTGGCCGTGCACTACCGACGCTCCGCCTGAGCGGCACGCCTTTCGGGCGACAACCCTGCACCTGTAACCCTTCAACCCCCTTCAACCCCCTTCAACCAGCAAGAAAGCGAGACGGTTCGATGCGCATCATCATTGGTGAATTCGTCAGCCTGGACGGCGTCGGTCAGGCCCCCGGCGGCCCCGACGAGGACACCGACGGCGGGTTCGCCCACGGCGGCTGGACCCACCCCTTCTTCGACCCGCAGGTGATGGGCGGCGCCCTCGCCGAATGGGCGGCCACCACCGACGCGCTGCTCTTCGGCCGGCGCACCTGGCAGGTCATGGCCGCGGCCTGGCCCGGCCGAGCGGGCGACCCCTTCGCCGACCACATGAACTCGGTCCGAAAGTACGTCGTCACCGACACACTCGGCGACGACGACCTGACCTGGAACAACACCACCCGCATCCCCGGCGACCGGACCCTCGACCGGATCCGGGAACTGCGCGCGACCGAGGGCCGAGACCTGGTGCTGATGGGCAGCCTCACACTCGCCCGAACCCTTCTGACCGAAGGACTGGTCGACGAACTGCGCCTGATGATCATGCCGGTGCTCCTGGGCGGCGGAAAGACCCTCTTCCCAACCGACGGCGCCCTGCGCACCCTCGAACTGGTCTCGACCAAGCTCAGCACCACCGGCGTACACGTCGCCACCTACCGCCCGGCACCCGGGGCGTAACGACCGACACCCGGCCGAACCCATGGACCAAACGCGGGGGAACCACCCTGATCTCCAGGGAGGTTCCCCCGCCGTTCGTCGCCGACCACCGGCCGGCAACGGCGGGCAGGAGGGGTCTCGGGTCGAGTCCACCCCTTCCTGGGCCCGACCCCCACCCAAGCCCACACCGTCGGCAACCACGTCGCCGTCACCGGCCGGGTGGCGCCGGTGCGGCGCGGGTCGGAGCCCTTTCGGTGGCGAGGTCTTCACCAAGAAAGACGGCGACGACGAGGAACACCCCGATCACGGCACGCGTCCCGTCCTGTGTTCCACGTGGCCGTGCCCGGCTGAGGGTCCGGGACAATGGGGCCTCAGGCCGACGCTCGTCGGCGACCTGCCGGCCGGGGAAGGCGAGGCATGACCGCGCGGCGCACCGACCCCCGGCCACCCGAGGCGTGGTGGTCGGAGGAGGACCAGGAATGGGTCCTCGGCGACAAGGACGAACACGGACGTCTCACGGGCCTGATCCGCTACTGGGACGCGGACGGCCGGTTCATCTGCGAGTCCGAGCTTGTGGCCGGCCGGCCGCACGGCGTCTTTCGGCGCTACGACCACCCCGGTGGCGAGTTGTCGCAGGAGGGCCGGTACACGGACGGCCGCGTCGACGGCGTACGGCGCTTCCACCGGCCGAGCACCCCGAAGCCACAGTCGCCGGAGCCGGGGTCTGGATACGGCTCGGGCGGCCCGTGGCGGGACGCGGTGGAGTCGGTACGTGTCTACGAGTGCGTGTACGCCGACGGCGTCCTGATCGGCACCCGTCATCTCGACGGAGCCGGGGTCGAGGTCCAACCCGGCTCGGGCGAGCCCGTGCCGCCGCGCCCCGAAGGCGTGGCACCCACGGCGAGCCGGCTGCCGGGTTCGGGGGACATCGCGTGGCTGTTCATGCGGCGGCGTGGCGAGCAAGGTGAGGAGACGCTCGAAACCCGGCACTGGTGGGCCGACGGCACCCTCCAGAGCGAGTGGACCGTCGACGGCACCGACCGGCGCTATTACCGCAGTGGCGTCCTCTGGCGGGAGGCCCGTCGGGTGCCCCGCGAGGACATCCACCCCCTGCACGGCACTTTGTGCTACCACGACGTGCACGGACTGCTGCGCCGTGAGTCCGGCCACGACTTCGGGTCCGGACGCGAAGTCGAGCGGCACCGGACCTGGCACCGCACGGCCGCGGAGGCGGACGGCCGCGGCGTCACCCGCTCCGGCCCGGTCGAGGATGGCGTCGAGGTGGGCCTGTGGCAGGTCCGCGACGCCGGTGGGACACCCGTACGGGAGGTCCGGCTCGGGCGTCTGTGGGGCGACGCCGATCTGCTGGCCACCCCGTCCGCCGCCGAACTGCCGTACAGCGAGGCGAAGTTGCACGCCGTACTCGCCGAAGCCGACGCCGACGACCCGGACGGCGGCCCCACGCAGCTGGCCCGGATCCGGCTCGCCGCCCGCGAGGGCGCCGCGGCGCTCGCGCCGGTCGTCGGCGACGAGCGGCCCTGGCCCGCCGTCATGGTCGACGGTCCCTACTGGCACGAGGGCGTACCTGTCTCGCCGCTGACCCCGCAGTCGTCACTCACCGAGGTGATCCATGCCCTGCGGTGGGGAGAGCCCGCGGGCCCGACCCTGGCCCGGCTCGCCCACGACCTCTTCCGGTACGGGCACCCGCACACCGCCCTGGACGCCATCGAAGCGGCCCTCCTCCTCGGCGACGACGCCGACCGGCACCGGACACGGGCGGTCCTGCTCAGGGCCCTCGGCCGCGACGCCGATGCCGACGCCGTCGTCCCGGGACCGGACCACGTCGACCCGGCCGCCACCCGTCTGCTGCTCGCCATCCGGGCATGCCCCGCCGACAACGGCCCCCGGACGGCCTATGCGGAGCTGGTGGCCGTCTCCCACCCCGAGCACGCCCGGCTGATCAACGCCCAGTGCGGCGGCAACGCGGACGACGAGGACGCCGCCGTGGCCGCGTACGTGGCCGCGCTGCCCGAGGAGGTGCGTGACGTCCTCATCGGCGACCCGGAACGCGGGTTCGTGCGCTCGGTCACCGACATGGAAGCGGAGACCTTCCTGCGCCACCACGACGCCCTCTTTCGTGCCGCACCCGAAGACGACTGCCTTGAACTGCAGTTCGCGAGCGACCATTTCGCCGAGATCTCGCTGCTTCCCGCGCTCGGCCGCTACCGCGGCCTACGCACCTACGACACCCACCTGGACGGCGACGCCGCGGCCCGGCTGGCCCGCTCGCCGTATCTACGACAACTGGAAAGTCTCGCGCTGCCGGATTCCAACCTGGACGACGACGCCCTGACCGCCCTGCTCGCCGGCCACGGCTACCCGCGCCTGCGTGAACTGGACGTGTCCGCCTCACGTTACGACGAGCAAAAATTCACCTCGGCCGGGCTCCTGCGGCTGCCCGATGCCGTCTTCGCGCCGCATCTGGAGCGCCTCGACCTCAAGCGCAGCACCTTCGACGATCTCGACAGCGCCTTGGCAACGGTCCTACCGGCACTGCCGCGCCTCACCGACCTCACCCTCGACAGCCACCTGCTCGGCGACGGATTGCTGACCCGGCTGAGCGAGCTTCCCAACCGCTTCACCGCGCTCGACCTCGCGAGCGGCGCCTTCACTCGGGCAGGCGTCGACGCGCTGGTCAACTCCCCTGCGGCAGCCGGCCTCCGGAGTCTCGCCATGGCGATCGACGGCGACACTACCGGCGCCGCCATGCTCACCCTGGTGCGCGGGCGGCGGCTGGGCGCCCTGCGGACGCTCCGGCTGTCCGGGGGCCATCCCGACCGGCTGCCACCCGAGATCGGCCCCGCCCTCGCGGAGTCGGTGTTCACCGAATCGCTGGAAACACTGCGGCTGAACGGGGGCCGCCTCGGCCCCGACGGCACCGCCGGACTGGCAGCGGCACCGTTCCGGCGGCTGCGCCGCCTCGACCTCGGCAACTGCGGCATCGGCGACCACGGAGCGGCCGTACTGGCCCGCACGCCGATGCCGCCCACCCTGCGGTGGCTGGTGCTCGACACCAACGACATCGGCGACGCGGGCGCACTCGCCCTGGCCCGCTCACCCCACCTGACCGGACTCGAAGGACTCGAACTCCGGCACAACCGCTTCGGCGACCGCGCCACCCGGGCACTGCGCGCCCGCTTCGGCGGTGCGCTGTACAGCTGACGCGGCGGGCGGGGAGGGGCTCGGGTCGAGTCCGCCGGGGTGCCTTTGCGGGTGGGTCGGGTGTGTACGGCGGGCGTGGTGCTTTGGCCGGGAGGCCGGAACCGGCCAGAGTCGCCGGGCCGGCCGCCGCCGGCGTGCGGGGCTCCAAGACGGGGACTCCCGGCGCGAGTTGCGCTTTGCTCGGCGGAAAACCGACCAACAGTGGCGGGCAGGGAGGGGCTCGGGTCGAGTCCGCCGGGGCGCCTTCCCGAGTGGATTCGGAGTGCTTCGGGAGGGGGTGGGGGTCGAAACCGGATCGCGATGGGTGGTTCGGAGCTTTGGGTCTCGGTGACCTGCGGTTTTGTGTGGTCGGGGCGGAGAATCGGGTGTCGAGCGCCGGTTTCGTGCGTCTGGGGCTCCTCAACGGCGGTGGGAGAGACCGAAACTGCCCGGTCGAGGCGGTTTCGCGCGCTTCGGTCTCACGCAGACCGGCGAGGACGACCGAAACTGCCCAGTGGGGGCCGGTGAGGGCCGAAACCGGATCCCGAGGCACCCGAAACGGCTCCCCTTTCACTCCCACCTGCGGTTTTCTCTCACTTCGGCGCTGCGGTACCCGACGCCGTCCGGTTTCGTGAGCCTTCGTCACTCACATGCCCACCACACACCGAAACACCCCAACCCACTCGGAAAGGCCCCTGGCAAACGCAACCCGGCCCCGCACCCCTCCCCGCTGCTGCCGGCCGGTTTTCCGCCGAGCAAAACGCAACTCTCGCCGGGAGCCCCGGTCTTGGAGCCCCGCACGCCGGCGGCGGCCGGCCCGGCGACTCTGACCGGCCCCCGGTCCTCGGCAACCAAGACGCAAGCTCCGCCGAAACCACCCGACCCACCCGCAAAGGCACCCCCGCCGACTCGACCCGAGCCCCTCCCCGCCCGCCACTGTTGGTCGGTTTTCCGCCGAGCAAAGCGCAACTCTCGCCGGGAGCCCCGGTCTTGGAGCCCCGCACGCCGGCGGCGGCCGGCCCGGCGACTCTGGCCGGTTCCGGCCTCCCGGCCAAAGCACAACGCCCGCCGCCGGCATCCGGCCCGGCCGGCCTGGTTATTGGTACTCCGGTGTGGCTGTGTTGGGCTGCCTGGGGGTCTCGACGTGTCCTGCGGTGCCGGTGTGCTGCCGTTGCGCTCCTGCTGAGGTACGTCCCTTCTTCACGAAGCCGGCCTCGTCCACGGTCGGTGCCGCGCTGCCGTGTGCGTACCGCAGCGCGGGCACCGGATCGGGACTCGACCTGACCGAACCGGTTCGTGATCCGAGCCGTGACCCTGTCGAACAGCCCTCGCCCGCCTGCGGGCCCGGTCTACGCTACGGCCGGCGGGGTTATGGCCTTGGTGAGGCGGGTGGTTCCGTCGTCGCCGGTGTGTGGCTCCGACCGGTACCCCTCGCCCTGGTAGAGGGCGATGTTCTGCCGGCTGTGGACGCCGGTGTGCAGCACGAGGCGGCGGCAGCTCGGGTCGGCCGCGGCTTCGGCGGTGCGCAACAGCCAACGGCCCAGTCCCCGGCCCCGCAGGTCGGGCACGACGCCGAGCCGGCCGACGTGCCAGTCGGTGTCGACGCGTCGGGCCCGCACCATGCCCAGCAGCCGGCCGTCCCGCCACAATCCCATGGCGTGCCAGGTCGCCAGCCACTCGCCCATCTGCTCCGGCGACTCGTGCAAGGCCGGGATGTCGAGGGTGTCGTTGGCGAGAGCCTCGTCCACCCAGCAGCACCGCTGCACCACCGTGACCTCGGGAGCGTCGTCAGGGGTCAGCCGTCTCAGGTAGGAGCCCGGCAGCGGGCCGGGCGGCAGGCCGGGGCGTGCTCCTTCGCGCATCGGACGCAGGGCGTGGGCAACCCGGACCAGTTCGTCCAGGACGCCGACGGCCGCCCCGGCAAGAGTGGCACTCGGGCGGATCCGGCCGTCTTCGACGGCGTCACCGATGCGTATCGCGACCGTGCGTCCCAACGGCACCAGGCGCAGTGTGGTCACCACCTGCTTGGCGTGCTGGACCGCGCGCGTGCCCGCGGAAGTGTTCCCGTAGCTGACGAAGCCGATCGGTTTCCATGCCCACTCGCGACCGAGGTAGTCGAGCGCGTTTTTCAGAGTCGCCGGCATTCCGTAGTTGTACTCCGGGGTCACCACAATGAAGCCGTCCGCGGCGTCCACGAGCGCGCTCCATCGTCTGGTGTGTTCGTGCGCGTAGAGGCCCGACGACGGATGCTCCTCTTCGTCCAGGAAGGGCAGGTCGAGGTCGCCGATGGCCATGGGCACGAGTTCGACGTCGAGTTCCCCGGCGCGAGGCGTGATCGTCTCGATCAACCACGTGCCGACCGCCGGGCCGAGGGCGCCGGGCCGGGTGCTGCACACGAGGACGAGGACGCGCGCCGTTTTCGTTGACATGGAAACGAAAGTAACCGCTAGATTGATTACATGTCAAAGAAATCCTCGACCGAGAATGTGCGCTGGCTGAACCCGGACGAAGAGCGGGCGTGGCGGGCCTACCGGCGCATGGTGGTCGCCGTGCAGGCCGCCACGGCGCGTGACCTGGCCGCGGTCGGGCTCTCCGAGCCCGACTACGAGGTGCTCAGCACGTTGTCGGAGCGGCCCGACCACACCAGCACCCTGCGGGAACAGGCCGCCAAGATGCGGTGGTCCCGCAGCCGGCTCTCCCGGCACGCCACCAGGATGGAAGCGCGCGGCCTCCTGCAACGGGCACCCGACCCGGCGGATGGCAGAGGATGTTTCCTCATTCTCACCGCCCACGGCCTGGACACGCTCGAAAACGCCGCCCCGGCGCATGTCGCCTCGGTGCGACGCCACTTCATCGACCGGCTCCCGCCCGAGGACCTCGGCGCCCTCGAACGCATCGCCCGGAAGCTGGAGGACATCGAGGGCTGACGGCGAGCGCCGATCAGCCGCGCACCTACGACGGCGACCGGCGAGACCCGGTATCCGTCGCGACCGGCGACGAAGCCCGCGTCAGCCACTACGAGCGACGAGGAGACCCACTCCCGTCCTGACGGACCAACACCGTTGCAGGACTAGACTTCGGGGCATGATGTTCGGCACCGATCGCACCGTGGAGAGCCGGCTCGTCCGGGTGGAGCGGAAACTCGATCTGATCATGCGTCACCTCGGCATCGAGGAGGACGACTCGGAACTCGCCCAGGTCCGGGCGCTCGTGGACGAAGGCCGGACGATGGAGGCGATCAAGGTCCATCGGGAGACCACCGGCGCGAGTCTCAAAGAGGCGAAAGACGTGGTCGACGCCATCAAGGCGGGACGCCGCTGACCCCCGGTCCCGCGTCATGGACACCCGCCTCGCAAGCGGACTCGGTCCGACGCGGCGCCGGCATGGTCCGATCGACATCTCGCGGCTCCCGGCGCACGCAAGCGAGCACCGACGCTACGACGTGACCGCCCACATCGGCTCACAGCGAGCCGTTGGCCCCTGTACGACCTCGCCTGCACCATGGCGACACACCAAGGCGTCACGGCAGTAGGCGAGTTGCGGGCACATCACACCGTGGGTCGAACGGTCGGCGCGTATTGCCCCCGGTTCACGAACTCCCGGACCTGCACGTGGGACGTGAAGGCGGTACTCCGGGAGCGGTGCTCGGGTGGTCCGTGGCTCGGTGGAGCCGAGAGGCCGCCTCCTCCGACCGACCCCGCGAACGGCGGGCGCAGCGGGCCGAATCCGTCCACCGGAGGCCGTATCGGGGGCGGCTTCCACGATCATGGGGCCATGCGTGCCGCCCGCCTGATCCGTATGGCCTTGCTCGTCCAGTTGAGCCCCGGCCTGACCGCCTCCGCCATCGCCCGCGAGCTGGACGTCTCCGAGCGCACGGTGATCCGCGACGTCCAGGCGTTGCAGGAGGCCGGCATCCCCGTCAGGTCGGAGCGCGGCCGGGTGGGCGGGTACCACCTGGCGCCGGGCTATCGAACCCGACTCGCCACACTGCACCCCTCGGAGGCGGAGACGCTGTTCCTTTCCGGTCTGCCCACGGCGCTACAGGATCTGGGGTTGTCGGATGTGGCGAACAGCGCCCGCCTGAAGTTGACGGCCACCCTGCTCCCGTCGGTGCGGGCGGCGGCCGAGTCGTCGGTGCGCCGGTTCCATCTCGATGCGCCGGCCTGGTTTCGGGAGCCGTGCACGCCCGGACTGCTGCCGGAACTGGCCCGCGCCGTGTGGTCCGACCACATGGTCGAACTGGCCTATGCGCGGCCGGGCCGCGACGGCGCGCCGCCCACCACGGTGTCCCGTGTGGTCGAGCCGTACGGGCTCGTCCTCAAAGCGGGCTTTTGGTACCTCGTGGCTCGGCACCCGGCCGACGGGGCGAGCCGTGACGGGGCTTGGCGCACCTACCGCGTCGACCGCGTCACGGCACTGGCTCCCGGTGCGCCGGTACCGTTCGTGCGCGATGCCGCTTTCGACCTGGCCGCGCACTGGGCAAAACACGCGGCCGGGTTCGCCCGGACCCTGCTGCGCACGAGGGTCACGGTGCGTCTGACGGAGCAGGGTTTGCGCCGCCTGCCCGCCGTGGTCGACGAGGCCGGTGTCCAGGAGGCGTTGGCGGGCGCGAGCGAGCCGGATGCCACCGGGCTGGTGACGCTCGACGTGCCGGCGGAGTCACCGGATGTCGCCTTCGACCAGCTGAGCAGGCTCGGCGCGGACGTCGAGGTGGTGGCGCCGGCGGGACTGCGCGCCCGCTTCCGCGAGCGCGCACTCGCCCTTGCCGCGCTGTACGGGGCGGAGCCGCTGGATCAGCGGTAGTCGTCCGCCGAGGCGTCCTTCCCGCCGTGGGTCACGTCCTCGAAGTACGCCCAGGCGTCCGGCCGGCTGCCGTCCACGTCCCGGACGCCGTAGATCCCGGCGAGTTCCCCGCTGGAGGTGGACCTGCCGTTCCAGCGTTCGGCCCGGTCCGGGTCGGCGGCCAGGGCGGCGACCGTGCGGGCGAGGAAGTACGGGGACTCGGCGATCGCGAAGGCCGGTTCCCGGGCGATGGCGTCGCGCCAGTTCTCCTCGGTCACGCCGAAGTGGGCGAGCATCTGCTCCGAGCGCATGAACCCCGGCGAAACGGCGACCGCCGTGCCACCGTACTGCGCCAGTTCTTGGCCCAACCCGAAGGCGAGCCGGATGGGGGCGTTCTTGGCGAGGTCGTAGTACATGTTCTCGCGGTAGCGGCGGTTGGAGACCGCGGTGCCGTCGGTGATCTCCACGTGCAGCGGTGCGTCCGAGCGGATCAGGAGCGGCAGCACGAGCGCCGCGGTGATCACGTGTGAGCGGACACCGAGATCCAGGATGCGCAGGCCGTCGGCGAGCGGGGTCTCCCAGCTCTTCTTGCCGAAGACCGAGGCGACGAGGAGATGCTCGCCACCCCAGAGGTCGTTGACGAGGATGTCAAGCCGCCCTTGCTCCTGGTCGATCCGCCGGACGAGGGAGCGGACTTGCTCCTCGTCGAGGTGGTCGGTGGGGACGGCGGTGCCCGTGCCGCCGGCCGCGGTGACGAGTTCCGCGGTCTCCTCGATGGTCTCCGTCGCCCGGCCGACCTCGCTGGCCTGCGTGCGGGTGGTGCGTCCGGTGACATAGACGGTGGCCCCGGCCCGCCCGAGCTCGACGGCTTGGGCACGCCCGGCGCCGCGGGTGGCTCCGGCCACGAGTGCGATTCGGCCCGCGAGCGGGCGCTCCTGGGAGGCGTTTCGATCGATGTTCGGAAGCGACGTTTTTTGGCTCATGCCATTGATCGTCCACGCCAATGGCGACAGAACACGTCACCCTTTCCCGGATGTTCCGCGCGCACCGGGCCGGACCGCCCGCGGGCACGTTCGCGAGGCGATCCGGTTCGCGCGGTCGGGTGCGTTGGCGGCGCCATCGCACGTACATCGAGTCGACTGTGCCGGCGGCGGTGACCGTGGAACCTCGGTCAGTGGACGACGTCGAAGACGTTCTTCTGCACGCCGTTGGCGTATGCCTCGTGCTCGACGAGCTTCAGCTTCTGGGTGTCCTTGTCCGTGGCGCTGAACAGGCGCTTGCCCGCACCGAGCAGGAGCGGGAACACGAGCAGGTGGTAGCGGTCGATCAGGCCGGCGTCCGACAGGGCCTGGTTCAACGTGGCGCTTCCGTGCACGATGATCGGGCCGCCGTCGGTCTGCTTCAGCGCGGCGACGTCCTCGAGCGAGCGCAGGATCGTGGTCTCGCCCCAGTTCGACACCAGGTCGCCCTCGGACAACGTGGTGGAGACGACGTACTTCGGCATCACCTTGTAGTCGGCGAAGTCGGCCATGTCCGGCCACACCGCGCTGAACGCCTGGTAGCTGACCCGGCCCATCATCATCGCCGCGGCTTCCTGCTGTTCACGGCCCTTGATCTCGAAGGCCTCGGGGAGGAACTCGATGTCCTTGAAGGTCCATCCGGAGTTGCGGTAGCCGGGCTCCCCGCCCGGGGCCTCCACGACGCCGTCGAGCGAGACGAAGGCGGTGCTGATCAAAGTACGCATCGAAGATTCCCAGATGTCTCGTTGCCGTTTCCGGCGGGTTCGGTCGGTGTGCGCTCGTTTCGCGGCGCACCGGACATGATCTTGGACTGTGGATCGCGGGGAAACCCGTCTTCCCCTGTTCGAGTTATTCGGGCGCCCGGCTGTGGTCGCGCCAGTGACGCCGCGGCGCCGGGTAGCCCATGGGTGCTCAGGCGAAGAAGTCGAGGAGAACGGGCGCCAGGACAGCCGGGGCGACGTCGTGGGTCTGGCCCGGCAGGCTGAGGTAGCCGGCGGCGGGGATCGCGGCGGCGACGGCGCGGGTGGGGGCGCGGAGGATTTCGGGGCTTGCGTCACCGTCGATGGCGAGGACGGGCACGGTGATGTCCGCGAGGAGCCCGGCGGGGACCCCCGCGCCGGTGTCGATGCCCAGTGCCGCGGCGTCGTAGGCGAGGGTGGGCGCGACGGCTTCGAACGCGGGCCACATCGGGGTGGCGCGCATCTGCTCGACCGCCGGGGCCGGAGCGCCCGCATAGCGCATGAGTTCGGCGACGGCGTCGCCGTGCCGGTCCTCCACGAGCGCGGCACGGAGGTTGCGGACGTAGCCGGCGAAATCCGCGGCGCCGGCCTCGTCGGTGGTGAACGGGGGCTCGTACACGGCGACCTTGCGCACGCCGATCCCGGCGGTGGCGGCGCGCAGGGCGAGCGCGGAACCCGACGACATTCCGACGAGGTACGCCGTCCCGCCGGCCGCGGCGATGACCGCGGCGAGGTCCTCGATCTCGCGGTCGACGTCGAACGGCGCGGTGTCGCCACTGGCGCCGCGCCCGCGCCGGTCGTAGGTGAGGACCGTGTGGTGGGCGGCCAATTCCGCGGCGAGGGCGGGGCCGGGGCCGAAGGCGCGGTGGCACAGGGCACCGTCGACGAACACGACCGCCGGACCGGTTCCGGTGGAGGTGTAGGCGATGGGCGTGCCGTCCGCGGAGACGACGGGGGCGGGAGCGAGCGTGACGGTCATGACGAGCCTTTCGAGATGGGCGCGGGGCCGGTGTGCACGCGACGGACCGCTATTGTGGACAACGTCCACATGGTGCGGGCGGTCGGGACCGGCCGCCGCGGCGGATGTCAGGATCCTGCCACACACATGTGGACGCCGTCCACAATGGAGGAAGTGTGCCCGTCGACCGCCCCGAGCCCCCGTCCCGCTCGCGCAGCACCTACCGGCACGGCGATCTGCGCCGGGCGCTGATCGAGGCCGCTTTGGAACTGGCCCGCGCCGGAGGACCCGACGCGGTGGTACTGCGGGAGACCACACGCCGCGTGGGCGTCGCCCCGAACGCCGCCTACCGCCACTTCGCCGACCGCCACGCCCTCCTCGCCGCCGTCGCCCAGGCCGCCATGGCCCGACTGGCGGTCACGATGGAGACCGAGATCGACGCCGCCACCGCACACTTGGCCCAAGACGCCGACCGGCTCTCCACCGCCTACGCGCGCTTCCGCGCCGTCGGACAGGGCTACGTCGCCTTCGCCCAGGCCGAACCCGGCCTGTTCCGGATCGCGTTCACCTTCCACGCCGACATGGCCCAGGCCGAGGACGGCACCGCCGCCGGAACCGCGGGGCGCACCCCGTTCCAGATCCTCGGCGACGCCCTCGACGACCTGGTCGACGCCGGGGCACTCGACGAAACCCGCCGCCCCGGCGCCGAGTTCCTGGCCTGGTCCGCCGTCCACGGCCTCGCCGCGCTGCTCGTCGACGGCCCCCTGCGCGGCCTCCCCCCCGCCCAGGCCCGCGCGTCCACCGACGACCTCGTCGACATGATCGAACACGGCCTCCTCACACCACCGCCAACGGACGACCACCCGGGCACGCATGGGTGAATGTCCCTACGGACTGCGGAACCCGGGCGCGCGGACGGCTTCGGACGTGCCGTATCGGCGACCCCACCAAAACCACGGCAAGGCGACGCCGGGACCATGGTCTGGATCGCAGACCTCGCACGACCCGACATCCACTGACCGCAACCGGACATATGACCTAGGCGGGGAGCGGGGGCTCGGTGGTCTTCAGGGCCGTCAGGAAGGCGGTCCAGGTGGCTTCGTGGAAGAGGAAGGTGCCTTGGGTGGGCACCTTGGAGTCGCGTATGGAGATGGCGTGCGCGGGAGTGCGGGCTCCCTCGACGCAGTCGACGTCCGTGCTGTAACTGGACTTGAACCAATCGTTGGTGGTCATGGATCAGACCTCCTTAATCGCCTGATGAATCATGTTCCGGGATTCCTGGGGCCCCGGAGCCAGAGCCCGAAGTTCGCTGAACGTGTGCTCATAGCTGTCGACGATGCCATCGTCGGTGACGACCCAACCGGCGGCCAGGTTCTCCAAGTAGACGATCGGCCTCGAAAGAGACGTCCTGGCGAACCGGAAGATGGCAAAGGGACCATTCATGCCGAGGTGAAATCCCGCGCCGAACGGCATGACCTGCACTTGAACATTCCGCATGGTCGCGAGATCCGCGAGGTGTTCAAGCTGCTCGCGGGTCACGGTCGAATCGCCCGCGCGTCGGCGCAGTACCGTCTCACTCAGGATGACGAAGAGTTCCAAGGGCGCTTCCGCGCGGTGCAGCACGGCCTGCCGGGCCACTCGTGCGGCAACGCGTACTTCGATCTCTTCGGAGCTGTAACTCCTCGACGCGGTCTGGTGAATCGCCCTGGCATAGGCTTCCGTTTGAAGCAATCCCGGCACGTAGTCCGACTGGTAGGTGCGCACTACGGCTGCCGACGCCTCCAAACCCACAAAAGCGTGGATGGCCGGCCGGACTGCCGGCCGCTCCCCGATCGACGTCCATCGGTTCTGCTTCGTCTTGGTCACCGTGGCGTAGTCGATCAGCAGGGACCGCGTCTCGGCGTCCGCCTTGTAGACGTCGCACAGCATCGCCACGTCCTCCGGCTCGGCGATGACGTTGTCCCCGTATTCCAGTCGGGTCAGCTTCGACGGGCTCCACAGGAGCCTCTTCGCCACCTGGCTCGACTTCAGAGCGGCCTCACCACGCAACCGACGTAGTTCCGCCCCGAGTTGCAAACGGCACAGGGCAGGCGTGCCCAACTCGATGTCCTGGGTCATTTTCCGTTCCTCCGCACACGATTTCAGTGTCCCGGCGAACGTCCCGCCCCGGCAAGAACGTTCTGCGTCGCAGCGGGAATTACCGTGCGCGAGTGCATTTCGGCTCATCTCGGCCCGTAATCCCGCCGCCATGCTAGTGGCCGAAACTCACGCGTCGCCGCCGAATCGGTGCATTGCGTGATCATGGTGGAGGTGTCAGTGCCGCCCGAAGTCCTCCTCCTCCGCCTCCCGTCCCGGCCACGTCAGCCGCGTCGGCGCCGCCGGGGTCTCGGCCACCACTCTCCCCCGCGAGATCACGTGGCTCGGCCGCACCTGGCGGCGTAGCACGTCGAAGGGGGAATCGGCGGGCAGGAGCAGGAAGTTGGCCGGGCGGCCGATCGCGATGCCATATCGCTCGCCCAGGTCCAGGACCCCGGCGGCCCGCGTCGTGACCATCGCGAACGCCTCGTCGATTTCCGTCTGGCCGGACAGTTGCGCGGCCAGGATGCCGGCGTGGGCCACCTGGATCGGGTTGGCCGTGCCCAATGGGAACCACGGGTCCATCACGTCGTCGTGGCCGAATGCCACATTGACGCCGGCAGCCAGCATCTCCTTGACCTGGGTCAGGCCGCGGCGCTTGGGGTAGTCGTCGAAGCGGCCCTGGAGGGTCAGGTTCACCATCGGGTTGCTCACCAGGTTGATGCCCGAACGGGCCACGATCCGGCGCAACTTGCGGCTGTACGCGCCGTTGTACGAGCCCATCGCGGTGGTGTGACTGGCCGTCACCCGGGAGCCGAGGCCGCCGCGCCGGGCCAGCGTGGCGACCACCTCGACGAATCGGGACTGCTCGTCGTCGATCTCGTCGCAGTGCACGTCCACCATCAGCCCGTGCCGCTCGGCGAGTTCGAAGGCGATCGCCAACGACCGCACGCCGTCCTCGCGGGTGTCCTCGAAGTGCGGGATGGCCCCGATCACATCCACCCCGGCAGCCACGGCCCGCTCCATCAGCGCCTCCCCGCCGTCGAAGGACACGATGCCCTCCTGGGGAAACGCCACCACCTGGAGGTCGAGCACATCCCGAACCCGCTCGCGCAGTTCGATCAGCGCGTGCAGCGCGGTGAGTTCGGGGTCGGTGACGTCGCAGTGGCTGCGTACGTGCAGTACGCCGTGGGCCACCTGCCAGCGCAACACCTGTTCGGCGCGGGCCAGTACGTCCTCGCGTGTGAGCATCGCCTTGCGTTCGGACCAGCGTTCGATGCCTTCCCACAACGTGCCGGAGGTGTTCCAGCGGGGTTGGCCGGCGGTCAGGGCCGTGTCGAGGTGGATGTGCGGCTCGACGTACGGCGGCGTGGCCAGCGCGCCGGCGGCGTCCACGACCGGACCGGTCGGCGCGACGGCTCGCGTCCCGGCGGGGAGGATGTCGGTGACGATGCCGTCCGTCACCACGATGTCGACCCGGTCGACCCGGTCGGCCCGGTCGAGGAGCCGGCAGTCGGTCACGGTGAGGCTGCTCTGCATGTTCGGTCGCTCCAGGGATGGTTCGGGGATCGGAATCGGGTTCACGATCGGGCGGGTTCGGGCACCCGCTCCTGCTTGCGCTCGTGGCGACCCAGCACCAGGTAGAGCCCACCCGCGACGATCGCGCCCGCCAACCAGGACAGGTCCACGTTGCCGATCGCCCGGGCGCCCGGGCCGCGCAGCGCCTCGGGGACGCCGTACTCGAAGCACCAGGTGGCGACCATGCCGCACAGCAGCGCGACGATCGCCGACCAGCGCACGTCGGCGCGCAGGCCGCGGCGCGGCGCGGCGTACAGCGCGGCGACGTCCACG
This sequence comes from Embleya sp. NPDC059237, assembly GCF_042754105.1. Taxonomy (NCBI): domain Bacteria; kingdom Bacillati; phylum Actinomycetota; class Actinomycetes; order Kitasatosporales; family Streptomycetaceae; genus Embleya; species Embleya sp. NPDC059237. The sequence goes on along the minus strand of NZ_JBHZAE010000009.1, from coordinate 326,143 downwards.
CGCTGTCGGGCGAACACGTAGAAGTGCACCAACATCACCGCGGCCCACGGCGCGACCCAGGTGACCATGCCCGCGAGCCAGGTGTCCAGGGTGTGCGCCAGGCTCGCCCGGAAGACCAGGAGCAGCGTGAACACGGTGGCGAACGCGCCCACCAGGCAGGACAACACGCGCCGCGAGACCTTGATGTCCAGGGTCTGCGCACAGAGCGAACAGCTGTACAGATTCAGGATGTTGGTGGCGATCGGCCCGTGCAGCACGAGCAGCAGCACGGGGATGGCGAGCGGGCCGAACGAGTCGACGATCAGTTGCCCCGGGTCGGCCTTGGCGTTCACCGTGGCCAGTGACGCGCCGAGCACGCCGAGCCAGACCACGGGGACGAACTGGCCCAGCACGCTGGCCGCGTACAGCTTGCGGCGGGAGGTGGTGCGCGGCACGAAGCGGGAGTAGTCGGAGGCGTAGGCGAACCACGTGATGCCCCAGCCGACGCCGATCGCGGTCATCACCGTGCTCATCGCCGACCAGCGGTCGCCGCCGCTCAACGTGCTCGCGTGGCCCCAGTCGATGTCGAGCCGGGTCCAGGCCACCGCGGTCATCGCGGCCAGCACGACCAGGGTGGCGGGTACGGTCCAGCGCTCGAAGCCGGCGATGGCGGCGAAGCCGGATGCGGCGATCGCGATCTGGACGGCCATCACCACCAGGACGACCACGACCTTGGTGCCATTGCCGCCCTCGTAGCCGACGCTGTCGAGGAGGGCCATCACGAGGTCGAGCACGATCCAGGTGTTGATCGCGCACCACCCGGCGGAGATCACGCCCTGGACGGCGGCGGGCAGGTAGGCGCCGCGCCGACCGAACGCGGCCCGGGCCAGCACCATCTGGGTCACGCCGGTGCGCTGGCCCATCAGTACGAACAGGCCGAAGACGCCCATGCCGATCAGGTTGCCGACGATCAGGACCAGTACGGTGTCGACCAGTCCCAGGCCGAGCACGATGCCGAGGGCGCCCAGGACCCAGTTGATCGGCGCGATGTTGGCGCCGGCCCAGATCCAGAACTGGTGCGCGGGCGTCGAGTCGCGGGCCTCGTCGGGTACCGGTTCGAGGGACTGGGTGTGGTCGACCTGGATGTGGTCGACCGCGCGCTCGGGGCGAGCGGGTTGCGCGGGGTGGTCGAGGGTTGCCACGGAGACCTCCGGTGGGACGGAGCGGAGCACTGCGATGGGGGACGCGGTGCGATGCGATGTGGTCTGCGGTGAGAGCTACGGTGGGGTGATCACCGAAGGTTCCTCGGCCGGGCGGGTCGTGACAACGGACACCGTGACCGCCATACTGACGGATCTTCCGGACGGAGTGTCCATGACGCTGTCCCTGCGCGCGGTCCTCGACCATCCGCTGATGCGCGGAGCCGACCCGGCGGTACCGGATCCGCACGCGGACCTGGATCGCCCGGTGCGCTGGGTGCACTCCAGCGAGATCTACGAGATCGCCCCGCTGCTGCGCGGCGACGAACTGCTGCTCACGACGGGTCTGGGCCTGGCCGGACGGGACGCGGGCGAGCGGCGACGCTATGTCACGGAGCTGGCGGCGGCGGGCGTGGCCGGGGTGGCCCTGGAGGTCGGCCGTACGTTCCGCGAGGTCCCGGACGACGTGGTTCGCGCGGCGGCGGACGCGGGGCTGCCGCTGGTCGTCCTGCGCGGCGTCGTGCCGTTCGTCGAGATCGCCGAGGCGGTCAACGCGGCCATCCTCGACTCGGCGGTGACGCGACTGCGCCACGTCAACCGCATCGTGCGAACCCTGTCCGGCGTCCTGGCGCGGGGCGCGGGCGTCGAAGAACTCACCACCACGCTGTCCACGCTCACCAACCGTCCGGTGGTCTTGGCGGCCCTCGACGGAACGCTCACCGCCTACGCGGGCACGGACGACCCGACCGCGGTCGTCAGGACCCCAACAGCCGAAGCCGGCGTCGAACTCAGGGGCGCACTGTGGGGACGCCTACTCGTGGGCCCGGCGGGCGCAGCGGACGCGGCGGACGCGGCGGACGCAGCCAATACCAACATGGCCGGCACGACGGACGCCAACCCATCGCCGGGCGCGACAGGCGCGGCCAACCACAACGCGACCGGCCCCGCGACCGGCGCAACCAGGACGGCGGGCACGGCCGGCAGCACGGACGCCACTCATATGCCGGGCGCGGCAGGCGCGGCCGACCCCAACACGGCCAACGCCACGGCCAGCGCAACCAGAACACCAGGCACGGCCCGCACGACCGACGCCAACCACATGCCGGGCGCGGCAGGCGCGGCCGGCCCCAACACGGCCAACGCCACGACCAGCACAACCAGAACACCAGGCACGGCCCGCACGACCGACGCCAACCACATCCCGGGTGCGGCGACGCCGAGCGCTGCCCCCGTCGACGGGCCCTGGTCGACCGCCGGAGCGGCGATCGCGCGGGAGGTGGCCGAGCACGCCGCACAGGTGTTCGCGCCCGCCCTGTTGCGGCTCGCCGACCGTGGTGGCTGGGTGGGCCGCGAGCGGCGGGAGCTCGTGGAAGGGCTGCTCGGCGACGCGTTGCCCCCGCGCGAGGTCGCCGCGCGCCTGACGGTGTGCGGCCTCGTCCCGGCCGGCACCGCCGTGTGGGCGACCGTCGCCCTGCGCCGGCCCGACCCGGTGCAGGCGGTGACCACCCTGTACGAGGGCCTGCGCGCGTGCGGCGGCCGCGGCCTCGTCAGCGACGGCCCCGGCGGCGCGTACGCCCTGATCGCCCTGGACCGCCCCACCCACATCGCCGAACTCGCCGACCGCCTCGGTCTGCCCGGGGCCGCCGGCCACGAGCCGACCGCCGCCCTCGGCCCGCTCGTGCGGGACGTGGCCCGGGTCGGACACAGCCTGCGCGCCGCGCGCGACACCCTGCGCCTGGCCCGCCGAGTACACCCGATCCGGCCCACCGGCGTCGCCGAAACCGTACTCGCCGACGACTGGGCCCTGGAACGCCTCCTGGACGGACTGCCCCCGGAGGAACTGGCCGACCTCGTCGAGGACCAACTCGGCCCGCTCCTGGCCGCCGACGCCACCCGCGGCACCGGTCTGGTGGACACCCTCGAGGCGTACCTGCGCTGCGGCTGCTCCAAGACCGGGACCGCCGGCGTCCTGTTCCTCCGCCGCCAATCGGTCCACCAACGCCTCGCCCTGATCGAATCCCTGCTCCACGTAAGCCCCGACGCCCCCGACCGCCAGGGCCCCCTACGCGCCGCGCTCACCGCCCGCGACCTCCTCACCACCCGAGGCCCGAACCCGACCTGAGGCGTGTCTTCAATCTCCCGCCGGGCTCCACGACGCCCGGCACCGCACCCGACCCGACACCGCGGCCGAAGTCCCGCTCCCACGACGGCGAACGGCATCGGCCGGCCGAGTCCCGTCCATTTCCGGCCACGACCGCCATCCCCATCGACGGCCCGCGACACCTTGATCACCATGAGTTCATCCCGGCTTGGGCCAACCATCCCGACTATGCCGCGATGGCGGAAATTGTTATATCCGATCCCGGTCATCAAACCGGAAATCAGCCGCCATTATGGACAGTTCGATCTTGACGGTGAACTCGCCGGAGTGGGAATCTCGGCTGCCCTCATCGAGGGTCTTTTTCGGTCCTGGGGGGGACGAAGCGGTCTTCGGGCGAGCGCAGCGAACCGTCTCGGTGGCGATTCTCGTTTCGGGTGACGCGAGTGATCCTCCGGGATGCGATTCACTCCTGCCCAAGAGGTATCTCCATGTCTTCGTCCTCCACGCTCGCCCGCTGGGCGGCCGTATTGGCCATACCGTCACTGGCCGTGGCGGTCGGCGCGGCGCCCGCGCTCGCCTCCGGCAACACGTACACCGTGAAGCTGCACCAGCAGACGCCCGTATCCGCCACCGACCCCGGGGTCTCGCACGAGGGCGGATGCCCGACTCCGGCCGACCAGGACGGCTGGCACTTCGTACTGCCCACCAACGAGGCGACGTTCGTCACGCTGACCGTGACGTTCCAGCCGGGTGGCCAACAGGTCCTCACCACGTTCGGTCCGCCGACCGACAAGCACGCGTACGTGGCCTCGCCGGCCGGCGCCAAGCTGACCTCGGCGGTCGCCCAGGTCAAGGGCGGCAGCGTCAAGTTCTTCAACCTGTCCCACACCTGCCCGGCGAAGTCGACGCCCACCAAGCCGCCGACGACCCCGCCGACCACCACTCCGCCCACCACGCAGCCGCCCACGACGGCCCCGCCGACCACGGCGCCGCCCACCACCCAGCCCCCGACGACGGCACCGCCCACCGGTGGGACGCCGACCACGGCCCCGCCGACCGGCACCCCGTCGACGTCCGCGTCCTCGTCGCCCTCCACCTCGGCGACCGCGACCGCGACTCAGCCCGCCACCACCGGCGGCGGCGGTGGCGGCGGCTCGCTCGCCAGCACCGGCGGCGTAGCGGTGGGCGGCCTCCTCGCCACCGCCGCGGCCCTCGTCGGCGGCGGCATGATCCTCCGCAAGCGCCGCGGCAACCGCGCCTCCTGACCCGAAGCGCGACACGGGCCCACACCATCGTGTGAACCGACCCGCCGCACGTGAGGTGTCCCGCCGAGCCCAGGCCCGGCGGGACACTTCGCGTTCCGGGCATGGTGGCGCGAGAGGTCGGCCGGATCCGGGGACCCGATCGCCGGACCGGCCCGCCGGCATTCGCCGCCCACGCGCCCCCACACACCCCGGCTTCGGCACTATGTGCCCGATTCAGCGGGGCCGTGTTGGCGAGGGCGCACCGTGAAACCCCGGGCCGGTGCTGCCTAGCGTGGGGGCATGATCGTGATTACCGGGGCCGCGGGGAAGACCGGGCGGGCGTTGACCTGGGCGTTGGCCGAGCGTGGGGTGCGGGTGCGGGCGTTGGTGCGGCGGCCCGAGCAGGTCGCGGTGGCGCTCGCGGCCGGGGCGAGCGAGGCGGTGGTGGGCGACGTCACCGTGCCGGCCGACCTTGCCGAGGCGCTGGCCGGGTGCGAGGCGATCTATCACATCGCGCCGAACGTGCACCCGGACGAACCGGCCATCGGGCGCGCCGTGATCACCGCCGCCGAGCGGGCAGGCGTGAGCCGGTTCGTGTTCCATTCCGTGTTGCGGCCCCAACTGCGGGCGATGCCGCATCACGAGGCCAAGGCGCGGGTCGAGGAGGCCCTGTTCGAGTCGGGCCTCGCGGTGACCGTGCTGCAGCCCGGGCCGTACCAGCAGAACATCCTGGACGCCCGCGACGCGATCGTGCGGATCGGCGACTACGTGGTGCCCTACCGGGTGGACGCCCCGTTCGCCGCCGTCGACCTGCGCGACGTGGCCCAGGCCGCGGCGGTCGTGTTGTGCGAGGGCGGCCACGAGAACGCGGTGTACGAACTGGCCGGCCCGGAGGCGCTGACGCCCCGGCTGATGGCCTCGCACCTGGCCGCCGTACTCGACCGCCCCGTCACCGCACGCCGGATCGACCCGCGCGAGTGGTGCGAGAACGCCCGCGCCGGCGGCCTGTCCGGCTACGCCCTGGACACGCTGACCGCGATGTTCGCGTTCTACGACCGGCACGGCCTGACCGGCAATCCGCGCACCCTGGCGATGCTGCTCGGCCGGGCGCCGACCCGCTTCGAAGACTTCGCCCGACGGGTGTTCGCCCCCGACGACGCCCACTACGCCCCGGGCTTCCAACACCAAGTATTGCCAAGCGAGCGCGATTCCTTGGGCAGTAACTGACGGCGAGCAACGCCGCGTCGCCGCCTAACTTGGACGCATTCGACGCCGGACTGCGCACCGCCGCACACATGCAGAAAGGGGTGTTCGACGTGAGCGGACCGCTCTGCGATCTCGTCGTGCTCGACCTCTCCCGCGCCCTCGCCGGCCCGCACGCCGCGATGATGCTCGGCGACATGGGCGCCCGGGTGATCAAGGTGGAGAACCCCGACGGCGGCGACGACACCCGAGGCTGGGGCCCGCCGTTCGTCGGCGCCGAGGACGCCCGCGAGTCGACCTACTTCCTCTCCTGCAACCGCAACAAGGAGTCGATAGTCCTCGATCTGAAGACCGAGGATGGCCGGGCCACCCTCGCCCGGCTGATCCGGCACAGCGACGTGCTCGTGGAGAACTTTCGCACCGGCGTGCTCGACCGGCTCGGCTTCCCGATGGAGGAGCTGACCAGGCTCAACCCGCGCCTGGTGGTGTTGTCCATCACCGGCTTCGGCCACGACGGTCCGCAGGGCGGCCGGCCCGGCTACGACCAGATCGCCCAGGGCGAGGCGGGCCTGATGAGCCTGACCGGCCCCGGCCCCGAGGACCCCACCCGCATCGGCGTACCGATCGGCGACCTGCTGGCTGGGATGTACGGCGCCTACGGCGTGGTCGCCGCGCTGCACGAGCGCGAGCGCACCGGCCTGGGCCGGGTCGTGCGCACCTCGCTGCTGTCCGCGATCGTCGGCGTACACGCCTTCCAGGGCACCAACTACACCGTCGCCGGCCAGGTCGGGCGCGCGCAGGGCAACCTGCACCCCTCGCTCCAGCCGTACGGCTCCTACCGCTGCAAGGACGCGATCATCCAGGTCGCGGTGGGCAGCGAGAAGTTGTGGGCCAAGTTCGCCCCGATGGTCGGCCTCGCGGTGGACGACGCCCGGTTCGCGGTCAACGCCGACCGGGTGGTCAACCGGGCCGAACTCGCGGAGGCGATCAACGCCGCGTTCGCCGCGCGCGACGTGGACGACCTGCTGCCCGAGTTGGCCGCCGCCGGCATCCCGGCCGGCGAAGTGCGCACCATCGACCGGGTCTACGACTGGGACCAGACCAAGTCGCAGGGCCTGCTGCTCGACGTCATGCACAGCACCCTCGGCCCGATCACGCTGCCCGGCCCGCCGATCCGCCTCGACGGAGTCGACGGTACGAGCGACGACGGGCGCCGGCGGCACGACGCCCCGCCGACGCTCGGCCAGCACACGGACAGCGTGCAGGCCTGGCTCGACGCCGAGGACGCCCGCGCCCTGCACGCCGCGCGGCGCGCGTGAGGGCCGAACCGGTGGGGGCGGAAGCGGTGCCGGCCGCGCCCGCTCCCGCCGCGCCGCCCCGCCGCCCCCGCGTCGGCGCGCACGACCTCATCCGCCTCGTGCTCGACCCCGACACCTGGACGAGCTGGGACGCCCCGCCGCACCGCCCCGAGCGCCTGGACCCCGGCTACCGCGACGAGTTGCGCGCCGCCGAGGCCAAGAGCGGCGTCGACGAGTCCGTGGTCACCGGCGAGGGCCGGATCCGGGGCCGCCGGGTGGCCGTGGTGGCCTGCGAATTCGGCTTCCTGGCCGGGTCGATCGGGGTCGCCTCGTCCTCGCGCCTGGTCGCCGCGATCGAACGGGCCACCGCCGAGGGCCTGCCCCTGGTCGCCTCGCCGACCTCCGGCGGCACCCGGATGCAGGAGGGCACGGTCGCCTTCCTCCAGATGGTCCGGATCAGCGCCGCCGTCGCCGCGCACAAGAGCGCCGGCCTGCCCTACCTCGTCTACCTGCGCGGCCCGACCACCGGCGGCGTACTCGCCTCCTGGGGCTCGCTCGGCCACGTCACCGCCGCCGAACCCGGCGCGCTGATCGGCTTCCTCGGCCCGCGCGTCTACGAGGCGCTGTACGGCCGGCCGTTCCCCGAGGGTGTCCAGGTCGCGGAGAACCTGTACGCGCACGGCCTGGTCGACGCCGTCGTCGAGCCCGACCGGCTCGGCGACGTGGCCGCCCGGGTCCTGGACATCGTCACCGCGCCGCGCGAGAACCTGCCCGACGTGGCCCCGCTGCCCGTCGAGGACCTGGCCGACGTACCCGCGTGGACCTCGGTCGAACTCTCCCGCCGCCCCGAACGCCCCGGCGCGCGCGCCCTGCTCCGGCACGCGGCGAGTGCCGTGGTGCCCCTGCACGGCACCGGCCAGGGGGAGAGCGACCCCGGCCTGCTGCTCGCGCTGGCCAGGTTCGGCGGCGCGCCCTGCGTCGTGCTCGCCCAGGATCGCGCCCGCCAGTCCAGCCACGGCCCGTTCGGCCCGGCCGGCCTGCGGGTGGCCCGCCGCGGCATGCGCCTGGCCGCCGAACTCGACCTGCCGCTGGTCAGCGTCGTGGACACCGGCGGCGCGGCGCTCAGCCCGGAGGCCGAGGAGGGCGGACTGGCCGGCGAGATCGCCCGCTGCCTGGCCGAACTGGTCACCCTGCCCACGCCGACCCTGTGCCTGCTGCTGGGCCAGGGCGCGGGCGGCGGCGCGCTCGCCCTGCTGCCCGCCGACCGGGTGCTCTGCGCCCAGCACGGCTGGTTGTCCCCGCTTCCGCCCGAGGGCGCCTCGGCGCTGCGCTACCGCACGCCCACCCGCGGCGCCGAGATCGCGGCGGCGCAGGGCATCCGCTCGCTCGACCTGCTGCGCGACGGCGTGGTGGACCGGATCGTCGCGGAACGGCCCGACGCGGCCGACGAGCCGATGGCGTTCCTGGCCCGGCTCGCACAGGTCCTGGAGTACGAACTGGTCGGCCTGCTGCGCCGACCGACCGAGGAACGCCGCGCGGCGCGGCTGGAGCGATACGCCCACCTCGGCTGCTGAAACGGGCGCGCGCCCGGCGTGGACCCCCGAACCCGGGCGCGCGCCACTCGGCAATTTCTGCCAGATCGATCGGTGTTTGTAGTCAAATGACTCTCAAGCCATCGACCCGGTTCCCCACCTAGAGTCCCAATTCCCGGACGGACGACGGCCCAACGGGCCGAACCGCGACGGGTGCATCGGGACTCCCGCGTACGACAGGACAGGAGAGTTCGACACATGACAACTCCCCGCACCGCGAACGGCACCCGGAGCACGAACGGCACCGGGAGAGTGCTCATCGCCCTCGGCGGCAACGCCATGACGGGGCCGGACGGGAGCGCCACCCCCGACGCCCAGCGGGCGGCCGTCGCGGTGGCGATGGAGGCGGTGGCCGACCTGATCGTCTCCGGCGTCGACGTCGTGCTCACTCACGGCAACGGCCCCCAGGTGGGCAACCTGCTGGTCAAGAACGAGTTGACCGCGCATGTCGTACCTCCCGTGACCCTGGACTGGTGCGGCGCGCAGACGCAGGGCACCCTCGGCTTCACCGTCGTCTCCGCCCTGGAGGCCGCGCTGCGCCGCCGCGGGCGGCCGGCCCGGGTGGCGGCCGTGGTCACCCGGACCCTGGTGGACGCCGCCGACCCGGCGTTCGAGCACCCGACCAAGCCGGTCGGCCGGCATCTGCCGCAGGCCGAGGCGCAGCGCTTCGTCGCGCTCGGCCAGCACTGGGAGGACCGGGGCGCCAAGGGCTGGCGTCGGGTGGTTCCGTCGCCGGATCCGCTGGAGGTGGTCGACGCGCCGGCCATCCGCACCCTGGTCGCGGCGGGCTTCACCACGGTCGCCGCCGGTGGCGGCGGCATCCCGGTGGTGCGCGACGCGGACGGCGCCGAGCGCGGCGTGGAGGCGGTCCTGGACAAGGACCTCACCGCGGCCCTGCTCGCCGCGTCGGTCGACGCGGACGTGCTGGTGATCGCCACCGATGTACCCAACGCGATGCTCGACTACGGCACCGCGAACCAGCGCGAGCTGGGCCGGGTCACCCCTGAGGAGCTGCGCGAGCACGCCGCGGCGGGGCAGTTCGCGGGGGGCAGCATGGGGCCCAAGGTCGAGGCGGCGGTGCGCTTCGTCGAGGCGGGCGGCCGGCGCTCGGTGATCACGTCCCTGGACCGGATCACCGCCGCGGTCGCCGGCGAGGCGGGCACGGTGGTGGAGGCGAACACGGCTACGGCGGCGGCACCGGCCGTGGCGGCGGCGGACGCCGGGTAGCGTCCCGTCGGCCCGCGCGCCCCGACGCGCGGGCCTGCGACGCGGGCAACGCGTCCGGAGCGGCCAAAGCATCGGGATCGGCCACAACATCCGACGCGGCCGAAGCGGTGCAACCGGCCGCAACGGTCGCAAAATCGGTCAGTATCGGTAATTCAGCGAACTCCAATGAACGAGGTGGAACGAGTGCCCAGGCCGATCGAGGTTCACAAGGTCGCCATCGAGAGCGTCACCGACGCGTCCGGATTGGCCAAGCTGATCGACGACGGCGTGTTCGCCGCGGACGACGTGCTCGCCGTCATCGGCAAGACCGAGGGCAACGGCGGGGTCAACGACTACACCCGCATCCTGGCCGACCGCGCCTTCCGCGAGGTGCTGGTCGCCAAGGGCAAGCGTTCGGTCGAGGAGGCCGGCAAGGTACCGCTGGTCTGGTCCGGCGGCACCGACGGCGTGATCTCCCCCCACGCGACCGTCTTCGCCTACGCGCCGGAGAACCGGTACGAGCCCACCGACGAGCCGCGCGTGTCGGTCGGCGTGGCGATGAGCGAGACGATCCTGCCCGAGGACATCGGCCGGGTGCCGATGGTGGAGAAGGTCGCCGCCGGCGTGCGTGCGGCGATGGCGGTCGCGGGCATCACCGACCCGGCAGACGTGCACTACGTACAGACCAAGACCCCGCTCCTGGTCCTGGACACCATCAACGACGCCAAGTCGCGCGGGTTCGACGTGTGGACCGAGGACACCCTCAAGTCCATGGACGTCTCCAACTCGACCACCGCGCTGGGCATCGCCGTCGCGCTGGGCGAGATCGACCTGCCGACGGCCGAGCAGATCCACCGCGACCTGTCGCTGTACTCGTCGGTGGCGTCCTGCTCCTCCGGCGTGGAACTCGACTGCGCGCAGATCGTGGTGGTCGGCAACGTGCGCGGCGTCGGCGGCCCGTTCCGGGTCGGTCACGGCGTGATGAAGGACGCGCTCGACGCGGACGGCATCTGGTCGGCGATCCGCTCGGCCGGGATCGACCTGCCGGAGCGTCCGCACACCTCCGACCTCGGCGACCGCCTGGTCAACGTGTTCCTCAAGTGCGAGGCCGACCCCAGCGGCAGCGTGCGCGGCCGGCGCAACATCATGCTGGACGACTCGGACGTGCACTGGCACCGGCAGATCAAGGCCACCGTCGGCGGCGTGACCGCGGCCGTCACCGGCGACCCGGCCGTGTTCGTCTCGGTCGCCGCCGTGCACCAGGGCCCCTCGGGCGGTGGACCGGTCGCGGCCATCGTCCGGATGGACTGACGCACCCGCGCTCCCGGTACCCCACGCCGACGGCCACCGCTCCCCGTTCCGGGTGGTGGCCGTCGGCATGTCCGCCCGGCCCGCGCTGCGCGGTTCCACCCCACCGGCACCAATCCCCGCACGTGTTACGGAAGTTGCCGCTCGGTGGCGGAGGGACTCGGATAGGCTCCGTACGCCCGTAAGACGCCATGGGTGAGCGCGCGAGACATCGACGAGGAGCAGCCGTGGTCGAGCGGGAGCAGGACGAGTGGGGCTTCGACGCCCTGCCGGAGGGGGAGTCGCCCGAGGACTGGGCGCCGACCGGGATCGACGTCACCGTACCCAGCGTCGCGCGGGTCTACGACGCCATTCTGGGTGGCAAGAACAACTTCGCGGTGGACCGCAGGATCGCCGACGAGGCGCTTGCGAACCTGTCCAACGAGGGCGCCTGGCACAACCGGTACATCCTGGCCCGGGGCGTGCGCTATCTGGCGGCCCAGGGCATCGACCAGTTCGTCGACCTGGGTTCGGGCCTGCCGACCGTGCAGAACACGCACGAGGTCGCCCAGGAGGTGAACCCCGACGCCGCCGTCGTCTACGTGGACAACGATCCGATCGTGCTCGCACACGGGCGGGCGCTGCTCGCGGACAACCACCGCACCCGCGTGGTGACCGCCGACCTGCGCGATCCGGCCGACGTGCTGGCCCGCCCGGAATTGCGCGAACTCATCGACTTCACCCGCCCGGTCGGCCTGCTCCTGGTGGCCGTCCTGCACCATCTCGCCGACGACGAGGACCCGGCGGGCGTGGTCCGCGCCTACCGCGACGCACTGCCGCCGGGCAGCTACATCTTCATCACCCACTTCTGCGACTCCACGCCGGAGGGGCGCGCGCTGGAAAAGATCTTCCTGACCCAGTTGGGCAGCGGTCGTTTCCGACCCCTGGAGGAAATCGAGAGCTACTTCGACGGCCTCGAACTCGTGGACCCCGGTGTGGTCCTCCTCCCCCTCTGGCACCCGGACGAGCCGGTCACCCGCCCCCTCACCCCCGAAGGCCACCTGTCCGTGGGCGGAATCGGCCGCCTTCCGGGCTGACCCTCGAACCCACGCGGGCCACGCGGGGTGTCCGGTTGGGGCGCGTCGGGGGGTTGGGGGTTGGGGGTGGCATTAGCCTCGGGGGTCATGAAGATCGCCATTATCGACGACTATCAGGACGTGGCTCGGAAGCTGGCCGACTGGGGTTCGCTCGACGCCGAGGTGCACGTGTTCACCGAGCCGTTCGCCGATGCTGACGCGGTGGTCGCCGCGCTCGCCGGGTTCGAGGTGATCGTCGCGATGCGCGAGCGCACCCGGTTTCCGGCGGAGGTGTTGGACCGGTTGACCGGGCTGCGGCTGCTGGTGAGTACCGGGCCGGTGAACGCGGCGATCGACGTGGCGGCGGCGCGCGGGCGTGGTGTGGTGGTCTGCGGGACGGGCTATGTCGCCCATCCGACCGCCGAGCTTACCTGGGCGCTGATTCTGGCCGCCGCCCGCAATCTGCCGGTCGAGGAGCGCTCGATGCGGGCCGGCGGCTGGCAGGTGGGGCTCGGCGTCGGCCTGCGCGGCAAGGTGCTCGGCGTGCTGGGCCTGGGCCGGCTCGGCAGCGAAGTGGCCCGGATCGGCCACGCGTTCGGCATGGAGTGTGTGGCCTGGAGTCCGCATCTGACCCCGGAGCGGGCCGCGGCGCACGGCGTGACGGCGGTGACCGAGGAGACGTTGTTCGCCCGGTCCGACGTGCTGTCCATCCACCTCGTCCTCGGCTCCCGTACCCGGGGCCTGGTCGGCGCCGCCCAACTGGCCCGGATGAAGCCGACCGCGATCCTGGTCAACACCTCGCGCGGCCCCATCGTCGAGGAGTCCGCCCTCTTGGACGTGCTGCGCCGCCGGGCCATCGCCGCCGCGGCGCTGGATGTGTACGACGTCGAACCGCTGCCCGCCGACCACCCGTTGCGCACACTGGACAACGTCGTGCTCACCCCGCACATCGGCTATGTCACGCGCGAGCTGTACCAGACCTTCTACCGCGACGCGGTCGAGGACATCGCCGCCTACCTCACCGGCGACCCGATCCGGGTCATGAGGTGACGGACGCCCCAGGGCGGTCGGCGGGGCCGGCGGGCGTGGCCTGCCCGGGGACTGCGCTCGCCGCGTGCGCCTCGGCGGCGGCGAGCAGTTGCGCACGGTCGAGCCAGATGCGCTCCCACTGGCGGGTCAGCGCCGGGTAGACGATCAGGTGCCGAAACGGTGCGATGCCGGCCATGTACAGCCGGCCGAACCAGCCGTTGGGCTTGACCAGGACCGCCATCCGCAGCTCGTGGCCGCCGTCCCCGGTCGGCACCCAGCCCAGGTGCATGAGGGCGTGCGCTGTCTTGTTCCCCAGCTCGCCGACGAACTCGCGGTCGAGCCCGTACACGGGCGTGAGTGGCATGCCGCCGGAGTCGGCGGGGTCGACGGTGTCGCGGAGTTCGTCCGGCAGGCGATCACGCAGCGACACCACGCGCTCCCCGAGCCCCGCCCCGGGCCGGTCCCAGCCGAGCAGGACGCCGAGCTTCCGGCGTACCGCGAGCAGGAACCGCGTCGGCGCCGCCTGCCGGCCGCCGCTCGCCCGCATCGCCGCGAGCATTACGGGAAAGTCGTCCGGCCCGGCGCCCGGAGTGCGGTAGGACCACACGTCCTCGACTCGGAAGTCGTGGGCGAACTCGTGGAGCCGCCAAGGCTGTTCGACGTAAGCCGTGCGAGGAAGTCTCATGCCCGCTGCCACCTTTCCGGCGTCGGGACGCCCTGCGCCGCCCCCATATACGCCACCGTACACGAGCATATGAGCCACGTATACGGCGGCGTATATGGGGGCGATTCAGGGGCCGCACGACCCGGAAGCGCACGTCGGGCCGGACCAGGGCAAAAATGTGACACGGCAACAATGTGACACGGCAACGCTCAAACAGCCCGAAACAACGCGGATCGCGCGCCGAGAGCGCACCGGATCGGCCCGAGCACGCCGAAACCACCCGGGTCACACCGTCGCCGCGTGCGTCGACGCCGTATCCGTTACGGTTCGCGGCGCCGGTCGTCGCTGCCGCGACGCTCCGTGCCGTCCGTTTCGCCCGTGCCGTCGACCCGATCGGCGCCGTGCGCCCGCAGCCACCCGTGCGTACGGGCGCGCCGGCCACGACGTGCCGCGTGGGCGCCCGCCGGGCCGTCCGCGTGCCACCTCAGGTAGGCGAAGGCACCGATCAGAAGCAATGCCGGCACCGACACGGCCACCGCCACCAGGACCACCACGGGCGCACCCGTGAGGATCGCGGCGATCAGCAGTCCGATCGAGGTGCCGGACAGCAGCAGCGCCGTCCACTTCAGGATCGTCGGCCAATGCGGCGTGCCGATGCGCACGCCGATGCCGAATCGACGGTGCCGCGGAGTCGGTACGGAGGGTGGGTCGTCGAACACGCGCAGCAGTTCGACCAACTGCTCGTCGTGCGCCAGGGATTCCTCCATGCGCGCGAGTGTGCGCCGTTCCCGGCCCGAAAGCGAAGGTCCGCTCACCACATCCACCTCCCAGCCGGAGCTGCGGGGCGAGACCTGCCGGCGGGGCACGCCCGGCGATGGCCGCCGGGGCGAACCGTGCGCCGGCCGGACCCACCGGCGGCCCGGTCTCGGACTCGGATCACACAGACGGGATCACTCACAAACGGTGAATCCCGATGACACCCCTGAGCGCGAGAACCAGCGCCATCAGGCACGCCACCGCACCGACGATCACGTTGCTGGTGATGGTCCGCGTGGTGTCGAAGGAACCGCTCACGGCCCAGGGCGCGATAATCGTCCACACACCGATGCCGAACGCGGCCCAGCTCATCGCGTGCGTGCGTTCGTAGGCGGACCCGAAGGCGCCCATCATCAGCAGCGCCAGCGCCACGCCGGTGATCAGGTTGTTCGTGGTCAAAGTCGTGAAGCCGTTGAACCCGACGATCCAGGGGGAGGCCGCCAGGTACACACCGCACAGTACGCCCAACGCTTCCGCGGCCTGCGCCACGGCGCCGGTGGTGGCGCGTTCGGAACGAAGTCGCATGGTGACTATGTCGGGGTGCTGTTCAATCGATGGCACTGTCCCTGTCGGTGTCGATGTCGACGTGGACACGTCCACCACCCTCTTTCCGAGAATCGCAGTCCCTTGGTTGATAGCCCTCCCACCTGCAACTAACCCGCTCAAACCTCAATATTTACTGACATTTCGTTCGACCCGATTGACACGGCCACTACATATCGAGAAAACTGGATGCGATACCGCGCCCATCGGCGCCCGCCACCCCGGAAGGCAGCCCGCAGTGGACCCCCTGGCCGTACACAAGGCGCTCGCCAACCCGGCCCGGCTCCGGTTCATGCAGTGGCTGAAGGAACCCGCGAAGTACTTCGACGAGGACTCCTACCGGCAGCAGGGCCTGGGCTTCCACATCGGCGTCTGCGTCGGCGACATCCAGTCCCGCGCCGGCCTGGCCCAGTCGGTGGTGTCCGGCTACCTCCAGACCCTCAAGGACGCGGGCCTGCTCGAATCCGAGCGAATCGGCAAGTGGACGTACTACCGGCGCAACGAACGCACGATCGCCGAGTTCGCGGAACACGTCCGCACCGAACTCTGACCCGGACACTCCGCCCGAACACCCGCCCCGTCGCACGTACACGCACGCCCGTACGCACGTGCAAACGCATCTACATATCTCGATATGTATCACCAGCATCGAACGACAAGGCCACGATGAGAACCACCACCATCACGATCGCAACCCTCGCCCTCGGCGTATTCGGGATCATCACCACCGAGATGGGCATCGTCGGCGTGCTGCCGCAGGTGGCCGACCGGCTGCACGTCGGCACCTCGACCGCCGGCCTCCTCGTCGGCGCGTTCGCCCTGGTGATCGCGGTCTCCGGGCCGTTCATGACGCTGCTCGCGTCGCGGATCGACCGCAGGACCGTGCTGGCCTCGGCGATCCTGGTGTTCGCGATCTCCAACGCCGTGTACGCGCTCACCACCCGGTTCGACGTGATGCTCGCCTTCCGGATCCTGCCCGCCGTAGTCCATCCCGTGTTCTTCTCCGTCGCCTTGACCACCGCGGCCCGCCTGGTCCCGGCGGCGGACGCCACACGGGCCACCACCCGTGTGTTCGCCGGCGTCACCGTCGGCTTCGCCCTCGGCGTGCCGCTGACCTCCTACCTGGCCGAACACCTGTCCCTGGAGGCGGCGTTCTGGTTCGGCGCCGCGATCAACCTGCTCGCCTTCCTGGGCATCCTGCGCTTCCTGCCCACCATGCCGGTCGAGCGTCGGTTGTCGTACGGCGCCCAGGTCGGCGTGCTGCGCAGCGGCCGGATGTGGCTGAGCATCCTGTCGGTGGTCTTCGTCTTCGCAGCGATGTTCTCGGTCTACGGCTACTTCGCCGAGTATCTGGACGAGGTCACCGGCATGGACGGCTCGTGGGTCGGCGCGCTGCTGATGGTGTTCGGCCTCGTGATGATCCTCGGCAACTTCGCCTTCGGCGCGCTGCTGCGGCGCGACGCGACCCGCACCGCGCTCGCCTTTCCCGCCCTGTGCCTGGCCGTGTACGTCCTGCTCTACGCGGTCGGTCCGCACATGGCGCCGATGCTGGTGGCGATACCGATCTGGGGCCTGGTGCACTCCGGCGGGCTGATCGTGAGCCAACACTGGCTCGGGCGCGACGCGCGCGACGCCCCCGAGTTCGGGAACAGCCTGTTCATCTCCTTCTCCAACCTCGGGATCACCGCGGGCACCACGATCGGCGGCTGGCTCCTCTCCGTCACCGGTCCCCGGCAACTCGCCTGGCTCGGCGCCGGTTTCGCGCTCGCCGCGCTGGGCTGCACGGTGCTGCGCCTGAGCCTGGACCGGGTGCGGCCCGGTGTGGCGGCGCAACTTCCGGTGTGACGCGGGTGCGGTCGTTCGGGGATTTGTGAGCGCTCGTGTGCACACTGTGGCTATGGAAAAGCTCTCCTTGGAAGCCCAGGTCCGCGAACTGCTCAAGCTGGCCGCCACCGCCTCTACGGGGCGCAGCGCGCACACCGTGTACGGGGGCCACGAACATGTGTTGCGGCAGACGCTGATCGCGCTGAACGCGGGGACCTCACTGTCCGAGCACGAGAATCCCGGCGAGGCGACCCTGCTGGTGTTGCGGGGGCGGGTGCTCCTGATCGACGGCGAGACGTCGTGGGAGGGACGGACGGGCGACTTCCTGGTCGTACCGAAGTCCCGGCACAGCCTGGACGCCCTGGAGGATTCGGCGGTACTGCTCACCGTCGCCAAGCACGGGTGAGCGACGGCGTCGGGATCACGGCGCGCACATGCCCGCACGGCGGCCGGCATCATGGCGGGCCCGGCCGATCTCCGGCCGTCCCGATCCCATGGAAGCAGGCCCGTACGTGACGCCGACGCATCTCTTCGACATCGAGACGCTGCCCGTCGGCCCGTGGCGCAACGGGGGCGGCGACACGCGGGAGATCGCGTGCGAGGGGTCGGCGGGTGCGGGCGGCGACTCGGCGGACTTCGGCTGGCGGGCGAGCATCGCGACGATCGCCGCCGACGGGCCGTTCTCGCCGTTCCCGGGCGTCGACCGCACCATCACCCTCCTGGCGGGCGCGGGCGTGCGCCTGATCGCGGACGGCGGCGGTGCGCCCGGGGCCCCGCCGCTCGATCAACGGCTCGACCGCCCCGGCGTGCCGTTCGCCTTTTCCGGCGACCTGAGGCTCCGCGCCCGCCTGCTCGACGACGGCGGCGCGGTCCGGGTGCTCAACATCATGACCCGGCGCGGCCGATGGACCGCCGACGTGCGGCGCATCGACGCTCCTGTGCCGCTGCCCGCCGGGCACGCCGGTGTGCTGTACCTGCTGTCCGGGCGCGGAACGCACGGCGGCCCCGGCCCGGCGCTGCGACCGGGGCGGGGCCTGTGGTGGACGAGCGGCGCCGCCGACGAGGCGGCGCCGCTCGAACCCGGCTCGGTGGCGCTGTGGGCGGATATCCGCCCGGTGTAGCGCCCCTCGACCGTCACCTGCCCGTCGATCAGGGCATCGTGCGCAGGTGCGCCGAGATGGTGTTGGCCAGCGCGTATCCGGCGGTCGCGTCCCAGTTGACGGACCAGGTCATCGCGCCCCGAATGCCGCGCCAAGTGGTCGCGGGTCGGTAGGTGCCGCAACCGGTGCCCGACTCCAGGCAGTCCAGCGCATTGTTCACCACGCCGGGCGAGACGTATCCGCTGCCTGCCGCGCGTCCGGTGGCCGGTACGCCGAAGGCGACCTGGTCCGGGCGCAGGCCGCCCTGGAGTTGGATGCACGCCTGCGCGGTGAGGAAGTCGACTCCGCCCTGGGCGTACAACTTCTGGTCGCAGCCGAACATGGTGCCGGAGTTGTAGTACTGCATGTGGACGATGGTCAGGATGTCCTTGATGCTCAGGGCGAGTTGGAAGTAGGCGGTTTGGGTGGTCTGCATGTCCAGGGTCTGCGGGGCCATCGTGATGATCAGCGAGGTGCCGACCTGGGCCCGGATGGCGCGCAGCGCGGTGGCCATGTAGGTGGGGCTGACCCCGTTCTCCAGGTCGATGTCCACGCCGTCGAAGCCGTATTCGCGCAGCAGCGCCGTGGCGGTGCTCGCGAACATGTCGGCGGAGGCGTTGTCGCCGACCCAGACCGCGCCCAACTCGCCGCCGACGGACAGGATGACCTTCTGTCCCCGGGCGTGCATCGCGACGATGTCCGCCTTGAGGTCGGCGTTGGTGTAGCCGCCGAGCGCGGTGGACAGGCCCGGATCCACGCCGAACGTGATGGCGCCCCAGCGGCTGCGGTCGGCCTCGGCGAACGCCACCGCGACCAGGTTGTAGGACGTCGGTACGTCCCGCAGGCGCAGGTTCGTGGAGCCGTTGACGAAGTTGTGCCAGTAGCCGGTCATCACCCGTTTGGGCAGTCCGGTCGGGTCCTGGCCGGTGGGGCCGTCCGGCGCGGTGGTGGCGGTGACGGGAGCGGAACGCGCGGACGATCCGGCGCTGTTGGTCGCGGCGACGGAGAAGGTGTAGCTGGTCTGCGGGGTGAGTCCCGGGATCTCGGCGGAGGTTCCGGCGACCGTGGCCACCTTGGTGTCGGCGCGGAAGACGTCGTACGAGGTGGCGCCGGGCACCGCGGTCCAAGACAGCGAGGCGCTGCGCGCGGTGGTGCCGGCGACGGTCAGGCCCGTGGGTACGCCCGGGATCGTGGTGGATCCGCCCGGGCCGACGAGCGAGACGTCGTCGGCGTAGTAGGCGGGCTGCCCGTACCAGCCGTTCAGGTAGATCGTGACGCTGGTGGTGCGCGCGCCGGTGTGGAACGTGGTGGTGAGCTTTTGCCAGGTGGTGGCGGAGGAGGTCCAGGTGGACACGTCGGTGGTGCCGGTGCCGCTCGCGCCGAGGTAGATGTAGGCACCCTGGACCCAGGCGGATTGGGTGTAGTCGGAGTCGGGTTGCACGGCCACGGTCTGGCTGCAGCGGGCGTTGTCGCCGCCGGCCGGGGTGGCCTGGAGGGCGCCGGTTCCGGCGTGTACGGGGGTGGTGGTCGCGCGGCCGGTGCCGCCGGAACAGGTCCAGCCGGAGAGGCCGGTCTCGAAGCCGCCGTTCACCACGAGTTCGGCGGTGCCGGCGGCGGGCGCGGACGGAGCGAGGACGAGCAGGCTCGCCGCGGCCGTCGTACAGGCCGCGGCGAGGAGCGCGGCCCAGCGGCGCGGGCCGGGCCGGGCTCGACGCGAAGTCGGGGTATCGGCAAGGGCGTTGGGGGGACGTGGGGGTGCCATGGTGGTGTGCCTCCCGTACCGGCCCGGGCGGTTGTCCGCGGGCGTGGGTGTGCGTGGAGGGTGAACCCGGATCGGCGCCGCATCGCCTGATGGGACGTCAGGCTCCCTCGGTGCGGGACGTGCGCAGGCCGTCCGGGCGCACCCGGAGGTGCCGGGGTGCCTGTGTGCACGACGAGTTGACCGCCGCGACGGCGGAACTGTCAATAGGTCTGGACCAATTCGGGCCGGGCGGAAGGCGGTCGGGCGGTTGGACGCGGGGGCCGAAGGCGCGGGCGTGCGCGGCCTCGATCACCGGGGGCAGGTCGCGGACCGGACCGGATCAGTCGAATCGGCCGGGCGCACGGCCCGCTCCGGGCGGGCCGGCGTAGGACTGGGTGATGGTCAACCAGCGGATCGCCTCGGCGCCCTCGGCGCGCACCGCGAGGTCGGTCGGGTGCCGGCGGCGGGTGACCAGGAGGCAGAAGTCGAGCATGGGGCCGGTCACCCGCTCCGTGGCGTCCTCCGGGCCGTGGGTCCAGGTACCGCCCGGCTCGTCCGGGTCGATCAGTTCCACCCGGAACTCCCGCTCGGGTGGCCGCAGTCCGTGCACGCTGTAGGAGTAGTCCCGGGCCCGGACGCCGAGTCGGGCGATGTGCCGGAGTCGGGTGGTGGGGGTACGGAGCACGCCCAGCGTGTCGGCGATGTCCTGGGTGTGCGCCCAGGTCTCCATGATCCGGGCACCGGCCATCGACGCGGCGCTCATCGGCGGTCCGTACCACGGCAGTCGGGCCCCGGCCGGCAGCGCCGCCAGTAGTTCCGGGACCGCGTGCCGGCCGTCCCGCCAGCGGGCCAGGATGTCCTTCGGCGGTGCCGTCGCGCCGGCTTCCGCGCCTCGATCGACGAAACCGTCGGGGTCGGCGGCGGCCACCGCGACCGCGCCCGCGAAGGCGGTGGGATCGGTCGCGGCGAGCCGGACCTGATCGTCGGTCCAGGCCAGATGGGCGATCTGGTGCGCGATGGTCCACCCGGGCGCGGGCGTCGGCAGCGCCCACTCGGCCGCCGACAACGAGGCGACGAGCCGGTCCGACTCGGCGCCCTCCGCGCGGAGATCGTCCAGCATGGCCGCGAGATCCACCATCGATGCCGTCCTCTCGTCGCCCGCAGCGTCGCACCGCGGCGAGGTCGCGGGCAAGCACCGGGATCGGCTCACGGGGGCGGGGCTGCCCGGTGGCCCTGCCGGTGGCGGTCGCGCCGGCCGGATCGGCCGGGGTCGATAGGTCGGGCGGTGGTCGACCCGGTCGCTGCGGCGACACGGGCTCCACATGGCCGTGTCGGGGTCAGACCGTCAGGAGGATCGCGCGGGCGTCCGTGTTGAGGGTGTGGCCGCCGGGGGTGGGGGCGACCGGGACCGGCCAGTGCACGTGGCCGCAGATGGTGAGGGACGGCGGGGCGGCCCGGATGCGGGCGGCCGGCTCGGCGCGGCCCGGCTGGGTGGGCGTGGCGCCGGGCGGGCCCTCGTGCAGGATCAGCACGTCGGGGGCGGCGCCGAGGACGCGGTCGACGAGGGCGGTCTGCGTCTCCGCGGCCCGGCGGCCCGGCCGGTTCGGGTCGCCGATGATCCGGCCCACGCCGGCGAAGCGGACCCCGCCCACGTCGACGTGTGCGCCGTCGAGCAACACGACGTGCGGGCCCGCCTCGACCAGGTCCGCCGTCGACACCTCGTCGTGGTTGCCGGCCACGCCGACCACGAACGGGCAGCCGGCCGCCGCGAACGCCCACCACACGTCCCGGACCGCCCCGCTCGCGCCGCGCCGATCCGCCGCCGGCGCCGCGTACAGGTCGCCCGCCAACACCACGCCCACCCGCTCCGGCACCGGCGCCGACCCCTCCTGCGCCCACACCGTCAGGAAGTCGGCGAGCGCGACACCCAACAGCACCGGCGGCCCACCCCAGGGCGAGGGCGCGACCCCCTGGAGGTCACCGGCGACCAACACCGCGTCGCACACCGCCGGCAGTCGATCCACCCGCAACCGCCCCACCGGCAACCGCGCCGCCTCGCTCCCGCCCCCGACTCGCGCCCGGCGATACCCGACCTCGGTCACCGCCTCCACCCCACCACCCACGATCCGCATCCCCGCACGGTAGTTCCCGGGCGGGCATCGAAGGCAGGGCAACGGCCCGACTAGGCCCTGTCCGGCGGATCTTGGTGGATCGGGCCGCGTCGTCCGGTGCCGTGCATCGGCGTGCCGGAGAAGCAGCCGCATAGTGGTTCCATTCGGCTGTTTCTCCGGTGCGGCGAGGTGCGGTGCCGGGCGGCGCGGACCCGCCGAGATCCGCCGGACAGGGCCTAGGCTGCCGGACATGCGGAACAACGACGGATACGAGCCGGTTTTCCGACGCAGTCGCCTCCGGGGAGGCCGCTACGTCTACAACGTCCACAACCCCGTGGGCCGCGTCCTGACCGTGCTCGCGCTGACCGTCACCGGCGTCTTCATGCTCCTGATGGCCACCCACACCGGACCCTTCGCGGACTCCCCCACCCGGCCCGGGCCGACGCTCCCACAGAGCGGGCCGTACGCGCCGACGTCGGCCCCCTGAGCCTCCTCGGCCCCCCTGAGCCCCCGGTCCCGGCATCCCAACAATCCCCCCTCCGGTCCCCTCAGTCCCCCTCCTCTCGCAACCGCCGGGCCCGCAAAACCAGTTCCAGTTCGAAGCGGCGATCCGGCTCGTTCATCTCGTCGCCGAGCAGGTCCCGGATCTGCCGCAGCCGATAGCGGACCGTCTGGGCATGCACGCCCAACCGGGCCGCGATCTCCGGTGCGCCGCCCCGAGTTTCCAGCCACGCCAGCAGGGTTTCCTCCAGCCGACGGGCGTGCGCCGGCGAGCAGCTGTCCAGGGGGGCCAGGCAGCGGCGGGCCAGGTCCTCGATCAGCTCCTCGGGCGGAAGCAGCACCAACGCCTCGGTGTGCTCCGTACATCGGATCAGCCGCCCCTCGGGCAGGTGTCCGCGCTCCACCAGACGCAGCGCCGTACACGCCCAGTGCAGCGACTTCGCGGCGTCGGCGATCGGCACCGACGGGCCGATCGCGCCCGACCAGCCCGCCATCGCCCGCCGCACCAGTTCGGGGCGTCCGGCCGTGTCCGGGTCGGGCAGGATCATCCGGGGCCGTTCGCACTCCATGTCCAGGAGCACGTCCCGACCCACCGCCGGCGCCACCGCGTCGGGCGCTGGGCGCAACAGCACGCCCACGGCGACCTGTTCGGGCACCGTCCAGCCGATGCGGGCGGCGTGTTCGGCCAGCGCGCTCGCGGGTTCGGTGCCGTATTCGGTGAGCAGCAGTTTGATCAACCGCTTCTGCGCCCACAGCCGTTCGCCGACCTGGCGGGCCGCGGCCTCGGCATAGCCGTGTACGGACTGGGCGACCAGTCCGTCGAGGAACTCGAAGCCCGCCTCGGCGAGTTCGTACATCGCGGGCGGCGGGATCTCCACCCGCTGACCGATCTCGGCCAGCCGCCGCCAGGCCAGCCGCACGCCGAGCCGGTACATCGCCTGCAACGAGTCGAGGCTGCGCCCCTGGAGCACTTCGGCGCGGCCGAACAGCTCGAAGATCTCCAGACGTTCGTGCCGCCGATCACCGGTCGCGGCCAGGTGCTCGACGAAGTCGACGAGGGCGCGCCGGATGGCGACCAGCGCCATCGGCTCGCCCGACTCGTCCGGCACCAGCGGCACGCCGGGGTATTCGATCCGGATGTCACGCAGGATTCCCTGCGCCAGTTCGGGTACCTCGGCCATGGCCAGATCGGCGAACCGCCGCAATTGCGGCCGGGGTACGTCCCGCCAGGCAGTGCGCACCGTCACCTCGCCCCTCCCTCGCGCCGGTCGGTCGGCGCCGTCTTCGGGGTCCGCCGGCCGATGCCGGGCCGGACCCGTCTCCCGGCGTACGGGCTCGGCATCAGGGCTGCGCGGTCGGCGCCGGCGTCGGGTCGGTACGGAACGAGACCAGCGGCGAATTGGGTTGGTCGGGAGTGGAGTTCAACGCGGCGACGATCCCGAGCCCGGCACCCACGGCGAGTGCGGCGGCGAGGATCACGGTCGACCCGGCGGCGAGCAGTCTGTGCATGCTTCGACGAGCCTCTCGATCGGAGGGCACCCCGCCCATTCCCATGCACCGGCTCTATATCAGCACAGTGTGCGAGGTGTATTGACACTCCGTCAAGGGTGCGCCTACGGTTCCCGGCCTGGGACGGACCCGAGCCCGACCTGCGTCGGAACCCACGCCGGAACCGCCCAGACCCGAGACAGACGTGCACGTGCCCGAGGCCGAACGCCGTCAGGAGTGCCGGATGCGCCGCCCCACTTCGCCCCGCCCCATCTCGTCCCGCCCCTCGATCCCGTCCCTGCTCCTGCTCGGTGTGGGAGTGTTCCTGCTCGTGCTGGCCGCGATGCTGGCCTGGTACGTCGAACCACACGCCGAGCGCACCCCCGTCGACATCGACGACACCGTGGTCTTCGCCGGTAGCGGCAGCTATTTCGACACCGCCACGCTGAAACCCGTGGACGGAAAGACGATCACCGTGACCCGCCGCGTGCTCGGCGACGTGGCGGAGGCCAAACGCAGCGGCCGCGCGGTGTGGGACGTGTCGACGACCATCGACACCCCCGAGACGCTGGCCTGGGGGGACCCGCGCCGGTCCTACCAGTGGACGCTGGCGCGCTGGGTGACCGACCGTCGCACCAACGCGCCCGTGCACTGCTGCGGCGAGACACCGCGGATCGAGGGCGAGGCGTTCCTGAAGTTCCCGTTCGACCTGGAGAAGCGGCAATACCGCTGGTGGGACGAGACCTTGGGGGCGGCGATCCCGCTGGACTACCGCGGCACCACCAAGGTGCTGGGGCATCGCGGCTACCGCTTCACCGGCGCGGTGCCGGACACCCGGATCGGCGTACGCCAGGTCCCGGGCGCACTGGTCGACCTGCGCGCGCAGCCGCAGGTGCTCGCCGAGGAGTGGTACGCCAACGCGGGCATCGAACTGGTCGTGGATCAGCGCACCGGCCGGGTGATCGACGCGAAGATCGCCCCGCGCAAGACCCTGCGCGCACCCGGCGCGGCGACCGCCTCGGTGGTCCTGCTGAACAGCGACCGGATCGCCTTCACCCCGCAAACCCGGCGCCACCAGGTCGACTTGGCGAAGCGGGACGACCGCAAGCTGACCGCCATCGGGTGGATCGCTCCGCTCTCGGCGGCCGGCCTCGGGGTCGTGTTGGTGACGCTCGGGGTGGTATTCCTGGTCCGAGGCCCGCGCCGCGCGTCCGGCGGCGCCCCGGGCGACGGTACGGCCGACGACCGCGACCCCGAGGGCGACACCCGCCCGCTGCCCGAACGGCACGCGGAACCGGCACCACATTGACGGTTCGCGGCCTCACCCGGGAGCAAAATTGTCACCTCGGTGAGTAGCCGACCGGTGACGCGGTGGCGAAAACTACGAACTCACCCCGCACATCCCGCCCGTCCCGCAGAACCGGCACCGCCGTTCCCATCGCGGCGACCACGCAGCCCATCCCTCCCCCGGGATCCGGCCCGACCCCGCGCACCGAACGCTCGCTCGCTCCAGGACCGAGAACGAGACCGAGATCGAGAACGAGTTGGAGCTCAGATGCCCCAGCACGTGCCCGCGTTGCGTGCGGTGACGCCCGTATCGCCGCGCCGACCCGTCCCGCCCACCCGCTCGTCCGACCGTTCCCCGCACCCCCACCGCATCGTCTTCCTGGCTCGCCGCGACCTGGCCAACCCCGCCGCCGGCGGCTCCGAGCTGCTGGTCGACCGGCTGGCCGACGGACTCACCGCGCACGGCCACCGGGTGACCCTGATGTGCGGCGGCCCGGCCGCCGATCGGGACTACCGGGTGGTCTCGGCGGGCGGCGACACCGACCACTACCTGCGCGCCCGTCGGACCCTCGATCGCCGGATCGGCGGCTGCGACCTGCTGGTCGAGGTGTGCAACGGCATGCCGTACCTGACCCCGCTGTGGCATCGCGGCCCCACCGTGTGCCTGGTCAACCACGTGCACACCGACCAGTGGGCCATGCGCTTCCCGGGCCCCGCCGCCCGGATCGGCCGGCGCCTGGAGCGCTGGGGACTGGCCGGCACCCATCGGGGCAACCTGATCGTCGCGGTGTCCGGCTCGACCGCCGGCGCGCTGCGGGAGATCGGCGTACCGCCGGAGCACATCCGGGTGGTGCACAACGGCGTCGAGGAGCCCGCCCCGCCGGTGCCCACCTCGACCGAGCCGCTGTTCGTGGCCGTGGGCCGGCTGGTCGACTACAAACGCATCGATCTGCTGCTGCGGCTGTGGGAGCAGGTCCGGCCGGTGACGGGCGGTCGGCTGGTGATCGTCGGCGACGGTCCCGAACGGGATCGGCTGCGTGCCGTCGCCGGGCCCGGAGTGCGTTTCACCGGCTGGGTGTCCGAGGCGGAAAAGCACCGACTCCTGTGCGCGGCCTGGCTGTTGCTGCATCCCTCGCAGGTCGAGGGCTGGGGTCTGGTGGTCACCGAGGCCGCGGCGCGCGGCACACCGGCCGTCGGCTTCGACATCCCCGGGCTGCGCGACTCGATCGACGACGGCGTCACCGGCGTACTGGCGCGCGGCGAGAGCTCGTTCGCCGCCGCGTGGTGTGCGCTGGCACTGGCCCCGAGACGCCGCGAGGCGATGGCCCGCGCGGCGAGGCGACGCGCCGCCCGCTACCGATGGAGCGCCACCGTCCGGCAGTTCCGGGCGGTGGCCGCCGAGGCGGCGGCGTCGGGGACCGGACGGAGCAGCCGGTGGTGATCGTGTGAAGGACCCGTCGCTGCGCCGGTCCCTCGCGCTGTTCCGCGCCTTCCGGCACGAACAGAGCGACCCGGACGGCTGCTACGGGCTGCTCGCCCGGGACGCCGCCGACCAGATCGAGCGACACATGCGGCTGCGCGGGCGGGTGGTGGTCGATGTCGGCGGCGGCAGCGGGCACTTCACCCGCGAGTTTCGTCGGCGCGGCGCGCACGGATACCTCTTCGAGCCCGATCCCCGGGAGTTGACCGCACGCGGCACCCCGCCCGAAGGCGCGGTACTGGCCGACGGCTACCTGCTGCCGCTCGCGGACGGGACGGCCGACGTGTGCTTCTCGTCCAACGTGCTCGAACACGTCGCGGATCCGCGCACGCTGCTGAGCGAGTTGGTGCGGGTCACCCGCCCGGGCGGATTGATCTACGTGTCCTTCACCAACTGGTACTCCCCGTGGGGCGGTCACGAGTGGGCGCCGTGGCACTACATGGGCGCCGAACGCGCCCGCACCCGCTACGCGCGCCGCACCGGCCGCGCGCCCAAGCACATCCTGGGCGAGAACCTGTTCGCCGTACACGTCGGCCCCACCCTGCGGTACGTACGGGCCCGGCCCGACGTGGTGGTGGTCAGCGCCCGCTCCCGCTACTGGCCCTTCCTCGCCGGCACGGTCACCCGGATCCCCGGGCTGCGCGAGGTGATCACGTGGAACCTGCTCCTCATTCTTCGGCGGTGCCCGTGACGGCGCGGCCATCGCCCGACGCATCCGTCGGTCCCGCCGCCGGCTCCCCCGACGCCGGGTATCGCGCGCGCCCCGCAGGAGGCACCCGTGGCTGAGACGACCTTGACCCTCCCTCCGGCCCGGCCCGGTCGACCGCCCGCCGCGCCGCCGGCCGTCGAACCACCGGCCGAGCGGGCGCGGCATCGGTTGTGGGTGCCGGCGTTCTGGGTGGTCGTCCTGGTCGGGTTCCTGGCCAAGTCCCCCGGCAAGACCACGTTCGAGACCAAACTCGGCGTGGCCACCGACCCCTGGGACTTCATCGGCGACCTGGGCAGCCTGTGGCACGACCGGGCCGGCTTCGGCGGCCTCGCCGACCAGTACATCGGCTACGCCTTCCCGATCCTGCCCTACTACGCGCTCGCCGACCTGGTGCGGCTGCCCGTGTGGTTGGCCGAGCGGCTGTGGTTGTCGCTGATCGTCACCGCCGCCTTCTGGGGCGCGTTGCGGCTGGTGGAGGCGCTGCGGATCGGCACCGCGCGCAGCCGACTGCTCGGCGCGGCGGCCTACGCGTTGTGGCCGACGTTCACCATCGTGATCGGCTCCACTTCGGCCGGCGTACTGCCCGGTGCCGCGCTGCCGTGGGTGCTGCTGCCGCTGGTGTCCGACCGGCTGAGCCCTCGGCGTACGGCCGCCCGGTCCGCGGTGCTGATCCCGTTCATGGGCGGGGTCAACGCGGCCTCCACGCTGGCCGCGCTGCTCCCGGTGGGGCTGTACCTGCTCAGTCGGCCGGCCGGGCCGCGCAAGTGGCGGCTGATCGCCTGGTGGGTTCTCGGGGTGCTGCTCGCCACCGCCTGGTGGGTGATCCCGCTGATCCTGCTGGGTGTGTACGGCGAGAACTTCCTGCCGTACGTCGAACAGGCCGACACCACCACGACGACCATGTCGGCGACCGAACTGCTGCGCGGCGCGGGCAACTGGGTCGCCTATCTCGACTTCGGCGAACCGTGGTTGCCCGCCGGCCGAACCGTGGTCGCCGCCGTGGTCACCGTCGTGTGCTCCGCGTTCGCCGCCGCGCTCGGCCTGGCCGGGCTGGCCCGCCGCGACCTGCCCGAGCGGCGCTGGTTGACGCTGACGGTGCTGGTCGTGGCGGCGATCACGCTTGCCGGGTACGCCGGTTCGTTCGGTGCGCCGTTCCATGGCACGATCCGCGACTGGCTCGACGGTCCGATCCGGCCGTTCCGCAACATCTACAAGTTCCAACCCGGACTGGCCCTGGCCCTGGTGCTCGGCCTGGCCCACCTGGTCGGCACGACGAGCACCGCCGCCCGAGGCACCGTCCCATCGGCCCGACACGGGCTGCGCTCCGGTCGCCCCTACGCGCCGCTGATCGCCGCCGTGCTCGTCCTGCCCGGGCTGGCCTGGCCGTACCTCAACGGCACGATCCTTCAGCCCGGCGCCTTCAAGGAGTTGCCGCACCACTGGCACCAGACCGCCGACTGGCTCGAGCACAACTCCGCCGACAGCCGGGCCCTGGTGGTGCCCGCCACCGCGCACGGGCTGTACACGTGGGGGTCGCCGATCGACGATCCGCTCGATCCGCTCGCCGATTCCCCGTGGGCGCAGCGAGACTTCGTCCCGTTCGGCACGCCGGGGCAGCGCCGGGCGACGGACGCGATCGAGCAGGCGCTGCTCACCGGCGGTGAAGTACCGGGCCTGCGCGACTTCTTGATCCGCGCCGGACTCTACAACGTGGTGGTGCGCAACGACCTCGATCCGGACCAGATCGGCTACGTCCCGCCGAACGTGGTCGAACGCACCCTGGTCGCCTCCGGATACCACCGGGTCACCGCGTTCGGTCCGGAGATCACCGGCGGACGCATCCCGGAGGACACCCCGGTCCAGGTACAGGGCCTGTTCAGCCGCCGGCAGGCGGTGGAGATCTACGCGCCGCCCGCCGACACGCCGCGACCCGGCCGGGTCGGCACGCGCGCCGTCGCGGATACCGCGGTGCTCAGCGGCGGTTCCGAGGCACTGCTGCAACTGTCCGCCGATCCCGGCATGCGTGACCGACCCACCGTGCTCACCGGCGACGACCACCCCGGCATCGACCGGCCGGAGGTACAGGTGATCGCGGACGGACTGCGGCGCGCGGACACCCGGTTCGGGCTGGTGAACAACAACACGTCGTACACCTACACCGCAACCGAGCGGAATCCGTCCGAGAGCGCGCAGGCCGCCGGCGAAAAGCCGAAGCAGATCCTGCCGACGACCGGCACCGAGCACCAGACCACGGCGGTGTTCGCCGGCGCGAAGGCGGTGACTGCGTCCAGCAGCGGCAACTGGCTGTTCCATCTTCCGCAGTTCGACCCGGTGAACGCCTTCGACGGCGATCCGAGCACCGCCTGGACCGAGGGCAGCGCGGACGGGCCGGTCGGCCAATGGTTGCGGGTGGCCTTCACCGGGCCGATCGATCTGCCCGACACGCTGCGCCTGACGCCATTGGCAGGCAGCGCCATGCGCGCCGCGCCGACCCGGGTGCGGGTGGAGACCGCGCGGGGCTCCGAGGAGAGTTCGCTGCAACCCGACGGCACCGCGCAGATCGTCCGGGCACCGGCGGGCCGGGCGAGCTGGTTGAAGATCACCATCCTGGGCGCGCAGTCCCCACGTTCGGGCCTGTCCGGCGCCGGGTTCGCCGAGGTGTCCGTCCCCGGGGTGCAGGTCTCGCGGGTATTGCGGCTGCCCACCGACGCGGCCGGCGCCGATGCCTCGACCCGGGTCTACTCGCTGCACCGCGACGAGGATCCCGGCGGGTTGTCCCCGGTGAACGCCGAGAACGGGCTGCACCGGCGGTTCGACACCGCCGCCGACGGCACATTCACCGTCGACGTGCGCGCCGCCGGAGTCACCGGCGCCGAACTGGACCGCCTCGTGCAAAACGCGGTACCGGACAGGCCGCCGGGCATCACGGTGACCGCCGAGTCGACCGGATACACCGGCAGTCGGCTCGACGCGCGCAATCTTGTGGACGGCGACCTGACCACCGCGTGGATCGCGGGCGATCGACCCGTACTGCACCTGAACTGGGGGCAGCCCAGGTCCGTCGACCAGATCGTGCTCGGCGCGGCCGGCGGGTTGTCCGCGCGCCCCGAACGCATCGAGATCTCCACGCCGTTCGGCTCGACCACCGCCTCGGTGGACGAGAACGGCACGGCCCGGTTCCCCTCGATCTTCACCGACCGGTTGACCATCACGATCAGCAAGGTCGCGCCGCTGACCCTGCACAACCCACTCGCCGACCAGCGGCTGCAACTGCCCGTGGGATTGAGCGAGATCTACATCCCGGCACTGGCCGACCTGCGGCAGCGCCCCGCCGACCCGGGACAGACCTTCCAACTGCCATGCGGCCAGGGCCCGACGCTCAAGGTGGACAACGTGCCACACCCGACGAGCGTGTCGGGCACGGTGCGCGACCTGACGGAGCGTCGGAGTGTCCGGGTGCGACTGTGCGACGGCGACGCTCCCGGGGCCACGCTGCCCCTGCCCCGGGGCACGCATACGGTCGAGGCGGACAACCGGGGACCCGTCGAGATCACCGACGTGACCCTGACCGGCGGGCAACTGCCGCCCACGAACCGGCAGTCGGCGCGGGTGGCCACCGCCGTCGACTGGAGCGGCGACCACCGGACGGTACGCGTGGGGTCGGGCGAGGCCACCTACCTCCAGATGTACGAGAACCGCAACTCCGGCTGGAAGGCCACACTCGACGGCAAGAAGCTGCGCCCGGTCCGGATCGACGGCTGGCAGCAGGGCTGGCTGGTCCCGGCGGGCGCGGCCGGGACCGTGCGGCTCGACTACGAGCCGGGCGGGATCTACCGGGGCGGACTGATCGGCGGCGCGGTGGCCCTGGCCGCCCTGCTCGCCCTGGCGTTCGTCCGGCGGCGCAACGAACTCCCGGCCGGGGACGCTCAGTCGCGGGTCGAACCGCCCGCGCCCGGCTCGATCCTGGGCGTGGTCGCGCTGACGGCGGTGATCGTTTTGGCCGCGGGGCCGTTGGCGCTGGCGGTGCTCGCGCTCGCGGTGGTGGCGCGTCGATGGCAACACCTGCTGGTGCCGGTTGCGTTGGTGGCGATGGTCGGAGCGGGCATCGCGGCGGCGACCGGGGCGGGCGAGCCCGTCGGTGCCGGAGACGGCGCGTTCGGGCCGGCCGCGCAGATCCTGGCGCTGATCGCACTGATCGCGGCACTGGTGACGGTGGGCGAGGCGGATCGGGGCAGCGGCGACGACCCGACCCGGCGGGACCCCGCCGTCGAACCCACACACCGGAGCACCGGGCAGACGCCCGGCGACGAGGCCACCGGGGGGCCTCCCGATCGGGAGGCCGATACGGCGGAACTGCCCACCGTGGCACCGGACTCGCGGCGGGCCGAACCCGGGGAGGGCGATGACGCGAAGCCCGGGCACAAGAAGACCGACCCCGGGGCGACCCACCCCGACCAGTCCCACACCGAGGAGACCGACCAACCATGAGCGCGGTGCGCCCGGCTCGGCGCGAGCACCCGGCCGAACCGGCCTCGGCCCGGATCCCGTTCCCGGTCGTCGACGAGGTGTCCCGGCAGTGTGTACGGCCGGGCGAGGCGATCTCGGTGCACATGGAGATCCGGCTGCCCGGACAGCCGGATCCGGCCCGGCTGCGCACCGCGTTCCGGGCGGCGCTGCGCACGCACGCCCGCGCGCTGGTGCGCGAGGCACCCGCGCCCTGGTACGCACGCCGCTACGCGTGGGAACTCACCGACGCGCCGGACGTGGAGCCGATCCGCTTCCCGCCGCCCGGACCCGGCGCACTGGCCCGGGCCCGGGCGGCGGCGCTGGCCGAGGCACCGCCGCTGACCCTGGCACCGCCGATCCGGATCGAGGTGATCCGCTCGTCGCCGACCGCCGCCGGGTGTGTCCTGCTGTGCACGATCCACCACACCGCCCTGGACGGCCCCGCCTTCCTGCGCGTGCTGGCAACGACGGCGGAACTCTACGGCGGCGCCGGCAACGACCCGCCGGCCGCGCCGCCCACGACGGATCGAGCCGCCGCCGGCACGCCGACCAACGGGCCCGGCCTCGACCCCGGGAGTCCGTCGGCTCGCTCCGCCCGGGTCGCGCCGGCGCCCTCGTCCGACCCGAACCGGCGCACGGGCAACGGCGTGCTGCTCGGCGAACTCCCCCTGCACGCCCGCCCGTCCGGCGCCGACCACACCGTCAACGACCGCCTCCTGGTCGCCACGTGCCTGACCATCGCGCACTGGAACCGGCTGCACGACGCACCGCTTCGACCGATCCGGATCACCATGCCCGTGGACGACCGCCCTCGCGGCCTCGACATGCCGATCGGCAACGGCACCCGCCTGGTCGACGTCTGCTTCGGACCGCGCGAATACGCCCCGGAACACGACGGCAGGCATGACGGCGGGCACACCTCGTACCCGAGCCCCGACCACATCGCCGACCTGCTGCGCCGCACCGCCCGCCGCACCCGCGAACTCCGTGCCGCGCGCCGACCCCCGCTCGGTCGCGGCGCCGCCCTGCTGACCGCGCCGGTACTGCCCGTCGGCGTGCGCGCCGCGTTCACCCGGGCCCTGGGCCGTGCGGTCGGACCGTGGACCTCGACCACCCTGCTCAGCAACCTCGGCCGCATCCCCTACCCGCTGGACTTCGGCGACGCGGGCCGGGCAAGCGCCGTGTGGGTGTCCGCACCCACCCGGATGCCCAGGGGTCTGACCCTGACCACGACGGGCACCGCCGACCGCCTGAACGTGAGCCTGCGCTGGTCCCGAGCGCTGCTCGACGACGCGGCGGCCCGGCAGCTGTACGGCCTCCTGGACGCATACCTTGCCGCCGTCGCCGCCGCACCGAACCCGCCGCCACCCGGAAGTGGTTCGTGATGACCGCCACCCGCCCCGCCGGCCTGCGCGCGTTCTACGAGGACCCCTCCGTCCCGGTCGCCTCCGGCCCGGAACGCAGCCGCCGGCAGGCCGCCATGCTGGCCCGCGCGCTCGGCCCCGAACCGGCGCTGATCGTGGACATCGGCTGCGGCGACGGCTCGGCGGCAGCGATCGCCGGACCGCTGCTCGCCCGCCATACGCTGGTCGGCCTCGACTGGTCCCAGGACGCGCTGCGCCGCGCCGCGCCCCGGCTCGGCCATGTGGTGCGCGGCGAACTGAGCGACGGCGGGCTGCCGTTGGCCGACGGCGCGGTGGACGCGGTGATGTTCGCCGAGGTGTTGGAGCACCTGGTCGACCCCGACGCCGCGCTGGACGAGCTGCGCCGGGTGCTCAGACCGCGCGGTCACCTGATGGTGTCCACCCCGAATCTGGCCGCCTGGTACAACCGGGCGCTGCTGCTCGCGGGTGTCCAGCCGGTCTTCTCCGAGGTCAGCCTGCGCGGCATCCACGGCCGCCCGGGCACCGAGGTGGTGGGCCACCTGCGGCTGTACACCGCCCGAGCGCTTCGGGAGTTCCTGGTCGCGGCCGGCTTCGAGGTGGTCCGGGTCGCCGGCGCGCCCTTCCACGGCGTGCCCCGCCCGTTGCGCCCGCTGGACCGGATCGCCTGCGCCGCCCCCTCGCTCGCCTCGATCCTGCTCGTGCACGCGCGGCGGCGGTAGCCGTGTGGTGGGGCGTGGCCGCGGCGCTGCTCGCCAACGTGCTCTACAGCGGCGGATTCGTACTGGAGAAGCGGGCGTTGACCGGGCTGCCCGCGCTCACCGTCGGCCGCCCGCTGCGCACGATCGGGCTGCTCCTGCGCAGTGCGCCGTGGCTGGTCGGCTCGCTCGCCCTCGCCGCCGGATTCGCCGCCCAACTCGTCGTCTACCGCGCCCTGCCGCTCGCCGCCGCACAGGGCATCCTGGTCGCCGGCCTGGTGCTGCTGCTCGTGTTGTCCTCGGTGGTGCTGGGCGAGCGACCCTCCGCCCGGGAGCGCGCGGGCGTGCTTGCCGTCCTCGTCGCTCTGGCGATGGTGGTCGGCTCGCTCCGGTCCTCGGACACCGTCGGCGACCACGCCCCGGTCGGCCGACTCCTGGCCGTGTGCCTGCCGGCCCTGGTCGGGTCGGCGTGGCTGTACGCGGCGGCAGGCCGCCGGGCCCGGGATCCGGGTCGCCCGCCCGTCACCGGCGTCGAGTACGGCGTGGCGTTGGGCCTGCTGTACGGGGTGAGTTCGCTGGCGATCAAGGGCGTCTCCGGCCGGGTGGGCACGCACGACCCCGGCGGCCGGATGCTGGAACTGCTGCGCTCGCCCTACCCGTACCTGCTCGTCGGCACCGGCGCGGCCGGTTTGGTGTTGTCCCAGACCGCGCTGCAACGGTGCCGGGCGTCGTTGATCGTGCCGGTGTGCACCACGGTGTCCGCCCTGTTCACCGCCGTGCTCGGCAGTGTCGCCTTCGACGAGGCGCCGCCGCACGATCCGCCGCGGCTCGCGCTGCGCGTGGCCGGCACGGTGCTCGTCGGCGCCGTCCTGCTCGTCCTGCCCCGGCACGACCGAGTCCCCGTCCCGGAAGAGGAGTCGCCCGATGGAACCCGACAATCCGCTGCTCCGGATCCTGGCCTGTCCGCTGGACAAGGGGCCGTTGACCCTGCTGATCGCGGAGGACGCGTTGTACAACCCGAGGTTGCGCCGGCGCTATCCGATCGTGGCGGGCATCCCGCAGTTGTTGCCGTCCTCCGGCGTGCCGGTCTCCGACGACGAACACGCGCGGATCACCCGCCGGAGCGCGCCGTGACGCTCGCCGCCCGGGTCGGTCCCCGGGTGCCGCCGAAGCTGGTCACCACCGCCGTCGACGTGCTGTATCCGCGCTTCGAACCGGAGTTGCGCCGGCTCGCCGACTTCGTCCCGGCCGGCGGCACGGCCGTGGATGTGGGCGGCTGGTACGGGCCGTGGTCGCGGCGCTTGGCACGGCGCGCGGACCGGGTGGTGACCGTCGAACCGGTGCCGCACCTGGCCCGGCTGCTCGCCGAGGGCGCCCCGGCCAACATGCGGGTGGTGGCCGCCGCCGCGGGCGATCGGGCCGCGGACACCGTGTCGTTGTGGTTGCCGCCGGGCGACCGGGGCGATCGGGGTGTGTCGTCGCTGGTCCGCCGGGAGATCCACGACCGGGCGCTGGAGGTGCCCTGCGTGCGGCTCGACGACCTGGGGCTGACCGGGGTGGTCTTCGTCAAGATCGACGTGGACGGCAGCGAATCGGCGGTACTGCGCGGGGCGGAGGAGGTGTTGCGCCGCGATCATCCGGCGCTGTTCATCGAGTTGGAGACGCGCATCGGGTCACCGGCGCCCGTGCTCGACCTGCTCGCCGAACTCGACTACGCGGGCTGGGTATTGCCGGGGCGGAGCTGGTTGCCGCTGGCCGGGTTCGATCTGGCCGGGCACCAGTCCCGAACCGCGCATGTGGCGGAACGCGGGTTGTTGCGCCGGACGTTGGCCCCGTTCAGTCGCCGCTACGTCAACTCGGTGCTGTTCCTGCCGAAGTCGCGCCGGCCCGGCGACGGTTGACGCCCGCCCCCGTCACAACAGGCCGTGGTTGTGGGCGTAGATCGCCGCGTGGGTGCGGTCGCGCAGGCCGAGGCGGGACAGGATCCGGGAGATGTGGTTCTCGACCGTGCCCTCGCTGAGGTAGAGCCGGGAGGCGATCTCGCGGTTGGTCGACCCGGTGGCGATCAGCCGCAACACCGCGGTCTCCCGCTCGGTGAGCACACCGGGTCCGGAGCCGGAGCCGGAGCTGGGGCCGGGTCCGGAGCCAGAGCCGGAGCCAGAGCCGGAGCCGGAGCGCGCTTCGAGCAACGACACCACGGCATCGACCGGCCTCGGTTCCGGCTCCGCGCGGGCCAGGTTGGCCGCCAGTCGGCGGGTGATCGAGGCGTCGAGCTGGGCGACGCCCGCCCGGGCCGGCCGTACCGCGGCGGCCAGTTGCGCCGAAGGCAGGTTCTTCAACATCCTGGACACCGCGCCGGCCGCGCTGCGGGCCTATCCGCGCTACCGGGACAAGGTGCCGGGCGGGTACGAGGAGATGTTGGCCGCGGGTTACCCGAAGGGCTCCGAGCAGACCTGGGAGTTCCACTACCAGAAGTTGTGGGACTCGCTGCAACGCACGATGCGCGAGGAGATCGACCCCGACTACGACGGCGCCTGGGAGGCCGGAACGCCGTTCTGCCCGCCGAACACCGTCAAGGGGTGCGACACCGATTACGTCTACGCCAAGCGGCCGGCCGCCGTGCACGACGCGGTGGCCCGGCTGTCCCTGACCGGGAAGATCAAGCGTCCGCTGATCACCCTCCAGGGCACGCTCGACGCGCTGTTGCCGATCAGCCGCAGCGGTGACGTGTACGCGAAGATGGTCGACGACTCCGGGCGCGGCCGGATGCACCGCTACTACCGGGTCACCGGTGGGACGTACGCCGACGGGTTGTACCAGGGGCTGGAGCAGTTGGTCCGGCCGATGTCACCGTGCTTCGCGACGGCCTTCGACGCGCTGTCCGCCTGGACCACGCGGGGCACGCCCCCGCCGCCGAGCCGGACCGTTCCGGCGCCCGCGCCGGGCATCGACAAGGTCAACGGCTGCACGCTGTAGGCGGACGGTTCGGATCCCTGCGCGGCAGCGGGCACTTCACCACGGGCCACCCGTGCGGCGTCGTCGACGCGGCACGGGTGGCGTCCGGGTGTCCGCCCTGTTCGACGGGCGTCGGGTCCGGCGCCTCAGCGGACGTTCGGGTTGGCCGGCTCGCGCTCGGCGGTCGTGCGGACGGTGTCGGCGGCGCCGGGCGCGCTTCGTACCGCGCGGGCCGAGGTCTGCGCCGGCTGCGTGGTGTCGTCCTCGCGCATCGCCTTGGTCTCGCTCTTGAGAATGCGCATCGACCGGCCCAACGCCCGTGCGGTGTCCGGCAGTTTCCGGGACCCGAACAGGACGATCACCACGATCGCCAGGACCAGCAGGTGTCCGGGCTCCAACCCGTTGCGCAACATCGCCACTCGCCTACTTCCACGTCGCGGGCCCGACGCCGCGCCCGACGCCGGGCAGCCCGATGAGGACACCTTACTTGCCGCCTTGCGCAACTGTACAACTTCAGTGGTGTCGAGGGTCAGTCGCGCACCGCACGCCGCCGGTCGTAGCGCCGGCGCACCAGCGTCAGCGCCCCCGCGTACAACGCGAGCACGCCCGCGAGCACCGGGTAGTAGCCGATCGGCAGCGACGCCATGCCCAGCGCGGGGGCCACCGGGGTCAGCGGCAACAGCACGCCGATCGCGGCCAGTCCGGCGGAGGCGATCAGGATCGGCCTCGACGCCCGGCGCCCCGCGACGCCGCGTCCGGTGCGCAGGAGCAGGATCACCAGTGCCTGGGTGAGCAGGTTCTCGGTGAACCAGCCCGCGTGGAACGCCTCCTGGTCCACCTCCCCGCCGTGCCGCACCATCAGCACCAGGACGGTGAACGTGGCGAGGTCGGCGACCGCGTTGAGCAGGCCGAAGCCGGTGATGAAGCGCAGCAGGTCGCGCGGGTGCAGCGCGCCGGGGCGGCGCAGCGTGCCGGCGGCCGGGCGGTCGAACACGAACGCGGCCTGGGCGGCGTCGAAGCACAGGTTCTGCACCAGGACCTGCGCGGGGAGCATCGGCAGGAACGGCAGCAGCAGTCCGGCCATCAGCATCGCGATCACGTTGCCGAGGTTGCAGGACAGGGTGATCCGCAGATAGCCGGCGATCGTGCCGGTGCCGCGCCGACCGGCCACGATCGCCTCGTCGATGGCGCCGAGGTCCTTGGACACCAGCACCACGTCGGCCGCCTCGCGCGCCACGTCGACCGCATCCCGGGGGCAGATCCCCACGTCGCAGGCGTGCAGCGCGGGCAGGTCGTTGACCCCGTCGCCGAGGAATCCGGTGGTGTGGCCGGCGGCCCGCAGCGCGCCGACGATGCGGGCCTTGTGCGCGGGCGTACAGCGGGCGAACACGGTGTGCGCGGCGGCGAGCCGGCCCAGTTCGGCGTCGTCGAGCGCGTCGATCCGCTCGGCGGTGACCACCTCGCCGGGGTCCAGGCCCAGGTCGCGACAGACCCGGGCGGCGGTGCCGGGCAGGTCGCCGGTGAGCACCTTGACCGCGACGCCGCGATCGGCGAGGACCGCGAGCGCGTCGGCCGCGGTGTCGGCGAGCGTGTCGCGCAGGCCGACGAAGCCGATCAGGGTCAGTGCGCCCGCGTCGAGGGCGGCCTCGGGATCGGTGTCGGCGGGCCGCTCGGTCAGCGCGACCGCGAGCAGCCGCAGGCCGTCGGCGGCCAGCTCCGCGGCCAGGCGCTCCGCGTCGGCCCGGGCGGCGGCGTCCAGGGGCTGCTCCCGGCCGTCGAGCCGGACCCGTGCGCAGCGGTCGAGTACGTCGTCCACCGCGCCCTTGACCACCACGCTCAGCGGGCCCGGACGTCCCGGGCGCCGGACCACCGCGCACGAGGTGCGGCGGACGGGGTCGAACGGCGACGCGGCGAGGCCGTCGTGGTCGGCGGGGTGGTCCGGGTGGTCCGGGTGGTCCGGCAGCGCGACGAGCCCGGTCCACGGCGCGTCCGGCTCGCGCTCGGCGGTCTCCACCTCCCGTGCGCCGGCTTCCTCGTACCCGGTCAGGACCGCCTCGTCCAGCGCGTCCGGCACCGGCGGATCGGCCAGGTGCAGCGTCCACCAGCTGTTCAGCGCGGCCCAGTGCAACACGTCGGGGTCGGCCCGGCCGGCCGGGTCCACGTGGCAGTCCAGAATCGGCTGATCCCGGGTGAGGGTGCCGGTCTTGTCGGTACACAGCACGTCCATCGCACCGAGGTCGTGCAACGCGGGCAGCCGCTTGACGATCACCTCGTGCTCGCGGGCGAGCAGACGCGAGCCGCGGGCGAGCGTGGTGGTCACGATCACCGGCAACATCTCGGGGGTCAGCCCGACCGCCACCGCCACCGCGAACGGCAGCGTCGCCAGGCCCCGCCCGCGCACCACCGAGTCGGCGAGCAGTACGAGGGCCGGGGTGACCAGCATGAAGCGGATCAGCGTCCAGGAAATCCCATGCACCGAGCGGTCGAACGCGGTCTCCCGGCGGGGTGGGGCCAGGCGCGTGCGCGGGGTACCGGGGAAGCGGACGCGGGTGCCGGCGAATCGGGTGTCGGCGCCTGTCGCGTAGACCACCGCGGTGCCGCTGCCGGCCGCCACGCTGCTGCCCTGGAAGCACAGGTGGGGCCGCGCGAACAGGTCGTCGGCGCCGGGCTCGTCCGGCGGCACGTCCACCGGGTGTTTGGCCACCGGCGCGGAGGCCCCGGTGAGCGCCGACTGGTACACCGTCAGGCCGCTCGCGCGCAGCAGCCGCAGATCGGCCGGGACCAGGTCGCCGGGGCCGAGCCGGATCACGTCGCCCGGCACCAGCTGGTCCACCGGCACCTCGCGCGGCGCCGGGTCCGCGAGCGGCGGCCCGCCCGGGTGTTCCCGGCGGCGGACGCTCGCGGTGCCGGCGACGAGTTCGCGCAGTGCGGCGGTGGCCCGCGCAGCCCGGTGCTCGCCGGTCGCGCGCAGGGCACAGCTGACCACCACCAGGACCACGATCACGCACGCGGTGGTCCAGGCGGTGACCGCGGCGGACACCAGGCCGAGGCCGAGCAGGACGGCGGTGAACGGGTCGCGGGCGCTGCGGGCGAAGCGGCGGAGCAGACCGGGCGGGCGTCGGCCGGCGACGGTGTTCTCGCCGTACCGGACCAGTCGGGCGTCGGCCTGCGCCTCCGTCAACCCGCGCGGACCGCTGCCGAGCAGGCGCAGCACTTCCAACGTGGGCGCGTCGGCGGCGGCCCGGGCCGGGTCCGGGCCGGTGACCTCACGCCGCCGGGGGCCGGGTACGCCGGCGGCCGGGTCGTCGAGGTCGGTGGCCGGGCCCGTCGTGCCGGATCCGGGTACGACCTCAGGCGCCCAGGCCACGGGACCGTCCCGGCACCGCCCCGGACTCGGTGCGTTCGGCGAGTCGTTCGATCAACCAGCGCACCATGGTCACCACATCCGGGTGGTCGACCAGGTACACCACGCGCCGACCCTCGCGCCGGGAGCGGACCAGGCCGGCCAGTTTGAGCTTGGCCAGGTGCTGGCTGACGGCGGGCAGCGCGCCGCCGACCCGCTCGGCCAGCGCGGTGACGTCGCTCTCGCCGGCGGCCAGCGCCCACACGATGTGCAGGCGCGCGGGCGAGGCCAGCAGTCCGAAGGCCGCGGCGGCCTCGGCCAACACCTCGGCCGGCGGGTCCTCGAAGTCGTGGACCGCTGAGGCCACAGTCGTACTCCCGTCCACGTGCGCGGCCATCGGGTCATCGCCGCCGCGCGGCGCCCGGGTCCCGCGAAAGAACACTCAGTCTAGGGTCGCACCGCGTCACGGAGGGGAACCCGGGGGTCGATCGCCCCGCCACGACGCGTGGGGTGGTGCCGGCGCTCAGGCGGGAGTCGGCTTCGTCGTCGACACCAGGGTCGGGGGCGACGCGGCCGGCACCTGCTCGGGTGTCGGTGCCGGTGTCGGTGCCGGCTCCGGTGGTGCGATCGGCTCGATCGGGGTGACCCCCGCCAACACCTTCCGGGCCCGTTCCCGATCCAATACGCCCTCCCACGAGGCCACCACCAGCGATGCCACGCTGTTCCCACACACGTTGGTCAGCGCCCGGCACTCGCTCATGAACCGGTCGATGCCGAACACCAGCATGATCCCCGCCACCGGCACGTGCCCGACCGTGGACAACGTCGCGGCCAGCACGACGAACCCCGAACCGGTCACCCCCGCCGCGCCCTTGGAAGTCAGCAACAGCACCGCGATCAGGCTCAGTTGTTGCCCCAGGGACAGCGGGGTGTCGGTCGCCTGGGCGACGTAGAGCGCGGCCAGGGTCAGATAGATGCAGGTCCCGTCCAGGTTGAAGGAGTAGCCACCGGGCACGGTCAACCCGGCCACCTGGCGCGGCACGCCGAGGTTCTCCATCTTCGTGATCAACCTCGGCAGCACCGACTCGCTGGAGGAGGTGCCGAGCACGACCAACAACTCGTCCTTCATATAGCGCAGCAGATGCAGGATGTTCAGCCGAATCGCCGCCAGCACCGCGCCGAGCACCACCACCACGAAAAACAG
Organism: Embleya sp. NPDC059237; assembly: GCF_042754105.1. Lineage (NCBI taxonomy): Bacteria > Bacillati > Actinomycetota > Actinomycetes > Kitasatosporales > Streptomycetaceae > Embleya > Embleya sp. NPDC059237. The sequence continues at coordinate 284,538 of NZ_JBHZAE010000009.1, read as the reverse complement.
ACTGGTGCCGTAGAAGATCGCCACCAGCTTGCCCAGACTGGTCAGCGTGTCGAGCCCGTACCTGCCGACGGTGAACGCCATCGCGCCGAACGCTCCCACCGGCGCCGCGTACATCACCACGCGCAACACCGCGAACAACACCCGGCCGGTCTTCTCCACCCCGACCGCCACACCCGTTGCCGCCGGGCCGACCAGCTTGATCGCGACGCCGAACAGGACCGCGAAGAAGAGCACCTGGAGCACGTCGCCCTCGGCGAAGGCACCCACCACGCTGCTCGGTACCAGGTCGGTGAGGAAGTGCCACCAGGACTGGGCCTGACCCTTGTCGATGTACCCCTGCGCGGTCGCGGAGACCTTCATCGAGCCCACGTCGGCGTGTACGCCGTCACCGGGGCGCAGCACGTTCATCACCACGAGCCCCAGGAGCAGCGCGATCGTGGTCAGCGCCTCGAAGTACACCAGCGACTTCCAGCCGATCCGGCCGGCGCCGCGCAGGTTGTCCACGCCCGCGATGCCGGTGACCACGGTGACGAAGATGATCGGCGCGATCACCATCCTGATCGCGTTGACGAACGTGTCGCCGAGTGGGCGCAGCGACTCGCCGGTGCCGGGCCAGGCGGCGCCGACCACGACACCGGCGAGGATCCCGACGAGTACCCAGACGTAGAGCAGGGTGTACCAGGGGCGGCGCGCGGGCGGCAGTGGGGTGGGTGGCGCGCCGGGCGTATCGGCGTCGTGGTCGGATGTGGTGGCCTGGGGCATCGGGGGCCTCCCGGTCGGGGACGGGTGTGGCGCCGCCGGCGGTCCGGTGCGCGCCCCGTCGGGGATCGGACACATCGGATACATCGGCATGTCGGCGCGATACGCGTCGTAGCGTGGCGTGGTCGTGGCGCCGGCCGGGACTTACGCGCATTACGCGCATGGCGAGAATTTTGCCGAATGCCACCAAAGTGGATGAAACCTCGGTAATGGACGTCTTGCCCCGGACCCGGGACGTCCGTCGATAATCTCCGGCATGGCCAACCAGAGCATCGCGCGGCAAGTCCTGCTGTGGCAGCTCGCCCTCGTCCTGCTCCTCGTCGCGACCGGCTCCGGCGTGGCGCTGCACGCCGTGCATCGGTCGGGCGCGCAGACCGCCCGGGAACGCGCGCTCGACGTGGCGCGCACCCTGGCCCGATCCCCGGGTCTGGCCGAGGCGGCCGGCTCGGCGGACCCGACCGCCCGCCTCCAGCCGACGGCCGAGACCATCCGCCGGGAGAACAAGGTCGACTTCGTGGTGGTGATGAGCGTCGAGGGCATCCGGTACACCCATCCGGACCCGACCCGGATCGGCAAGACCTTCCTCGGCCACATCGACGGCGCCGCGCACGGGCGGACCACCACGGAGACGTACACCGGCACCCTGGGCCCGTCGGTGCGGGCCGTGGTCCCGGTCCTCGGCCCCGACGGGCGGCCGGTGGCGCTGGTCTCGGTCGGCGTGACCAATCGCCGCGTCGATGCATTGGTCGGCGCGGAGATCCCGCTCGTGCTCACCGTCGCGGCCGGCGCGCTGGCCCTGGCCTGTGCGGCGAGCATGGCGGTGCACCATCGGCTGCGTCGGCAGACGCTGGGGCTCGGACCGGTCGAGCTGCGGCGGGTGTACGAGCACCACGACGCGGTGTTGCACGCGGTGCGCGAGGGGCTGGCGGTGGTGGACGCGGACGGTCGGCTGGTGTTGGCCAACGACGAGGCGGTCCGTCTGCTCGCACTGCCGGCCGACTTCGAGGGTCGGCACGTGGGCGCGCTCGACCTGGACGAGTCGCTGGCGGACACCCTCGCCGCGGGCCGCACCGTGGCGGACCAGATCCACCTGTGCGGCACTCGCGCGCTCGCGGTCAACGTCAGTCCGACCGGGCGCGACGGGCGGATGGTGGCCACCTTCCGGGACCACACCGAACTGCGGGCACTGGTGGGTGAGTTGGATCAGGTGCGCGGCTTCGCCGACGCTCTGCGCGCGTCCGCCCACGAGGCGGGCAACCGGCTGCACACGGTCGTCGCGCTGGTCGAACTGGGGCGCGGCGAGGAGGCGATCCGCTTCGCCACCGGCGAATTGGCCGCCGCCCAGGACCTGGCCGACGAACTCACCAACGCGGTGTCCGAACCGGCCCTGGCCGCACTGCTGTTCGGGAAGCACGCGCAGGCCGCCGAGCGCGGCGTGCAGTTGACCGTGACGGGTGGGCCGGCCGCCGACACGGACGCCGACCCGTTGGACGCGCTGGCCGCCCGCTTCGATCCGCGCGATCTGGTCACGGTGCTGGGGAATCTGGTCGACAACGCGATCGACGCCGCGGTGTCCGCGCCGCCGCCGCGCACGGTGCAGGTGACGGTGGGCGCCGATCCGGACGCCGACGGCGCGTTGCTGCTGCGGGTGGCGGACAGCGGGCCCGGGATCGACGAACCGCTCACCACCCGGGTGTTCGAGCGCGGCTGGAGCACCAAGGAGGCGTACGGATCGCAGGGACGCGGGCTCGGCCTGGCCCTGGTCCGTGCCACGGTGGCCCGGCACGCGGGCAGCGTGGAGGTGGCGCGCGGCCCCGACGGCGGCGCGGTGTTCACCGTCCGGCTGCCCGCCGCCGTACCGCGACCGCGATCGGAGGAGGACGCGTGATCCGCACCCTGGTGGTCGAGGACGACCCCGTACTCGCCGACGCGCACGCGGTGTTCACCGGCCGCGTCCCCGGCTTCGAGATCGCCGGCGTCACCGGCAGCGGCACCGAGGCGCTGCGGCTGTTGTCCACGCGCCGGGTCGACCTGGTCCTGCTCGACCTGTACCTCCCGGACCTGCACGGCCTCGACCTGTGCCGGAGCATGCGCGCGCAGGGCCACGAGGCCGACGTGGTCGCGGTCACCTCGGCGCGTGATCTGCGCCTGGTCCGCTCGGCGGTGTCCCTGGGCGTGGTGCAGTATTTGCTCAAACCGTTCTCGTTCGCCGCGTTCCGCGAACGCCTGGACGGCTACGCGGAATACCGACGCCGCATCGCCGAGGTCGACACCCCGGCGGCGGCGGGCGGCCAACACGCGGTCGACGGCGCCTTCGCCGCCCTACGCGGCACCTCCGATTCACCCCCGCTCCCCAAGGGCCTGGCCGCAGCCACCTTCGAAGCCATCGTGGCCCAACTCGGCACCGGCACAGCCACCTCGGCCGCCGACGTGGCCACCGCACTGGGCATCTCCCGCCCCACGGCCCGGCGCTACCTGGACCACCTGTCCGCCCGCCGCCTGGTAACCCGCGAACCCCGCTACGGCGGCGCCGGCCGCCCGGAGTACATCTACCGCTGGCACCGACCCGGCACAAACGGCTAGCCGGCCGGAGCGACGCCCACATCCCCCTACCCCCGGGCCCACACGAACCCCGCGCCGCTCGACGCCGGCCACCCGAAATCCGTTCGGGCCCGGACCGCCGGTCGGCCACGGCTCCTGGCATCGCCCGGTGGCGGCTCGCGGGGGACGTCCCGGCTCAGGGCTGTGGGGCGTCCGACAGGCGGACGAACTTGTATCCCTGCTGGAGGAGTTCGGGCACGGCCAGGCGGATCCCGGCCGCCGTGCCGCCGCGTGGGTGATTGAAGTGGCCGATCACGACCGAACCCGGGCGTACGTCGCGCAAGGCCTTGCGGACCTGTTCGGGGGTGAAGGTGGCCCCGCCGTCGGCGTTCACGTGGAAGCTCGCGAACCGCTCGCCGAGGTCGGTGACGATCCTCGCCGCCACGTCGTCGCAATACGCGGTCCCGGAGCGGAAGAACTTCGGCGGGTGGCCGAGCAGTTCGGTGAGCCTGGCCCGGTTTCCGGAGACCTCGTCGTAGACCTCGCCCGCGTCCTTGGTCCCGGGGATCCCGTACGCCGAGCGCCCGGACACGGACAGCGGCAGGTGCCGGGTGCCGTGATTGGCGATCTCGAACAGCGGATCGGCGGCCAGTTGCCGCAGTACGGCCGGATTCTCGTCGATCCACCGGGAGTTGACGAACAGCGTCGCAGGCACGGAGCGTTCGTGCAGGAAGTCGATCAGGGCCCGGTCGTATTCGCTGCCGCCCTTGCCACCACAGGCGTCGAAAGTCAGCGCGGCCACCTTGGCGTTGCCCGGCAGCCGGGACAACGACCCGGGCACCTCGAGGCCCCAGCCGGTGGGCGTCTGCTTCCCGTACCGGGCGACGATCTCCGCGCGGGTCGGACCGACGGCCGTCGGCACGGTCGCGGTAGGCCGGGGCGCATCGCCGCCGGGCGGCGCGGGCCGCCCGGCGGCGGGCGGGGGCGGAGCCGTCGTGGGCGCGGCGGTCTTCCCCGACTCCGAACACCCCGCCAGCAGCCCACCAAGCGCAGCCGCCAACACCACCCGCCGGCCCACATCCATCGCGCCGCTCCTCCACCCGACCCACCCGCGCGACGCCACCCGCCACACAGCGCTCACCCTAGAAGACCACGCCACCCAAATCGCCCCCGAACCAACCCACCTGCCCAAGCCCCAACACCCCAGACCAAGCACCCCCACCCAACCTGCCGAATCCCACAAGCACACCCAGCACGAGAATCACCGCAAACACCCGGCACCCAGCACCCCAACCGGCACACAGACGCATCCGCCCGCCTCGCCGCACGGCCGCGTGCGCGCGAACGAGACCACGCCGACCCATGCCGCATGGGTGGGCCGTCGCGCAGCCTCCGGCCACACGAGTGCCCCTCGTACCCGATCGACCACTCACCTTGCCGGGCGAACGACACCGGGCCGACCCGCACCGCGCAGGCCGGGGCCGGCCGCGTATGTGGCTTGCGCTTGGTCGGGGCGGCCGATGGGCGTTGTTGCCCGAGCGGGTGATCGTGGCGGGCGTTGGTTGTCGGAGGCGCCGGGTAGCGTGCGCGCATGGCTCCCCGTATCGACTTCACGCTCGATTGTGCCGATGCCCTGCTCCTGGCCGACTTCTGGAAGACCGCGCTCGGCTACATCGACGAGCCGCCGCCCGCCCCGTTCAAGACCCGCCTGGAGTGGATGGCCCACGTCGCGCCCGACGAGGAGATCGTCGGCGGCGTGATCACGGACGCGGCCTGGTTGTGCGACCCCGACGGGGTCGGGCCCCGGCTGGGCATCCTGACCGTTCCCGAGCCGAAGACCGTGAAGAACCGACTGCACCTGGACATCCGGGTCCCGTGGCACGCCGACGCGGCGGAGCGGTGGGCGCGCGTCCAGGCCGAGTCCGCGCGGTTGGTCGAGGCGGGCGGCCGGGTGCTGGTCGAAGACACGGGTCATCACGTGGTGATGGCCGACCCCGAGGGCAACGAGTTCTGCGTCGCGGTGGGCCCGGCCCCGGCCGCCCCCGCCCGCGACTGACCGGACACGCCGCCCGGCCCCGACGCCCGGCCGAGGCCCGGACAGTACGCTGGTCGGACGCCGAGTATCCGAGCATGAGGTGTCCGATGACGTCGTCCTCCCCCGCAGCGCCGACGGTCGGGATCCGGGAGCGCAAGAAGGCTCGGACACGCGCGGCCATCCAGGGCGCGGCGTTGCGGCTGTTCGACGAGCGGGGCTACGACGCGACCACGGTCGAGCAGATCGCCGAGGCGGCCGAGGTGGCGCCGAGTACGGTCTTCCGCTACTTCGCCACCAAGGAGGACCTGGTCCTCTCCGACGCCTACGACCCGGTGTTCCTGGAGTCGTTGCGCAGCCGGCCGGCGGAACTGCCGCCGATCCCGACACTGCGGGCGGCGCTGCGCGAGACGTTGGCCACGCTGACCCCCGACGAACTGGCCGAGGCACGGCGGCGAACCGTACTGATGTTGTCGGTGCCGACGCTGCGCGGACTGAGCTTCGCCAACTTCGTCGAGGTCATGCGCACGGTCACCGCGCTGCTCGCGGAGCGAACCGGGTACGGCGCCGACGATCCGGCGATCCGAGCGCTGACGGGCGCCGCGTTCGGCATCATGCTGGACACAATGGTGCGTTGGGCGGACGAGCCGGACCTGGATCTGATCACCACCCTCGACGACGCCCTCGCCCGCCTGGAGGCGGGCCTTCCGCTCTAGTGCGTGACTTCAAACCCCCGCCCACCGCAACTCGGCGGGCCATCGCGGGCATTCCGGGCCCGGACCTTCCCGCCACGGATGATCTCCCCTACAGTCACTACGGGTCAATGGCCGGTTACCGATGGTTGACTTGTTCCATGTGACCGGGGTTTCATGCACCGGTGGGAGAACGTGTGCAGGCCGACATTTGGGGGCGCGCGGAGGCCATGGAGTTCATCGAACGAGGTCCGGAATTCGGCAGGTTACGCACCGCGCTCAAGGAGTGCGCCGAGGCGCAGGGCGGCATCGTCCTGATCGAGGCGGGGGTCGGCTGCGGCAAGACCGAAACGTTGTCCTGGGTCGGCGAACGGGCCGGCGACATCGGCGCACTGCTGCTGACCGCGACCGGATCGCGCACCACGAGCGGGCAACCACTGGGCATGCTCCGCCAGTTCCTGGACGGCCCGGCCCTACCCGCCGAACTCGCCGCGCCGCCGGCCGAGATGCTCGACGACGGCGACGCGCCGCGCGCGGCCCGCCGGCTCACCACCGCGCTGCACGACGTCGCGCGTCGGCACCCGGTGGTGGTGTGCGTGGACGACCTCCAGCACGCCGACGCCGCGTCCGTCCAGTGCCTGCTGCACCTGGGCCGCCACTCCACCCGGGCCCGGGTCCTGGTGCTGTTCGCCCGTTCCCCGGGCCCGACGCTGCAGGACCCGCAGCTGGACACGGAGTTCCTGCGCCAACCGGGACTGCGCCGGATCCGGCTCGCCCCGCTGAGCCCGGCCGGCGTGGCCGAGCTGTCGGCCGTGGGGTTCGACCCGCCGGGGCGGGAGCATGCCCGCGAGTTCCACGAAATCACCGGCGGCAACCCGCTGTTGCTCCGCGCGCTGGTCGAGGAGTTGCGATCGGCAACCGAACGTCCCGCCACGACCCCGCTGCGGCCCGCGCCCGGCGGCCCGTACAGCCAGGCGGTACGCGCCTGCCTGCGACGCGGCGGCGGCGGCATGTGGCGGGTGGCCAAGGCGCTGGCGATCCTGGGCGCACCCGCGTCCGCCGAGGTATCGGGCGCGCTCGCCGGCACCACTCCGGTGGCCACCGCACAGGGCCTGGGCGCCCTGGCCGCCGCCGGCCTGATCGAGGAGGACCGCCTGCGCCGGGCAGCCCGAACCGCGCTGCTGGACAGCCTGGATCCGGCCGAGCAGGGCGCGCTGCACCGCCGGGCGGCCACGATCCTGCGACATGAGGGCGCCCCGGCGGCGCGGACGGCCCGGCACCTGCTCGCCGCGCGCGATGTCCCGGACCCGTGGGCGGTGGGCGTGTTGCGCGAGGGCGCCGAGGAGGCGTTGTCCCGGGACCGGGCCCGACGTGCCATCGACTACCTGGAGTTGGCCGCCGAACAGTGCCGCGACCCCTCGATTCGGGCCGAGATCCATGTGCGACTGGCCGAGATCTCCTGGCGGCTCAACCCGAGCGCCGCCGAACAGCGTTGCCTGGGCGAGCCGTTGACCGCGCTCGCGGTCGGCGACCTGCCCGAGTCGAGCATGGCCTCGGTGGCCCGACAACTGCGCGCCCACGGCCGGCTCGACGCGGCGCGCGAGGTGTTCGACCGGCTCCGCAAGCGCACCGACCCCCGAGCCGAGTGGGTCGAATACGTCGAGTCGGACGTGCCGTTCCCGTGGTCGGACGATCCCGGCCCGAGCGCGTCGGCGACCGATCCGGCCGAGCGGCTGGAGGCCGCCGAACAGCTCCTGCGCGTGTCGGGGCTGACGGACGTGACGCTGTTCCCGATCGTCACCGCCGCGCGGTTGCTGATCGCCCGCGACCGGGCGGGCGCCGCGGAGGCGCACTGCCGGGACTTCCTTGCCGAATCGATCCGGCGCGAAGCCCCCGGCTGGGTGGCGGTGTTCGCCTCCGCGTGTGCCGAAGCGGCGCTGCGTCAGGGGCGGCTGCCGGACGCGGAAGGCTACGCACGTCAGGCGATGGCGGCGATGCCCGAGCACACCGGCAGCCTGTACCTCGGCGGCCCGCTGGCCGGGCTGATCTCGGTGTACACCGCGATGGGCGACTACGAGGCCGCGGCCCGTCAGGTGAACCGGCCGGTCACCAAGGCGCTGTACTCCAGCCTGCACGGCCTCACCTACCTCCGCGCCCGGGGCCGCTTCCACCTGGCCACCGACCGGGCCCGCGCGGCGCTCGCCGACTTCCTGCACGTGGCCTGGCTGGTCCACACCTGGCGGGTCGACCAGCCGTTCCTGATCCCGTGGCGAACCGACGTCGCGGAGGCGCTGCTGCGCCTGGACGAGACCGAGCGGGCCCGGCGGTTGGTGGTCGAGCAGTTGCGGCTGTGCGGTCCCGGGGACGGCCGGGTCCGCGGCACGGCGTTGCGCCTGCGGGCGATGACGGTGGACGTCGCCGAGCGCCCGGAACTGCTCACCCAGGCGGTCGAGGCACTGCGCCGCTCCGAGGACCCCCTGGAACTGGCCCACACTCTCGAAGCCCTGGCCGAGTCGTACCGCGCCCGGGCCGAACCGGCCCGCGCCGCAACGCTCCAAAGCCGCGTCTGGCACCTCACCCGCGACTGCGGCGCCCGCCCGCGCTACCGCGCCGTCGCGCACGCGTACGCCGACCTGCTCACCGCCTCCACCGGCACCCCCACCACCGGCGACACCAACCTCAGCGAATCGGAGAAGCGTGTGGCGGCGCTCGCCGCCTGCGGGTACAGCAACCGAGGCATCTCGGAGGAACTGTTCATCACGGTCAGCACCGTCGAGCAACACCTCACCAGGGTCTACCGAAAGCTGGACATCAAGAACCGCCGAGAACTCCCGTCCCACCTGCGCACGGGCCTCCACAGAGTCTGATCGTTCGGAGTCGTCGAGGTCGCCGAACGTGTCACACACGGGCAGGTAGGCCGAGGGAGTGGGCCAGTAGGTCGTGGTGCAGGTCGTCGGTGTCGCCGGCCGGGGTGTAGGGCGGGGCGGGCCACAGTTCCGGCTCGAAGCCTCCGGCTCCCGGTGCGCCCGGGGCGCCGGCGCCCAGGACCGCTGCGGGGCCGAGAAGTTCGAGGCCGATCGGGCCGAAGTCGGCGGCCAGTTCGGCACCGAGTACCCGAGCCGCCGAGGCGTGCAGACGCGGATGCTCCGCCCGGCCGCCCGGCGCGGGTACCGCCGCGGCGGCGGCCAGGAGCCGCACGGCCTGGGTCCGCACGGCCAGTTCGGCCACCGCGGCTCGGGCCGCGGACCCACGAGCACCCGCCACGGGCCGTGTCCCGGCGCCCGCACGCAGCAGTCCGATCAGGTCCGTCAGGCGACGATGCAACGTGGCCGCGACGTCGCCGAGCAGGATCGGCTCGGCGGCGAACGTCTCGGCGACCGGCGCCCAACCACCGCCCACGGCACCGATCCTGGCCGAGTCGGATACCCGGACCTCGTCGAGCAACACGATGCACCCGCTCTCGCCTGCCGGCGAACGATGCGGTCGCAGCAGTACGCCCGGCGCGTCGGTGGGCACCAGAAAGACGGTGAGCCCGGCACGCGGCGACTCGACGTCGGCGTCGGTACGGGCCACCAGCCACATCCGGTGGGCGCGATGTGCGTCGGCCGTCCATATCCGCGCGCCGGTGAGGATCCAGTCGTCCCGCTCGCCGGCACCGGTACGGACCGCACTCGCCCGCACCGCGGCCGGATCGAAGTCGGCCTCGGACCACCGGTATCCCAACGCGATCCGAATCGTGCCCTCCCGCAACGCCGGCAACAGCCGCGCTCGCTGCTCCGCCGAGCCGTACCGGGCGATCGCCGGGCCGAACACGGTCGCGGTGGTCAGCGCGTCCAGGATCGGCAGCCGAAGCCGGCAGACCTCCTGCCGAAGCGCGAACCGCTCGGCGGGAGTTCCCCCGCCCCCACCGTGCGCCCCCGACCACCCGAGCGCAAACCACCCATGCCCGGCAGCCTCTGCCACGACCGCGGGATCATCAACGCCGTCACCATCCGGCGAGGCAACGAAACAGGCCCCGCCAACCCGCCCGAAATCGGACCGCACGACAGCCCCCCGCCCGGAAACAGCCGCAGCCGAGTCGGACGTGGGCGCAGCGGAAACGGCAACCGAGACGGGCCCAGCGCACGCAGGCATGGTGGGCGCGGGCGCGGGCGCGGCCAAGGTAGGCGAGGCGGACATCGGCGCAGCGGAGGCCGGCGTGGCCAAGCCGGGCCCGGCAGACGCAAACGCGGCGAACGTGGACACGGCGGGCGTGGACGCGCCGGACACGCCCGAGGCAGACGCAGGCACAGCCGAGACGGGGACGCCCGAGGCAGACGCGGGCGCGGCCAAGGTAGGCGAGGCGGACATCGGCGCAGCGAAGGCGGGCGTGGCCGAGACGGGCCCGGCAGACGCAGACACGGTGGACGAGGGCACGGCGGGCGTGGACGCGCCGGACACGCCCGAGGCAGACGCAGGCACGGCCGAGACGGGGGCACCCGAGGCGGACGTTGGCGCGGCCAAGGTGGGCGAGGCGGACATGGGCGCGGTGGTCACGGGCGCAGCGGAGGCACGCGTGGCCGAGACGGGCCCGGCAACCTCAGACGCGGTGGACGTGAGCGCGGCCCGTCCGTCCGAGGCAGGCGCGGAGGCGGGCTCCTCCGAGGCGGGCGCGGAGGCGGGCAACGGCGGCGGTGCTGCCGAACCCGACGAGTACGCCGCCGCGTTCGCGGCCTCCGGCCTCTGCTGCGACCCCGGCCCCGTCTCCCGTCGCGAAGTCGATTGCGGTTCCGATTCCGATTCCGATTGCGATTCCAATTCCGCCTCCGCCCCCGGCTCCCCCTCCGCTCCCGGTTCCCGCTCCGATTCCGCCCCCCGCTCCGATCCCGATCCCGTGTCCGGCACCCCCTCCGATCCCGGCCCCGCCGCCGACGCCGTCGGCCCCCACCGCCCCGATGCCACCTTGCGGCACGCCTCCCGCACGGCCTCGCCGTCCGGACCCAGCCACGGGTCCGGCAGGGCGGACGTACGAACACCTGTCCCGTGCACGGCGGCGCCCGCCGCGGTGTCGCCACCCGGGGTCTCCTCCAGCAGCCGATCCGCCGCGTCCCCGCCGGGCGCCGCGAACGCGCGCAGGCAGGCCAGGTCGGCCCGTACCCGATGGAACAACCACGGCGTCTCGTGTTCGTCGGAGCAGCCGGCCACGGCCGGCTCATGGTGTGCGCCGAACCGTACACGCGGCGCGACCCGCCGGACCTGCGCGACGGCCAACTCGGCGGCGATCGCCCAATCACCCGCGCCCTCCGCATAGCGCCGCACCGCGTCGGCGATCAACAGATCGCCCGCGCCCAGTTCCATACGATCGGCCCGCTGCCGCACCGCGGCAAACGCACCCACCGGCTCGCCGGCCCGAGTACGCACCCTGGCGTGCGCGAGCGCCGCCCCCGCCACCCGTTCCGCGGCGCCGAGCGCCCGTGCGGCCCAGCCGAGCCGCAGCACCGTCACCGCACGATCGGCCTCGGCGGCGGAGAGTTCGAGGTAGGCCAGCGCCGAGCCGAGGCGGGCCCGGGTCCACCCCGGCACCGCCAAGTCCTCGACCGGGTCGACGGCCTCGATCCGATGCAGCCCCATCTGCCCACCGCCGGGCGGCAGTTGTAGGACGTGGCTGGCCACGTCGCCCGCCTCGACCAGGCAACCGGCCCCCGGCATCCCCGGATCACCCGGCAACGCCGTCGCCACCCGGACGCCGCCGTCGCCGATCGCCGAGGCCAGCCCGACATGTTCGGCGAACAACCGTGCCGCGACGAATCCCGCCGACACGGGCAACGGACACGCGGCCCGACCGAGCACCCGGGCCAGCGTGATCGAGGCGGCGAGATCGTCCTCGCGCCCGAGGTCGAACCAGCCGTGCCCGGCGCCCATTTCCCACAGCCGATCCAGATCTCCCGTCGGCGCGGCGGCGGCTCCTCCCCAGTGCCGGGCGATCAGCCCCGCCGCGACCTCGGCGAACCCCCCGTCTCCGGCGAGGTCTTCGGCCTCGGCGGACTCCCCACCCCCCGCCAACCCTTCGGCCCCGGCAAACCCCTCGACCTCGTCCCGGCGCGACACATGCATGGCGCGGCTCCCTTCGGCGATGGCGCCGAACCGTGCGTCCGCGAACCCCTGCCGATTCGACGGGAGTTCGCGGACGGTGATCCGGTGCGTACGGTGACCCGGCGCGTACGGCGCTCCCGGATCCCCTCCGGCGGCCGACGCGACCCCCCGCGCTCCGGTCGTGGCTTGCCGGGCCGTCGCTGGGCACGACGACCCGGCGGTCAACCGGTTGGCTCGGCCAGCGTATGAACCCGACCACGACCGGGGGAACCCCTGACCCGGCCCTTACCCCGGGTCCGATCGCCCCCTACTCGACCCGGGGTCGCCAATCACCCCTCCGCGCCGACCGGTTGGGATCCCGGCGCCGAATCAACCACGCCGCGTCGCCTCCACCAGACCCCGCCACCCCGCCGCCCCGCCCCCGGCATGAACACGAGCGCGACGATCAACCCGAGCACCGCGACGCCGCCCGACACGATCAGGGCCAGATCCATCCCGTGTACGAACGCCCCCCGCACCGAGGCCGACATCGGCGCCGAGCCGACCCTGCCCGCGACCTCCGTGCCGCCGAACACCCCGGAACGGGCGGTGTGCAGGTCGGCGGCGGACAGATCCGGAACCCGCAGCCGATCCCGATACCCGGTCAGCGCCACACTGCCCAAAATCGCCGAACCGAACGGCGCACCCACCTTGTTCGCCGCCTGCAACACCGCGGCCTCCACCCCGCTGCGCCCCTCCGACACCTCCGACAGCGCGGCGGATGTCGACGTCGCCATCGCCAGCCCCATCCCCGCCCCGCTCAGCCCCATCCACAACGCGACGAACCACGTACTCGACCGCACACCCGTCTCCCCGCCCATCAACAGCCCCACCGCCATCAGCACGAACCCGACCGCCACCGCGACCTTGACCCCCAATACCCGGGACACCCGATCCGCCGGCACCGCCCCGATCACCAACCCGCCGATGATCGGCAACAACCGCGCCCCCGAACCCATCGCGTCGGTGCCCCGCACCGCCTGGAAGTACTGCGGCATCGTGAACAACACTCCGATGTTCGCGAACACCGCGATACCGATCAGCACCACACCCCACGTGTACGACCTCGACGCGAACACCCGCAGATCCAGCAGGGGTTGCCCACCGCGCCGACACCCGAGCCGATGCTCATATCGCCCGAACGCGGCGAGCAGCACCAGGCCGCCGCCGATCGACCCCCAAGCCCAAGCGTCGTCCCAGCCGTGCTCCCCCGCCCGAATCAACCCGAGGGTCACACACGCCAATCCACCGGTGGACAACAACACCCCGACCAGATCCGGCCGCGACCGACGCCCCACGGCGGCCTCCGCCGCCGTCCCCGTCCCCGTCCCCGTCCCCGTCCCCGTCCCCGTCCCCGGAACCAATACCGACACCACCGCCACACCCACCAACGCGACCGGCACGTTGATCAGGAACACCCACCCCCACCACAGATGCGTCAGCATCCACCCGCCGAGCAGCGGACCCAGGGGCAGCGCAAGGAAGTTCGCCGCCGACCACACCCCCACGGCCCGCGGCCGCTCGTCCACCGGGAACAACACCGTCAACGCCGACAACGCCATCACCACGATCCCCGCGCCGGCCACCCCGAGCACCGCACGCGCCGCGATGAACCACCCGGGCGTCATGGCGTACGCACACCCCGCCGACGACAGCGCGAACAACGACAGCGAGACGACCAACACCCGCTTGTGCCCCAGCCGATCGCCGAGCAGCCCCATCGGCAACATCGCCACCGCCAGGAACAGCAGGTACGAGGACGAGAACCACTGCAAATCCGAAGCCGTCGCCTCCAGATCCCCCGCCAACCTCGGCAGGGCCACACTCAGCACGGTGCCATCCAGCCCCACCGCCAACATGGCCAGACTCAACGCGGCCAACGCCCACCACCTGCGGCGCCCGACACCGACCGCGCCCACCGCCGCCGTCCCCGCCTCGCCCACCATTCCCGGCGCGCCCATGCGCTGCTCCCTTGTCGAGGCTCGACTCACCCTGGGAGCAGACATTCTTTTAAAAGCCGACTCCGATTTCGGAGCCTACTCCTATTATTTTCGACCCCAACAGTATCTACGCGCGTTGATTCTTGCCTCGCGTCGGCGCCGGATACCCCCGCAGCCCACCACGGCCCCTTCGATCAGTCGGCCGGCGGGACGGGCGGAAGGCGGCCGGGGGCCACCTGCTCGGCGGTCTCCGGCCCCGAGCCGGGCCGACGAGGCGGGAGCGCGCTCCCGGAGCCGCCGGAGGTACCGACGAGCGACGTCGGGCAGGCCCGGTTCTCGGCGCGCTGGACGGGGGTGATCACCGAGACCGCGCCCGAGCCGCCACCGGGGAGATTGCGGCTGCCGGCCGTCGCGGCGGTACAGATCACCTGCTCCAGCGCGGTCTCGCCGAGCGGACTCGCGCCGGCCAGCTCCACCCGGAGCGTGCCGTACTCGACCACCGTCACCCGCGCGGGGCCGACCCCCGCCGGGATCGCCGTACTCACACCCGTCAGCGTCTCCTCACGCGTCGGCCCCGCGAGCAGCAGGTCGATCGCGGCCTGCGGACTGTCGCCGCCGGACGAGGTGCGCAACTCGGGGACGACCCGGTGGGCGTCGACCATGTACACGTACACCCCACTCGGATGGTTCGCGTCGGCGGGCGGAATGATGCCGTCGGCCGGCTGACCCGCCTCGATCGCGCCGGTGGCCGGAATCCCGCAGCCGGCCCCGACCGCGAGCAACACCGCCGCCAGGAACGGCAGTCGCAGTCGGGCGTCCCCGTTCCCGTGCTTCGTCCCCATCCGCCTCCGCAGCTGCCGCACCCTCATCCGTCCTCCCGACCTTCGGTGCCGACGCGGGCATGGCGAGGCAGTTCCACCGTGAACTCCGCACCTCCGTCAGGGCGGTTCGCCGCCCGGATGAGTCCGTCGTGCAGCCGGACGTTCTCCAACGTGATCGCCATGCCCAGGCCGCTGCCGGACGAACGGGTGCGCGCCGCATCGGCCTTGAAGAAACGCTCGAAGACCCGATCCAGGGTTTCCGCGGCGAGTCCGGGACCCCGGTCGGCGACGGTGAGTACGACCCAGTCGCCGTCGTCGCGCCGCTCGGCCGCCAGCGCCACCTCCACCGGCGGCGCACCGTGGCGCAGCGCGTTGCCGACCAGGTTGGCCACCACCACGTCCAGCCGCCGCGGGTCGACCTCGGCCCGGATCCCCTCCGGCAGCCGGGTCGTCACCGCGTCCCGCCACCCCCGCGCGGCCAGGCAGCGGCGGACCGCCTCCGCCATGTCCAACTCGTCCACGTGCAGCGCGGCGGCGCGCGCGTCGAAGCGGGAGATCTCCATCAGGTCGTCGACCAGCCGGGTGAGCTTGCCGGTCTCCGAGGAGATCAGTCGCAGTGCCGCGGCCGTGTCGGGGTCCAGGTGTTCGGCCGCGGCGTCCTCGTCCAGTACGTCGGTCACCGCGGTCATCGCGGCCAGCGGGGTGCGCAGTTCGTGCGAGACGTCCGCGGCGAACGCCCGGGCCCGCGCCTCCAGTCTGCGCAGCCGCGCGTCGTGTTCCTCCAGCGCCGCCGCGGTGTGGTTGAAGTCCTGTGCCAGCTCGGCGAGTTCGTCCCCGCCCTTGACCTGGAGGCGGGTGTCCAGGCGGCCCCGGGCCAGTCGCCGGGTGGCCCGCTGTAGGGCCCGGACCGGGCGCAGCACGCCGCCCGCGACGATCAGCGCCAGGACCAGCGCGGCCAGCACCGCGGGGATGGCGCCGTTGCGTGCGGCGCGGACCAGGGCGGCCTCCTCCTCCACCTGGGTCTGCATCGGCGTCATCACGTAGACCTCCACCCCGGAGGCGGTGGTCCGGCCCGTGCCACTGAAGGCGATCGGCACACCGACCGCGAGCAGCACCCGTCCGTTGCGGCGCACCCGTTGGAAGGCGGTCGCGGTGCGCCCGGCGACGGTGCCCCGCAGTTCGGTGGGGATCTGGCTCGGCCCGAAGTCGCGAGTGGTCGTCGCCCACATGTCCCGATATCCGACCGCCACCGCCCAGTGGTCGGTGCGGGTGCGGGGGTCCACGAGTGCGGCGATCCGCTCCAGCGCGGCCTGGTCGGGCGGGTACGGCGTCAACCGCGCGACGGTCTGGACCCGGTCGCGTACCGAGTGCACCGTCGAGTCCTGGGCCCGCTGCAACATCGCGCCGCGCGCCTCACGGTAGGTCAGCGCGGCCGTCGTCAGCGCGGCGAACATGGCCACCAGCAGACAGGCCGCCGCCAGCCGCACCCGCAGGCCGCGCAGCCCGCGCAGTACGGCACGCGGCGTGGCACGCAGCCCGCGCAGCCCGCCACCGGACCCACTCACAGCGGGCCGAACCGATAGCCGAAGCCGCGCACGGTCTGGATGTATCGGGCGGGCCGCTCCGCGTCCTCGATCTTGATCCGCAGCCGTTTGACACACGCGTCCACCAGTCGGCTGTCGCCCAGGTACGGGTGTTCCCAGACCGCTTCGAGCAGTTGGCCCCGGCTGAACACCCGGCCGGGGGCGGCGGACAGCGCCAGGAGCAGCCGCAGTTCGGAGGGGGCGAGGGGGATCGGCCGGCCGCCCTTGGACACGGTCAGCGCGGTGCGGTCCAGGGTCAGGTCGCCGTGCGCCTCCCGGCGACCGGCGGGCGTGGCCGAGTCGGCGCGCCGCAGTACCGCCCGGATCCGCGCCTCCAGGACCCGGGACTGCACGGGCTTGACCACGTAGTCGTCGGCGCCGGCTTCCAGACCCACCACGATGTCCATGTCCTCGTCGCGCGCGGTCAACATGATCACCGGCAGCGTGCCGGCCCGCCGGATCCGCCGGCACACCTCGAAGCCGTCGATGCCGGGCAGCATCACGTCCAGCACGACGAGGTCGGGATCGAATTCGGCCACCCCGGCCAGCCCCTCCTCGCCGCTGTGCCGCACCTGGGCGGTGTAGCCCTGTCGGCGCAGCCCGAGGGCCAACCCCTCGGCCACGGCGGGGTCGTCTTCGATCAAGAGCACACGAACCATTGGGTCAGTATCGAACAGCCCCCCACCCCGAATCCCGCACCACCGGCCGATCGCGCGGGTTGTGACACAACGGTCTTGTTCCCGGCCGAATGCGGTCATCCGAGGTCGCCATGGTCGATCCCATGAAGCCTTACGACGTCGCCACCACGCAGGCGACCACCCCGAAAACAACGAAAGCCGCCGCCGTGCCCAGCGACACCAGGGCCCACCGAGCCGGGGACTCCGGGCCCGCCCGGGTCCCGGCCGCCGCCACCCGTGTCACCGACCACGTCGCGGGTTCGGCTCCCACGTCGGTCCCGGTCACCGCCGCCCTGGTCTCGGCCCCCGCCGCCGATCCGGCCGCCGCCGGATCCGCCGCCATCGCCCCCGCCACCGCCACCGGCCCCGGCCCCGGCCCCGGCCCCCACCGTCGCGCCTCCGCGAAGCGCCCCGCCGCTCTCGCCGGTCGACGTCGGTCGTTGCGAGGGCCGGCCGCGCTGGTCGTCGGGGCGTTGCTCGCGCTGGTCGCCGGTTGTGCGGACGATTCCGGGCCGGCCACGCGTACCGCCCCGGTGACCGCGACCGTCTCCGCCACCGACGGCGACCTCACGCTCCAACCCGATTGGCCCAAGGACGGCCAGGCGGCGCTGTCCGTGGACGGCGCCCGCACGCCCCTCACCTCCGGCACCGCCAAGCCGACGCCGACCGCGAGCGTGGCCAAGGTGATGACCGCGTACGTCTTCCTCAAAGCCAAGCCGCTCGCGGCCGGCAGCTCGGGACCGTCCTTCACCATCTCCGCCGAGGAGGCCGCCCGCTCCGCCGACCGGCTGCGTCGCTCGGAGAGCCTGACCCCGATCACGGCGGGCGAGACCTTCACCCAACGCCGGGCCCTGGAGGCGCTGATGGTGGTGTCGGCGAACAACATCGCCCACGAGATCGCCCGCTGGGTCGACGGCGGCGACGCGGCGTTCGTGGCCCGAATGAACCGCACCGCCCGCGAGTTGGGCATGACGAACACCACGTACACCGACCCCAGCGGCTACGACCCCGCCACCGTGAGCACCGCCGCCGACCAGGTCAAGCTGTTCGGCGCGGCCATGCGCGACCCGGGCTTCGCCTCGATCGCCGGCGTCCCCTCCTACACCGACTCCGCCCGAGCCACCAAGCCCAACGGGAACTCGCTCCTGGGCCGGGACGGCGTGGTAGCCGGCAAAACCGGCTTCACCACCCCCGCCGGCGCCAATCTGGTCTTCGCCGCCGAACGCCAACTCAACGGCCGCAAGCACCTGATCATCGGCGCGGTCATGTCCCAGCACCGAGGCAAGACCGCAGCCGCCGCGATCTCCGAATCCGAAAAGCTCCTCACGTCGGTCGGAAAGCCGTAAGCCGTCAGCCGTCATCCCCACGCCCCGGCGCCCCGCGCCCCGTGCCGACCGCCCCGTACCACCCACCCCCACCCGGCCGAAATTCGATGGCCCCACCCCGCCCCTCCTCCTACAGTGACCGAGGCTCCCGCAAGGCTCGGGACCGGATCGGGCCCGGAGATCAGAAGCGGAGGGGACATGCGTACGCACTATCCCCGCACCCCGCACGTCCCCTGGTCCCCGGGCGCCGGCGCCGACGACATCCGGTCGGGCGATCTGTCCGCGCTCCGCGGCCTCGAGGTCGTGGTCACCGAGAAGCTCGACGGCGAGAACACCACGCTCTACTCCGACGGGCTCCACGCGCGCTCGCTCGACTCGCAGCACCACCCCTCCCGCACCTGGGTCAAGGGACTCCAGGGCCGGATCGGCGCGCGGATCCCGGCCGGGTGGCGGGTGTGCGGGGAGAAC
The DNA here is from genome assembly GCF_042754105.1 of Embleya sp. NPDC059237. NCBI lineage: Bacteria > Bacillati > Actinomycetota > Actinomycetes > Kitasatosporales > Streptomycetaceae > Embleya > Embleya sp. NPDC059237. The sequence continues at coordinate 265,589 of NZ_JBHZAE010000009.1, read as the reverse complement.
ATGTACGCACACCACTCGATCGGCTACGACACGCTGGCGAGTTGGTTCTACGGCTTCTCGGTCTGGGCCGGCGACGACTGCCTGGGCTGGGACGAGAGCACGCGTTTCCTGCGCCGTCTGGGCATACCGACCCCGCCGGTGTTGTGGCGCGGCGTGTTCGACGAACGCGCGTTGCGTGCGATCCGGCTCGACCCCGCGCGGCAGGAGGGCTTCGTCGTACGCTCCGTCGAGGGTTTCCCCCGCGCCGAGTTCGGCCGCCGGGTGGCCAAGTGGGTGCGCCGCGGCCACGTGCAGACCGACACACACTGGATGCACGCCGCCGTGATCCCCAACGGCCTCGGCCCGAACGCCGCGCTCTGGGACGTGCGTTCCGGCGCCGAGCCCGACCTCCCCGCCCTGTTCCGCCTCCTGGGTCGGGACGAACCCACCCCCACCATCGTCGAGTTGGCGGCCGACGCCTGCGCCCGCGTCGACGTCCTGGGCCGCTCCGGCGACGCGCGACTGACCGGCGTACTCGCCGCCGCCCTGCACACCGAGCCCCGCGCCGCGCTCGCCGCCGAATCGGCATCGGCGCTCGGCATGCCCGCGGCCCGCCGGATCGCCGACCTGGTCGGCCTCCAGGCCCTGCTGCGCCGCCCGTTCCCGGACGACGAACGCCCGCGCGGGCTGGCCAGGTTGGCGGTCGCCGCCGACCTGGGCGTGCTGCACGCGGTCGCCGGCGCCGTGGCAGCCGCCCGGACCGACCCCGACACCGCCCCGGCGGACGCCGCCGCGGAATACGAGCGGGTCGAGTGGTCGACCCTGCTCGCCGCCGACGCCGGCCTCAGCGACGAGGCCCCCCTGGCGCCGCTGCGGGCCCGGGCCCGCGCCGCGTTCGCCGACCTGCCGCCGGACGTGGCCGACCGCTGCTGGGCCGAACTGCGCGACGCCCACGCCAAGGGCTGGACCATGCCACCCGAGGCGACCCGCCGGCACTGGTCCGGGGACTTCCCCCGGCTGGTGCATCTGATCGGCCGCTCGGGCAGCGGCAAGAGCACCTACGCCCGCCGACTCCCCGACGTCGCCGCCCACATCGCCCTCGACGACCTGCGCGAGGCCCGCGGCGCCCGGGCCGACCAGCGGGCCAACGGCGACGTGTTGCGCGAGGGTCTGGATCGCCTCGACGCCGCGCTCGCCGCCGGGGGTACGGTGGTCTGGGACGCCACCTCGCTCACCGGCCCGCAACGGACCGCGGTGTCCGCCATCGCGCACCGCCGCAACGCGCTGACCACACACACCATCGTGCTGGTCGGCGAGGACGAGCTGACCGCTCGCAACGCCACGCGCGAACACCCGATCCCGCCGGCCGTACTCGCCGCGCAGGGACGCCGGTTCGCCCCGCCCTACCCCGGACAGGCGAGCCGGACCCGGTACATCGGTGCCGGCGGCACCGTCGACGACGTCGCCGGCTCCCTGGACGCGGAGGAGGCGTGATGCGTACCAGCGAGGAGATCTACCACCGGGTGCGCTGGGATCCCCGATTCGACCCGGCCCGCTTCGTCCTGGCGGTCAGCCGGCGCGGCGCCGAGCCGAAACGCATCGCGCTGCCCGCGTTCGTCCCCGGCGGGGACATCCCGTGGCATCGGGTGTTGCGCATCGAGGCGGACGGCGAGGTGGTGTGGGATCGGGCCGAACGTGTGGACCGGATCGACACCTGCACCGTCGGCCGCGCACACGACCCGCGCCGCCTGCGCGCACCCTTCTTCACCGCACGCGAACCGTACGCGTTCGACCCGGCCAAGGGCCGCTGGCTGCCCGTGCCCGCACCGACAATCCCGGCGACATCAACAGCCGCGCCCAATCCCGGTGCCCCCGCCCGCATCCGTGTGCTGACCTGGAACACCCTCTGGGACCGCTACGACGCCGACCGCATCGACACCGCCCGCCGCCGACCACGCCTGCTCACCGCGCTGGCGGCGGCCGACGCGGACGTGATCGCGCTCCAAGAGGTCGAACCCGACCTGATCGCGCTGCTCACCGCCGAGCCGTGGCTGCGCGCGGCGTACACGATGGACACCGATCCCGCCGGCCGGGACATCGCCGACAGCGGACTGGTCCTGCTCAGCCGACTGCCGGTGCGCGAGGCCGGACGACACGTACTGGGCCCGTTCAAGGCCGTGGCGGCGATCACCGTGGACACCGGCGCCACGCCGCTGGTCGTCGCCGTCACCCACCTGACCAGCGACCACGCCCAGGACGGGCCCGGTCGCCGCCGCGTCGAACTCGCCGCGCTCGCCGACGGGTTCGCGGGCGTACCGGACGACCTGGTCGTGGTCGGCGACTTCAACGACGGCGCCGCCGGCCCGACCGGCCCCGCCGCCGCGCTCGGGCTGACCGACGCGTGGACGCAGGTACACGGCCCCGACGACCACACGCCCACCTTCGACCCGGGCGTCAACCCGCTCGCGGCCATCGGCTCCCGCACCGGCCGCGCCGCACGCCTGGACCGAATCCTGCTCCGCACGGGCACCTGGCGCACCGAAACGGCCGTGCTCCAAGGCGACGAGGCCGACCCCGACGGCCTGTACATCTCCGACCACTTCGGTGTCCGGGCCGACCTCGTGACCGGCGCCGACACCCGCACCGCCGTCCTCGACGCGGCCCCGACGGCACGCACCGCACTGGCCTGGCTGCCCCCGAAGCACCTGTGGCCGGACCTCCAGGCCCTCCGCCGCGCCCACGACCCGCAGGTGGACCGCTGGCCGCCGCACGTCAACATCCTCTTCGGCTTCGTCCCGGAGGCCGCCTTCACCCGCGCCGCCCCGCTGCTCACCGCCGCGGCAGCGCAAGTCGCCCCATTCGTGGCACAGTTGTCCGGCGTACACACCTTCGGCCACCGCGAGGACGCCACCGTCTGGCTCGACCCGGCGGCGGCCGACGAGGACGCGTGGACGCATCTCCACCGGACCTTCGCCCGCCACTTCCCCAACTGCCACGCGCACGGCAGGCCCTACACCCCGCACCTGACCCTGGGCCGCAGCGACAACCCCCACCAGACGGCGGCCACATGCGCGGCCCACCTGAGCCCGACGTCCACCCGGGTCGACACCCTGGTCCTCCTCTCCCGCCGCGGCGACGAGCCGATGCGACCCAGGGCCGTTCTGACCCTGGGCACGGGAACCCTGAGGTGGCTACCGGAACACCCCGACCACAAAGCCGACACCCACGGGCCGTCCCTCCCCACCGACCCGGAACGGGACGCGCACGCGCGGCGGATCGCTCGCCGCATCGCGGGGGCGTTGGACGAGGGCGTGGTGTCCGTGGTCGGCTCCCGGCGGATGGCCTGCGCCGCCCCCGACGCGGACCTGGACCTCGTCCTGGCCCTGCCCGGCACGATCGACCTCGGCGAGGTGGCGGCCCGGGTCGCCACCGCCCTGCCCGAGGCCGACGGCATCCGTCCCGTGGTCGGCGCCCGCGTACCCGGACTGCGCCTGAGCGTCGGCGACATGGCCACCGACCTCGTACTGGTCGGCACCGGACGAATCCCGCCCGCCGACGCGGTGGACCGCCGCGCCGAACTCGCCGAACCGGCCGCCGTCGCGCTGAGCGCGGTCACCGACGCCGACGCGATCCTGAGCGCGGTCGGCGCGGCACACGCGAGGTTCGCCGTACTGTCCCGGCAGGTCAAAGCCTGGGCGCACGCACGCGGCCTGGACTCCGCCCCCTTCGGCGGACTCCCGGGCGTGGCCTGGTCGATACTCGCCGCCCGAACCACCATCGACGCCGCACCCGACGCCACCGAGGGCGACCTGCTCCGAGACTTCTTCGCCGGCTGGGCCGCATGGGACTGGCGCACCCCGGTAAGCCTCTCCCACCGCGGCGCCCACCCGGAACCCACCACCACCGCCCGCGCCGAAGCACCAATGTCGATCCTGACACCGAGTCACCCGGTGCGCTCCTGCACCGAACAGGTGGCCTCCGGCGGTCGCGACCTCCTGACCGACGAGCTGTACCGCGCGTGGGAGATCCTGACCGCCGCGGAGTCCGAGGGCACCGACCCGTGGTCCGAGGCAACCGAACCACCCCCGCTGCACCGCCGTCACGCGGCCTGGCTGGTCCTGACCGTACGTCCCCCCTCTCCCGACGAGTTCGCCGCGACGACCGGACGACTCCGGGGCCGCGTGCGCTCGTTGCTCAAACTCCTTGAGGAGGCCGGTATCCGGGACGCCCACGCCTGGCCCCGCCCCTTCGACGCCGGCACCCGCTACGCCATCGGCCTCGGCGCCGCCCCGCCCACCGCCGCAGACCTCGCCAAGTGCACCGACCGCTGGACCCGTTCCCTGCCGGGCGTCGCCCTCACCCACACCGACGGCGGCGCGATCCCGACCCTCACCTGATTCCCGGCCGCCCCGCTCGCCATCGCTCCCGCCGGTTTCGCACCGATTCGATGCCTTCGCACGGTTGTCATACCTCGCCGCGAGGCGTAGAAGAGAGAGGAACGCACCGCCGGGGGGATTCGGTGTGCTTGGCGAACTCCGCTTCGCGAACTCCGCTTCACCAAGTGCCACTCGGCCCGGCGGTGATCCCGGACGTTCCCCGCGAAGGGAGCCAGGCATGTCGGCAGAGCCCGTTCATCGATGCCCCGTTCTCGACCCCACCGCCCGAGCCGCACACGCCGAAGCCGCCGCGCTGCGCGCGCGGGGCCCGGCCGTGCTGATCGAACTCCCGGGCGGCGTGAAAGCCTGGGCCATCACCCGGCACAGCGTCATCCAGGCGCTGACGCTCGACCCCCGAGTCTCCCGCGACTTCCGTCGGCACTGGCCGGGACTGGCCGACGTACCCGCCGGATGGCCACTCGCGCCGGTCGCGCTCCAGCAGGGCTTCGTCAACAGATACGGCGAGGACCATCGCCGACGACGCGCCCACGTCGCCCCGTCGTTCGCGCCGCGCCGCGTGCAACGTATGCGGCCACAGGTCCAGGCGACCGCGGATCGCCTGGTCGAGGCCATCGCCGCGGTCCCGCCCGGGGAAAGCGTCGACATCCGCAGCACGTTGTCCCTGCCGCTGACCATGACGGTCATCTGCGACCTGCTGGGCGTGCCCGACACCATGCGCCGCACCCTCGGTGCCGCGATCGACGCGATCCTGGACACCGCGGCCGACGCCGCCACGGCAATCGCCTACCAGGTCGAACTCCAGGCCGGATTGAACGAGTTGCTGGACCACAAACAACGCAACCCCGGCCTCGACGTGACCACCGACCTCCTGGCCACAACACAGGACCGGACCGCCGGCGCCACCACCGGCACGACCCCACCCGTTCGTCAGGAACTGCTCGACTCACTCTTCCTGATGCTCGGCGCCGGCTACGAAACCTCGGTGAACCTGATCACCAGCGCCCTGTACGCGCTGCTCTCCCACCCCGAACACCTGGACCGGCTCCGGGCGAAGACCATCGACTGGGACGACATCATCGAGGAAACCCTGCGCCACAACGGCCCGGTCATGTTCCTCCCCATGCGCTACGCGATCGAGGACATCGACCTGGGCGAGGGAGTCACCATCCCCCGGGGCGACCCGATCATCATCGGCTTCGCCGCCGCCGGCCGGGACCCCGCCGTGCATCCGAACGCTCCCGACACCTTCGACCCCACCCGCGCCGACAAGTCCCACCTGGCCTTCGGCCACGGCCCGCACTACTGCCTGGGCGCCCACCTGGCCCGCCTGGAAGCCGAAGTGGCCCTGACCACGTTGTTCGACCGCCTGCCCCACCTGGCCCTGACCCACCCGGAGCTCCCCCCGCCCCCGGTCCCCTCCCTCCTGGTCAACGGCCCCGCCCACCTGCACATCACCCCCACGCCGGTGTCACCGGCGCAGGCCGGGTGATTCGACCGTCATCGCCGCCGGCGGGGCCGTGGTCCGGTGGTCGACGGCGATCAGGAGGTCACCCGTCAAGGGGTGGTCCAGGACGGCCGCCCTGATGCCGAAGACCTCGGCCAGCAGGGCCGGGGTCAGCACCTCCCTCGGGGTGCCCGACGCGCGGACCCGGCCCTCGTGCAGCACGTGCAGGCGGTCGCAGACCGAGGCCGCCGCGTTGAGGTCGTGCAGGGCGATCAGCGTCGTGCGGTCCTGGGCCCGGAGGAGGGTGAGGAGTTCGACCTGATGGCGTACGTCCAGGTGGTTGGTGGGTTCGTCCAGGACCAGGACATCCGGCTCCTGGGCCAACGCCCGCGCCAGCAGCACCCGTTGGCGTTCGCCGCCGGACAGGGTGGCGAACCGGCGGCCCTGGTGCTCCTCAACGCCGGTTTGCACCAGCGCGATCAGTACCGCCGCGCGGTCGGCGGCGCTGTCCCCCGCGAACGCCTTCTGGTACGGGGTACGGCCCATTGCAACCACCTCGCGCACCGTGAACTCGAAGTCGCTCTCCCGCTCCTGCGGCAGTGCCGCCACGTGCCGGGCCGCCGCGGCCGGAGTCATCGACCGCAGGTCGCGCTCGCCCAGCAGGACCCGGCCGCCCTGCGGCTTCAGGTGGCGGTAGACCGTGCGCAGCAGGGTGGACTTTCCGCTGCCGTTGGGTCCGACCAAACCGGTGATCTCCCCGGCGGCGGCGATCAGTTCGACACCGGCCAGGATGTCCCGCCCGGCCAGCACGACCCGCAGGTCCTCGACGGTGATCCGCATCGCGTCGTCGGCGGCGGCCGTCGCCTCGCCACTCATCGGGTCTCCAACCGTCGGTCGAGCAGGAGCAGCAGCACCGGTGCGCCGATCACGGCCGTGACCACACCGATCGGCAACTCCTGAGTACCGATCGCGGTTCGGGCCAGGGTGTCGACCGCGACCAGCAACACCGCGCCGAACAGCGCCGACACCGGCAACAACCGACGATGATCGCCGCCGATCAGCAACCGGCACACGTGCGGGACCATCAGCCCGACGAAGCCGATCGCCCCCGACACCGAGACCAGCACCCCGGTCAACACGCTGGTCACCGCGAACAGTTCGCGCCGCAACCGGGCCACGTCCACACCCAGCCCGGCGGCCGTCTCGTCGCCCATCAGGAGCGCGTTCAACGCGCGGGCGCGGGCTTGGAGCACGAGCAGGCCGAGCCCGACGGCGGCCGTCGGCAGCGCCAACTGCTCCCACTGGGCGCCGCTCAGACTGCCCATCAGCCAAAACAGCACGCCGCGCGTCTGCTGTTCGTCGCCCGCCTGCAGGACCAGGAAGCTGGTGAACCCGGACAGGAACTGGCCCACGCCGATCCCGGCCAACACCAGGCGCAACGGGGAGAATCCGCCGCCGCGCCGGGCCAGCACCCACACCAGCGCGAAGGCCGCCAGTGCGCCGGCGAAGGCCGAGGCGGACAGGCCCCAGCCGAGCACACCGCCCGTGCCCGCCCCGAGCACGATCACCGCGATCGCGCCCAGCGAGGCGCCGGAGGAGACGCCGAGCAGGTACGGATCGGCCAACGGATTGCGCACCAGGGCCTGCACGGCGGCGCCGACCAGGCCAAGGCCCGCGCCCACCACGGCGGCCAACAGGGCGCGTGGCAGTCGGAGTTGCCACACGATCAAGTCCCGCGTACCGGCCTGCGGCGGCTCACCCCGCAACCGCCGCCCGACCACCGACCACACCTCGCCGATCGGGATGTCCACCGACCCGAACGACACCGCCGACGTCAACGCGACGACCAGCAACACCGCCAGCACCGCAACGACCCACGCCGTACGGGCCGTACCCGCCGGACCGGCCGAATCACCCGCACGGCCGGAGCCGGCGGCATCGGCGGACCCCGGCGGAACGACACCCTCACCCGCACGACGGCGATTCCGCAGCTCGGACACCGAACGCACCCGCGCCTACCCCGCAGCCGGCGCGGAAGCGGAAGCCGAAGGGGCAGCCGTCCCGGGCCCGGCCCCGGACCCCGCCCCGGGCGCGGCCCCCGCCCCCGGCTCGACCAGATCCGGATGAATCCGGCCCGCGATCTCCCGCACCGTGCCCGCGTTCCGCACCCCCGCGATCGTCGTCCGCTCCGACCCGACCCGGACGAACTTCCCGTCCCTGACCGCCGGCAGCCCCTTCGTCGCATCGAACGTGCGCAGGAAACGTTCCGCCTCGTCGAACGCCTTCGCGTTGGCCTCCGCGCTGCCCTTGTCCCGCACGCCGAGCTGGATCCACTCCGGGTTCCTTCCGACCACGTCCTCCCAGGACACCGGCTTGAAGTCGCCGGCACAGTCGGCGAATACGTTGCGCGCGCCCGCCTGGGTGATCACCGCGTTGGCGACCTGCTTTCCGCAGACCGCGATCGGCTGCTTGGTCCCGGCGTCGAAGTCGAAGAAGAAGTACGTCGGCCGCCGATCCTGCGGCAGGCCGGCGAGCGCGCCGCGAACCGTGCCGACGGTCTGCCGCATGCCCGCGACCAGTTCCTCCGCCCGGGCCGAAGTGCCGGTGACCGCGCCGAGTTGCCGGATGTCGGCCTCGACCTCGGTCAGATCCTCCTGCGCGCCCGCACGTTTACTCGCACACGCGGTGGACTTGAGGTAGATGTGCTTGATCCCGGCCGCCGCGAACTCCTTCGGCGACGGCCCGGAGCCCATCGCCCCCATACCGCTCATGTCGGCGAAGGTGTCGATGTACAAGTCGGCGCCCGAGGCGAGCAGTTTCTCCTTGGGGATGACCATGTCGCCGAGCACCTCGACCCGTTCGGCCTGCGCGGCGAACGGTGCGGGCATGGTGCCCTTGCCCGGCGGGAAACCGGTACCCACCACACGATCGCCCGCGCCGAGCCAGAACAACATCTCCAGGCTGGACGCATTGCTCGTGACCACCTTCTTCGGCGCCGCGGTGAACGTCGTCTCGGCCCCGGCGCAGTCGGTCACCTTCACCGGGAACCCGGCCGACCCGGCGTCGCCCGACCGTGCCGCCGAGGCGGACGCCCCCGACACCACCTCGGCCGTCTTGTCGGAGTCACCGCCACACCCCGCCGCGAACAACGCCACCACGGCGGCCACGCCGCACACTTTGCTCGCCCGCACAGATTCGCTCCCCGGAAGTACCGTCAGGCGGTCCGCGAAGGCGGACCCGGGGAGTCAGTCGGGCGGGACGCCCGGGAAGTTCCCGAGGTGAGCGGGTTCGACACCGAAGAGAACCGGGGTGCGGCACCGAAGAGAGCGAGTTCGGCGCCGACACGCGTCACCCCGCCGCCCGCTCCGCCACCGCCCGCCGCCGCAGCTCACTGCGGGCCACCGCCGGATGGGTCCACGCGCCGTCCGGGTGGTAGACGTTCGTCCCCGGCGGCACGATCTCGTCGATCCGGTCCAGCGTCGCGTCGTCCAGCACCAGCGAGGCGCCCTTGATCGCCGCCATCGCCTGCTCCATGGTGCGCGGCCCGATGACGACCGAGGTCACCGCCGGGTGCGCGGTCGGGAACGCCACCGCCAGCTCCGGCAGCGTGCAGCCGATCTCCCCGGCCAGCTCGACCAGTCGCTCGACGATGTCGAGCTTGGTGACGTTCACCGGCAGGGTCGGATCGAACCGTCCGGGGTTGAGCCGGGCCCGACCCGAGGTCAGGTCGATCGGCGCGTCCTTGCGATAGCGGCCGGTGAGGAACCCGGAGGCGAGCGGACCCCAGGTCAGTACGCCCATGCCCAACCGCTCGCACACCGGGAGCAGCGACGCCTCGATGCCCCGAGCCAGGATCGAATACGGCGGCTGCTCGGTCCGGAACCGGTACAGCCCACGCCGCTCCGCCACGTGATACGCCTCGACCACGTCCTCGGCGGGGAACGTCGAGCAGCCGAAGGCCCGGATCTTGCCCTGCCGGACCAGATCGGTCAGGACGGCCAGGGTCTCCTCGATGTCGGTCGAGTCGTCGGGGCGGTGGATCTGGTAGAGGTCGATGCGATCCGTCCCGAGCCGACGCAGGCTGTCCTCGACCGCGGTCAGGATCCAACGCCGCGAGTTGCCGCCACGATTGACACCTTCGCCCATCGGAAAGTGCCCCTTGGTGGCCAGCACCACGTCGTCGCGGCGACCGCGCAGCGCCTTGCCGACGATCTCCTCGCTCTCGCCGGCCGAGTACATGTCGGCCGTGTCCACGAAGTTGATGCCCTGGTCCAGCGCGGCGTGCACGATCCGGACGCAGTCGTCGTGATCGGGGTTGCCCACCGCGCCGAACATCATCGTGCCGAGCGCCTGCACGCTGACGTGCATCCCGGTGCGGCCGAGCGGGCGGTATCGCATGGTCGTGCTCCTTGTTCCTGGGTTCCCGGCCGGGGTCCCCCGACTGCCGGTGATACCCGGTGGCGGGCACGCTCGTACGGCCCGACCCGCCCCTCGGCGGGCCGGCGCGAGGCCCGCTCCGGTGCCCGGAAATCTATGAGCTGGACCCGACTCCAGGTCAAGCCCCATCCTGAGGCACGTGACGGAGAACCCCGGGAACAACCCCACGCGCGACCGGCCGGCCGAACACCCGGGCGGCGACGCCCCGGACACCACCGGCGACCTGAGCATCGGCGAGGTCGCCGCCCGTACCGGCCTGACCATCGACACCCTGCGCTTCTACGAACGCGAGGGCATCCTGGCCAACCCGGTCCGGCGCGGCCCGGGCGGACGCCGCCGCTACGCCGAACACGACGTCGCCTGGCTGAACATGTGCATCGTCCTGCGCGGCTCCGGCATGCCCATCCCGGCCATCCGCCACTACACCGAGCTGGCCCGCGCCGGCGAGGGCACCGAACGCGAACGCCTGGCCATCCTCCGCGAGCACAAGTCCCGAATCGCCGGCCAGATCGCCCAACTGCACCAGTGCATGGACCTGATCGGCTACAAGATCGGCGTCTACGAGGACTACCTCGCCGAATCCGAATCCCACTTCGACTCCGAATCCGAATCCGAGCCGGCAGAAGCCGAAGGCAACACCGATGCTATTCTTTGACTGACCGATCAGTCATGGAAAGGCGGCGATCCCGTGGCCCGCACCACGGACCCCGAACGAGTCGCCCAGCGGCGCGAAACGATCGCCGTCGCCGCCGCCGCGCGCTTCGCGGAGCAGGGGTTCGAGGCGACCACCGTGGCCGACATCGCCCGGGCCGCCGGGATGAGCGCGGCGAGCGTCTTCTACTACTTCCCCGACAAACGCGCCGTCTTCCGGGCCGTCTTCGAACGCGACCTGCCCCTCTCGCGCACGCTGATGGACCGCCACGCCGGCGCCGCGCACCCCGCGGAAGCGATCGTCGACCTGGTCACCGACCTCGCCGCCGACGCCCGGGACCCGCACGCGGCCGGCATCCTCGTCGAACTGCTGCGCCAGGTCGACCGGGACCCCGAACTGGTCGAGGTGATCGCCCGCACTGAAGCCGTGATCCAGGAGGGCCTGGTCGGCCTGATCACCCGTGGCATCGCCGACGGCACCATCGACGCCGCACTCGACCCGGCCGAGGCGGCCGGCTGGATCCGGAACCTGGTCGACGCGGTCTACCTGGGCGCCCACCCCGACCGCGACGCGACACCGGCCCTGCGCCGCACCGTTGCCCGCTACCTGGCCCCGGAGCCGAATCCCGACCCGACGAACAACACACGAGAAAGCGAGACGAAGTAAGACCATGGACGCGACAGCGGTCGACAAACAAGCCGTCACGATCCGAATGCCCCGGCTGTGGCTGTGGCTGATCGGCGTCGGCGCCGCCCTGCTCGGCTTCGGCGCGGGATTCGGGGTGGGGCCGCTGGTACGCGCCCTGCTGGATCTGACCGGCTCGGCCCCCGCCCCGCTGCGTCTGGCCGCGCGCCTGCCGACGGTGTGGGCGGTACCGGCGCTGACCCTGCTCGGCGCCGCGATCGGCGCCTGGATGGCGGCCGTCGCACACCGGGAGAGCCCCGTGGTGACGGTGACCGCCGACCACATCGCGATCCACGTGGACGGTGCCGGCCTCCAGGTGCGTCGGGACCGGATCGACGCCGTGTTCACCGACGGCCGGGACCTGGTCGCCCTCGACGCCGCCGAGACCGAGCTGATCCGGGTCCGCGCCGGCGACCTGTCCGCCGAGCACCTGCGCGACGCCTTCACCCGCTTCGCCTATCCCTGGCGCGGTACGACCGACCCGCGCGAGGCGGACTTCACCCCCTGGGTCGACGGCACCCCCGACCTGGACGAAGCCGCGCACGCCCTGCTGCGCACCCGCAAGCGTGCCCTGACCGACAAGCACCCCGGTGCGGCGGAGCAGGCCCTGGACGATCTCCGCTCCCGAGGCCTCGCCGTCCGCGACCGCAAGGGCGTCCAGCAGTACCGCCGCCGCAGCCGTCCGCAGCGCCCCGAGGCACCCGAAGGCTGACCCGAGCCGCCACCCACCCCGCCCCGGTCTGGTCAGCGCGTCGGCCGGCGGCTACCGTCCCCTCAGGACCGGAACGCCAACGGAGGGGAGCGCCGTGAAGGCTCATCCGAGCGGCCCGTACCGCGTGGAGTACACGGAGACGGCCGCCGCCGTCCGCGACTCGCTGCCGCCCGAGCGGCGCGCGCAGCTCACCAAGGCCCTCCAGGTACTCGCCCGCGACCCGTACACCAAGGCGTCCGCCCCGATCGGCCCCGACGACGACACCCGCCAGGCGATGGTGGCACCGGCCCTGCTCATCGAGTACGGCGTCCTGCGCGGCGTCATGGTCGTCGTCGTGGTGACGGTCCTCGACGGCATGGAATTTCTCGGCGACACCGAGGACTGACCGAGGACTGACCGAGGGCCGGGCGAGGACTGACCCAGGACGGGGGGAACACCGCACCTCCACCGACCCGAAGCCGGCTCAGCGACGCGCCACCAACATCCGCGCCCGCGGCTCGTGATGCCACTCCCCCGCCACGGCCCGACGCAGGAACTCCTCGCGCAGTTCGGCCATGAACGCCTCGCCCCGGGCCAGGGTCAACGCGCGCAGCGGACCGAAGCGGGTGAACGCGTCGAAGAAGGCCGCCGCGTCCGGGTGGGACATCGGGTACACCAGGTCCACGTCCCGCTCGATGGTCGCGCCCCGCCCCGTGATCGCGGCGAGCAGGCGCCCCTCCCAGGAGCGGTCGGACGCCGGCATCCGGGCCCGGATCACCTCGCCGAGCAGCGCGAACGGGCCGGTCTCCTCGATCCCGTCCGGCCAGAAGACCACCGCGAGCCGACCGCCCGGACGCAGCGCCCCGACCCACGATGCGAGCGCGTGATCCGGCTCGGGCAACTGCTGGAGCCCGAACACCGACACGATCGCCGCACACCGGCCCGACCACCGCGCGTCCAGGGTCGAGGCGTCGCCTTCGACGACCGTGACGCCGGGCCGGCCGGCCACCCGTTCCCGAGCCAGTCGCACCATGCCCGGGGAGAGGTCGATGCCGACGATCTCCCGGTCGTCGAAGTCCTCGGTCAGCAGTTCGAGTTCGGGAAACGTGCCACAACACGGCACCAGGATCGGCCCGTCCGGCAACGACCCGACCGCGGTCACCGCCGCCCGTACCCACGGCGCGAATCGGGGCACGAAGTAGGCGTCGTACCCCTCCGCGGCCTCGTCCCAGCCCCGTGCCACCCGCGCAAGCCGCTCGGCCCGATCCTCCACGCCCGCACCCCTCGCCACGACCACCCGGGGCGATCCCCGCCCGGGACGGCCGAGCCCGACCGCGCCTCCATGATCGCGCCGGCGCCGCCGCCACCCGCCCGAGCCGCGCCGGACGAAGCTCACCCGTCCCGCGAACCGGCCTCCGCCGCCGCCAGTCCCCGCAACAAATGCGCCCGTTCCGGATCCGTGCCCACCTGCTCCAACGCCTCCCGATAGGCCACCGCCGCCTCGGCGAACCGCCCGCACCGGTACAACAGCTCCGCCCGCGCCGCCGGATACGGATGGTGCCCCCGCAATCTCGGCTCGTCCGCCAGCGCGTCCAGCAGCGCCAACCCCGCTTCCGGCCCGTCCCGCATCGCCACCGCCACCGCCCGGTTCAGCGCCACGATCGGCGACGGCGTGAGCGCGAACAACACGTCGTACAGCGCCACCACCTGCGGCCAGTCCGTCGTGGTCGGATCCGCCGCCTCGTCGTGCAGCCCGGCGATTGCGGCCTGCACCCCGTACCTCCCGGGCGGCCCACCCGTCAGCGCCACCCGGACCAGCTCCCGGCCCTCCTCGATCATCGCCCGATCCCACCGCCCCCGGTCCTGATCGGCCAACAACACCAGTGCCCCGGCTGCATCGACCCGCGCCGCGCGGCGCGCGTGGATCAGCAACATCAGCCCGAGCAGCCCGGCCGGCTCCCGTTCGGCGGGCAGCAGCCGGCGCAGGATCCGGGCCAGCCGGATCGCCTCCTCCGCGAGTTCCGACCGCTGCAACGTCGGCCCCGAACTGGCCGCGTACCCCTCGGTGAAGATCGAGTAGAGCACCTGGAGCACCCCCGGCAACCGGGCCGGCAGCTCGTCGACGCCGGGCACCCGGAACGGGATGCGGGCCTCGCGGATCTTCTTCTTCGCCCGGACGATCCGCTGGGCCATGGTCGCGGTCGGCACCAGGTACGCGCGGGCCACCTCGGGTGTGGTCAGCCCGGCCAGGCAACGCAGCGTCAGCGCCCCGCGGTCCTCGGCGGGCAGGGCGGGATGCGCGCAGGTGAAGAACAGCTGGAGGCGCTCGTCGGGCAACTCGCCGTCGGCATCGGCCGCGGGCGCCGGATCGGCCCGGTCCGCCTCCACCTGCAACACGGCCAGTCGCGCGGCGTACGTCCGGTCCCGACGCAGCCGGTCCACCGCCCGCCGCCGCGCGGTGGTCAACAACCAGGCGCCGGGGCGCGTCGGTACGCCGTCGACCGGCCAGTGCACCAGCGCGGCCTCGATCGCCTCCGAGGCGACCTCCTCGGCCAGGTCCAGATCACCGAAACGGCGCGCGAGGGAGGCAAGCAACCGGCCCCGTTCCTCGCGGAACACCGATTCCACCGAGGCGTCCACGCCCGCCCTCCCGGGTTCGTCGGGGCCGGCGGCTCGCTCGTCCATCGCGGTCAGACCGAGAAGTCGGCGATCGGCCGGACCACCATCGCGCCGCTGCGCCGCGCCCCGGGACACCGCGCGGCCCAGTCCAGCGCGACGTCCAGATCGGGCACGTCGATCACGTAGAACCCGCCCAGCACCTCCCGGGACTCCGCGAACGGCCCGTCGGTCACGATCCGCTCACCGGCCTCGCCGACCCGCACCGTGGTCGCGGTGACCAGGTCCGCCAACGACTCCCCGGACACGAAGATGCCCGCGTCCTTGACTTCCTTGTCGTAGGCCATCCACTCCTCGACGCCACACTCGGGGGCCCCGCCCTCCGCATCGACCGCACCGCTGTGGATCAGCAACATGTATTTCATGGTCCGACTCCGTTTTGTCCGATGGTGTCCCGCCCGGCAGCCCGGGCCGGCCTGCCGCACACCAAGACGACGAACGAGAGACGGCCGGATCGACACGACCGGCGAAACTTTTCTCGCCGCCCCTGGCGCGTGCGCTACCCCTCGCCCAACCCGTCGATCCACTCCAGCAGCCGCGCCCCCTGCACGACCATGATCTCCGGATCCCGGAGCGTGTTGGTCAGCAACGACATGCCCTGGTACGCGCCGACCAGGGCCATCGCCAGCTCACGCGCGTCGTCCCCGCGCCCCATCGCCCGGAACTGTTCCCCGGCCCAGTCCAGCAGCAGCCGCATGACGTCGGCGGCGAGCCGAGCCGGTTCGTCCTCGCGCTTGTCCAACTCCGACACCAGCGTGCCGAACGGACACCCGTACCGCACCGCGAGATCGCGCTCCCCCACCCAGCCCTCGACCAGGGCACGCAACCGCTCGCGCGGAGTGGGCAGTTCGGCCAGGGCCGCGATCAGTTCGCGCAGCCGCCGCTCGTGGTCGCCGACCGCGGCCTCGACGAGTTGGTCCTTGGTCCGGAAGTAGTAGTAGACGTTGCCCACCGGCACGTCGGCCTCGGCGGCGATGTCGGCCAGTGTGGTCCGCTCGACCCCCTGCCGATACACGACCTGCGCGGTCGCCGCGACCAACCGCTCCCGCTTGCCGGGCCTGCCGTCGGCCCGGCTCCGGCTCTTCTTCTGCACCGAGTCAGTCATCTCACTAACGACTATAGACAAGGCCCCCGGCAACCCCCTGCCAGCGAATGCCACCGCACGTCTCCCGAGGCCCGGCCGGCATCCTGGCACCCCGACCCGACCACCCGGACCCACCTCGCCACGCCCGGCCTCACTCCTCGCCACGCCCCGCCACGCCCCGCCTCACTCCTCTCCACCGCACGAGACGAAAGGTCACCCGATGACCGACGGCATCGACACCCCCGACCGGCGCGGTCGCACCGGCCTCGACCGCTACGGCCGCGACCTCACCCGCAACCCGAGGGTGCGGATCCACGACGTGGAGGTGTTGTCCTGCGACTGGTATGTGCTGCGCAAGACCACCTTCGACTACCGACATGCCGACGGTCACTGGAGCCGCGAGCAGCGCGAGAACTACGACCGGGGCGACGGCGCCACGATCCTGCTCTACGACGTGGAGCAGCGCACGGTGTTGCTGACCCGCCAGTTCCGGCTGCCCGCCTACGTCAACGAGCACCCGGACGGCTTCCTGATCGAGACCGCCGCCGGCCTCCTCGACGGCGACGCCCCCGAGGAGGCCATCCGCCGCGAGGCGGCCGAGGAGACCGGACACGTCGTCGGTACGCCCGAACACGTCTTCGACGTCTACATGAGCCCGGGTTCGGTCACCGAGCGGGTGCACTTCTTCGCCGCCCCGTACGGCCCCGGCACGGCCGCCGGCCTCGGCGGCGGGATCGCCGCCGAGGGCGAGGACATCGACACCCTGGAACTGCCGTTCACCGAGGCGTTGGCGATGATCCGGGACGGTCGGATCGTGGACGCCAAGACCATCATGCTGCTGCAATGGGCGGCCCTGGACGGCCCGTTCCGCCCGAAGGACACGGTCTAACGACGCAGCAGGGCCTCGGCGAGTGCGACCTGGGCCGGATCGAGGGCGGTGTTGCCGTCCTCGACGTCCCACAGCGCGTTCTGCAGGATCCGGCCGAGGGTCCAGCCGACGGCGCGTTGTCGGTCCAGGCCGACCACCTCGGTGAGTCGGTCGAAGCGGCGGTACACCGTGCGGGCCACGTCGCCCGTCGCGACGACCTCGGACAGGCGGCTGTCCAGCGCCGGCCACAGGTCGAAGCCGGGGTCGCCGGCCAGTGGTTCGGGATCGATGGCCAGCCACGGCTCGCGCTCGCCGGCCAGGACGTTGTCGTAGTGCAGGTCCCAGTGCAGCAGGCGATCGCCGGGTTCGTCGACGAGTTCGGCCACGGCCGACGCGCAGGTGCGCACGAGCCGGCGTTCGGTCGGGTCGGCCAGCGCCGCCACCGCGCGGGGGGTGTCGTCGAGCATGGCCGCGGCGATGTCGGCCAGTCGGCGCATCCCGGCGGGCGCCGGTACCGCGACCAGGCGGGCCATCAGCTCGGCGAGGGTCTGCGTGGCGACGGCGTCTTCGGGCAGCGCCGCCAACGTGCGCATCGCGTCGAGGCGTTCGAGGAGTTGGGCGTCGGTGTCCGGGTCGTGGTCGAGCAGGCGCACGATGCCGTCGCCCCGCCAGGCCCGCAGGCCGGGCACGACGCCGGCGTTGTCCTCGGCGACCTGCTGGAGCCGCAGTACGGCGGGCGTACCGTCGGCGCGGGTCACCGGGAGCACGACGGCGGCCATGCCGTGGGCGACGGGGCCGTCCGGACGCAGGGACCAGCGGTCCATGACGTCGGCGGCCAGGGTCGGCAGTGCGGCGATCCAGGCTCGACCGGCGGCGGTCCCGCCGTGCGCCGCGGCGAACGTGTCGGGGACGTCGAGGGGTGTCGACGTGGTCATTTCGGTTGTCTCCTTCGTGAGATCCGGGTTTCATGCGGGTCCGAAGGAGTCGCGGGGGTGCCCGGGGCGCGGGCAGGCGTCAACGCATGTCGTGCAGCCTATCCACCGGTCGCGGAAACCGGGTGGGAGGCCGGACGCGGAGCCGGGTCAGGCCACATCGCGCAACATGCGTCCGGCGTAGACGTCGCTCACGTGTCCGCGCAGGTGTGCCCAGACCGCGACCGAGCAGGGGAACTCGCTGTCCCCATAGGCGATGTAGATGGTTTCCTCGCGTCGGAACAGGCCGTGCTCGGCGTCCTGTGGCTCCGGCCACTCGCGGACCACGGCGGCGGCGTGCTCGGCGTCGACGCAGCGCAACGGCACCACGGCCAGGCGCTCGTACTCTCTGGGCACGGTGTGCGCGATGACCTGGACGTCGCCCATGTGCCGACCGAATGCCCGCAGGTGATCGGCGCGCGCCCAGGGGCGGTTGGACTCCCAGGTACCGCACGAGCACCTGGCGCGTGTGGCGACGAAACCGAGTGCGTGGTGGTCGCCGGGGTAGGTGGTGAACTCGATTCGGTGGCGGTCGAGGCGCACCAGCGGGTCCTGGGTGTAATTCGGCATGCTCATGAGGGTTCCCCCGAGGTGAGGTCGCGTGGTAATGGGACGAGCGTAGGCAAGCCCACCGACAACGGCGACCGGATTATTCGGCGTCGGTTCGGTGGACGTTCGGTGGACCCTCCTCCCCGGCCGGCTCGGGGTGATGGCCGCGACACGCGGCCTCCAGAGCCAGGCGCCAGCGGCGGTCGGCGCACTCCTCGTCGCCCAGCGCGCCGCGCAGTTCCAGACTGGCCAACCCGTGGACGAGGGCGCTCATGTGGGCGGCGATGTCCGCCGGGTCGGCGGGCCCGAACCGGCCGGCGTCCACACAACGGGCGACCGCGCGCAGCAGCGTGTCGTGGGTGCCGCCGATCCGGGCCAAGTCCGTCTCGTCGGGGCGAAACTCGGCGATCGGTCGGCCGAACATCAGGTCGTAGCGGTGCGGATTGGCCCGGGCCGCGGCGCGGTAGGCGTGGCCCAGGGCCAGCAGGTCGGCCTCGGGGTCGCCGTCCACCGGCACCCGGGCGAACCGCTCCTCCAGCGCCGCGAAGCCGTCCAGGAACATCGCGCGCAGCAGGCCCGCCTTGTCCTCGAAGAGGTTGTAGACGGCGGTCGTCGAGGTGCCCACCTCGTGGGCGACCCGCCGGGTGCTGAGCGCCTGTGGACCCTCGGTGGCGAGCAGTCGACCGGCGGCGTCGATCAATGCGCGACGCAGTTCGTCCCAATCGCGCGTACGTGGCCGTCCCATGTTGACAACTGTAACGCAACGCTGTTACATAACGCTGTAATCAAAGTCACCCTCGCCGTGACGGGTCGTCCGCCGCCGCGTCGAGGCCACTCTCGGGGAGCCCACATGTCCACCGCGTCCGAACTGCACGTGGTCCTCGGCGCCGGCGGCGCCGTCGGCGCCACACTCGTCGACGAACTGCACGCTCGCGGCCGGCGGATCCGGGCCGTCAACCGCAGCGGCGGGCTCACCGTGCCCGAGGGCGTCGAGGTGGTGCGCGGCGATGTCACCACGCCCGACGGCGCGACCGCCGCGTGTGCCGGGGCCGCGGTGGTGTACCACTGCGCGGCGCCGGCCTATACGGCCTGGGTGAGCGAGTTCCCGCCGCTGACCGACGCGATCCGCCGGGGCGCGGCGGCGGCCGGGGCCAAGCTGGTGTTCGCCGACAACCTCTACATGTACGGGCCGGTGAGCGGCGCGATGACGGAGGACCTGCCCTACGCCGCGGAGAACCCCAAGGGGCGGGTGCGGGCCACGATGGCACGGTCGTTGCTGGCCGCGCACGAGGCCGGCGAACTGCGGGTGGCGATCGGGCGGGCCTCCGACTACTTCGGGCCGCGCGGGGTGAACAGCACCGTGGGCGACACGGTGTTCGGCGCCGCGGTGCGGGGCAAGGTGGTGCGGTGGGTGGGCTCACCGGACCAGCCGCACTCGCTCAGTTACCTGCCCGACTTCGCCAAGGGGCTGGCGGTGCTCGGCGAGGACGCCCGGGCCGACGGCCGGGCCTGGCACGTACCCACGGCCGAACCGCTGACGGGCAAACAGTTCCTCGACCTGCTGTTCGCGGAACTGGGCCGCCCCGGCAAGTCCGCGGCGGTGAGCCACACCGCCCAGCGCCTACTCGGCCTGGTGAACCCGACGGTGCGCGCCCTGGGCGAAACCTGGTACCAACGCGACCGCCCCTTCGTCGTCGACTCCACAGGCTTCACCGACACCTTCGGCCCCCTCCCCCCGACCCCTCACGCAACGGCGATCGCCGAAACCCTGTCCTGGTTCCGCAAGGCCACCACCTGAGCCCACGACCCGCCCCCGTCCCGATCCCGCCTCACGGGGGCATGAGAGCGGGTCGGCGTGGGGCCATCGGGGCTGTCGGGGGCTACTCGGGGGCTATCGAGTGGCGGTCAAATGGGCAAAAACAACGACGTTCGCGGCGTAGCCGGTGCGTTTGTCGTAGTGGCCGCCGCAGGTGATCACGCGTAGTTCGGCGGCGTCGGTGGCGCCGTAGACGACGTCGTCCGGGAAGGCGTCCTTCGGGAAGGACCGGACCGCGTCGATGCTGAACACCGCCGTCTTGCGGTCCCGGCGCTGGACCTCGATCCGGTCGCCGACGCGCAGCAGGCCGAGCTTGAAGAACACGGCCGGGCCGGAGCGGGTGTCCGCGTGACCGACCGTGACCGCGTTGCCGCGAGCCCCCGGCGCGACTCCGTCGCGATACCAGCCGACCAGGTTCCTGTTGCCCACCGGCGGGGTGACCAGTCGGCGGTCCGGACCGGTGCCGAGCGTGCCCATCGGCGCGTTCACGCCGATCGCCGGGATCCGCATCCTGACCGGCACCGACTCCGGCAGCGGTGCGGCGTCCACCCGGCGCGGCCCGTCGGCGGGCACCCGAGCGTACGGGACGGCGGCCACGTCCGCGACGGGAGCCGGCGGCCGATCGACGCCGCCGTCCCCCGAACCGTGGTGGACCAACCACAGTCCGGCGATCAGCGCCAGCGCGGTCGCTCCGGCCGCCAGCGGGCCGGAGCGACGGGCACGGTGCGCCGACCGTGTGTCAGGACGTGCCATCGCCCGTGGCCCGGCGACGACGGACGAGGTGGATCCCGAAGCCGGCGAGGGCGGCACCGGCCACCACCGCGCCGACGGTCACCTCGCCCGCGTCGAACGTCGAGGCACCGCCGCCGCCACCGGCGTTGACGCTGCCGGCCGGACGTCCGCCAGTGCTGCCGGTCGTGGTGACGCCACCGGTCGTCCCCGGGGGACAGTCGACCTTGAAGACCTTCTGCTTGCCCGTTCCGTTCTCGCCCGCGAAGGTCCACACGAGCTTGTACTGCCCGTTGGGCAGGGTGAGGGTCCCGGTGTGCCCGGTGCCGTCGGTGAGGGTGATCGAACCCCCGAGGACGGGGCCGTCGGCCTTGGGCGGCTGCGCGGCGATCGTGTAGGTGACCTGCTGCACGGTGTCGAAGTTGAACGCCGCCAGATTGAACAGGCAGACCTTGGGCTCGTCCCGCTGGTCGGTCGGCGAGGTGGTGCTCATGTGCACCTTGACGTCACCGTTGTCCCCCGGCGCCAGAGGCAACGCGTACGCCGGGCCGGCGCCGGCGAACACGGCGGCGCCCAGCGCGATCGCCGCGACGGTCGGCCGCCGGAGACGGGTGGTCGAACTGCGTAGGGATGGCATCACGATGGGCGCTCCACGATGAGGGCGAACGACATTGGTCGCATCACCTGAAAATGGGACATTCCGACCGTGCCGCCCGCACCCACTCCCCCCACATCGACACGCCCCACCCAGCCCCGTTTTCACCCGAACAACCCAACACCCCCACAGCCACCAACCCCCCTCCCCAAACCAACCCACCCGGAGCCCAACGGGACCGGACGAGGCCCGAACGGCGCCAAGCGCGGCCGGGCCGGGGGCGGGCCGAGTGAGGGGTGGGCGAATACCGGACGGGGCTGGATGAGGCCGAGCCGAACCGGGGGCGCCCGGGCAGGAGCCGAGCGGGAAGCCGCACGGGACCGAACGGGGCCGGGCAAAGACCGAACGGCGCCAAGCGCGGCCGGACCGGGGCGAGGCAGGGCCGGGCTGGACGGAGGCCGGGCGGGGGGACCGAGTGGGGGGTGGGCGAATGCCGGACGGGGCTGGGCGAGACCGATCCGAACCGGGCGGCGGCCGGGCAGGAGCCGAGCGGGAAGCCGCACGGGGCCGAGGGACGACCGGGCGGGGCCGAATGGGACCAGGCAACCGCCGGGCAGGGCCGAGCCGGACCCGGCGGGCCGGGCGGGCCGGGTACGCCGGATAGCCCGGGCAGGCCGGGCGGGGGAAGGGGTCGGTGGGGGTGGGTGTGGCCTGGGTGGGAGTGGGCGGGAGCGGGGGCGGGTTGCTTGGGGAGTTGGAGGTTTGTTTGCTTCGGGTGCATTTGCCCGTTTGACATTGATTCCGGGCAGGCGTACTCCGAGACTAGGTGCGCGCAACCGGCGGACCGGTCGCTGCACCGGACCGGACGAGCTCGAGGTCGGGTGTTGTCGGGATTCGTGGGACGAGGGAGGCGCCGATGAGCGGAAGCGGTCCCGGGGCCGATACCGGGCCACTCTCCCTGCCCGTGATTCGGAGCGGCGCCGATCGTGACGACCACGTCGACGGGATCCTGGCCGACTGCTCCAATTGCCTGGACGCGGCGGTGCGGGCCACCGGGGCGTACGCCGGGGTGGTCTATCTGCGCTCGCCCGACCGCCGCTCGCTGGTTCTCGCCAAGGTCGCGGGCCTGGCCGTGTCCCTGCTCGGCCCGTGGAGCCGGGTCCCGGTCACGGGCGCGCTGCCCGCGCCGGAGGC
The DNA here is from genome assembly GCF_042754105.1 of Embleya sp. NPDC059237. Taxonomy (NCBI): domain Bacteria; kingdom Bacillati; phylum Actinomycetota; class Actinomycetes; order Kitasatosporales; family Streptomycetaceae; genus Embleya; species Embleya sp. NPDC059237. The sequence goes on along the minus strand of NZ_JBHZAE010000009.1, from coordinate 242,823 downwards.
GTACCGCACCGGCCGCATCGTGTTCCTGGCCGACGACGGCGACACCATGCGGCGCTTCCCGCAGCTGGCGCTCGGCATGCCGTACGCCTACGCGTCCGCCTCAGCCCCGATCCGCGGCCGCGGCAACGGCAACGGCAACGGCAACGGCAACGGCGGCGAGACGTTCGGCGTGGTCACGCTGATGTGGCCCGCCTCCCCCGGACGCGGACTGCCCGCCGCCCGAAGACGCCGACTGCGCGCGGCGGCCAAACGCCTCGGCAACGCCCTGAGCGCCCGCAGCGGACCCGGCACCGACATCGCCTACGACGGTCCGCCAACGGTGACCCTGCTGCCCACCGACACCTTCCCGCTGATCCGGGTGGGCCTGTTCGACTGGAACGTGACGACCGGCGACTTCGACGCCGACGAGGAACTGTGCGAGTTGTTCGGCATCGCCCCGGCCGACTTCGACCGCCGTGCGGCCACGCTGGCCGCCCGGGTGGTCTCCGGCGGCGGGCGCGAGTTCCGCGAAGCCGCGCATCGGGCTGTGGAGACCGGTCGGGTACTGGCCTGGCGCCTCCAGGTGGCCGGCCCCGACGGCACGCCCCGGCCGCTGGAGGTGTGGGGGCGCATCCCCGAGGACGAGACCGGCGGCCGGGCCCGGCACCTGGTCGGCGCCGTCCTGGACCTCGGCACCGGGGCCGCCGCCGCGGAGGCCGTGGAGCGGCTGCGCGACGGCGTCTTCTCGCTCGACGGCGAGGGCCGGGTCACCTACGCCAGCCGCAACCTGGCCGACCTGCTCGGGGTGCGCCTGGAGGACGTACTCGGCCGCGCCCCCTGGGACGCGCTGCCGTGGCTCGCCGACCCGGCGTACGAGGACCGCTACCGGGCCGCCATGCTCTCCCAGCAACCCGGCTCGTTCCTGGCCCGCACCCCGCGCGACCGCTGGCTGTCGTTCTCGCTCTACCCCGACCCGTACGGCCTGACCGGCAAGGTGGTCCCGGTCGCCCCGCCGCCCGGCGCGAGCGAGGCGGTGGACGAAGCCGAGGCCGCCCGCCCGACCGGAGCGCCGGAGACCGAGGCCGCCCCGCCCAGGCTCGGCGCGATCTACCACGTGCTCCAGATGGCCGGCGCGCTCACCGAGGCCGTGTCCGTCGGCGAGGTGTGCGAGGTGGTCGCCGACCAGATCCTGCCCGCGTTCGGCGGCCGGGAGCTGGCCATCTACGTGGTCCGCGACAAACGTTTCTTCCTGGCCCTGGAAAGCGGCTACCCCGAGGGCTTCCTGGACCGCTTCGAGGGCGTCCCGCTGGACGCGGCGCTGCCCGGCGTGGAGGCGCTGACCCGGGGCGTACCGATCTTCATCGAGTCGGCGGAGGAGCTGACCGCGGCGTATCCCGGGATCCCGCTGGACGAGATGTCCGCGTGGGCCTTCCTGCCGCTGATCGCCTCCGACCGGGCGGTCGGCAGCTGCATCCTCGGCTTCGACCGGCGGCACACGTTCACCCCCGAGGAGCGCTCGGTGCTCACCGCGCTGAGCGGCCTGATCGCCCAAGCCCTGGAGCGGGCCCGGCTCTACGACGCGGAATTCGCCCTCGCCCGGGGCCTGCAACACGCACTGCTCCCGCACCGGCTGCCGACGCTGCCGAACCTGGAGGTGGTGGCCCGCTACCTGCCCGGCACCCAGGGCATGGAGATCGGCGGCGACTGGTACGACGTAATCGACACCGGCCGCGCGGTCGGCCTGGTGATCGGCGACGTCGAGGGGCACAGCGTGGCCGCGGCCGGCACGATGGGCCAACTGCGGAGCGCGGTACGGGCGTTCGCCACCGGGGGGCAGCGGCCCGACGAGGTGGTGAGCTGTACCAATCGGCTGCTCGCCGATCTGGATCCCGGCCTGTTCGCCAGCTGCTGCTACATCGAACTGGACCCGGAGAGCGGTCGGGCCGAGGCGGTCCGGGCAGGGCATCCGCCGCCGCTGCTGCGCGGTGCGGACGGCCGTACCCGGGTGGTCGAACTGCCCGGCGGCCCGCTGCTCGGGGTGGACCGGGCCGCCGAATACCCGGTGACCCGAATGGCCCTGGAGCCCGGTTCGGTCCTGGCGCTGTACACCGACGGCCTCGTCGAGGAGGTGGGCGTGGACCTGGACCGGGGCATCGACCGCATGCGCGCCTCCCTCTCACACGCCGCCGACACCGCCCTCTCCGACGTGGTCGACCGCATGGTGCGCGACGCGGGCCGGCTGACCGAGCGGGCCGACGACGTGGCCGTACTGCTGACCCGCCGGCTGCGACCGATCCCGGGCATGGGCTCCGCCCCGAACGCCGGACCCGCCGCGAACGCAGGATCCCTCCCGAACGCGGGGCCCGCCCCAAACGCGGCACCCATCGCAAACGCGGGACCCGCCACGGGCACGGAACCCGTCGCGAACGCGGGGCCCGCCACGACCACGGGCCCCCTCCCGCACGACGGCCCCGCCGCCGGCACGGGACCCGTCGCCGATCTGCGCTGAGCGGCAAACGCGCGACCATGGAATGAGGAGGACAGGAGGGCTTGATGGGCACACCGCACACCGCCGGCGCCGACGACGCGGGCGACGCCTCGTCCGCCGTCCCCTGGGGCGCGGACCGGGCACTCCTCGACCATCTGCTCAACCGGGCCCCCATCGGCATGGCGGTGGTCGATCGTGACCTGCGCTGCGTGTGGATCAACGACCAGCTCGAGGAGCGGGGCGGCATCCCGCGTGACAAACGCCTGGGCCGGCGGCTCAGCGAAGTGTTGCCCGGGCTGCCGGCGGAGCACATCGAGGCGCGGATGCGCGAGGTCCTGGCGACCGGGGTGCCGCTGATCGACCACGAGTACCAGGGCCGCACCGCCGGCGATCCGGAGCACGTGCACGCCTACTCGACCTCGTTCTTCCGCCTGGAGGACGGCGAAGGTCGCGCGGCCGGGGTCTGCTACCTGGTCATCGACGTCACCGACCGATGGCGGGCCCGGCAACGGCTGGCCCTGCTGAGCGACATCGGCGCCCGGATCGGCACCACCCTGGACGTGGCGCGCACCGCCCGGGAGCTGGCCGACGTCGCCGTCCCCGACCTGGCCGACTTCGTCGCGGTGGACCTGCTCGAACCGGTGCTCCGCGGCGTCGAGCCCGAGCCCGGCCCGGTCCGCCGGGCCAACCCCGACCTGATCCGGGTCGGCCAGCGCTCGGTGCGCGAGGGCCGGCACGGCAGCCCGGACGACGACCTCGTCGAGTCGATCGCCCGGATCGGCGAACGTGCCCCCGTGGCCCGCAACTCCCCCGGCGCCCGCTGCCTGGTCGACGGCAAGGCCGTACTCGAACCGCTCCTGGACCCGGACCTGCTGCCGTGGCTCGCGGAGGACCGCGTCTCCACGGACCGCACCCGCCGGGTGGGCCTGCACTCGATGATGGTCGTACCGATCCGGGCCCGCGGCACGATCCTCGGCGTGACGCACTTCTTCCGCCGCGACACCCCCGACCCGTTCGAGAGCGACGACCTGATCCTGGCCGAGGAGTTCGTCTCCCGCGCCGCGGTGTGCATCGACAACGCGCGTCGCTTCACCCACGAACACGCCGCCGCGCTGGCCCTGCAGCGCAGCCTGCTCCCGCACGGTCTGCCGCGGCAGACCGCGGTCGAGGTGGCCAGCCGCTACCTGCCCGCAGACGACCGGGCCGGGGTCGGCGGCGACTGGTTCGACGTGATCCCGCTGTCCGGCGCGCGCGTCGCGCTCGTGGTCGGCGACGTGGCCGGGCACGGCATGCACGCGGCGGCGACCATGGGCCGGCTGCGCGCGTCCGTCCACACCCTGGCCGACCTGGACATGTCCCCCGACGAACTGCTCGCCCACCTGGACGACCTGGTCATCCGGTTCGTCGACGAGGAGGGCACCGGCGAGGGCGGCGTGGACACCACCGCTCTGGGCGCGAGCTGCCTGTACGCGGTCTACGACCCGGTGAGCCGGCTGTGCACGATGGCCCGTGCCGGGCATCCGCCGCCCGCGCTGGTCCACCCCGACGGCACGGTGGAGTTCCCGGACCTGCCCACCGGGCCGCCGCTCGGGCTGGGCGGACTGCCGTTCGAGGCGGCCGAACTGGAACTGCCCGAGGGCAGCCTGCTCGTGCTCTACACCGACGGCCTGGTCGAGGGGCGCGATCGTGACGTCGAGTCCGGGATGGACCGGCTGCGCGCCTCGCTGGCCGACCCCGACCGGCCGCTGGACGAGTTGTGCCGGTCGGTGCTCGGCATCCTGCCGCAGAACCCGCCGCAGGACGACGTGGCGCTGCTGATCGCGCGTACCCGCAAGCTGGACTCCTCGAAGGTGGTGTCCTGGGACCTCCCGGCCGACCCCGCCTTCGTCGCCGAGGCCCGCACCCTGGCGGGCCGGCAGCTCGCCGAATGGGGGCTGGACGAGATCGCCTTCACCACCGAATTGGTGGTCAGCGAACTGGTCACCAACGCCATCCGCTACGCCTCCGGGCCGATCCGGCTGCGGCTGATCCGCGACGCCACGCTGATCTGCGAGGTGTCCGACGCGACCAGCACCACGCCCCGGTTGCGGCACGCGCGGACCACCGACGAGGGCGGGCGCGGGTTGTTCCTGGTCGCCCAGTTCACCCAGCGGTGGGGCACCCGCTACACCACCGACGGCAAGACGATCTGGGCGGAACTGCTGTTGTCCGGGCCGGAGTGAGCGCGCGGCTGCGGGCGGTCGTTCTCGACCCTCGCCGCGCGGCCCGGATCGGGTGGCGGCGGCCGTCCCCGGCCCGGATCGGGTGCCGGCGGCCGTCCCCGGCCCGTGTCGGCGGCCCCTGATAGCGTTCCCGGATGCCAGGAACCACCCCCCGGGACGCCGACCACGGGTCGGGCCATCGTGGGCGCAACTCCACGGCCGACCGCGCCCTCGACATCCTGCTGCTGTTCCGCGACGACCGGCTCGCGCTGACCGCGTCGCAGGTCGCGGGGCATCTGGGGGTGGCCCGGTCCACCGCGTACCGCTATCTGCAGAGCCTGACCGCCAACGGGTTCCTGGAGGAGAACGACGGCGGTGTCGGCTTTCGGCTCGGGCCGCGGGTGCTCGACCTGGCCCGGCTGGCGCGCAAGGGGGTCGGGCTGTCCGAGCTGGCCCGCCCGGTGATGCGCGAACTGGCGCTGGCGGTCGGCCAGCCGGTGCTGCTGACCCGGCGCGCCGGCGATTCGGTGGTGTGTCTGGAGCGCGAGGAGGCGCTGCACACGTTGCGCCTGTCCTATGAGCGTGGCCAGGTGTTCCCGGTCAACGCCGGCGCCGCCGCGCTGACCCTGCTGGCGTGGGCGCCCGACGCCGACATCGAACGGGTACTGGCCCGCCCGCTGCCGCGCTTCACCGACGCGACCATCACCCACCCGGACGAACTGCGGGTGCGCCTGGCCGGGATCCGGGCCCGGGGCTACGCGGTGGCCCGCGGCGAGTTCGACCCGGACCTGCTCGGCATCGGCGCGCCCGTACATCGCGAGGACGGCGCGATCGTCGCGGCGGTCAGCATCGCCGCGCTGTCCCACCGCATCCCCGACGAGCAGGTGCCGCACTATGTGACGGCGGTCCGCGCCTCGGCGGCGGAACTGTCGGCGCGGGTGAGCCGGATGGGGTTGTAGCGGGGGCGGGCCGCCTCGGTGTGCCGCGCCCGCTCAGTCGGGTGCGCAGTGGGTGGTCGGCACGGGTGCGCGCGGGTCGATCAGGTAGTGGTCGGTGAGTGCCGCCGCGCAGCGGTTCTTGTCGTAGCTCATGTGGCCCCAGCCGGCCGCGGTGACCAGGGTCGCGCCGCGGATCCGCCGCGCCGCGTGTACGGCCCAGGACAGCGGCGTCTGCGGGTCGTGCCGATTGTTGACCAGCAGGATCGGTGCGTTGCCGGCCACGCGGTAGGGGTGCGGCGGGTTGGTCACGGGAGTGGGTCGGCCCAGGCAGTACGTCATCGCGTTCCAGGCCTGGATGTTGCGGCGCATGTGCGGCGCGAGCACCTTCGACCGCCGGTCCACGGCGGCGAGCGCGCCCGGGTCGGGGATGTCCAGGCTCCAGTCGGAGCAGAGCACGGCCTGCGAGGTGCGGTCGTCGAGGTCGGGGACGTACGGCGGGGGCGGCGCGGGCAGCGGCGGGGCGGCGTCCATGCCCGCGAGCAGGTCGGCGACCCGGTTCCGGGCGACGGTGAGCGTCTCGGCGGGATCGTGTTTCAGGTACGACATCAGGAACTGCACGCCCGACAGCAGGTTGTCCGGCCCGAGGCCGTGCGCCGGGTCGCCGGGCACGTACAGGGTGCCGGCCTGCGCGCGGGCGTAGAGCCGTTCGAACAGGGCCTCGACGTCGCGGCCGTGCAGTGCGCAATCGGTGCTGCCCGCGCACCACTTCACGAATTCGGTGAAGGAGTCCTCGGCGTCGACGGCCTCGGATTCCAGGAATTCGGCGCCGTCGATCGAGTGGTCCATGTTGCTGTCGGCCACCAGGGCGCGGAAGCGGTGCGGGAAGAGTTCGGCGTACTGCTGTGCCATCAGCGTGCCGTAGGACACGCCCCAAAAGCTCAGCCGCGCGTCGCCGAGCGCGGCCCGCAGCGCGTCGATGTCGCGGACCACGGCGAGCGTGTCGAGGTGTTCGTACAGCGGGCCGGTGCCGACCCGGCAACCGTCCGCAAGCCGGCGGTTGTCGGCGGCGAACGCGGCGAATCCGGCCGGGGTGGTGGGGTCGGCGGTGGGCCGGGGGCCGGCCTGCGGGCAGTCGAGCGCGGCGCTGCGGCCCCATCCCCGCGGATCGAAGCCGACCCGGTCGAACCGGGCGTCGATCTCCGCCGAGAAGAAGTTCTTGTAGGTGCCGACCACGTCGTCCACGCCGAGCGAGCCGGGGCCGCCGTAGTTGAGCACGAGAGAGCCGATGCGGCGGGTGGGGTCGGTCGCCTTGCGTCGGGCCACGGCCATCTCGAAGGTCGCGCCGCGCGGTTTGGTCCAGTCGACGGGCAGGGTGAGCGTGCCGCAGTCGGCGGTGGGGTCCTGGGCGCACGGTTGCCAGGCGATCGGGCCGGGAGTGCCGGCGGTGGCGAGGTCGGCCTGTGCGGGGCGGGCGGGGTCGGCGGGGCGGGCGGAGGGCGCGGCGGCGGCGAGCACGGCAACGCTTGCGCCGACGAGGACCGTCGCGAGCGCCGTCGAGCCGCGTGCACGCCCGCGCGGTGGGTACCGAAATCGTGGCCTGCGTGGCGAGTTCGCCCTCATGCGGACGCTCGCGAGGATCGTGGTCGCATGCCGCGAGACTAGGGGGATCGTTCGGCTTGTACGTCCTGCGTGGGCACTAGGCCGCAGGTGTCGGCGGTGGTTGCGGGTCCCCCCCGGGGTGGAGCCGGTGTCTCCTACCCGGCGGTGGAGGCGGGGCGGGTTCGGGCGTCGATCAGGGCCAGCGCGTCGGCGACCGAGCCGGCCGGGTCGGGGAGCGGGTACAGGACGCCGCGCACGGTGCGGGTGTCGTCGAGGAGCAGGGTGAGCCGCTTGAGGCGGTCGACGCCCGCGGCCCGGAAGGTGGGCAGGCGTAGTGCGGCGGCCAGTTCGAGGTCGGCATCGGACAGGAGCGGGAACGGGATGTTCGCGTGCGCGGCGAACGCGGCCAATTGGTCGGGGCGTTGGGTGCTGACGCCGAGCACGGTGGCGCCGCGGGCGGCGAATTCGGTGAGGCGGTCGCGGTAGGTGGCGGATTCCAGGGTGCAGCCGGGGGCGCCGGGGATTTGGTCCCAGCCGGGGGGATGCCCCTGGACGCCGGGGGCGTAGGCGCCGGGGAAGCAGTACAGGACCGTCCACGGGGTGTCGGCGATCGGGTCGACGCGCTCGGCGGGAGCGGGGGCCGTGGCGGTGGCGGTGGCGGTGGCCTCGGACGCGGCGGCGGGGCGCAGGGTGAGCGCGGGCAGTTTGGTGCCGACCAGGGCGTGCGCCTGGCGGGCCTCGGCCGAGTCGGCCTCGCCGGTGGCGGTCAGCGTGCCGTCGCCGAGGACGAACCGCGTGCCCCAGTTCTGCAGGGCGACCAGGACCGGGAGCAGGCCGCGCCCGGCGTCGGTGAGGTGGTACTCGTAGCGCGGCGGGTGCGGGTGATAGAGCCGCTTCTCCAACACGCCGTGCTCGACCAGGGCCTTGAGCCGCTGGGCCAGCACCTTGCGGCTGATCCCGACCTGTTCGTGGAGCGCGCCGAACTGGTGTACGCCCGCCGCCACATCGCGCACGAGCAGCAGGGTCCACCAGTCGCCGACGACGCCGAGCGCCTGGGTGATGGCGCAGTCGGCGTCCGCCAGATCGGTATATCGCATGTCACCTCGTCTTGCCTGCGTCGATGCGCTCACTATAGTGAGTTTCCATTGGTTACTCACTTGGTGGCTGCGGGGCAGGGGGTGCGGATGTCGGGCGAAGTGGATGCGACGGGGTTGGCGGAGGCAGGAGCAGGGGCGGGGCCGGCGCCGGGCGCGGTGGGGGCGACGGGGGGCCGGGCGGCGGGCTCGGTGGTTGCCGCGGGGGCGGGTGTGGACGCGGTGGCGGGTGCGGCGATCGGCGCGGGTGCGGCGATCGGTGCGGCTGCGGGCGGGTCGGGCGGCGGAGCGGGCGCGGTGAGCGGTGTGGCGCCGGGCGGGTCGGGTCGCGGGAGCGGGCCGGTCGGTGGGGGTGGTGCGTTCTGGCGCTACTGGGCCGCGCTGACGATCAGTCATGCCGGGGACGCGGTCACCGCTGTCGCCCTGCCGCTGATCGCGCTTCGCGGCCTGCACGCGACGAGTCTCCAGGTCAGTTTGATCACCGCCGCGCAGTACACCGCCTGGATCCTGATCGGGCTGCCCGCCGGGGTGATCGTGCAGCGCCTCCCGCTGCGCGGGACCCAGGTCGCGATGGACGTGGTGCGCGCGGTCGCGATCGCCTCCGTCCCGATCGCCTGGGCGCTGGACGTACTGATCCTGTGGCAGTTGGTGCTGGTCGCGTTCGTGGTCGGCCTGGCGAGCGTGGTGTTCGATGTGGGCAACTCGACGCTGCTGCCGTCGATCGTGAGCAAAGAGGAATTGACGTCCCGCAACAGCCTCACTTCCGGCTCGGTCGCCGCCACCCAGCTCGGCGGCCCGTCGCTGGCCGGCGTACTGGTGCAACTGTGCGGCGCGGCGAGCGGTTTGCTGGTGGACGCGGTCAGCTACCTGCTCTCCGCGGTGCTGCTGCGCACGCTGCCCCGCCCGGCCCGGCAGGCGCCCTCGGACGGCGGCCCCTCGTTGCGGGCGCGGATGGCCGAGGGCCTGCGCTACGTGCGCCGGCATCCGGCGATCCGGCCGTGCGTCGCGGCGGTGACGGCCGTGAACTTCGTCTGCGGGGCGTTGATGGCGCTCGTCCCGGCCCTGCTCGTGCGCACGTTGCACGCGCCGACCGCGCTGGTGGGCGTACTGATCGCGACCGAGGGCGTCGGCAGCCTGATCGGCGCCGCGCTGACCACGCGCCTGGTCGCCCGCTTCGGCAGCGCCCGGACGCTGATCGGGGCCGCGCTGCTGACGCCCGTCGCAGTCGGCTGCATACCGTTCGCCGGCCACGGGCTCGGGCTGCTCGCCTTCGCCGCGGCCAATGCCGCGTTCGGCGCCGCCGTCGTGATGATGAGCATCGTCACCCGCACCCACCGGCAGACCGTGACGCCGCCGGAGTTGCTGCCTCGGGTGATGGCCACCGTCCGCTTCGTGTCCTGGGGCGCGATCCCGTTCGGGGCGCTGACCGCCGGGCTGGCCGCCACGTGGCTGGGCAACCGGGGCGCGCTGGGCACGATGTTCGGTGTCGCGCTGCTGACTCCGGTGGTGTTGGGCGCGAGTCCGATCCGGCGGATGCGCGACCTGGTCTGAACCGGGCGGCAAAAATCCGGGTGACCGCGAGCGAGTTCGTGATCTACGGTGGGCGCATGGATGTCACGTTCAAGCGAATCGGTGCGCGACGCCACGCGTTCGGCACCCGACCGCGGAGCGCCCATCCGACGTCGAACCGGGAGCCGTGGAAGGGCCGTTGGCCCGATCGCTCCGGGTCGCCTCGCGGCTGAGCCGCGTTCTGCGCCGTAGCGCGTGGTCGTGTCGACGCATTGACGAGTTGTTGCGTTGTCGCGTCATCGCACGGCTGCACTTTCGCGCTGTTGCGCCGGTGTAGGTAGTTGCGTCGTCGTGTCGTTGCGTCGTTGTGTCGTGACCGGAAACGGTCCCGGCCGTAGGTGGTAGGTGGGTCGGCGACCGTCGACCCACCCGCCGACGCGCGGCCGTATCGCCGCCGCCCCGAGCCGACCCAAAGGCCGCCGCCGCGCGCCGAGTCCGATCCGTTTCGGCTCCGCCCGTCGCACGCCGATCCCCCACCGATCCGCCGATGCCGCGCCCTCGCGCCGCAGCGGTTCGGCGTACCGTCAGGCCGCCCTCCCTCGGCCTGCCCGGTGTCGTCGAACCCTGCGCGCGGTGCGCCCATGGGTCGATGGAGTGTGCCCGGTCGCAACTCGACCAGCCCCGGCGGCCGTTCGCCATCCATCCCCGGTGTGCCCACCGGTGCTCTCCGCTGCCCCGTACGTGGTGTGCGAACTCCCGTACCGAGTCGACGGATCGCCGTGTGCTGCCCGGATTCGGCACCACCCGTCCCACCCCTTCGTATAAGACATGAGAGAGGGCTTCAGGCCGTCATGACCAGAACCGCACGCCACCTCGACCTCGCCACCGTCCGCAACATCGGGATCATGGCCCACATCGACGCCGGCAAGACCACCACCACCGAGCGGATCCTGTTCTACACGGGCGTCTCGTACAAGATCGGCGAGGTGCACGACGGCGCGGCGACCACCGACTGGATGCCCCAGGAGCGCGATCGCGGCATCACCATCACCTCCGCCGCGATCTCCTGCGACTGGACGCTCGACGGCGTCGCACACCGGATCAACCTCATCGACACGCCGGGACACGTCGACTTCACCATCGAGGTCGAACGTTGCCTGCGCGTCCTCGACGGCGCGGTCACCGTGTTCGACGGCGTCGCGGGCGTCGAGCCGCAGTCCGAGACGGTGTGGCGCCAGGCCGACCGCTACCGCGTACCCCGAATCTGCTTCGTCAACAAACTCGACCGCACCGGTGCCGAGTTCCATCGCTGCGTCGAGATGATCGGCGAACGACTGGGCGCGGTGGCCATGGTCGTACAGGTGCCGATCGGCGCCGAGGCGGACTTTCGCGGGGTGGTCGACCTGGTCCGGATGCGCGCCCTGGTCTGGTCCGCGGACACCGGACTCGGCGAGGCGTACGACGACGTCGACATCCCGACCGCGTACCTCGCGGACGCCCGCCGATGGCGCGAACGGCTCCTCGAGACGGTCGCCGAGCACGACGACGCGATGATGGAGGCGTACCTGGCGGGCATCGAACCCAGCGAGGCACAACTGCACGCCGCGATCCGGCGGATCACCATCGCCTCCGGTCGCGGCGACGGTCCCACCGTCACGCCCGTCCTGTGCGGAACCGCCTTCCGGAACAAGGGTGTTCAGCCACTGCTCGACGCCGTGGCGCGCTACCTGCCGTCGCCCCTGGACGTGGGGGCGATCCAGGGCCACGCGGTCGGCGCGCCGGAGACGGCCGTCGTACGCGCGCCGTCGCCCGAACAGCCCCTCGCGGCACTGGCGTTCAAGATCGCGAGTGATCCGCATCTGGGCAGGCTGACGTTCCTGCGGCTGTACTCCGGCAGCCTGACCGCCGGCGACCAGGTACAGAACTCGATCAAGGGCCGCACCGAACGTGTGGGCAAGATCTACCGCATGCACGCCGACAAACGAGAGGAGATCGCCGCCGTGGGCGCGGGCGACATCGTCGCGGTGATGGGGCTGCGCCGGACCACCACCGGCGAAACCCTGTGCGATCCGGCACACCCGGTGGTGCTGGAGTCGATGGACTTCCCGGTCCCGGTGATCGAGGTGGCCATCGAACCCGCGTCCCGGGCCGACCAGGAGCGGCTGGGCGTCGCGATCCAACGACTGGCCGAGGAGGACCCGTCCTTCCGGGTCAAGACCGACCGGGAGAGCGGGCAGACCATCGTCTCCGGCATGGGCGAACTGCACCTGGAGGTGCTGGTCGACCGTATGCGGCTGGAGTTCGACGTGGCCGCCTCGGTGGGCCGACCGCGAGTCGCCTACCGCGAAACGGTGAGCGCGCCGGTGTCCGGACACGATTACACGTACCGCAAACAAAACGGCGGCAAGGGCCAGTTCGCCAAGGTCCGCATCGCCATCGAACCACTGGAGGGAGACGGCTACGAGTTCGTCGACAAGGTCGTCGGCGGCCGCGTCCCGAAGGAGTTCATCCCCTCGGTGGACGCGGGCTGCCGAGCGGCGATGGAACTCGGGGTCCTCGCGGGCTACCCGCTCACCGGCCTGCGGGTAACCCTGCTCGACGGCGCGTTCCACGAAATCGACTCATCCGAAACGGCCTTCCGCATCGCGGGCTCACTGGCCTTCAAGGAGGCCGCCCGCCTGGCTCGCCCAACCCTGCTCGAACCGGTGATGGCGGTGGAGGTGACCACACCCGAGGACCACTTGGGCGACGTCATCGGCAACCTCAACGCCAGACGCGGCCAGGTCGAGGCCCTGACCGACCGCTCCGGCGCAAAGGTGATCACCGCACTGGTCCCACTCGCCGAAATGTTCGGCTACGTAGGCGACCTACGCAGCCGAACCTCCGGCCGAGCAAGCTACACAATGGAGTTCCACTCCTACACAAGGGTCCCACCCCACCTGACCCCCGAAATCCCCATGGGAACAACCGCGGCATAACCCACAGCCCAAAGCCGCCAACCGAAGGCCGATAACGAAGGAGGACGGCCCCCGCCCCCACCCCCGCCCGCCACCGGGACCCCGCCCCGGGTGGCGGGCGGGGCACTGGCCGGGGGTGGGACACCGCCGGCACGGGGGACGCTCCCGGGGGGATTGGGATGCGTCCGGCGTGCGCTGTGTTCGTCGTCGCGGGCGGCTGGTGCGGGGCCGGTCCGAGTCGACGATGAGCCGCCGCCGGCGCGCGTGGTTCAGAGACCTGAGGCGCCCGACGAGCCGAGCGCGTTACTCGGCGAAAACCGGCCGGCAACGGGGGCGGGGAGGGCGCTCGGGTCGAGTACTCCGACCGACCTTCCCGAGTGGGGCGGGTGTTTCCGGCGAGCGGTGGCATGTGGGTAACGAAGGTTCACGAACCCGGATTGCGTGCGGCACCGAAGCCTCACTTCGAAGGAAAACCGCAGGTCAGCGCGAGCGGAGGCCGTTTCGAGTGCCTCGGGATCGGGTTTCGGCTCCCACTGGGCACTTTCGGTCTCCTCGACAGCCTCTGTGAGATCGCAGTGCCTGAAGCCGACTACGACTGTGCGGTTTCGGTCTCCACACCGGCATCGAGAAGGCCGGAGCACACGAAACCGGCACCCGCCACCCGACTTTCCACCCCCACCCCACAAAACCGCAGGTCACCGAAGCTCAAAGCCCACAACCACCCACCGAGATCCGGTTCCGAACCCCAACCGCCCCCCAAACGCTCCCGAAACACCCCAACCCAGGCCCCCGGCAGACTCAACCTGATCCCTCACCCACTCCGCCGCTGCCGGCCGGTTTTCGGTAAGCAATGCACCCGCCTCGCCGAAATCCCGAGTCTTGGAGCCCCGCACGCCGGCGGCGGCCCACCACCGACCCCGACCAGCCCCGCACCAGCCACCCCGCAACCCAAGGTGCAACGCGCGCCGCGAACGCCCGACCCACTCAGGAAGGTCCGTCGGAGCACTCGACCCGAGCACCCGCCCCGCCCCCGCTGCCGGCCGGTTTTCGCCGAGCAACACGCCCGTCTCGCCGGAAGCTTCGGGTCTTGGAGCCCCGCACGCCGGCGGCGGCCCACCACCGACTCTGACCAGCCCCGCACCGCCCGAAGGCGCAACGCCCGCCGAAAATGCCCGCCTCACTCGGGAACGCACGCCCGGCGGACCCGACCCGAGCGCCCACCCTGCCCGCCGCTGCTGGTCGCTTTTCCGCCGACCAACACGCGCGTCTCGTCGAAAGCCCCGAGTCTCGGAGCCCCGCACGCCGGCGGCGGCCCACCGCCGACCCCGACCAGCCCCGCACCAGCCACCCGCAACCCAAGACGCAACGCACGCCGGAAGCACCCCGCCCACTCAAAAACGCACGCCCGGCGAACCCGACCCAAGCACCCACCCCGCCCGCCGCTGCAGGCCGGTTTTCGCCGAGCAAAACGCCCGCCCCGTCGGGAACTTCGGGTCTCGGGGCCACGCACGCCGGCGGCGGCCCACCACCGACCCTGACCAGCCCCGCACCGGCCACCCCGCAGCCAAAGACGCAACGCCCGCCGGGAACACCCGACCCACTCGGGAGGGCCGGCCGGCGAACCCAACCCGAGCACCCTCCCCGCCCGCCGCTGCCGGCCGGTTTTCGGTGAGCAACGCACCCGCCCCGTCGGGAGCTTCGAGCCTCGGAGCCCCGCACGCCGGCGCCGCCGGCGGCGCCGGCCCACCCCGCGACCCCGGCCGACCCCGAATCACCCAGCCGCGCACACCCACCCACTCCCCACCGCCCCCGTCGTTCAACTCCCGGTCGGTGGGTCGCTGCGGTAGGCGAAGCCTGTGCGGTAGGACCAGACGACGGCTTGGGTGCGGTCGCGGACATCCAGTTTGGCCAGGATGTGCTTGACGTGGGTTTTCACCGTTTCCACCGATAGGTGCAGTGTGCGGGCGATTTCGGTGTTGGACTGGCCGCGGGCCATCGCGCGCAGTACGTCGGCCTCGCGGTCGGTGAGGCGGCGCGCGCGCATGTGGTCGGGGCCGATTCGCGCGGCGTGCGAGGCGAAGAGGCGGCGGGCGACCGCCGGTGAGACCACCGCGTCGCCGGCCGCGACCGCGTGGATGCCGGCGATCAGCTCCTCCGGCGTGGCCCGCTTGAGCAGGAAGCCGTCGGCGCCGGCCGCGATCGCGTCGTCGACCACCTCGTCCAGGTCGAACGTGGTGAGCACAAGGACGCGCGGCCGATCCGGCACAGCCATCAGGTCCCGGGTGGCGGAGACGCCGTCGCGAACGGGCATCCGGATGTCCATCACCACCACGTCGGGCCGATGTTCCAGCGCGGCCCGCACCGCCTCGGCGCCGTCGGCTGCCTCCCCCACCACGGTGATCCCGGGCTCTGCCCGCAGCAGCGCCTTCAATCCGCTCCGGACCAGCGCGTCGTCGTCGGCCAGCAGCACCCGGATCACGAACGCACCTGCGCCGGCAGCGTCGCCCGTACCCGAAAGCCCGCCGGCACCGGGCCGGCCTCCACCTCGCCGCCGACCGACCGGGCCCGCTCGCGCATGTTGACCAGCCCGCGCCCGGGCCGGCCCACCCGCAACTGGCTGCCCTCGTTGACCACTTCGAGCACCACGGTGTCGTCGACCTGGGCCAGTTCGACGTCGATCCGGCCGCTGTCGGTGTGTCGGAGGGCGTTGGTCAGCGCCTCCTGGACGATCCGGTGCAGCGCCTGCGCGACCGTGGCGCCCACCTGTATCTCCTCCGTGGTCAGCCGCAGTTCGCGGCCCGCGGCCCGGACCCGATCGACCAGCGCGGACAGGTCGGTGGTCGGCCGATCGGCGTGCATCACTCGGACCAGCCGATCCAGCTCCCCCAGCGCGTCGCGCCCGACGCTCTCGATGTTGCCCAGCGCCTCCCGGGCGAAGGTCGGGTCGTCGGCGAACACCCGGCGCCCGACCCCGGCCTGCATCACCATCACGTTGACCGCGTGCCCGATCGAGTCGTGCAGTTCGCGGGCCAGCTCGGTGCGCTCCTCGGCCCGGACCCGGGCGTGCTCGGCGACCGCCGCGGCTCGCCGGCTGCGCGCGGCGTCGCCCGCGACCATCGCAACCAGGAAGCACACCGTCACGTTGAACACGTCGGTGGGCCCGATCGGCGCCCGGTCGACCACGAAGTAGCCGCCCACCGCGGCGAGCATCACGGCCACGCCCGTCACCCGGGCGGTGGTCCCGCGCAGCGAGAACAAGGTGAACAGCGAGATCCACACCGGCCACTGGGTGACCGTGGTGGAATAGCCGGCCGCCGCGTTGACCACCACGAGCAACGACGTGGCGACCACCACGCCCACCGGCGCGACCCGGCGCGGGAACAGACACAGCGTGGACCCGACCGCGAGGCTCAGACCGACCACGTCCAGCCCCCGGTAGGGCGGGTCGGCGGGGGCGAGCACGGTCACCGCGACCGCGCCCGCCACGAACGCCGGCGTGAGCCAAACGTCGGAAGTGCGCATGCCCCATCCTGCACCGGCCCGCCCCACCCCGGTCCACCCCCGCGCGGCGGAGAACGATCTCCCTCGCACGAGGGAGGGGATTCCCCGCTCCGGGGGGGCGAGCGCGAACCCCTCCGCTTCCTAGCGTGGTGACATGCCGCGAAAGGACGCCCCGACATGACCACGACCACCCCGACCACCACCGCGCGCCGACCCGACCCCACCCGACGTCGCACCGTGGGCGTCTGGTGGCTCGCGCTGAGCGCTCTGGCGATCGCCGTGTTCGCCCCGCTCCCCTACCTGACCGAGTCCCTGGTCGCCCTCGCCCGCGACGACGCCGACATAGCGGGCAACTACGCGTACCGGCCGAAGTGGCAGCAGGCCTTCTTCTACACGCACATCGTGGCCGCCGGCCTCGCCCTGCTGCTGTCCCCCGTCCAGCTCGCGAGCCGAATACGGCTGCGCGCGCCCCGCCTGCACCGGGCCTGCGGCCGGCTGGTCCTGCTGTGCATCGCCGTGGGCGGGGTCGCCGGCCTGGTGCTCGCGCCGATGAACCACGCGGGCGCGGTGGGCACCGCCGGCTTCGGCATGCTCGCGGTGTTGTGGGTGGGCTGTGCCGGCTTCGGGTTGCGGGCGATCCGGCGCGGCGACCCGGCCCGGCATCGCCGCTGGATGCACCGGGCCTTCGCGTTCACCTACGCGGCGGTGACGCTGCGCCTGTGGCTGATCCTGCTGGTGCCGCTGACGGGCGACTTCGACCGTGCGTACACGTTCGTTCCCTTTCTGTGCTGGGTGCCCAACCTGATCGTGGTCGAATGGCTCCTCCACTCCCGCGCGCCCCGAAAGATCATCCCGCCCGTCATGTGATCAAGGTCTGCGCGTCGCCCGCGCGCCACCTTTGCCTCATAGCGTCTGGCCGGTATTCGCCCCTCCCCCGAGCGCAAGGAACCCACATGGCGACCGAGGACCACTCGCTTCCGGCCGATCGGCCCCTACCGCAGCTGCCCGAGTGGGCCGACCCGGAGGTGGCCGAGGACCGACTCGACGCACAGGGGGTGTCGCGCCGAGGGCTGATCGGTCGAGCCGGGCTGTTCGGGGCCGGATTCCTGGGTGCCTCGGCACTCGGGATGACCGGCGCGGGCGTGGCGGCGGCGGCCGAGTCCGACGACGCGATCCAGGCGAGTTCGCGCCCGGGCCAGGACGGCCCGCCGAGCAAGTACGTCTACCTCGTGGGCGACCACCACGTGCACACCGTCTACAGCCACGACGCCAAGTACGGCTTCGCCCAGTCGGCGGCGCAGGGGCGGCAGTTCGGCCTGGACTGGATCGTCTACACCGAGCACGCCAACTTCGGCCACGCCAACGCCGGCGGCGCGGAGCGCGAGCACACGGAGATCCTCAAGGCCCGTCAGGAAAACCCGCGGGTGCTGATCTTCCAGGGTCTGGAGTGGTACGTCCCCGCCGCCGAGCACGCCACCATCATGGTCGCGCCGGGCCGCAACGAGGTGGAGCTGCTGCGGCAGTTCGAGCTGACCTTCGACGCCAAGCTGAACAAGTTCGACGTGGGCGCGGTGGGCGACCCCAAGACCCCCGCCAACGAGGCCAAGGCGGTGGAGGCGATCCGCTGGCTCGGACAGCGCCGCCGCGAGGGCTTCGTCGAGGACGTCCTGGTGCTGGCCAACCACCCCAGCCGGCTCGGCATCGTCTCCCCGCACGAGCTGCGCGCCTGGCACGACGCCGACCCGTCGATCTTCCTCGGCTTCGAGGGCGCGCCCGGCTCGCAGGCCAACGCCGACCCGGCGTGGGTGAAGTATCGCGAGGGCCAGACGGGTCCTGGCACCTTCCAGCGCGGCGAATACCAGAACGCGCCGTCGCCGCAGAGCTGGCCTCGCTACCCGATCGAGAGCTACCGCACGTTCGGTGGCTTCGACTGGATGACCGCGACGGTCGGCGGCATGTGGGACGCGCTGCTGTCCGAGGGCCGGCTGTGGTCGGTCACCTCGAACTCGGACAACCACCGCACCATGTTCGACACCTACGCCGACGGCGACTACCCGCCCGGCAAGGGCTTCGACGACCTCGGCTCCAAGCCGCTGCCCAAGGACACCGGTGTCCCGCAGCCCGGCAGCGACTTCTGGCCGGGGCAGTTCAGCCGCACCCACGTGGGCGTGGAGCGGTTCGGCTACCGCGACGTGATGAACGGCCTGCGCGCCGGGCGCGTGTGGGTCGACCACGGCCAGCTGCTCGACGGCCTCGACGTGTGGATGGTCGCGGACAACGGCCACAGCGAACCGGTCACCCTGGGCGGCCGGTTGCCGCTGGCGGCCAACCGGGGCGCCACGCTCTACATCCGGGTCACCACCGCGAGCCGGCCCAACTACCACGGCGTGGTGCCGACCCTGGCGCACGTCGACGTGATCACCGGCACGGTCACCGGCAAGTCCCGCGACGCCGACTCCTGGCAGGCCCCCGACGCCCGGGTGACCAAGCGCATCGACGTGGCCGGCCGTACCGGCACCTACACCCTGAAGGTGCAACTGCCGCGCCGGAACAAGCCGTACTACGTCCGGCTCCGGGGCAGCGACGGCAACCGGCACGGCGTCGGCCCGTTCGGCGCGGGCGTCGACCCGGCGGGCCCGATCCAGCACCCGAACAACGACGGCGACCCGTGGCGCGACATCTGGTTCTACAGCAACCCGATCTTCGTCGACGTCAAGAGCTCGCACTGGGGGGACTGACCCGGGGTCGGCGGGGTCGACGTCCCTTGCCCGGACGTCGAC
>NZ_JBHZAE010000009.1:182292-223767 GCF_042754105.1 Embleya sp. NPDC059237 | reverse complement strand
CCGGGGGGCCCCCATTCGGGTACTACACCACCCCGATGTGGGTCCCCGAACCGCGGCCGCGGGGGGGGGGGGGCCCGGGGGGGGGCGGCCCCCCCCCCCCCGCCCCGCCCCCCCCCCCCCCCGACCGGCAGGCGCGGATCGGATGCGGAGATGCGGTCGACGAAGACCGAGCCGGGGGCATACCCCCGATCAGAACAGCGGGCGCTCGCCCGTCGTCCCCGCGATTCCCACCCAGCGGCGCCATTCCGCGACCAGACCCCAGCTGTCCTCGCCGGTGTTGGCCACCAGCAACTCCCCCGAGCGCACGACGTGTTTGCGCATCGCGCTCTCCGCGGCCACCCCGTCGCGCCGGCGCAGTGCCTCGACGATGTCGGTGTGCTCCCGGAGCGCGGTCTCCACCGATTGGTACCTGGGCACGCTGAGCCGCCCGTCCAGTGCCAACGTCTGACGCAACTCGCCGACGAACTTGGCCAGTCGCCGGTTTCCGCCGGCCCGCAGGATCACGTCGTGCAGCTTCTCGTCGGCGGCGAAGTACTCGGGGCCGGCGTCGGGGTGCGCCGCCATGATCGCCAGTTGGGCGGCCAGTTCCTCGTCGTCGCGGGTGGTCATCACCGCCGCGGCGCTGCGGCACGCCGGCGGCTCCAACAACACGCGCAGGCTGCACAGTTCGACCACGCCGCGCCCGTCCGGGCCGAGCACGCGCGCGCCGCGGTTGCGTTCGATCCGGACCAGTCCCAGGTCCGCCAGTTTGAGCAGGGCCTCCCGTACCGGCGTCCGGGAGGCACCGAACCGTTCGCCCAACTCCCGCGCGGAGTACAGCGTCCCGCGTTGGAGTGTGCCGAACCGGATCGCGTCGCGGATCTCCGCGGCGATCTGCTCGGACTTGATGTCCGCCGACGACGGTAACGACGACAAGGGGTTCCCCAGACCGGCCGAGCGACCAGGAGTACGATTCCCGGCCCGCTCGACCCGAGGCCGGAGCGGCCAGGATAGCCGCCGGAACCCGACCCCCGTCCGCCGCCCGCCGGCGGCTCCGGCACCCGCCCCGACGGGCTCTGCGTCCGGCGCGGCGGGTTCACCGGCCGCCGCGAACCCCCTCGTGGATCAGCCGGTTGCGAGATGTTCGAGGCGGACCGCCAGGCCGTCCAACATGCGCTGGAGGCCGTAGTCGAAGTTCGCCTCGCGCAGTTGCTCGGGATCCCTGCCGCGCATCGCCGACTGGCTCTCCCGGACCCGGGGATGGTCGCGCATCGCCTCCTCGGCGCTGGGTTCCAGGCTCTCCATCAGTTCCTGTTCGGTCCGACCGCTGCGGGCGAGCATGGACAGGTAGGCCGCCTCGCTGGTGGCCATCCCGATCACATAGGCCAGGACCGTACTCATCGCCTGATCGCTCTCCTCGACGGCGAAGCCCGCGCCCTCGACCACGGCGAGCATGCGCTCGGACAGCCGGATCACGTTCGGCCCCAGGTAGGCCAGTCCCACCTGGCCGAGCACCGCCGCCACCCAGGGATGGCGCAGCACCATCGCGCGCACGCTGTACGCGCAACTCCCGATCGCGGCACGCCAGTTCGCCGGATCCCCCGGATCCGGCACGGTCAACTCGCCGTAGACCTCGTCGACGACCAGCTCGATCAGCTCGTCCTTGTTGGCCACGTGCCGGTACAGCGAGGTGGCCCCCGCGCCCAAGCGGGTACCCAGGCGCCGCATGCTCAGCGCCTCCAGCCCCTCGGTGTCGAGCAGCCGCACCGCCTCGGCCACGATCTGCTCCCGGCTCAGCTGCTCGCGTTGGCGACGCGGGCGCGTCCATACGGATTCGATCGGCTTTTCGTCGGCTGCCATGGCGCCCCTCGTCTCTCCGTACCGCGTGTATCGCGCGTTTCGCGTGTGTCGCTGTCTTCGAGCCACCGTAGCGCACAGTGTTCGCATTCTGCGTACACCTGATCCATAACTGCGCACGGAACGACGTTCACAACTTGCGCACACTGTTCCGTGATGCGTACAGTGTTCGCAACGGGAGCACGGCGTACGCATCACGCATCGTCCGCTGCGCCGAGAAGCCGTGAAGCCGAGAACTCGAGGGGCCCACCATGGAGAACCACCGCAATCCGCGCCGCTGGCTGATCCTCATCGTGTTGTGCCTGAGCACGCTGGTGCTGGTCGTGGACAACATGGTGCTGACCGTCTCGGTCCCGCCGATCGCGACCGACCTGGGGGCGAACGCCCAGGAGATCCAATGGATCATCGAGTCGTACGTACTGGTGTTCGCCGGTCTGTTGTTGACCGCGGGCAGCCTGTCCGATCGGTTCGGTCGAAGGCGGATCATGATCGTCGGGTTGGCGATCTTCGGCGCCGCCTCGCTGGCCGCGACCTTCGCCGCCAACCCGGAGCAGCTGATCGCCGGTCGGGTACTGATGGGCGTCGGCGGGGCGCTGATCATGCCGAGCACGCTCTCGATCCTGATCACCGTGTTCGACGACGAGGAGCGGCGGAAGGCGATCACCGCGTGGAGTGCGGTGGCCATGGTGGGTCTGGTCGGCGGGCCGGTGGTCGGCGGCGTACTGATCGCGCACTTCTGGTGGGGCGCGGTGTTCCTGATCAACGTGCCGATCGCGATCGTCGCGATCATCGCCGCGCTCGTGCTGATGCCGGAGTCGAAGGGGCCGTGGCGCAAGTCCGACCCGCTGGGCATGGTGCTGTCGATGGTCGGCATGACCGCGCTGGTGTGGACGATCATCGAGTCGGCCAACGGTGGTCTGTCCCACCCGGGTACGCGGATCTCGCTCGTGGTCGCGGTCGTCGCGCTGGTGGCGTTCGGCTTCTGGGAGACCCGTACCGCGCACCCGATGGTCCCGCTCGCGCTGTTTCGGAACCGGGTGTTCAGCGGTGCCGGTTTCTCGCTCGTCCTGCTGACGTTCGCCAACGGCGGGCTGATGTTGATCCTGACCCAGTACCTCCAGTTCGTGCTGGGCTACTCGCCGAGCAGGACCGGTCTGGCCTTCGCCCCGATGGCGGTCGCGTCGCTGCTGTTCAACGGCATCGGCGCCACGCTCGGCAACAGGATCGGCAACCGGCCGATGACGGCGGTCGGCCTGGTGGTCATCGCGGTCGGCTTCGGCACCGTGGCGAGCCTGCCGTCGGACGCCGGCTTCGCACTGCTCTCCGCCGCGACCGTGCTGATCGGAATCGGCAGCGGGCTGGCGATGCCCGCGGCGACGGCGGCGCTGATGGGCGCGGTACCGGCCGAGCACGCCGGCGTCGGCTCGGCGCTCAACGACACGGTGCAGCAGGCGGGCGCGGCGCTCGGAGTGGCCGTCCTCGGCAGCATCCTGTCCGGCACCTACACCGGCGCCATGCCCGACACGGCCCCCGAACAGGCCAAGCAGTCGATCTCGGACGCACTCGCCATGGCCGACACCGCCGACGACCACCACCTGGCGAACACCGCCCGCGAGGCCTTCACCACGGCAATGTCCGCCGGCTTCTGGACCGCCGCAGCCTGCATCCTGGCCGCCGCCGCCCTCGCCCTACTCCTGATCCGCAACCAGACCGACCCCGGGAAGGCCACGGGCGCGGAGGCGGAGGGCGCGGGCACGGGCACGGGCGCGGAGGCCGAGGGCGCGGGTGCGGAGGCCAAGCGCGCAAGCGCCGGGGCCGAGGGCGCAGGCGCGGAGGCCAAGCGCGCAGGCGCCGGGGCCGAGGGCGCAGGCGCGGGCGCGGGCGCGGGCGCGGGGGCCAAGCGCGCAAGCGCCGGGGCCGAGGGCGCGGGCGCGGGCGCGGGGGCCAAGCGCGCAGGGGCGGGGGCCAAGGGCGCAGGCACGGGAACGGAGGCCACGGGGACTGGGGCGGGGGCAGAGGCCGAGAGCGAGGGCACGGGAGCAGAGGTGGCGGGGACCGTGGGCGCCGTGGCCGAAAGCGTGAAAGCCATGGGCACTGTGGCCGCAGGCGCGGTGGGCATCGTGGCCGAAGGCGCCCAGAGCGACATGAGCGTGGCCACAGGGGTGGTGGGCACCATGGCCGAGAGCGCCAAGGCCGACAGCGAGGGCAAGCGCGCAGGCGCCGAAGGCGCCGTGGACGCGAGGACCGTGGACGCCCAGAGCGAGGGCACGGGGGCCATGGCCGCCGGGGCAGTGGCCGCCGACGCTGCGAGCCCGGAGGGCAGCGAAGCCCAACCGGCGTCGGCCGAGCCCGCCCCCGCCTGCGCAGCGGCGGCCCACTGACCTTCCGCACCCGGACGATCTCGCACCACAACGCCCCGACAGCCCACCCGCCGTCGGGGCGCGGTGGCATCAGTCGGTCCAATTGGACTCGAACACCCACACGCCACCCGACAACCGATCGGCCTCGAACACCGGCCGGACCGATGGCACGCGCACTGTGGACGAAGCCACAGCCATCGCCCACCCACCTGCGGCCCGCCGGATCTCAACCACGGCTGGGCCGAGGGCGATCGCACCCCAAAGCGGACCGCAGCCGTTGCCCACCCACCTGCGGCCCGCCCGCCCTCAACCACGGCCGGGCCGAAGGCGATCGCACCCCACAACGAACCGCCACCGATACCCACCAGCCTGCGGCCCACCGGCCCTCAACCACGGCCGAGCCGAAGGCGATCGCACTCCCCCGCGAACCGCAGCCGGCCGCCCACCAACCTGCAACCCGGTTGCCCTGGGACGCCGAACGAGCCGAACGTATTCGCCGGTCGCCGCAACCTCGGCCGACAAGCCCGGCAACCGGCCTGCGGCCCACTCGTCCTCAAACGCCGGACGGGCTGGATCCGTCCACCAGCGCTCTCGGCCTGCGGCAACAGACCGGCAGGTCGAGTGCCTATGACGGTAACTACAACCGGACGAGGTGCGATGGACGTATTGGGGGGCGGGAGTTCACAAAACCGGACGGCGTGAAGTGCCGTGGTCTCGGCGCGAGAGAAAACCGCAGGTCAACGGGAAGAGAAGCCGTTTCGAGTGCCTCGGGATCCGGTTTCGACCTCGCTGGGCACTTTCGGTGGTCTCAACGACCTCCGCGAGGTCGCAGCAATCGAAGCCGACCCCCACCGGGCAATTTCGGTCTCCACAGCGACGGTGCAGGAGGCCGGAGCACACGAAACCGGCACTCGACGCCCGACTTTCCACCCCAACCACACAAAACCGCAGGTCACCGAAGCTCGACGCCCACAACCACCCACCGCGATCCGGTTTCCAACCCCAACTCCCCTCCAAACACCCCCGAAACTCCCCGACCCACCCTGGAAGGCCCTGGAGAACCCGACCCGACCACCCACCCGCTCCCCGCTGCCGGCCGGTTTTCACCGAGCAACACACCCGTCTCGTCGGGAACCCTCCGTCTCGGAGCCCCGCACGCCGGCGGCGGCCCACCACCGACTCTGACCAGCCCCGCACCGGCCGGCCGCAACCCAAGGCGCAACGCGCACCGGCAGCGCCCGGCCCACTTGGGAAGGCTCGCCGGCGGACTCGACCCGAGCGGCGGATACGCCGCGGTGCTGATCGGGGCCGCGCTAACCGTGCCGTGGTTGGCGGCCCGGCTTGATGTCCAGCACGTACTCGATGGACCCCCGGCGACCGGTGACACCCTCGTAACGCCAGGCGGCGTCCAGCACCTCACGCACGTCCCAGCGGGCGTTCGGCTGCTGGGTGGCCCGGGCCGGGTCTGGCCCACTTGAACGGATCCCACCCAACGCCCGCAGATGTTCGAAGCCGGCTCGAAGTGGCCCCACCCAGGCGGATACCGTCACAGCCCAGGCCCGCCGCCAGGGACCAACCGCGTTGCCACGGCCCAACTATGCTCAAGGCCATTGCCCGCGGCAGCTCCGCGCAGCGCCCGGTGAGACCGGCAAACGCCACGACATATTGCCCAGGCAGCGCTGTCGGCGGGGTTGGGACCGCCGCCAACGTCGGCTGTCGGAGCGCTGCCCTGTCGACGGATGCACCCGCACGCCGCCCGGTGACGTGCGCAAAGGCCATCCCACGGTCGAACCACCGCCGCGAGGGATCACCGGGCGGCGCTCCATCGACGGGTCGTGGTCCCCTCCCACCGGCGGCTGCACGCTTGGTGGTCGGTGCGGTGGGTGAAGGCTGTCACGCGGCCCGAGCGGCGCTGTTCGACCGGGTCGAACCGCTGCCGTGGGTGATTGCCGGGCGGTGCTTCGTCGGCGGGCGTGGTTCCCTTCCGCCGGCAGTTATGTGTGGTGGCTGGTGAGGTGGGCGAAGGCGACCACGTTGCCCATGTAGCGCCGTGTGGTTTGGTCGAAGCCGGCGCCGCAGGTGATCAGGCGGAGTTCCGCTGTCTTGGTGGCGCCGTAGACCCGTCGGTCCGGGAAGTGCTCGGCGCGGTAGACCTCGATCGCGTCGATCGTGAAGACCGCGGTGCCGCCGTCGGCGCGATCGACCTCGACCGTGTTGCCGCGATGCAGCGCCCCGAGGTGGTAGAAGACGGCCGGGCCCTGGTCGGTGTCCACGTGTCCGGCCACGATCGCGGTGCCGCCGGAGCCGGGCGACGTGCCCCTTCGATACCAACCCGCGAGGTTGGGCTCGTCGGTCGGCGGGGCCGCGAGCCTGCCCCCGCTCTCCAGGTCCAGGCCGGTCAGTGGGGCGTCCACGCCGATGGCCGGGATCCGCACGCGGGTCGGCGCGGCGGCGGGCAGCGGGGCGAGCGGCGGCGGATCTTGCGGCGCGGGTCGGGCCTCGTCCGGGTACACGTCCGCGACACCGGGCTGCGGCGGCGGCCCCGGAGTCCCGGTGCCGTTGACGAGCAGCGCGACCCCCAGACATATCGCCACCACCCCCGCCCCGACCGGCCCGATCCTCCGCTTCACCACACGCTCCTCGGCGACGACCTCTGACTCCACCGAACCTCCCGTCACTGCGATCGAGGTGGGTCGACATCGACCCGGGGCTGCTGGTGATGCCCGACGTCACACGCCGCCGGTGGTGGCGCCGACTCACTGACGTGAGGGAGCGACACATGGTCGACGGGGCGCAGGTGGGTGAAACACACGACGTCGGCAGCGCACGCCCGCCGAGTCGAATGGGCAGAGCATCGCCGGTGGCGCGGGCCCGGCGGCAAGCGCGCGAAGCGCCATCGATGGCACGAACGCGGGCTGCGCCGTCGCCGGGTCGCGCCCCCGCCCGCCGCTGCGCCCGCCGCGCCCCCTCGTCCGTGGCCGTCCGAGTGCCCGCGTCGCCGATGTGGATCGGGCGGCGCGGGCACCTGGTGCGTGGGGGTCAGGGGTTGCCGGCGTTGCGGCGGCGGTGCAGCACGATCAGGCCCGCGCCGGCGGCGAACAGGCCTGCGCCGAGGGCGATGTCGGCGTTGGTGTCGGTGTCGCCGGATCCGTCGGACGTACCGCCCGCGCCGGTATGCATGCTGCCCGAGGGGGCTGCGGCGTGTGCGTCCTCGTGGCCGGGGGCGTTGCCATGCGCCGACTCGGGCTTGCCGTCCGCACCCTTGCCGTCGGCGGCCTTGGTGTCGGCGGCCTTGCCATCCGCACCCTTGGCGTCTGCGGTCTTGGCGTCTGCACCCTTGGCGACTGCGGCCTTGGCGTCCGGGCACTGCTTGGCGGCGTTCGAGGCGGTGGTGGTCATCTCATTCTTGGCGCGTTCGAGTTGGTCCTGGTGGGACTTGTCGGGCCGGCCGGCGGCCGTGGCGGTGTCCTTGCCGTAGTCGGCGACGGCCGCGTCGTACGCCAGTTGCGCTTTCGCGGCGTCGGCGACCGCCTTTGCGCACTCCGCCGGATTGCTCTGGGACGAGGCCGGTGCGGCGGCATAGGCGAGCGCCGGGGCGGCCAGGGCGAGACTCGCGCCGAGCAACGGCGGACCGAGCAGCCTGTGGATCGAACGCATGATGGAACCTCCGGCGAGCGCGGACGCGATAGCGACCTACCGCTGGGACAGCCGTGCTCGCGACTTCCAGGTAAGCCGGGCGGATACCCTCGCGCACGCCGAAATCACCCGAAATGGGATCGAACAGCCACGCTCCGTAAGCATGGGATTCCCGGTTTCCCCGCCCACACGGCCCCGACGAACCGGAGACACATTTCCGCCCCCGTCTACCCGAACGGGTGACCTGCGGCGTGCCCGCCCGCGCCGTCGCGGCGGCATCCCACCCCCGTGTGTGGGATGACGCCGCGACGGCTCGGGTCCGGAAGCGTCAGTGGGTGCTTCCGCCCTGGGCGGTGATGTCGGTGGTACGGGTGGCGGCGGTGGTCACGATCGCCCGCAGCGCGTCGGCGATGGCGGGCAGCGGGAGCGAGGCGACGGCACGGTCGGCCACCTGCTCGGAGGCGAAGGGGACGTGTACGAAGCCGCCCCGGGTGGTGGGCCGTTCGGTGGCGATCAGGTGCATCAGGCCGTAGAAGACGTGGTTGCAGACGAAGGTGCCCGCCGTCGAGGACACCGACGCCGGCACACCCGCCGCGCGCGCCGCCGCGACGCACGCCTTGATCGGCAGGCCGGCAAAGTAGGCGGCGGGCCCGGTCTCGACGATGGGGACGTCGATCGGCTGCCGGCCGGCGTTGTCCGGGATGCGGGCGTCGTCGACGTTGATCGCGATCCGCTCCACCGTGACGTCCGGCCGGCCGCCGGCCTGGCCCACGCACACCACCAGGCCCGGGTCGACCCGCTCCACGGCGGACCGCAGTTCGTCGAGCGCGGTCCCATATACACAGGACAACCGCACCGCCGTCACCTCCAGGTCCGCCGCGGCCCCGGGCTCCGCCGCTACCAGTCGCACCGCCTCCCACGACGGATTGCTCGCCTCGCCGGCGAAAGTGTCGAATCCGGTGAGGAGTACGCGGGTCATGGGTGATGCCTCCTGAAACGGCGGAGCAAAGCGGGTGACGAAAGGGCCCGATCGCAACGCGAGAACGAATCGCGAGAACGAATCGCGAGAACAAAACGCGAGAACGAAACGCCAAGCCGGAACGCAAAACCTCGAAACGCGAGGTCAGAACGCGAAGGCCGACATGATGCCGATGTTGACCACGAGCAACGCACCCGCCGTCGGCAACTGCGCCTTGATCGGACCGTATTGGTCCTTGAGCCCGAGCAACGCCGCAGGCACGATGTTGAAGTTGGCGGCCATCGGTGTGCACAGCGTGCCGCAGAAGCCGGCGAGCATCCCGAGCGCGAGCACCACGGCCGGGTCGCCGCCGCCCTCGACCACCAGCACCGGCCAGCCGATCGCCGCGGTCATCACCGGGAAGGCGGCGAAGGCGTTGCCCATGATCATGGTGAACAGGAACATGCCCAGGCAGTACACGATCACCGCGACGTAGATCTTGCCGTCCGGCAGCACCTTCGAGGTGATCACGCCGACCTGCTTGCCGACACCCGACACCTGGAAGATCGAGCCGAGCGTGGCCAGCAGTTGGGGCATCAGCAAGGCCCAGCCCATCGCCTCCAGCATCGACCGGCCCTCGTGCACGGGCACGCTGATCCGCTTCTCGCGGACCACCAGCATGCCCACGACGAGCGCGACGATCGCGCCGACGCCGAGCCCGAGGATGGTCTCGCTGCCCTTTTGCAGCACCGGTTCGGTGCCGATGTGCCACTTCTTCACGAACACCGCGCACACCATCGCCACCACCGGGATGGTCAGTGCCGGGATGAAGATGCGGCTGCCGAGCCGGGACGCGATGGCGACCCGCTGCTCACGGCTGGTGGTGGGCACGGTGCCCTTGCCGGTGAAGCCGAAGCCGGCCAGACAGACCATCACCAGCACGGCCACGCCCAGCGGTTCGGCCGGGGAGGTCTTCTCCACGACCCGGGTGCTGTAGATGAAACCCGCGCCGAGCAGGCCCCAGAACGCGGCGCTGCCGAAGCGCTTGGGATTGCTGCGATCCACCAGCATCTGCGCGGCCATCACCAGGAAGACGGCGCCGACCAGCCAGAAGAACCATTCGACCTTGATCACTTGAGCTTCCCCTCGGCGGCGGAGTCGACGGCGGACGCCATGGCGGGGACGGCCCCCGCACCGGCCGGCGCCGCGGCGAAGTCGCGGGCCAACGTGCGGTCCAGGCGCAGCAGTCGGGCGCCGTGGATGAGGAACGCGAAGACGGCGGTGGGGATCGCCCACAGCGCCACGTGCAGCGGCTCGATGTGCTGGTGGTACGTGGTGTTCACGAAGCCCGTGATCAGCAGGATGGAACCGACCGCCAGGAAGCAGTCCTCACCGAAGAACAGGCCGACGTTGTCCGCGCCCGCCGAGTGCGAGCGGATCTTCTCGCGCGTCTTCTCGGGCAGCGGGCCGTGGCTGCGCTCGGCGGCGCCCTCGGCCATCGGCACGACGAGCGGGCGCACCGTCTGGGCCGGGCCGCCCAGGCTGACCAGGCCCACGGCGGCGGTGATTTGCCGCAGTCCCAGGTAGAGCACCAGGAAGCGGCCGGTGGTCAACTTGCCGAAGCGCGCGATCAGCGTACGGGCCTGTTCCTGGAGGCCGTTGCGTTCCAGGAGCCCGATGACGGGCAGGGTGATGGCGAAGATCGTCACGCCGCGACTGGACGCGAAGCCGTTGCCGAAGGCGGCCAGCACTTCACGCGGCGACAGGTCGCCCAGCAGGCCGGTGGCCACACCGGAGACACCGACCACCAACAGGGGGTTGCGTCGGGTGGCGAACCCTACGATCACCAGTAGGACGCCGAGGAGCACAATCATTGCGCAGCCTTCCACGCTCGGGTCCTCGAACAGTGGGGACGAGGAGGTGCCGAGGAGGCTAGGCTATTGTTGAACAATCCCACAAGACCTTGTGAACGGCGCGGGAAATTGGTGTACTCCTCCCGCACCGCTCGTCGCACTCTGGGGGACTCCACCGTATGACCCAAGATGTCGACCTTGCCCGGACTTCCGGCGACGATACACTCAGCCGTCTGGCCGCCGACCGCGACCTCCTCGGTCGCGCCGGCACCGCGCAGCGCGTCGCGGAGGTGTTGCGGGATCGGATCGCCGAGGGCGCCCTGCCACCCGGCACCCGGCTCTCCGAACAGGCCCTGGGCGCCGCCCTCGGCGTCTCCCGCAACACGCTGCGCGAGGCGTTCCGCACGCTGGTCGACAATCGCCTGGTGGTGCACGAGATGAACCGGGGCGTCTTCGTCCGGATGCTCGACCCCGACGACGTCACCGACATCTACGCCGTCCGACGCGCCCTCGAAGGCACCGGCCTGCGGGCGGTCTGTACGGCGGCGCCGGAGCGGATCGCGGCCCTGCACGCCGCGGTCGCGGGCGGCGAGGCGGCGGCCGAGGCGGGTGACTGGGCCGAGGTGGGCACCGCCGACCTGCGTTTCCACCGGGCCCTGGTGGCGCTCGCGGGCAGTCCGCGGCTCGACGAGTACATGACCCGCCTGATCGCCGAACTGCGCCTGGCCTTCCTGGCCATGCCCTCGGCGAGAGCGCTGCACGAACCGTTTCTGCGGCGCAACCGGGAGATCGTGGACCTGCTCGCGGGCGGCGACTTCGACGGCGCGACGGTGGTTCTGGACCGGTATCTCGACGACGCGTGCGAGATGATCTGCACCGCGATGCGAATGGACGGCGCATGAGCGTGAACGCCGACGCGACCCCGACGGGCGAGGACTCGGGCTCCGTCGTGATCGACCTCAACGCCGATCTCGGCGAGGGCTTCGGGCGGTGGCAGCTCACCGACGACGAGGCGTTGCTCTCCGTGGTCACCAGCGCCAACGTCGCGTGCGGCTTCCACGCCGGGGATCCGGTCACCATGCGCCGGGTGTGCGAGCTGGCCGCCGAGCGCGGTGTGCGGATCGGCGCGCAGGTCTCCTACCGCGACCTGGCCGGCTTCGGGCGCCGGGCGATGGACGTGCCCGCCGCCGAACTGGCCGCCGAAGTCGCGTACCAGATCGGCGCGTTGGAGGTGTTCGCGCGCGCCGCCGGTTCGCGCGTGTCCTATGTCAAACCACACGGGGCGCTGTACAACCGCACCGTGTGGGATGCCGATCAGGCCGGCGCGGTGGTGGCCGGCGTGCTCCTGGTCGGCGGCGCGTTGCCGGTCCTGGGGCTGCCGGGCTCGCGCCTGCTCGAAGCCGCCGAGTTCGCCGAACTGCCTTGTGTGCCCGAGGCGTTCGCGGACCGCGCATACACCGCGCGGGGCACCCTGGTGCCGCGCGCGGAACCCGGTGCCGTCGTTCACGACGGCGACCGGGTCGTGGCCCGCTCGTTGACGATGGCGCGTGAGGGCGCCGTCGTCGCCATCACTGGAGAGCGGGTCGCCGTCTCGGCCCGGTCGCTGTGCCTGCACGGCGACACCCCGGGCGCGGCCGAGTCGGCGCTGCGGGTCCGCCGCGCGCTGCTGGCCGCCGATGTGTCCCTGGAGCCGTTCGCGTGAGGACCTTGCCGGTGGGCCGACACGCACTGCTCCTGGAGGTGGACACGGCCGACCGGGCCGAGGCACTGCACGCCGAACTGCTGCGCCGGCGCGCGGCGGGTACGCTGCCGGCCGTCCGGGAGATCGTCCCGGCGGCCCGCACCGTCCTGCTCGACGGGCTCGCCGACCCCGCCGCGCTGGCCGCGGACGTCACGGGCTGGCGCATCCCGCCGCTGTCGCCGGAGGCGGGCGAACACATCGAGATCGCGGTCCGCTACGACGGGCCGGACCTGGCCGAGATCGCCGGACTGTGGCGCGAGCCGGTCGAGCGCATCCCCGAGATCGTCGGGGCGATCACCTTCCGGGTGGCGTTCTGCGGCTTCGCGCCCGGTTTCGGCTATCTGACCGGCCTGCCCGAGCGCTATCACCTGGCCCGCCGGGCCACCCCGCGCACTGCGGTCCCGGTCGGCTCGGTGGGCTTCGCCGGGGAGTACGCGGGCGTATATCCGCGCTCCTCGCCCGGCGGCTGGCAACTGGTCGGCAGCACCGACGCGGTCCTGTGGGACGCCGACCGCGAGCCGGCCGCGCTGTTCGCTCCCGGTGTCCGCGTCCGCTTCGTGGCGGTGGGGCCGTGAGCACGGGACGCGGCGGCGTGGGCGGAACCGAGGCCAGGCGGGCGGAGCGGGACAAGCCGCGCCGGGGCGAGGCGGGTCGGGGCGAGACTCGCCGGCGGGGGGTGAGCGGGGGTGAGGCGGCGCAGCGCGATCCGGGGTCGGAGGGGCCTCGGGTCACCCACGTGAGTGACGCATCACGCACGATCGAGGTGATTCGAGCCGGCGCGCTCACCACCGTCCAGGACCTGGGCCGAATCGGCTTCGCACACCTGGGAGTGCCACGCTCGGGCGCACTCGATCAGCCGGCCCACCGCCTCGCCAATCGCCTGGTCGGCAATCCCCCCGAGGCGGCAACCCTGGAGACCACTCTGACGGGCACCGCCGTGCGGGTGCGCCGAACCACCGTGGCCGCGGTGGTCGGCGCACCCTGCCCGGTCCGCGTCGCCGGTCGCCCCGTCGCGTGGGGCGCGGCGATCCGAGTGCCGGCCGGCGCCGTCCTCGAGGTCGGGCCGGCCACCGCGGGCCTGCGCACGTACGTGGCACTCGCCGGCGGCGTGGCGGTCGAACCGGTCCTGGGCAGCCGATCCACCGACCTGCTGTCCGGACTCGGCCCGCCCCCACTCGCCGACGGCGACCTGCTCCCACTCGGCGAGCCCACCGGCCCCACCCCGCCGGGCGCGGACGTCCACCGCCGATCGGGCCCGCCCACCGAACTGGTACTCCCCCTGGTACTCGGCCCCCGGCAGGACTGGTTCACCGACGCCGCCCGTAACTCCCTCGGCGCCGCCCACTACACCGTGGCCTCGGCAAGCAACCGCATCGGACTACGCACCGACGGCCCCGCCCTGACCTGGGCACGCACCGAGGAACTCCCCAGCGAGGGCATGGTGTTGGGCGCGGTACAGGTCCCGCCCGACGGCCGCCCGGTCCTGTTCCTGGCCGACCACCCGGTCACCGGCGGCTACCCGGTAATCGGCGTCGTCCCAGAGGAACACCTACCCGCCGCCGCCCAAGCAACCCCGGGCACCCCGGTCAGATTCACCCCCACCACCCACTGAACCCCAACCCCACGCGGCCCGTTCCCACCCCAAAAGCCCCACACACACGGGCCACCCAAAGCCCACCCAAACCCGGCCCCACCCAGCCGAGACGCAACCCCCGCCACAAACGCCCGACCCACCCGGAACGGCTCCTGGCGGGGGCAACCGCACCACCCACCCTCCCCGCCACCGGACGCCTACTCGCCGGTAGCAGCCCCGAGCCCGCCTTCGAAGCCCGGCCCGGCCGCTTGCACATCACCCCCACCCACCCAGCATCTCGCCCGATTTGTCCATGAGTTCATCACACTCCCGCCCATGAATTCCTCACTCCGCATTGATGACGAATGCGACTTTCGGCGGCTTCGGGGCGCCGGCAGTGTTCCGGTTGGCACCCGGTCTTCCGGACGGAATAGGAGTGCGATGAATCAGGGATACGCGGTCTTCTGCGACGCCGATCGGCTGTTCTACGACGCGCCGTATCGGCTCCGCGCGGACGACGCCGGCCTGGCCACGCACTACGCCACGCTGAGTCGCGAACTCCCCGTCGGCTGGCTGCGTAACCCCTCCGGTGACTGGCTCGCGTTCCGGCCCGATCCGTGCGAACTGCCGGAGCAGGGCTGGAAGATCCACATCTCCGCCGTACACGCCAACGCCGAGCGGGTGTTGACCGTCGTCTGGGACTACTGCATCCCGCGCGGCATCGCGTTCAAGTGCATGCCGAGCCCGTATCTGCTGCACAACCGCAACGGCAAGTACGCCGACCGCGCGGCCAGCGGCAAGTTCGTCACCGTCTACCCCGCCGACGACGAGCAGTGTCGCGTGGTCGCGGAGGAGTTGTCCGCCCGTCTGGCCGGCGAGCCGGGGCCGTACATCCTGAGCGATCTGCGCTGGGGCGAGGGGCCGGTGTTCCTTCGCTACGGCAGCTTCACCGAGCGCAACTGCCACGACGCGCGCGGCGAGTTGTGTCCGGCGATCGAGGACGACACCGGCACGCTCGTCCCGGATCGGCGCGAACCCACGTTCCAGGTACCGCCGTGGCTGGACCTGCCCGCGTTCCTGGAGCCTCACCTGGCCGCCCGCGCCGCGACCACGGTCGGCGAACTCCCGTACCGGATCGAGCGCGCGCTGCACTTCTCCAACGGCGGCGGGGTCTACCTGGGCCGGGACCCGCGCACCGACGAGCAGGTCGTCCTCAAGGAGGCCCGACCGCACGCCGGACTGGGCGCCGACGGCGCGGACGCGGTCACCCGCCTCGAACGCGAGCGCGACGCGCTGCGCCGGCTGAGCGGACTGGCCTGCACGCCCGAGGTGCGCGACTGGTTCACCCTCGGCGATCACCGGTTCCTGGTCCTGGAGTTCGTCGAGGGCCGCCCGCTGAACACCCTCTTCGCGCTCCGCCACCCGCTGATCGAGACGGACCCCACGCCGGAGTGCCTGGCCGACTACACCGCGTGGGCCATGCGGATCTACGGCCTCGTGGCCGACGCCGTCGAGGCGATCCACGCGCGGGGCGTGGTCTTCAACGACCTGCACCTGTTCAACATCATGATCCCCGAGGACGAACAGTCGGTCACACTCCTCGACTTCGAGGCCGCCGCGATCGACGACGACACGCGCCGTCAGGTGGTCGCCAGCCCCGGCTTCGTGGCGCCCGCCGACCGACGCGGCTTCGACATCGACCGCTACGCGCTCGCATGCCTGCGAATCGCCCTGTTCCTGCCGCTCACCAGCCTGTTCGCGGTGGACCGGAACAAGGCCCGGCACCTGGCCCAGGTCGCGCTCGCGGAGTTCCCGATCCCGGCCGGCTGGCTGGACCCGGCGGTCGAGGAGATCCTGCGCGGGTACGACCCGGCACCCGAACGCGAATCCGGGACGCCTCCCGAGCGGGAATTTGGTACGCCCCCCGAGCACGCCCGCGCCGACATCCCCAAGCCCGAACACGCCCGCGCCGACGCCCCGACCCCCGGGCCGAACCGGGCGGGGACCACCACCCCCAACAGTTCGCCCACCGTCTCCCCCTCCGACGGCTACCTCCCCGTAGCCCTCGCCGACTGGCCGCGCAGCCGCGACTCGATGGCCCGGGCGATCATCCTGTCCGCCACCCCCGACCGCGAGGACCGCTGCTACCCGGGCGACATCGCCCAGTTCGCCGTCCCGGGCGGCGGGGCGTGCCTCGGCTCCGGGGCCGCCGGCGTGCTGTACGCGCTGGCCGAGACCGGCGCCGAACGCCACCCGGCGGGCGAGGAATGGCTGTTGCGCGCGACCAAGAACCCGCCCGCCGGCAACCCACCCGGCTTCTACGACGGCCTGTCCGGCGTGGCCTGGATGATGGAGCGCCTGGGTCACCGCGATCGCGCCCTCGACCTGGTCGACCTGATCCTCGGTCAGAACCGGCACGGCCTCGGCGTGGACCTGCACAGCGGACTGGCCGGACTCGCCCTCGCGCTGGACGACCTCGCCCGCACCACCGGCGAACACGCTCTGCACGATCGGGCGTTGGCCTGGGCCGAACAGGTCGCCGACCGAATCCGCACCGGCCCCCCGTCGACCCGAGCCGGCCTCCTGTACGGCGCCACCGGCGGCGCCCTCCTCTTCCTGCGCCTGTACGAACGGCTGCGCGACCCGGGCCTGTTGGACGCCGCCGCGGACGCGCTGCGCAGTGACCTGGCCCGCTGTGTGGTCGCCATCGGCGGCGCCCTGCACGTGAGCGAGGGCCGCCGTACGATGCCCTACCTCGGCGCCGGCAGCATCGGCATCGCCATGGTCCTCGACGACTGCCTCGCGCACCGACCCGACGAGCAATTCGCCGCCGCCCGACTGGAGATCGCCCGCGCCGCCCGGGCCCGGTTCTACGCCCACCCCGGCCTGTTCCGGGGCACCGCGGGGATGATCCTGCACCTGAGCCGCACCACCGCCGACGAACATCACACACCCGATGAACCCCACACACCCGACACACGTGCCGCCGACCTGCGCCGGTTGGCCGACACGCTCTCCTGGGGCGCGATCCCCTACCGGGGCGAACTCGCCTTCGCCGGCGACCAGATGATGCGGCTCTCCATGGACCTGGGCACCGGCACCGCCGGTTGCCTGCTCGCACTGGGCAGCTCCCTGCACGACCATCCCGTGCACCTGCCCTTCCTCCCGCCGCCTCGGCGGCCCTGAAGCCGGTCCCGTTCTTCACGGACCGAGGCAGAATCGGCCCACCCTTCGGGCGGGTCGCGGCACCATCCCGTTCCACTACCGAGAGGAATGATCACCATGGCACTTCTCGACCTGCAGACGATGGCGGCGGAGGAGACCGAGCTGGGCGGCGGCGGCCACGGCGGCGGCAGCAACGTGAGCCTCCTGCTCTGCGGCAACAGCAGCCTGAGCCTGCTTCAGTGCCGCTGACCTCTGCCTCTCTTCGGGAGGCTCCGAGCACGCCTTCGAGCACGCCTCTGAGCACCCCGAGGTAGCCAGGACGAGTCGACAGCGGTCCCGGGCGGCGGCATTCCGCCCGGGACCGCTATTCGTGCATTACCCCCGCACCCCCACGCCCCCACACCTCCAACACCCCCCACACCCCCGCGACGAAAGCGAGGAACCGCGCCGGCATGGCCGCCACGGACCGCACCCCCGACGGCGCATCGGCCGCGCCCCCCGGGACCGCCCATCTGCTGGCCGGCGCCATGCGCCACAGCCCGGGCCGCACCGCGGCCGTCTTCCTGTGCAGCGCGGTGGCCGCCGGCATCGCGATCGTGCTCCCGGCCGTCCTGGGCCGCACCCTCGACCTGCTGCTCGACGACGCCGACGGCCTGCACGGCGCGGTCGTCCTGTGCGCGGTGCTGATCGTCGCCGAGATCGTCTGCACCGCCCTGGAGGCCCTGCTCGGCGGGGTCGTCACCGCCCGAAGTGCCGCCTGGTTGCGCCGACTCGGCGTGGACCACCTGCTCTCGCTCGCCCCGCACCGGGCCGGCGAACACGCACCGGGCGATCTGGTCACCCGACTCACCGGCAACGTGGCCGAGGCGAGCACGGCGCCGACCACCG
The DNA here is from genome assembly GCF_042754105.1 of Embleya sp. NPDC059237. Taxonomy (NCBI): domain Bacteria; kingdom Bacillati; phylum Actinomycetota; class Actinomycetes; order Kitasatosporales; family Streptomycetaceae; genus Embleya; species Embleya sp. NPDC059237. Next base: position 205,757 of record NZ_JBHZAE010000009.1, on the reverse strand, counting down.
CCGCTGCCGGCCTGGCCGCGCTGTTCGTCCCGATCGGTGGTCTGGTCGCGCTGGGCGTGATCGACCCGTGGCTGCTCGCGGTGTTCCTGGCCGGTGTCCCGCTGCTGGTCTGGCTGTTGCGTGCCTTCGCCCGCGGTTCCTCGGAGAGCGTGTCCGGCTACCAGAAGGTCCAGGGCGAGATCGCCACCCGACTGGTCGAGGCCCTGGGCGGCGCCCGCAGCATCGCCGCTGCCGGCGGTGCGGCCCGCGAACTCGAGCGGATCCTCGACTCGTTGCCCAGATTGAACGCGCAGGGGCGGCGGATGTGGCAGGTGTACGGGCGGGCCATGGCGGGAGCGGGCATCCTGGTCCCGCTGCTGAGCACGGCGGTGCTCGCGGTCGGCGGGGTACGGCTGGCCGGCGGGCACCTGACCGTGGGCGAACTGCTCGCCGCCTCGCGCTACACCGCGCTCGCCGCCGGACTGGGCGTGGCGGTCGGCGGCCTGGACGCGCTGGTGCGCAGCCGTTCGGCCGCGCGGCGCACCGCCGAACTGCTCGCGATCCCGCCGATGCGGCACGGCACCCGAGCGTTGCCGGCGTACGGTCCCGGGCGGCTCGAACTGTGCGGGGTCACCGTACTTCGGGGCGGCGAACCGGTGTTGCGCGGCGTGGATCTGGTCGTGCCCGGCGGCGCCACGATGGCCGTGGTCGGGCGCTCCGGCGCGGGCAAGTCGACGCTCGCCGCGGTCGCCGGGCGGTTGTGCGACGTGGACGCGGGCGTGGTGCTGCTCGACGGCGTGCCGCTGACCGAGATCGACCCGGCGCGGTTGCGCCGCGAGGTCGGCTACGCGTTCGAACGGCCCGCCCTGTTCGGCGAGACGATCGCCGACGGCATCGCTTTCGGGCCCTACCGACCGCAGCCCGCCGGGATCGAGGCCGCCGCCGCCGCGGCCGGCGCGGACACCTTCATCCGACTGCTGCCCGGCGGGTATGCCGCGCCGCGCACGACCGCGCCGCTGTCCGGCGGTGAACTGCAACGCCTTGGCCTGGCTCGGGCGTTCGCGCACGCGGGCCGGTTGCTGGTGCTGGACGACGCGACGTCCAGCCTGGACAGCGTCACCGAACTGCGGGTGGATCGGGCCCTGGTCCACGACGTCCGCGCGGGTACCCGGCTGCTGATCGCCCACCGGGTGTCCTCGGCGGCCCGGGCCGATCTGGTCGCCTGGCTGGAGGCGGGCCGGGTGCGCGCGGTCGGAACACACGAGCGGTTGTGGGAAGAGGCGGACTACCGGGCCGTGTTCGTCGCCGCCAAGGCGGACGACGCGTCGCCGGGGCCCGGTTCGACCCGGGACTCGACCGGGACATCGGAGTATGGCCCGATCGGGGACTCGACCGGGACATCGAGGTATGGCCCGATCGGGGATGGGCATTCGACCCGGGAGGGCAGGTGACCGAGGAGCGTTCCGGGGTGCCCGCCCTGGCCCGGCGTTTCCTGGCCCGACGCAGGCGGGTGCTGGTCCGGCTCGGCGCGTGGTCCCTCCTGGAATCGGCGCAGACCTTCCTCGGCGGCTACGGCGTGGCGATGGCGCTCGACCACGGTTTCCTGGCCGGCCACACCGGTACCGGCCTCGCCTGGCTCGCGGTCGCGGCGGTGGCGGTGATCTGCGGCGGGGCGGCCACCGGCGGGGTGTTTCGCGGACTGGCGGACCTGGTCGAGCCGTTGCGCGACGGGCTGATCCGCCGGGTGGCCGACCGGGCCCTGACCGAGGCGATCGAGGCCCCGTCGCGCGCGGCGGACGGGGCGGTGGTGTCCCGGTTGACCAATCAGACCGAACTTGCCCGGGACAGCTTCGCCGGACTGGTCCTGGTGGCCCGCTCGTTCGTTTTCACCATGCTCGGCGTGCTGCTCGGACTCGGCGCGCTGGCCCCGGAGTTGCTGATCGTAGTGCTGCCCCCGCTGGTGCTCGGCCTGGCGTTGTTCCTGGCCACGCTGGCGCCGATGGCGGCCCGGCAGCGGGTGTTCCTCGATGCCGACGAGGCGTTGTCGACGCAGCTCGGCGCGGTCGCCGAGGGGCTGCGCGACGTAGTGGCGGCGGGCGCCGGGGAGTCGGTCGCGGCACGGACGCATGCCCTGATCGAGGCCGAGGCCCGGGCGGCGCGGGTCCTGGCCCGGTGGGCTGCGGCCCGTACCGTCGCGCTGGGCGTGGCCGGGCAGTTGCCGGTGTTGCTGCTCCTGGTCACCGCGCCCTGGTTGTTGCGGCAGGGGTTGACCGCCGGAGCCCTGCTGGGCGCGCTGACCTACCTGACCCAGGCCCTGCTGCCGGCCCTGCACACCCTGATGAACGCACTCGGCGCGGCGGGGACACGGCTGCTGGTCGTGCTCGATCGACTGACCTCCGGGCCGCGAAGTGCCGTTCACGGCGAGCCGGTTGCCGGGGAGCGGGACAGCCCCGCGGCCGAACGCGGCGCCTCCGCCCGGGTCGAGATACGCGGGCTGACCTTCGCGTACGGCCCGAACGCCCAGCCGGTCCTGCGCGACCTGGATCTGAGCGTCGAACCCGGCGAGCACCTCGTGGTGGTCGGCCCCAGCGGGATCGGCAAGTCGACGCTGGCCGCGCTGATCGCCGGCCTGCTCGAACCGGACCGGGGCGAGATCCGGGTGGCGGGGCAACCGGTGACGCCGATCGCTGCCGAACCCTCCCGCCGACGCGTGCTCATCCCGCAGCAGGCGTACGTGTTCACCGGCAGCGTCCGGGAGAACCTGCTGTACCTGTGCCCGGACGGCGCGTCGCCCGCCGCGCTGACCGCGACCGCGGCCGCGGTCGGTCTGCTGCCCCTGATCCACCGACTGGGCGGCTTCGACGCGCCGGTGGACCCCGCCTCCCTGTCCCAGGGCGAGCGCCAATTGCTCGCGCTCGGCCGGGCGCACCTGTCACCCGCGCCCCTGGTACTCCTGGACGAGGCCACCTGCCATCTCGATCCGGCGGCGGAGGATCGGGCCGAACGGGCCTTCGCCGAACGGCCCGGGACGCTGATCGTGGTGGCTCACCGGATCAGTTCGGCGCATCGGGCCGACCGGATCCTGGTGCTGGACGGGGTGCACGCGGTGTGCGGGACGCATCGGGAACTCCTGGACCGGTCACCGCTGTACCGCGACCTGGTCGGCCACTGGCACGCGGAACGCATCTGATCGGCCGTCCGGGCTCCGGGGGCGGCGGCGTGCGGGGCCAGGAGGCGTGGCCCCGCCAGGTCCGCCACAAGAAAAACGGACCCTAGACCCACCCGGCGTCGCGCGAGATGCGGATCGCGTCGATCCGGTTGCGGGCACCGGTCTTGCGGGTGATCGCGCACATGTAGTTCCGTACCGTCCCGATGCTCAGCCGCAGGCTGCGGGCGATCTCCGGGGCCGAGGCGCCCTTCGCGGCGAGCGAGAGCACCCCCAGTTCGCGGGGCGTCAGCGGTGCGGTCGCGGCGCGCAGCAGGTCGAGCGCGAGCGTACCGTCCACGTAGCGGCGGCCATTGGCCATCAGTCTTATCGCGCGCGGCAGTTGCAGCGGTTGGGCGTCCTTGTCCACGAAGCCCAGCGCCTTGGCCTCCGCCGCCCGGCGCAGGCTGCCCGGCCGCGCGGTGGTGGCCAGTACCAGCAATGCGCAGTCCCGGTCGACGGGACGACTCGGTAAACGGGATGCGCCGGGACAGTCCACGTCCACCACGCATACGTGCGGACGTTGGGCACGCGCCCGGTCGGGAGCGCTCTCCCAACTCTCGGCGACCACCTCGATGTCCTCCTCCCGATCGAGCAGCGCGGTCAGCGCCGATCTCATCAGCTCCGTGTCGTGCACCAAGAGAACCCTGATCATGTCCGCCCCCAGTCTGTGCCGACGCGCCTGAGGTGCCCGCCAAGCACGTCGATAGGTACCCCATCCCGAGAGTCTCAGCACTACCTGTAATCGGATGATTCTTTAATGCGACATTCAGATCTCGGGTTCTCGTCTCCTGTCGAACCATGATCGAGCCGGGCCGCTATCAACCGAGGGTTCGAAGGACTTCGGACACGCCGCCCGCGCCATCGCCGGCCGGGGTATACGGGGCTTGCGCGCCAAGGAGTCGGCCGCCGAGGCCGGCGTCGGCTCGGGGCTCAGGCTCGGGGCTCAAGCCCGGGGCTCAGGCTCAGTCGTCGTCGCCGCCGAAGACCTCCTCTGCGAGCATGCCGCCCAGGAAGCCCGCCGCCGCGCCGGTCGCCATGCCGCCGACCATCCCACCCAGGCCGGAGCCGCCGCCGCGCGCGCCGGCCCGCGATCCCGCCTCGCCGCCGGTGTTCACCCACGGGCTCGGCCGCATCGCGTCGTACGACGAACCGCCGTGCGGGGTACGCGCCGCGTACTCCTCGACGGCGCGCCGGATCCAGGTGTCCACCGTGCCCGCGAGGTCCTTGTTCAGGTCGGTGTGGTCGAGGCGGGTGCCGGTGTCGACGCCCAGGCCCGGACCGAGGCCGAACGTTTCGCCGCGCGGGCCCACGCGCACCGAGACGTGGGTGGCGTTCGGGGTGGAGCGGAAGGACAACGCCACCTCCCCGCACCTGTCGGCGTAGCGCGGGGCGGCGTGGAACGCGACCTCCTGGCGGAACGGCAGGTCCTGCTCGGCTTCGAACCGACCCATCGTCGGATCGGCGTCCTTGAAGGTGAAGCCGAGCGCCAACGCGGCCTCCAGGACCCGCTGTTGCACCGGCAGCGGGTCGATGTCGACCGCGTCGACGCTGTGCCGCCGGCGACGACCGTCCAGGGCCATCAGCGTGCGCAACCCCACCGCCGGGTTGGCCAGACGTTGCCCCCCGATGGTGGTGAACGGCGCCGCCCAGGGCACCGGGAACGAGAACGGCAACTCCCGCTCCTCCCGCGCGGCCAGACGCAGCGGGCCGCTCACCACGGCGTCGGCGAACGGGATGGGGCCCTCGCCCGCGCCGGCGGGACGCCCGATGCCGGCGGCCGTCGACAGGACGAGGGACAACGTCACGCCGCCGACCTCGGCCGGGCGGCTGCCGCCGACCAGGGTGACCCGGCCCCGGAGGGTTTCGCCGGGCCGGGTCACGGGCGTCGACAACGTCGTCCGTACGTCGGGGGCGCCCACGCCGATGGCATCGAGAACACGGTTGAACACCATCTGGTGCTTTCCTTTCGGAGATGTGCGGTCGCAGATAGGAACGCGCACGAAGCTCCGATAGTTGCATACTTGCGCAACTTTTAAATCACAGCACCCCGAGAGGACCTACACGCCCGCCTCGCGCACCCGTTCGGCGAACTGCTCCGAGGTGACCACGTCGGCCGTGGACTGGGCCAGCACCACCAGCGCCGCGCGGTGCACCTCCTCGGCCGACATCGCGCCCCAGCCCAGGTCGGGGTGGTCGTAGGTGGCGCAGGCGTCGGCGATCACCAGCGTCCAGTAGTCGCGGAACATCGCGTCCCGGGCGGTGGCGTGCACGCAGTCCTCGGTGGTCACGCCGGTCACCGCGACCGTGGTGATGCCCCGACCGCGCAGCAGCATGTCCAGATCGGTGCCGTGGAATCCGCTGTAGCGGTGCTTCTTGACCACCACCTCGCCCTCGGCGGGCGCCACGTCGGGGTGGATCTCGCTCCCGGGCGTGCCGTCGACCAGCGCCTCGCCCGCCGCGATCGGCGGGTACAGGTCGCCGTAGCGCCCCCGGTCGGAGCCGTCGGCGCGGTGTACGTGCGCGGTGTAGACGACCATGATCCCGGCCTTGCGACACAGGTCGAGCAGGCCGGCGAGAGTGGGCAACATGGCGCGCCCGGCGGGCGATTCCAGCGGCGCGCCGGGGGAGATGAAGTCGTGCTGCACGTCGACGACGATCAGCGCGGTGCGCGCCGGATCGACGGTACTCACCTGGTAGCCCATGACGCGGACCTCCTCGACACCGTCTGGATATGGCGTTGAATTGACGGACGCCACAGTAGCTCTATATCCCAAGGTTGAGAAGATCCGTTCCCGGGACAGAGCCAGGGCGAGGGCAGAGCCAGAGCCAGAGTCAGCGCGCCGCCAGCGTGTCGTCCACCCACTCGCTCGCGAGCACCTCGTCCAGGACCAGGCTGCCGGCGCCGAGCATGCACGCGTCCCGACCGGTGACCGCCGTGGCGATCTCCAGGTCGCGGGTGGCCAGCGGGAGGCAGCGCTCGTAGATCGCCCCGCGTACGGCGGCCACGAACGGCTCGGCGGCGGACAGGCCGCCGCCCAGGACGAGCACGTCGGGGTTGAAGAAGTTCACCAGCGGGACGAGCACCTGCCCGGCCAGCCGGCCCGCGTTGCGGACCAGCGTGGTCGCCTCCGGCACGCCGTCGTTGACCAGTTCGACCAGATGGCGCGAGGAGGTGACCTCGATGCCCTGCGCGCGCAGTATGCGGCGCAGCGCCGCGCCGCTGGCGTGCGCCTCCAGGCAGTCGGAGTGGCCGCACGAGCAGGTGACCGGCTCGGGCACGTGTACGGGGACGTGGCTGATGTCGCCGGCGGCGCCGCGTCCGCGATGCAGTCGGCCGGAGACGATGATGCCGCAGCCGATGCCGGTGCCGGCCTTGACCGCCATCAGGTTGTCCCGGTCCGGCCAGCCGTAGCGGTGTTCGCCGACCGCCATCAGGTTGGCGTCGTTCTCCACCACCACGCGTACGCCGAGCAGTTCGCTCATCCGGCGGCCGATCGGGAAGTCGTTCCAGCCGGGCATCCGGGACGGGGCGACCACCTTGGCCTCGCCGGGGTCGACGGGTCCGGGCATGCCGATGCCGACGCCGAGCAGCGGCAGGTGCTCGACCTCGGCCTGACGCAGCGTCATGCGCAGGTTGTCCAGGAGTCGTTCGATCACCCGCTCGGGGCCTTCGGCGATCTCGCCCGGGAGTTCGTGTTCCAGGAGCACCCGGCCGGCCAGGTCGAGCACCGCCATGCGCACGTGGTGGGTGCCGACGTCGACGGCGACGACGACGCCCGCGTTCTCGTGCAGGCGCAACTGTCGGGGTCGGCGCCCGCCTCGGGAGGCGCCCTCGCCGTCCTCGCGGAGCAGGCCGGCCTCTATCAGCTCCTCGACGCGCAGCGACACGCTCGACGGTGCCATGCCGCTCAACCGGGCGAGTTCCGCCCGGGATCGACCGTGCCCCTTGGCCACCAGTCGCACCAGGTCACCCGCGCTTCCACCCAACGTTCCACTCCCGTTCGAGGCACACCTGCTGCGGTACGGCAGTGACAGGAATAGCACACCCCGTAATAACCAGCAAGGCATTGACTTTATTCGAATTTCGCTTCTACTGTCACCTGAAACTTCGATTCCGAACAAAGATGGAGCGTTGATGAAGCCCGCGTCGCCTTCTTCCGCCGTAGTGACGCCCATGGTCGAGGCGCGGGCCATCAACAAGTCGTTCGGCGCGGTCCGCGTGCTGACCGACGTGGACCTGACCGTCGCGGCCGGCGAAGTCGTCGTACTGATCGGCCCGTCGGGCGCGGGCAAATCGACGCTGTGCCGCTGCCTGAACCGGCTGGAGAACGTCGACTCGGGTGTGGTCCTGCTGGACGGCGAGGAACTGCCCGCCGAGGGTCGGGCCCTGGCCCGGCTGCGCACCGAAGTGGGCATGGTCTTCCAGCAGTTCAACCTGTTCGCGCACAAGACCGTGCTACAGAACGTCACCCTCGGCCCGACCCGGGTCAAGGGTCTGTCCGCCGCCGACGCGGAGCGCCGGGCCCGGGAGTTGCTGGACCGGGTCGGCATCGCCGACAAGGCCGACCACTACCCGGCCCAGCTCTCCGGCGGTCAGCAGCAGCGGGCCGCCATCGCCCGGGCGCTGGCCATGCAGCCCAAGGTGATGTTGTTCGACGAACCGACCAGCGCGCTGGACCCGGAGATGGTCAACGAGGTCCTGGACGTCATGGTCGACCTGGCCCGCGAGGGCATGACCATGGTCGTGGTCACGCACGAGATGGGCTTCGCCCGCCGGGCCGCCGACCGCGTCGTGTTCATGGCGGACGGTCAGATCGTCGAGGTCGGCACGCCCGACACCTTCTTCACCGCCCCCACCACCGACCGCGCCCGCGACTTCCTGTCCAAGGTGCTCAGCCACTGACGCCCGCACTCCGCCGGGCCCGTCCGTCCCGTCCCCTCTGTACCCCTGCCTAGCTGCAAAGGAAGGCCCCGATGTCCGGCTTCCCCCTGCGTCGCCCGCGCTCCGGCGCGTCATCGCGTCGGCTGCGTACCGCCGTTCCGGCCGTTTTGGCCGCGTTGTCCCTGAGCGTGCTGGCCGCGTGTTCCAGCGACTCCTCGTCCGACGCCGTCCCCGGCGGCAAGCCGGCCGGCGAGGACGTCGCCAAGAAGGCCGAGGGCGCGCCCGACGCCGCCATCCTGCCCGGCTCCACGATGGCCAAGATCAAGGAGCGCGGCTACCTGATCGTCGGCGGCTCCCAGGACGCGCCGCTGTGGTCGCAGCTCAACCCGATATCCGGCAAGACCGACGGGTTCGACGCCGAGATGGGCCGGCTGCTGGCCAAGTACATCATCGGCAAGCCCGAGGTGAAGATCGTCAGTTCGGCCACCGAGACCCGTGAGGCGCTGCTGCAGAACGGCACCGTCGACGTGGTCTTCCAGACGTACACGATCACCCCGAAGCGGGCCGAGCAGGTCGCCTTCGCGGGCCCGTACTACTCCTCCGGCCAGGCCATCCTGACCAAGAAGGGCGCGAGCGGGATCAAGACGCCCGCCGACCTGAACGGGAAGACCGTGATCGCCGGCGCCAACACGCCCGCGATCGCCGCGATCAAGCAGGTCGCGCCGGACGCGAAGGTGGTCACCTTCGGCAGCGACCCCGAGTGCGTGACGGCGCTGCGCCAGGGCCGGGGCGACGCGTACGTGCAGGACCAGGCGTTGCTGGTGGCCGACGTGAAGCAGAACCCCGACACCACCGTCGTGGGCGAGCCGTTCACCTCCGACCCGTACGGCATCGGCCTGAAGAAGGACGACGCTGCGTTCAAGACGTTCGTCAACGACTGGCTGCGCAAGATCGGCCAGGACGGTTCGTGGCAGACGGTCTGGAAGCAGACGCTCGGCACGGTCGTCGAGGGCAACCCGCCGACGCCGCCCGCGATCGGCGGCGTCCCCGGCTCCTGAGCCCCGGGGTCGGGAGGGCGTGCCGCCCTCCCGACCCTCCCGGCCTTCCCGGCTTTCCCGGCTTCCCGGCCCCCGCAGCCCTCCGCAGCCCTCGCGCCGGAGCCCGCGGCCCGGGCCCGGCCCGCCGTACGCCCCCGCCGAGCCCCCGCTCGCCGAGCTTCGCCCGGACTCGTCCCCGCCCACCCCCTCGCGAAAGGTCCTCGCCGATGGATGTCGTGCTGCGACATCTCTCCGCCTTCACCGACGGCATCGTCACCACGCTCGAACTCACCGCGCTCTCCTTCCTCGGCGCGCTGCTGATCGGCGTCGTGGTGGCCGCCATGCGGGTGTCCCCCGTCGCCGCCCTGCGCGGCGTGGGCACCGTGTACGTGGAGACCTTCCAGAACACCCCGCTCCTGGTCCTGCTCGTGCTGTTCGTCTTCGGCCTGCCCGAAGTCGGGGTGATCTTCCCGCTGTTCACCACGGCGGTGATCGTGATCGCGCTCTACGAGGCGGCCTACATCGCCGAGGCGGTGCGCTCGGGGATCAACACGGTCTCGATCGGCCAGGCCGAGGCGGCCCGGGCCCTGGGGCTGACGTTCGGTCAGTCGTTGCGGCTCGTGATCCTGCCGCAGGCGCTGCGCGGCGTGGTGCAGCCGATCGGCAACATCTTCATCGCGCTGACCATGAACACCTCGCTCGCCGCCGCCGTCGGCGTGGTGGAACTGACCTCCGCCGCCAACCGGGTCAACCTCATGGAGGCGCAACCCATCCCCGTGTTCGTCGGTGCGGGCATCGGCTACATGCTCATCTGCGCCACGGCGGGGATCGTCACCGGCATGATCGAGCGGAAGGTGGCGATCGTTCGATGAGCGCGTCCCGAGTGTTGTTCGACGAACCCGGCCCGATCGCGCGGCGCCGGATGCGGATCGCCACGATCGTGGTCGGCGTCGCGGTGGCCGCGCTGCTCGCCGTGGCCGTGAAGCGGTTCGCCGATCACGGCCAGTTGGACGCGGACAAGTGGCGGCCGTACACCACCTGGCCGATGTGGCGGTATCTGCTGGAAGGGTTGTGGGCCACCGTCCGGGCCGCCGCCGTGGCCACCGCGCTGTCCGTGGTCGGCGGCATCGTGCTCGCCCTGGGCCGGTTGTCCCGGCAGCGGGCGCTGCGCTGGTCGGCCACCGTGTACATCGAGGTGATGCGCACGGTTCCGGTGCTGCTCCTGGTCTACCTGGTGCTGTTCGGGCTGCCGCACTACGGCGTGGACCTGCCGCTGTTCTGGAAGTTGGTCCTGCCGCTCTCGGTGTCCGCGTCGGCGGTGTTCGCGGAGATCTTCCGGGCGGGCATCCTGTCCCTGGATCGTGGGCAGCGCGAGGCGGGGCTCGCCGTCGGGCTGACCGACGCTCAGACGATGCGGCTGATCGTGCTGCCGCAGGCGGTGCGCCGGTTGTTGCCGTCGCTGGTCAGCCAGTCCGTCGGGCTGCTCAAGGACACCTCGCTCGGCTTCATCGTCAGCTATTCGGAACTGCTGTACAGCGGGCGCGTGTTGGCCACCTACAACCGGCTGCTGATCCAGACCTACATCATCATCGCGCTGGTCTACATCGTGCTCAACGCGTCGTTGTCCAAGCTGGCCCGCACCCTGGAGGCCCGGCAGGGTTTCCGCTCCGTCGGCCGACGCCGGCTGCGCACACTGGTCCGGGCCAAGGCGGCGGCCGACCAACCGCTGTGACGGCAACGAGCCGACCCTCGTGACAACTTCCCTGTTCGACGGCCGCACCGATCGGCCCATCCCGGAGGACCCCATGCGACCGGAGGACACCGTGCCCCACGAATCGACCACGCGCTACGCCGAACTCGCCGAGGTGGTGCGGTCCGGGTTCGTGGAGAGCCGGCACTTCGGCAGCCTGGTCGCACTCGCTCCGGACGGCCGGCCGGCGCTCGAACTGGGCGTGCCGAACGAGCCGGTGGTACCGCGCTCCTCGGCCAAGCCGTTCCAGGCGCTGGCCTGCCTGCGCGCGGGCGCGCCGCTGTCCGGGGCGCACGTGGCGATCGCGGCGGGCAGCCACACCGGGCAGGACTTCCACGTGGACGCGGTCGAGGACATCCTGACCCGCTCGGGGCTGACCTTCGACGCGCTGGGGTGTCCGCCCGACCGCCCGGAGAACGAGGACACGTACCGGGAGATGATCGCGCGCGGCGAGGAGAACACCCGCGAGCGGATGAACTGCTCGGGCAAGCACGCCGCGATGCTGGCGGCCTGCGTCGCGTCGGGGTGGCCGACCGAGGGCTACCTCGACCCGGGGCATCCGCTGCAGGTGCTGGTCCGCGAGGGCATCGAGGAACTGGCCGGCGAGTCGGTCGCGCACACCGCCGTGGACGGCTGCGGCGCACCGGTGTTCGCGATGACCCTGACCGGACTCGCCCGGGGCGTACGCGCGTTGGCCACCGCGACCACCGGGCCCGGGCGCGTGGTGGCCAAGGCGATGCGCGAACACCCGGCGTACGTGGGCGGGGACGGGCAGGCCAACACCGAGGTGATGCGGCTGCTCCCGGGCGTCCTGGTCAAGGGCGGCGCCGAGGGCGTGTTCGTGGCGGCGACCACCGCCGGACACGCGGTCGCGGTCAAGGTGATCGACGGCAGCCCCCGGGCCACCACCGCACTGGCGCTGGCCGCGCTGCACACACTCGGCGTGGACGTCTCGGCCGCCCACGAATGGACCACCGTGCCGGTCCTGGGCGGCGGCCTTCCGGTCGGCGAGGTCCGCGTGACGTCCCACCTGGCGTAGAGCACCGCACGTCCCACCCGGTGCGGCACCGATCCCCGTCACCACCCCACCCCCTCCGAACAACCCTTCGCACCATCAGGAGTTCGCGTCATGACCGTCAACGCCGGCCCCACCCCCGCGCCCGCCTTCGAGATCTGCATCGACGACGTGCCGGGCGCGCTCGCCGCGGAACGTGTGGGCGCGCAGCGCGTCGAGCTGTGCGCGGACCTGTTCGAAGGCGGCATCACGCCGAGCCTGGGCCTGATCGAGACCACCCTGGCCGCCGTCGAGGCGATCCGGGTCCATGTGATCGTGCGTCCGCGCGGGGGCGACTTCGTCTACGACGAGTACGAGGCCGCCGCGATGCGTCGGGACGTCGAGGCGATCCGGGCCGCCGGCGCACAGGGTGTGGTGATCGGCGCGCTGACCCCCGAGGGCGACCTGGACCGTCCGGTGATCGAGGCGTTGCTGGCCGCGGCCGGCGACCTGTCGGTCACCTTCCACCGCGCCTTCGACATGACCCGCGACCCGCACGCGGCGCTGGAGGAGCTGATCGAGCTGGGCATCGACCGGGTGTTGACCTCGGGGCAGGACAGCAGCGTGCTGGAGGGCGCGCCGCTGATCGCCCGCCTGGTCACCCAGGCGGCCGGTCGGATCGTGGTGATGCCCGGTGGCGGCATCACCGCGCGCAACATCGACCGGGTGCTGGCCGCCACCGGCGCGCGCGAGGTGCACTTCGCGGCGGGCGCGATCCTGGAGAGCCCCGCCACGCACCGCAACCCGCACCCGTACATGGGCGGCGCGCTGCGCCAACCGGAATACGCCCGCCGGGTGACCTCCGCCGACGGCATCCGCGACGTGCTGGACGCCGCGCGCAAGGGCTGATCGGACACCTCCGGACCCGAAGTGGAAGTCCTGCGCCCGACACCGATGAGTTTGTGCGTCGGGACGGGTCGGTACTGGTGAGAGCGTCCACTACGGAGTACCGGAGGTTTCCATGCCCGCCCAGGGATTCACTACCTGCCTGTGGTTCGACGGCCAGGCCGAGGAGGCCGCGAACTTCTACCTGTCCGTGTTCAAGGACGGCAAGCAGGGCCGCGTCGGCTACTACAACGAGGCCAACCCGGACCAGGCCGGCCAGGTGCTCGTGGTCGAGTTCGAGATCAACGGACAGAAGTTCGTCGCGCTCAACGGCGGGCCCCAGTTCAAGTTCAACGAGGCCGTCTCGTTCCAGATCCACTGCGCCGACCAGGACGAGGTCGACCACTACTGGGGCCTGCTCACCGCCGACGGCGGCGAGGAGGGCCCCTGTGGCTGGCTCAAGGACCGGTTCGGCCTGTCCTGGCAGGTCGTGCCGACCGAGGTGATGGACATGATCGGCGACCCGGACGGCGCGAAGGCGACCCGGGCCACCAGTGCCATGTACACCATGAAGCGCCTGGACATCGCCGCGATCCGCAAGGCGTACAACGGCGAGTAGTCGGGCGAGCGGCCCGATGGCCCACGGCGTGACCGCACGGGTCGGGTCGACCCCCGGATGGGGGGACGACCCGACCCGTGCGCGTGCGGGCCGCCGGGGGCCCGCGATGTGTGCCCTCAACCGCCCAACCCCGCGTCGCGGGCGATGGCCACCGCCTCCGCGCGGCTGCGGGCGCGCAGCTTGGTCAGCACGTCGCTCACCCGATTGCGGACGGTCTTCTCCGACAGGATCAACCGCCGCGCGATCGACGCGTTGTCCAACCCCTGCGCGAGCAGGTCGAGGACCTCCCGCTCGCGGTCGGTCAACTGCGGGAACGGCACCGCGCCGCGTGCGTGCGCGGGTGCCGACGCGAAGAACGACAACACCCGCCGGGCGACACGCGGGCCGAAGACGGCCTCGCCGCGCGCCACGCCCAGGATCGCGCGGCGGATGTCGTCCCCGTCCGCCTCCTTGAGGAGGTAGCCACGCGCACCGGCCCGCAGCGCCGCGAAGACCGTGTCCTCGTCCTCGTCCATGGTCAGCACGATCACCGCCGTGTCCGGATGGGTCGTGGTGATCCGCGCCGTCGCCTCCAGCCCGCCGACGCCCGGCATCCGCAGGTCCATCAGCACCACGTCCGGCCGCAGCGCCGCCACCTCGGCCAGCGCCTCGGCCCCGTCACCGGCCTGACCGACGACGTCGAGGTCGGCCAGGTCCTCCAACACCGCGACCATGCCGGCCCGAAAGACCGGGTGGTCGTCGACGACGAGCACGCTTACCGATGTGTCCACTACGACCTCTCCGACCCGTCGGGCAGGCTCGCCCGTACGACCACCCCGCCGCCCGGCGCGGGCAGGATCTCCATGCGGCCGCCGACCTCGTCCGCGCGTTCACCCATGCTGCGCAGGCCCACCCCGGCGGCCGGGTGCGCGGGCAGGCCGCGGCCATTGTCGCGTATCTCCAACCGGAGCTTCGCGTCCACCACCGCGGCCGACAGGCGCAGTTCGCTCGCGGCGCTGTGCCGCACCGCGTTCGAGACGGCCTCGGCGGCTATCGCGTAGGCCGCGACCTCCACCGCCGCGGGCAACTCGTCCAGTCCTGGGCCGAGTTCGACCGCGCAGCGCGGCGTCTCGTAGCCGGCGACCACGTCGCGCAGGGCTCCCGCGAGGCCGAGTTGGTCGAGGATGGGCGGACGCAGCCCGTGCACCACCGAGCGCAGGTCGGTCACCGTCTGGCGCAGTCGATCGCGCACCCCTCGGGCCCGATCGGCCAGGTCCGGCTCTCCCGCCGCGGCGATTCGCCGGGCCAGCGCGTCGAGTTGGTGCGCGGCGCCGGCGAGCGCCGGGCCCACGCCATCGTGCAGGTCCGCCCGCAGGCGGCGGCGCTCCTCCTCGCGCGCGACCACGATCCGGGCGCGGCTGCGGGCCACGTCGGTGACCAGTCCCGCCGCGTACGCCAACGTCGCCGCCCGGGCGGCGACCTCCTCGATCGCGGCGTATTCCTCGGGCGTCCAGCGCTCGCCGCCCGGCCGCAGGCCGACGCGCAGTTCACCCATGTCCCGGCCCAACGAACTCGCCGGAACGGCCCGCCAACGGGCCACCGGACAGCCGCTCTCCACCCGCAACGCGGCGCCGTGCTGCGGGAGATGGCTGTGGAACGCCGCGTACGGCAGTCGCAGCGCGCGGCGCAGCGCGTCCACCAGACGTTGCAGCGCCTCGTCGGGCTCCGACGCCGGCGCCACCTGCCGGCCCACCCGGGCAAGCACGGCGTAGGGATCGTGCCGGTGTCCGAACAACCAGCGGTCCACCGCCACCTGCACGGCGCTGCGCCCCGTCGCGGCGAGCAGCGCGACCACCGCCACCGCCAGGATCCCGCTCGTCGAGGTCGGCGCGACGCGACCCACGCCCAGCACCAGCGCCGTGTAGACGCCGACCAGCACCGCCGTAAGGACGACGTAGACGATGGTGCGGTTGAGCACCAGGACCACGTCGAACAGCCGGTGTCGCAACATCGCGACGGCGATCCCGACCGGCGGGCTGAGCAACCCGACGGCGAAGAACAGGTCCTGCCCGGGGTCGGGTACCACGAGCGCGAGCAGCATGTTCGCGCCGAGCATCAGGCCGCCGAGCAGCAACCACTGGAGTTGGATGCGCTGGACTCCGACCGCCCGGCGCGTGCGCACGACCAGGGACACCACCGCGGTCACCAGTCCCGGGCCGAGGGTCGCGAACGCGCCGACGAGCGTGAGGTATCCCAGCCACCACGCGCCGGGAACGGCCCACGGATTGTGCACGTCCTCGCTGATGTCGATCGACCCGTCCCGGAACATCGCCCCGAACAGCGCGATCGCCGCCACGACGCAGATCCCGTACGCCGGGAACCGCCACCGGGGACCGGTCAGGTATCCGTCGGGGAAGACCATCAGCAGCAGCGGCACCACCACGAAGTACTGGGCGAATCCCCACGCGCCGACCCACGCCGCGAAATCCGCGCCCGGCAGCGGGTCGGCGCTGATCCGCGCGGAGGAGACCGCGTACAACGACAGCAGCAGATACGGGCCCAGCGTCGCGGGTACCAGGAGCAGCCAGCCCACCGGATTGCGCGGTCGCCCGCGCACGATCAGCGCGCCGATCAGCGGCCACGCCGATCCGAGCACGACGTCGCCCCACGACATCGGGCGCAACTCGGTGCGCTCCGCGACCCAGTGGTAGGCGGGTACGTACGCCGCGGTCGTCGCGATGCCGACGGTGGCCGACACGCCCGCGAACACGATCAGGCGGGACTCGGGGATGCGCAGCAGCAGCGCGCGGATCCAGGCGGGCACGCGCGCGGGCGGGCGCCGGTCCGGCGGACACGCGCCGAGCGGTGGCGGAACGGGCTGGGTGGTCACCGCGCCCATGCTGCCGTACCGCGTCGCGGCATACCCCGTCCCGCCGTGGGGATCCCGGACAGACGGTGTCGATGTCCCTGGAACCCGGGACTGCGGGCCCGCCAGTCTGGCGATGCCGCACGGGCAGGGAGTCCGATACGCGCCACCCGATGGGGGACGTGCGGCCGCCGGGGGAACGGCGACGCGGGGCGGCGACATGTGGAGGGGGAGACATGAGGTATTCGGATGTGAGCCCGGTCGGCGGGCGCGTCGAGGTCGGGGAGGCCCCGGCGCGCCATCGAACCCACTGGCCGCTGCTCGCGGTGGCGGCCGGTGTGCTGGGAGCGTTCGCGACGATCGTGATGGACGTGCACGTGGCGGAGGCCGACGGCGGCATGACGCTCGCCCGGGTCGACGACGTGAGCGTGGTCAAGGCCCGGATCGGCTTCGCCGTCGGGTATGTCGTGGTCGCCCTGCTGATCGTGCTCGCCGCGGCCTGGCGGCGGCACGTGGAGCCGCGCGTGCCCGGGAACACGGCGGCACGGGTGGTGTCGGCGGGCCTGGGTGCCTCGGCGGCGGCGCTGACCCTCGGCTACGGGTGGCGCGGGGCGATGGGCATCTACGGCGAAGGCGGCCCGGAGGACGAGCAGTTCGATCAAACAGCTCGCTATGTGTACTACGTGCTCAACGACTTCGGGGCGTGGATCGGCTGGCTGGGCGTGCTGGTGGCCGCGTTCGCGATCGCCTGGATGGCGCTGCGGGAGCGTACCGTCTCGCGGTGGATCGGCTGGGTCTCGGTGCTTGCCGCGGGTGCGCCGACCGTCGCGATGACGGTGATGTCGGTACCCGGGATGCCCGCGCTGACGATGCCGTTCTGGCTGGTGGTCGCGGGCCTGGGGCTGACCTTCGGCAAGAGCACCATCACCCGCTGAGCCGGCATCGAGGAGACGGACGACGGAACCGGAACACCCACCGAGATGGATTTCCACGTGCGCCGGACACCACCGGCACCGCTCAACCCGTACGGACCGCCGAACCACGGCGCGCCGTATCCGCCGATGCCGCTCCACCCGTCCGCCCCACCGCCCCGAGCGGGTGGGGGCGGCGGCCGGTGGATGATGGTCCTGACCCTGGTCGGCACGGTGGCGACGGTCGTCAGTGTGCTGATCGCGATGAACATCGGCCCCTTCGACTTCTCCGACAAGGGCACGGCGGTCAGCCGGGCGTCGTACCTCAAGGACATCAACCGCACCTGCGCGGAGTCGTACGACAACATCGCCGACAAGCTCAACGACGTCGACGTGGCGGCCTCCACCGAGACCACGGACGTCGCCGCGCTGCAACAGCGCTTCCGGGCCCTGGACCTGTCGCTCGGGGCGCTGATGGACAAGCTCGACGGGCTGCCGAAGCCGGGTCGTGTCGACGCCGACGTCAAGGCGTGGTGGGACCTGTACAAACGGCAGGCCGCGTATGTCGCCACGATGACCGAGCAGTTCAACAACGGCGACGTGGAGGCGGCGTCCGCGACGATCGAGGAGAACACCGAACTCACCGGAGCCAACGGCCCGTTGAGCCTCGCCGCCAAGGCGATCGGGGTGAAGTGCCCCTAACGCCACCGCTTGCGGCGGGGTCGGGCGGCTGGTGCGCCCGACCCCGCCCGGCCCGGTGTCACTCGTGGCCGGTGGTCTCGCCCGTGACGGTGGTCGCGTAGGCCGCCGGGTCGGCGGCCAGGTCGCGGATCAGGGTCAGGGCGTAGGACTCGATGGCGGTGACCAGGTCGACCTCGCCCGGGTCGAGGAGCCACTGCATCTGCAGGCCGTCCATGGTGGCGAGCAGTTCGGCGGCCTTGAGGCCCGGGTCGACCTCGGCGCGGATCTCGCCGGTCGCCTGGGCGTCGGTGATGATCCGCGCGATCAACTCGCGCAGCCGCCGGTAGCGCTGTACGAAGTAGTCGTGGGCGGGATCCTGCGGGTCCAGGTTCTCCATGGTCAACACCGCGAGCAGGCGCGCGAGGCCCGGTTCGCGCGCGTTGCGGTGTGCCGAGGCGGGCATCTCCCGGATCGCCCGCAGCCCGCCGATGGCCACCGACTCCTGGGCGAACTCGATGCTCTGCGCGCCGCGGTGCTCGATCACCGCCTGGAGCAGGCCCTCCTTGCTGCCGAAGTAGTAGAGCAGCGCCGGTTGGGTGATCCCGGCGCGGGCCGCCACCTCCGCGAGGCCCGTGCCCCGGAAGCCGCTGCGCGCGAACAACTCACTGGCGATGGTAACCAGTTCCTCGCGTCGACGGGCGCCGCGCTCGCTGCGGCCCGGGCCCCTGCGGGGTTGCCGGGTCGGGCGGAGGGACCGCTTCGGGTCGTCGTCTTCGCGTGTTGTCGGGGTCACGGAACGCAGGCTAGCAGTTTTATCTAGTGGTTAGTAAAAAACGTGGTTATGGTGTGTGCCGCCGAGCGGAAGGACACGCACCATGCGAGAGACGTTCGCGAACCGTCGATGGCGGGGTCAGTGGGTTTGGGCCGAGCACACCGCGGTGGGCGCACCGTCCCGGGAGAATCCGATGAACGGCTCGCTCGATCCCGAGCGGTTCGACCGCCGCGTGTTGTTCCGGCGCACGTTCGAGCTGGCCGAGGTGCCCGACCACGCGCCGTTCCGGATCAGCTCGGATTCGCGACATGTGCTCTACGTCAACGGCGTCGAACTCGCCCGCGGCCCGATCCGGCACGGCGGCCGGCGGCTGTACCACGACTTCGGCGACGCGGCGGCGGTGCTGCGCCCCGGCCACAACGTGATCGCGGTGCTGGCCCGGTTCTACGGCCACCGCACGGCATGGTGGGTGCCCTCGCCGACCACGTACAGCCTCGGTGGCGGCGCGCTGGTCGCCGAGTTCGACCTCGGCGCGGAGCGTTGGATCGGTACCGACGCCGCCTGGCGCTGCCGGGTGGCCGACGCCTGGACGCCGTGTGCCCCGCAGTCCACGGTGTCCCCGCAGATCCCGGAGATCCTGGATGCGCGCCGGCTGGACCCGGCCTGGACCCATCCGGATTTCGACGACGAACTCTGGGACGCCGCGACGGTGTTGGCCGCGGCCCACGTCGGCAGCACCGGCGCCACCCGGCCACCGGCCGAACCGTACGGCGCGCTGCTGCCGAACCCGCTGCCGGCACTCGGCGGCGCCACCCGCACACCGGCCGCGTTCGACTCCGCGCCGCTGCCCGTCGTGCCGCGCCCCGAGGGCCCGTTGGCGTCCGCCGACGTACACGCCGCGCTGCTCGGCGCGCTCATCACGATCCGGCCCGAGGCCCGCCCGGACGCCGTCCCCGACCCGACCGGCGACGCCCCCTCGTCCACCCTCGCGCTGCCCGCCGGCCGCCGACTGGTGATCGCCGATCTGGGCCGCATGGTCAGCGGCACGGTGCGCCTCGACCTCGAAGCGGCCCCGGGGACCGTGGTGTTCGGCGCGCTCGCCGAATCGCCCACCCCGGCCGCGCTGGCCGGTGCCGCGTGCTTCGCCTACACCGCGCGCGGGGACCAGGCGGGCGAGCGGTTCCGGCTCGGCGACCCGGCCGGGGGCCGCTACCTGGTCCTCGTGGTGGACGCCACCGGGCCGGTGCGGCTCGCGCCCGCCGTGCTGGAGCGGCTGCGGCCGCGCCCGGCCGGGCCGTACTTCGCCTGCTCCGACCCGCTGTTGGACCGTATCCACCGGGTGGGCCTGCGCACCGTGGACCTGACCGCGCACGACGCCTACATCGACTGCCCCAGCCGGGAGCAGCGGGCCTGGACCGGCGACGCGGTGGTGCACCAGTCGGTCGACCTGGTCACCAACCCCGACTGGAGCCTGGCCCGGCACCAACCCGTGCTCACCGCGACTCCGCGCGGCGACGGCCTGTTGCCGATGGTGGCCGCCGGCGACGGCGGTGATCCGGAGCTGGTCAGCATCCCCGACTGGTCGCTGCACTGGGTGCGTTCGGTGTACAACCTCCACCGCTACACGGGCGATCGGGCGCTGATCGCCCGGCTGTTGCCCGCCGCCGAAACCGTGCTCGACTGGTTCACCGCCTTCCTCGGCGCCGACGGCCTGGTGCACGACGTGACCGGTTGGGTGCTGATCGACTGGTCCCCGGTGCAGGTCGAGGGCACCAGTGCGGCGCTGAACGCACTGTGGGCGCGTGCGCTGGGCGACTTCGCGGAGATGGCGCATTGGTTGGGTGACGCCAACCGGGCCGCCCGGGCGCGGGAGTTGCACGACGCGGTGCGGGTCGGCTTCGAGGTGTTCTGGGACGAGGAGCGGGGCGGCTACCGGGATCACGCGGTGGAGGACGTGGTGCGGCCCGCGATGAGCGAGCACACCACCGCGGCGGCGGTCTGCGCCGACCTGGTGCCGGCCGAACGCGCGGATCGGGTGCGGAGGTTCCTGCTCGCACGGGACGTGATGTTCACCCTGGCACCGGTCGCCGCGCACGGCGGGGACGCGGACGGCGCACCCACCGGGCATGAGGTGGCCCGTTTCACCCCGCCCGCCGTGACGTGGGACGCGCGGCACCGAGTGGTCGGCGCACAGCCCTTCTTCCGCTACGTCGTGCACGACGCGCTGGCCCGGCTCGGCGCCGCCGACACCATCGCCGACCTGTGCCGCGACTGGCGGCGCCTGCTCGCCTCGGGCCCCACCGCGTGGCGGGAGACCTGGGAGGGCGGCAGCTACTGCCACGGCTGGTCGGCCACCCCCACTCGCGATCTGCTCGTGTACACCCTCGGGATCACCCCCGCCGAGCCCGGCTACACGAGGGTCCGGGTCGCCCCGCGCCTGGGCGACCTGGAATGGGCCAGGGGCGCGGTCCCCACCCCGTACGGCCTCGTCCACGTCGCGGTGGAGGGCACCCGCGTGCATGTCGAGTCCCCGGTCCCGGTGCGGCTCGTGGCCCCCGACGGCACCGTCGCCGACCGGCCCGCCGGCACCTTCGACGCGGACCTGGCCACGCTACCGGTGTAAGCCCGCCGCACCGTCGCGGCGGGCGCGGCATTGACGATTCCATGGCGCCAACTTAACAATACGCGTAACGAAACATCGGCACGGTGTCCGCGTCCGGCCGCGCCCCCACCCGAGCGGCGGCCTCCTCCGGCCTGCCCCTCGGCCCCCGCCGCCTACTCTTGGAGTCCTTCGTGCACCAACACCTCGGCGTGGCCGCTCTGCTGAGCGACACCGCGCTGCGCTTGCCCGACCGCACCGCCGTGGTCGAGGGCGACACCCGGATCACCTATCGCGACCTGTGGGCCGACGTGCTGCGCTACGCCGCCGCGCTGCGCGAACGGGGCGTGCGGCCCGGTGACCGGGTCGCGGTGATGTTGCCCAACATCGCGGCGTTCCCCCGCGTCTACCACGCGGTGATCGCGGCAGGTGCCACCGTCGTGCCGGTGCACGGGCTGCTGGTCGCCGAGGAGGTCGAATTCGTGCTGCGGCACAGCGGATCGGTGCTCGCGATCAGCGGCGGCGCGTTGTGGCCGACCGCGCGGGCCGCCGCCGACGCGGCCGGGATACCGATGCTGGCCGCCGACCACGAACACCCCGGCGCGCCGCTGACCGCCGCGCACCCGACCGCGGCCGACGACATCGCGGCCATCCTGTACACCAGCGGCACCACCGGCCGACCCAAGGGCGCCCGGCTGACCCACCTCAACATCGTGCTCAACGCCACGGTCTGTGCCCAGGACCTGCACGAACTGGTGCCCGAGGACGTGGTGTTGGGCTGCCTTCCACTGTTCCACAGCTACGGCCAGACCTGCGCGATGAACGCCGCGCTGCGCGCCGGAGCGACGCTGGTCCTGATGCCGCGCTTCGAGGCCGCCGCCGCGCTGGAACTGATGGCCGCGGAGGGGGTGAGCGTGTTCATGGGTGTACCGACGATGTTCCACGCGCTCACCGAGGCGGCACAGGCATCCGGCGCGAGCGCACCGACGCTGCGGTTGGCCGTGTCCGGCGGCGCCGCACTGCCCGTCGCCGGTCTGGAGCGCTTCGAGGCCACGTTCGGCACACGGGTGTTCGAGGGGTACGGGCTGACCGAGACGTCTCCGGCGGCCACGTTCAACCAGCGCCTGCTCGGGCGCCGGCCCGGCACGGTCGGCCACGCGATTCGCGGGGTGGAGATCGCGATCGCCGCCGCCGAGGTGGACGAGCGCATCGAACTGCTGCCCGCCGGGGCGGTCGGCGAGGTGGTGGTCCGGGGCCACAACGTGTTCGCCGGCTACCTCGACGACCCGGACGCGACCGCCGCCGCGATCGTGGACGGCTGGTTCCGCACCGGCGACCTCGGCGCGGTCGACGACGACGGCTTCCTGAGCATCGTGGACCGCAAGAAGGACCTGGTCATCCGCGGCGGGTACAACGTCTACCCGCGCGAGGTCGAGGAGGTCCTGGCCCGACACCCCGCGATCGCCCAGGTCGCGGTCTACGGCACCGCGCACGAGGCGCTCGGCGAGGAGATCCACGCGGCCGTCGTCCTGCGCCCCGCCGCGCCCGGCACCGAGCCGCCCACCCCCGAGGACCTGATCGCCTGGTCCCGCGAACACCTCGGCCGGCACAAGTACCCCCGCGTCTTCCACCCGATGCCCACCCTCCCACTGGGCCCCACCGGCAAGATCCTCAAGCGGGCGCTGCGCGAGGCCACGCCGCCGGAGCCGGGGGCCGCCATCCGATAGCGGGCGCGGCCCCGGGGCGCCGATCGGCCCCGCTTTCGGGTGGGCGATGTCCGGCCGTCGGGGGCGAGTTCGGGTGGGTGCGTGGCGCGGGAGGGCGGGCTCGGGTACCTTCGGTTCCCAAGTAGTCGTGGCCCGAAGTTCGTTCGCCCGTGATCGCGATCACGGGCGATTTTGCTGTGCACAGCCGCTTCGGGTCCGGTGAGCACCTCCGGGCCCGCATCTTGCGCGGCACGGTTCCATTTTTCTGAACGAGGAGTTCGGCGTGGCCAGTGGCACCGTGAAGTGGTTCAACAGTGAGAAGGGCTTCGGCTTCATCGAGCAGGACGGTGGCGGCCCCGACGTCTTCGCCCACTACTCCAACATCTCCGGCAGCGGCTACCGCGAGCTGCAGGAGGGCCAGAAGGTGACGTTCGACGTCACCCAGGGCCAGAAGGGCCCGCAGGCGGAGAACATCGTCGCCGGCTAGTACTCCCGTTCGTGGCGCGGCGGGGGCCCCCCCCCCCCGCCCGCCCGGGGCGGGGGCCGGCCCCGGGGGCCAGGTGGGGGTGTGGGGGGAGTTGCCCCCCCGGGGCCTCG
>NZ_JBHZAE010000009.1:142327-182282 GCF_042754105.1 Embleya sp. NPDC059237 | reverse complement strand
GCCCCTTGGTTGCCCGGGCCCCCCCCCCCCGCCCCCGGCGCCCCGGCGGGGCCCCCCCCGGCCGCCGGGCCCCCGCGCGGGGGGCGCCCGGGGCCCCCCCCCCCCCCCCCCCCACGACAGGTCAGGCGGCCTGCCCGGTGGGCATGATGGTGATCTGCTGGAAGTTCACCCGCGGCGGCATCGTGGCGATGAAACCGACGGTCTCCGCGATGTCCTCCGGCGTGAGCCACTCCATGCTCTCCTTGGCGCCCGCCAGCCATTCCCGCGCGCCCGGGTCGGTGACGTGGCTCTGCAACTCGGTGCCGACGATGCCCGGTTCGAGCGCCGAGACCCGCACGTTCCGCGAGCCCAACTCGGTGCGCAGGTGCCGGGACAGGTGGGTGACGTACGCCTTGGTCCCGGAGTAGACGGCGAAATTCGGGAAGATGTTCTGCGCCGCGATCGACGAGGTGTTGATCAGGTCGGCCACCCCGCGCTCGGCGGCGGCCGCGATCAGCTGCGGGGTGAACGCGCCGATCGTGTTCATCAGCCCGGTGATGTTCAGGTCGATCTGCTGCTTCCACTGGTCGGCCGCCAATTCCTCGATCGGGGCGGGCAGCATGACGCCGGCGTTGTTCAGGAGCAGGTCGGCGCCGCCGAACTCGGCCGCCACCCGGGCGGCGGCGTCCGCCAACGCCGCGGCGTCGGTCACGTCGGCGGCGATCGCCAGCGCGCTGCCGCCGTCGCGCTCGATCCGGGCGACCAGATCCGCCAGCCGATCGGCCCGCCGGGCCAGGACGACGACGCGGGCACCCAGCGCGGCCAGCTTCTCGGCGGACGCCGCACCGATACCGCTGGAGGCGCCGGTGACGACCGCGACACGACGGGCCGACGGGCGGGACATGGTGTTCATGGACATGGTGCGTACCCTCCACGGGTGAGCAAAGTGGGCCGCGGTCGGTTCCTCTCGACCGCTCATCCAGCACACCACTCCCACGAGCCCGTGTGGACGCCATGAATGGCCCTGCGGAAACAGGTACCGACAGGGCCGGCCCGGTGCGGATTGGGCACCGGCGACCTGCGCACACTGGTCCCATGGACCGCACCAAGGAAATCTCCGGGTTCCTGCGCTCACGACGCGCCGGAATCACCGCCGAGGAGGCCGGGCTGCCCGCCGACGGCCGGGTCCGCCGCGTGCCCGGCCTGCGCCGGGACGAGGTGGCCCGCCTGGCCGGTGTGAGCACGGAGTACTACACGCGCCTGGAGCAGGGGCGCGCGCACAACCCCTCCACGGAGGTCGTGGCGGCGATCGCGCGTGTGCTGCGGCTCGACGACACCGAGCGTGAACACTTCACCGACCTGCTGGGCTCCGACGCTCGCCCCGGCCGGCGTACGCCGGCCGGGGCCGCCCAGCGGGTGCGGCCGGGGCTGTACCTGATGTTGGAGACCCTCGACCGGGTGCCGGCGTTCATCCTGGGCCGACGTACCGACGTACTGGCCACGAACCGGCTCGCCAGGGCCGTGCTCACCGACTTCGACGCGCTGCCCGCCACCCGGCGCAACCTGGCCCGGTACTACCTCCTCGACCCCGAGGCCCGCGAGCGTGTCGGCGATTGGGAACGCCTCGCCGCGGAGACGGTCGCCATGCTCCGATTCGAGGCGGGCCGCTACCCCCACGATCGCCGGCTCGCCGATCTGGTCGGCGAACTGACGCTCAAATCCCCCGAGTTCAGCGGATGGTGGAACGACCACCGGGTGCTGCGCCGCACCCATGGGGCCAAGCACTACCGCCATCCCCTCGTCGGGGACCTCCACTTCGCCTACGAGTCCTTCCAGGTCCCGGGCGACACGGAGCAGACCTTGTGCGTCTACAACGTCGAGCCGGCCTCCCCCACCGCCGAGGCGCTGCGGATCCTGGCCGACTGGACCGCACCCGAACTCCCCGCCGCCGACGCCCCGCACGCCGGCTGACGGGTCGACGGCGACGGCGCCCGGAGGCGCCGCCCACGACGAGGCGCGCACGACGGCGGACGACAAGGAAGGCCGGGAGGCAGCCACTCACCGCCTCCCGGCCTTCCGATCAGGGGGCCGTTACTTCAGCCCGTTGTCGACCGCGGTCATCAACACCCCGGTGTCCCCGCTCATCTCCCAGATCATCGCGCCCAGGAGATTCTTCGAACGGAGCCAGGCCGTCTTCTTCCCGATGGACCATGCGTCGTCGAAGGTCCACCACTGGCCGTTGTTGCCGGTGAAGCCGTAGGTCGAGACCGACTGCTCGTCGTGGTAGACGGTCAGGTTCGGTACCGACGACATCAGGTTGGCGTAGCCCCTGGTGCCGGCCTCCTCCGGGAACTGGCCCGGTGCGGCGCCGTGCGCCTCCTGCCATTCGCCGTGCGCCCCACCGTCGGCGACGCCCTGCCAGCCGCGGCCGTAGAAGGCCAGGCCGAGGGCGAGCTTGCGTGGGTCCACGCCCTGGTTCAGGTAGTAGTTGACGGTGGTTTCCACGCTGAACTTGGTCGGGTACGGGTCCCCCGCGTCCTGGTACAGGTTGCCCTGGTCCCCGGTGCGGTTCGGTTCCCAGCTGTTGTCGCTGCCGGAGCCGTGGAAGTCGTAGCCCTGCACGTTGGCGTAGTCCATGTAGTCGAACACGCTGGGCGTGCCGTCGCGCGTGGTGATGTCCCAGCCCACGTCCAGCTTGCCGGGGTCGGCGGGGGTGAACGCGGTGAGCAGGTAGTGCTTGCCCGTGGTCTGGCCGTACGCGTCCATCTGCTTGCGGAACTCGGCCATCAGCAGGGTCAGGTTGTTCTTGTCGTCCGCGGAGATGTGGTTGCCCGCGTGACCCTCGGCGCCCGGCCACTCCCAGTCGAGGTCGAAGCCGTCGAAGATCCCGGCCGCGACGCCGTTGCCGCCGCGTCCGTTGGTCACCGGCAGATTGCCCTTGAGGTACATGTCCACACAGGACTTGGCGAACTTCTGCCGCGACGCGTCGGTCTTGGCGACGTCGGAGAAGTACCTGCTGTACGTCCAGCCGCC
Source organism: Embleya sp. NPDC059237 (assembly GCF_042754105.1). Classification (NCBI taxonomy): domain Bacteria; kingdom Bacillati; phylum Actinomycetota; class Actinomycetes; order Kitasatosporales; family Streptomycetaceae; genus Embleya; species Embleya sp. NPDC059237. Next base: position 179,270 of record NZ_JBHZAE010000009.1, on the reverse strand, counting down.
GACCGAGATCAGCGCCTTCAACTTCGGGTACTTCGCCTTGAGTTGCTTGAGCTGGTTGAAGTTTCCGGCCAACGGCTGGTCCCACGTGTCGGTGCTTCCGTTGACGGATTCCCCGGCGCTGAAGCCCTTTTCGTAGTCCGCCCACGAGTCGCCCGCGCCGTCACCCTGGTTCGGGTCCTGCGGACCCGGAGTGGTGGCCTTGGTGACGCCGTTGAGGCAGGTCAGGTTGACCGGGTCGATGTTGGAGAAGGAGTAGTTGAGGTGCGTGAGCTTGGCCGCGGCACCGGTGGTGTCCAGCGACTTCATCGTGTAGGCGCGGCCGTAGATGCCCCACTGCACGAAGTAGCCGACGCGGAAGTACTCGCCGCCCGGGGTGCCGCCGCCGGTGGTCTTGACGGTGAGCGGCGCACTGGCCGGGCCGGTCTGGTCGATGGTGTCGCGAGCCACCACGGTGTACGTGTAGGTGGTGTTCGCGGTCAGACCGGTGTCGTTGTACGAAGTCCCGTTGACGGTGGCGATCTTGCTGCCGCCGCGCAGGACGTCGTAGTTCTTGACGCCGTGGTCGTCGGTGGCCGCCGTCCAGTTGAGGGTGAGCGACGTGTCGTTCACGCTGCTCGCCGTCGGTGTACCGGGGGCCGTCGGGGGTGTGTCCGTACCGCCGCCGGGCGCCGTGCGCAGCGTGGCGGTCGGCGATGTGGGTCCGGTCTGGTCGATGCTGTCCCGCGCCACGATCTTGTACGTGTACGCGGTGTCGGCGGTCAGACCGGTGTCGGTGTACGCGGTCCCGGTGACCGTGGCGACCACGGAAGTGCCTCGGTAGACGTCGTAGTTCTTGACGGCGTGGTCGTCGGTGGCCGCGCCCCAGCTCAGCGAGATGGAGGTCGAGGTGGTCGCGGTCGCGCTCGGCTGACCGGGCGCGCTCGGCGGGTTGTCGGTCGGCGGTACGCCGTCACAGGGGCCGCCGTTGATCTTGCAGCCACTGGGACTTCCGGGGCCGGAGCCGACGAAGCCGAACTTGACGCTCGCCCCGGGCGCGACCGAGCCGTTGTAGTTACGGTTCTTGGCGGTGTAGTGCGTTCCGGACGAGGTGATCAAGGCGTCCCAGTACGCGCCCACGGAGGTGCCGGCGGGAAAGTCCCACTCGACGGTCCAGGCCGTGACGGCGGTGGTACCGGTGTTCTTGATCGTCCACTCCCCCTGGAAACCGCCCCCCCAGTCGGAGGTTTTGGCGAAGGTCGCGGTGGCCCCTTCGGCGGCTTGCGCGGGTGCGGCGGACAGGCCGACCATCGCGGCGAGCGGGAGGAGCAGGCTCGCACAGATGGCGACGAATCTCTTGCCGGGCTTGGTGCGTTTGGTGCGCCACACGGTTTCGATGGCCATGGGTGCTCCTGGATTTCGGGATCCGACGGAGAACCTGTGCCCCACAATGAGCCGGGTTGTCCGGCTCACACAGTAGGGCGAGCGTAATGAAGGTCTGGACCAATAATCAAGGTCTAGACCAGTAGCGGCGAGGTGCCGGCAAGTCCCGGCAAAATCGGCCCGCCCGAACCCCCCTGCGCCCGCTGCCGTTTCGTTGGCCGCACTCGGTGTTCGATACCCCTTCACGCAAAATGTGATTTGTGACATGGTACATGTCACGCAGCGGCCCGGACGCTCCCCTTCCGGTCCACGGCGGCACCAACTGCCTTGCCACCGTTGGTTCTTCCGGCGAGGCAGCGAGCAGTACCACGCACGCGCCGGCTCCGCCTCTCTCCCCGAAACGGGGCCGGCGACGAAACCGCTCATGCCGTTGCACCACCCCTCATCGGAGGCGCGCGTGCGCGTGCCCTCTGTTCCGCAAGGAGACGGTCTTTGCGAACCAATCGATCGACCCATTCGGCACGACAGGGAAGACTCCGCCGCGTCGCGGTGGTTGCCGTATCACTCGCCATGGGCTTCGGGTTGTTCACCCAGCCCGGATCCGCCGCCCCCGCCGATCCCGGCACCGCGGCGGCCCCGATCCCCGTGGCCGCACCGCTCGGCGCACCCCCCAGCGCCTCGGCCGACCAGTCCCCGCACACCCAGGCGAAGCCGCTGCCGGTCCCCGACCGGCCGCCGCTGTCCGCGAACGTGTCCGACAACGCCCGGCGCGACTACGACGACCCGGCGTCGGCCGCCCGACCGGCCCGGCCGTCGATGGCCGCGACGAACCAACGGGCCGCCGCGGCCGGTTGCTCGGTCGCCGACTTCGCGAGCCGTACCGGCGCCGCGCTGGTCACGCAGATCAAGTCGTCGACGACGGAGTGCGTGAACACCCTGTTCACCGTCTCCGGGACCGACGCCCGCTCGATCTTCCGCGAAGAGCAGATGACCACGGTCGCCTACGCTCTGCGCGACCTCGCCGGCTCCTACCCCGGCAACGGCAGCACGAGCGCGCCGCAGGTGGTGCTGTTCCTGCGCGCGGGCTACTACGTGCAGTGGTACGACCCGACCACGGTGGGCACGTACGGCCCCGCGCTGAAGACCGCGATCCGCTCCGGTCTGGACGCCTTCTTCGCCAACTCGCACTCCTCGGACGTCACCGACGCCAACGGCGAGACGCTGGCCGAGGCGGTCACGCTGATCGACAGCGCCCAGGAGAACGCCCGCTATCTCTACGTGGTCAAGCGGCTGTTGGCGGGCTACAACAGCTCGTACGACGCGTCGTGGTGGATGAAGGCCGCGGTCAACAACGTCTTCACCGTGCTCTTCCGCGGCCACCAGGTACCCGAGTTCGTCACCGCCGTGCAGTCCGACCCGAGCACCGTCGACGCGGTCGACGCCTTCGCGAGGGCACACCGCGACCTGCTCGGCACCGACCGCGCCTACCTGACCGTCAACTCGGGCCGCGAACTGGCCCGCTTCCTCCAGTACGCGAGCCTCCAGGCCCGGGTGCGCCCGATGGTGCGAGCCCACCTGAGCGCCACCTCGATCACCGGGCCGACCGCGGCGATGTGGGTCGCGCTGGCCGAGGGCACCGACTACTACGACAAGGCACAGTGCGCCTACTACGACACCTGCAACCTCCAGGCGCGGCTGACCGCGGCGGTGCTGACCATCGACTACACCTGTAGCCCGAGCATCCGCATCCGGGCCCAGGAGATCAGCCAGGCCAACCTCGCCACCGCCTGCACGAGCCTGCGCAACCAGGACTCGTACTTCCACGGCGTGGTCAAGGACAGCGGCGCGGTGGCCAACGACCACAACACCACGATCGAGGTGGTGGTCTTCCACTCCAGCGCCGACTATCAGACCTACGCCGGCGCCATCTTCGGCATCGACACCAACAACGGCGGCATGTACCTCGAAGGCGACCCGAGCGCGGCCGGCAACCAGCCGCGGTTCATCGCCTACGAGGCCGAGTGGACCCGGCCCGCGTTCGAGATCTGGAACCTCAACCACGAGTACACGCACTACCTCGACGGCCGGTTCGACATGTTCGGCGACTTCAACGCGGGCGTGACCACACCGACCATCTGGTGGATCGAGGGCTTCGCGGAGTATGTCTCCTACTCCTACCGCAACCTGCCCTACGACGCCGCGATCACCGAGGCGGGCAAGCACACCTACGCGCTGAGTACCGTCTTCGACACCACCTACTCCAACGACACGACCCGCATCTACCGCTGGGGCTACCTCGGCGTGCGCTACATGCTGCAGAAGCACCCGGCGGACATCACCCGCCTGCTCGGCTACTACCGCACCGGCGACTGGGCCGGCGCGCGCACCTTCCTGACCTCCACCATCGGCACCCGCTACGACAGCGACTGGTACACCTGGCTGGCCGCCTGCGCGGCGGGCGAGTGCGGCGGCGGTGGCACACCCACCAACCGCCCGCCGACGGCCGAGTTCAGCAGCGCGGTCAGCGGCACGTCGGTCGCCTTCACCGACACCTCCACCGACTCCGACGGCACCATCGCCGCCCGCGCCTGGGACTTCGGCGACGGCACCACCTCCACCGCGGCCAACCCGACCAAGACGTACGCGGCCGGCACCTACACCGTGAAGCTGACCGTCACCGACAACGGCGGCGCCACCGCGACCGTCAGTCACACCGTCACGGTCACCGGCGGCGGAGGCGCCACCGAGTGCACCGACCCCGACACCCGCGTCCTGGGCAAGAACTGCGGCCGCACCTCGGTGTCGGCGGGCGCGAACGCAACGGCCTGGTTCTACATCTACATCCCGGCGGGAACCGCGCGTCTGAACATCGTCACCACCGGTGGTACCGGCAACGCCGACCTCTACTACAACAGTGACAACTGGGCCACGCCCACGGCCTACACCGCCAAGTCCACCCAGTCGGGCAACGCGGAGACCCTGACCATCACCGCACCGCCCGAGGGCTACCACTACATCTCCCTCTACGGACAGCAGGCGTTCGCCGGCACCTCGGTGACGACGAGCTACTGACCGACCCCGCCCGGCGCGCCCACGAGGCGCGCCGGGCGGACCGCGGCGGCGGGGTCCTACCGGGCCTCGCCGCCGTCGATCGTCGACTCACGGACCACCAGTTCCGGGCGGAAGACCACCTGGCGGTGGGTGTGGGTGTCGGGGTGTTCGCCCTCTTCGAGGAGGAGTTCGGCGGCGGTACGGCCGAGGCGGTAGGTGGGCTGGCGGATCGAGGTCAGCGGGACCGCCGAGGCCGCGGCGAACTCGATGTCGTCGTAGCCCACCACCGCGACGTCCTCCGGGATGCGCACGCCGGCGCGCAACAACTCGCGCATCAGGCCCAGGGCCAGCAGGTCGTTGGCGCAGAAGATCGCCGCCGGCGGTGGGCCCGCGTCGAGCAGACGCCGGGCCGCCTCGGCGCCGGATCTCGCGTTCATCGCGGGCACCGTGACGTCGCGGGTGGAGGTACCGAGCCGCAGACCCGCCTCGCGGAGCGCGGCGCGCATGCCGCGGCGGCGGTCCTCGCACTGGCGGATGGACAGCGGGCCGGACACGAACGCGAACTCGCGCCGGCCGGCCGCCACCAGGTGTTCGGCGGCCAACCGGCCGCCCAACACGTCGTCCACCGCCACCGAGCACAGGTCCGCGCGGTCGCCGCCGCGATCGAGCAGCACCACCGCCAGGCCCCGGGCGCGCAGGTCCGCCACCGGCAGTTCCGCGTCACGCGCGGGGGTGACCAGCACGCCGCGCACCCGCTGTTCCTGGAGTACGCGCAGGTATCGCTCCTGCTTGGTTCCGGAGTCGTCCGAGTTGCAGAGGATGACCACCGAACCGGACTCGTTGCAGACGTCCTCGACGCCGCGCGCAACGTCGGTGAAGAACGGGTTGGCCACGTCGAGGACGATCAGGCCCACCGTGTTGGCCACGCCCGAACGCAGCGACCGGGCCGAGTCGTTGCGTACGAAGCCGAGCAGTTCCACCGCTTCGAGCACCCGATTGCGGGTGGACTCGGCCACCCGCTCGGGGTGGTTGAGCACGTTGGACACCGTGCCCACCGACACACCGGCCCGGTGGGCCACCTCTTTGATGCTCGACGTCGTCATCCGGGATCGATCCGCTTCTCCAGGCCGGTCCGGGGTCGGGCCGGCGGGTCCGACCCCGGCAGCCTATGCGGTGTCGGGGCGGATCCCCGAACCGCGACCGGCGATGGCGTCAGGCCGGCGATTCGGTGCGCTTGGGCAGGCGATCGGCGGCTCGGGCCCAGTCGCCCGCGTCGGGGCGGGGCTCGTGGCGGCGCAGCGGCTGAGTGGTTCGGACCAGTGCGCGCAGATCCGCGAGCGAGCCCGGCACGACCCCGGCGGCCCGGGCTTGGACGAGCAGGTTGCCGAGCGCCGCGGCCTCGGTCGGGCCGGCCACCACCGGCAGGGCGCACGCGTCGGCGGTGGCCTGGCACAGCAGCGTATTCAGCGCGCCGCCGCCGACCACGTGCACCACGTCGACGGCGCGCCCGGACAGGCGTTGCGCGTCCCGTATCGCCCGGCGGTAGGCGAGCGCGAGGCTGTCCAGGATGCAGCGCACCGTCTCCCCCGGCGTCCGCGGGACCGGCTCGCCCGCCCGGCGGCAGGCCGCCGCGATGCGCTCGGGCATGTCGCCGGGCGGCAGGAAGGCGGGATCGCCCGCGTCGACGAGGAAGCGCAGCGGCGCCACCCGCGCCGCGTCGTCGAGCAGCCGGTCCAACGATTGCGGCCGGCCGAGGCGGTCCCAGTGCCGCATACATTCCTGGAGCAGCCACAGGCCCATCACGTTGCGCAGGTAGCGCACCGTGCCGTCGACGCCCAGTTCGTTGGTGAAGTTCGCCCGGCGGCTCTCCTCGCTGCGCACCGGCGCGTCGAGTTCGACGCCGACCAGGGACCACGTCCCGCTGGAGATGTACGCGAAGCGCTCGTCACGGGCGGGGACGGCGACCACGGCCGAGGCGGTGTCGTGCGAGCCGACGGCGGTGACCCGGACCCCGGCGGGCAGTCCTGTCTCCGCCGACACGTCGTCGGTGAGCGTGCCGGCCGTAGCGCCGGGTGCGCGCAGTGGAGCGAACAGGTCGGGGTCGAGGTCGAGTTCGGCCATGATCGCGGTGGACCAGCGCCGGGTGTCCGGGTCGAGGAGTCCGGTGGTGGAGGCGTTGGTCAGTTCGGTACCGGCCTCGCCGGTCAGCCAGTAGGAGATCAGGTCCGGGATCAGCAGCGCCCGCCGGGCCGGGCCGAACTGCGGGGTGTCGGCCGCCGCGACGAGTTGGTGGATGGTGGTGAAGCTCGCGTGTTGGATTCCGGTGAGGGCGTACAGCCGCTCGGCGGGGACGCGGGCGTGCACCCGTTCGGGGATGCCGGTGGTGCGCTCGTCGCGGTAGTGCACCGGGTTGCCGAGCAGTGCACCGCTCGCGTCGAGCAGTCCGAAGTCGACGGCCCACGCGTCGATTCCGATGCTCGTCGGGGTGCCCGCGGTACGGCCGGCGGCCCGCAGGCCGTCCAGGACGCCGCCGTACAGGGCCAGGACGTCCCAGTACAGCGTGCCCCCGACGCGCACCGGACGGTTGACGAAGCGGTGTGCCTCGGTGACGCTCAACACCTCGGGACCCACCCGTCCGGCCAGCACCCGGCCGCTGGAGGCGCCGAGATCGACGGCGGCGAAGACGTCCGGGTAACTCCCGTGCCGGTTGCGTGTGTTCATCGCAGGAACGCCGCGGCGACGCCCGCGTCGACGGGGATGTGCAGGCCCGTGGTGTGCGACAGGTCGCCGGCGGTCAACGCGAACACCGCGTTGGCCACGTGCTCCGGCAACACCTCCCGCTTGAGCAGGGTGCGCTGCGCGTAGTACTCGCCCAACTTCTCCTCCTCGACCCCGTACACCGCGGCCCGTTGCGCGCCCCACCCGGCCGCGAAGATGCCGGATCCGCGCACCACGCCGTCGGGGTTGACGCCGTTGACCCGGATCCCGTGCGGGCCCAGCTCGGCCGCCAACAGCCTTACCTGGTGGGCCTGATCGGCCTTGGTGGCGCCGTAGGCGATGTTGTTCGGGCCGGCGAAGACGCCGTTCTTGGACACGATGTAGACGATGTCGCCGCCCAGGCCCTGCTCGATCATGGTCCGGGCCGCCTCGCGGGCGACCAGGAACGAGCCGCGCGCCATCACGTCGTGCTGCACGTCCCAGTCCTGTGCGGTGGTCTCCAACAGCGGCTTGGAGATGGACAGTCCGGCGTTGTTGACCACCAGATCCACCCCGCCGAACGCCAGCGCGGCGGCGGCGAACGCGGCCACGACGCCCGCCTCGGAGGTCACGTCCACGGTCACCGGCACGGCGCGGTCCGCGCCGCCGAGGGAGGCGGCCACCGCCGCCGCGCTCGCCGCGTCCCGGTCCGCGACCACCACGCACGCGCCCTCCGCGACCAGGCGTTCGGCGATGGCCCGGCCGATGCCCGAACCGGCGCCGGTGACCAGGGCCACCCGGGCGGCCAGCGGGCGCGGCCGGGGCAGGCGGGCCAACTTGGCCTCCTCCAGGGCCCAGTACTCGATCCGGAACTTCTCCCGCTCGTCGATCGGCGCATAGGTGGAGACGGTCTCGGCGCCGCGCATCACGTTGATCGCGTTGAGGTAGAACTCGCCCGCCACCCGGGCGGTGCGCTTGTCCGCGCCGAACGAGAACATGCCCACCCCGGGCACCAGGACGATCGCCGGGTCGGCGCCGCGCATGGCCGGCGAGTCGGGTTCGGCGTGGCGCGCGTAGTAGGCGGCGTAGTCGGCCCGGTAGTCGGTGTGCAGTTCGCGCAGTCGGGCCGCGACCTCGCCGAGCGGCGCGTCGGCCGGCAGGTCGAGGACCAGCGGGCGGACCTTGGTGCGCAGGAAGTGGTCGGGGCAGGAGGTGCCCAGCGCGGCGAGGCGGGGGTGCTCGGCGCGGGACAGGAAGTCCAACACCGGTGCGCTGTCGGTGAAATGCCCGACCCGGGCGCCGTCGGTCGAGGCCAGGCCGCGCAGCAGCGGGGCCAACGCGGCGGCCCTGGCCCGGCGTTCGGGTTCGGGCAGCGGTTCGGCGAGCACCTCGCCGAACGGATGGCGGGCGGGGTCGAATCGTGCCGCGATGAACTCCTCGGCGGTGCGGATGATGTGCAGCGAATTACGCTCGCACTCCGCGCTGGTCTCCCCCCACGCGGTGATCCCGTGCCCGCCGAGGACGCACCCGATCGCCTGCGGGTTCGCCGCCCGGATCGCCGCGATGTCCAGGCCGAGCCGAAAGCCGGGACGGCGCCACGGCACCCAGAGCACGGTGTCGCCGAAGCACTCGGCGGTCAGCTTCTCGCCGTCGGCGGAGGTGGCGAGCGCGATGCCCGAGTCGGGGTGTAGGTGGTCCACGTGCGCGGCGTCGAGCAGACCGTGCATCGCGGTGTCGATGGACGGCGCGGCGCCGCCTCGACCGTGCCCGCAGAAGTCGAACGCGGCGACCATCTCGTCCTCGCGGTCGTCCCCCGGGTACACCGCCGTCAACGCGCGCAGCCGGTCCAGGCGCAACACCGCGAGCCCGTCCTCGGTGAGGGTGCCCAGGTCGCCGCCGGAACCCTTGACCCAGAGCAGGTCCACCGGGGTGCCGGTGACCGGGTCGGTGCCGACGCCCTTGGCGGAGGTGTTGCCTCCGGCGTAGTTGGTGTTGCGCGGATCCGCGCCGAGCGTGTGCGAGCGACGGAGCAGGTGCTCGACCTCGGGTGGGGTGCCGGACATCGGCGGGTCTCCTCGTGCATGGAGGTGGTGGGGATGGAGGCAGGGCGGGGCGTGGCGGGATGGGTCGGCGAGGGCCGAGAGGGTCAGGCGCCCCAGCCGGCCTGTGTACCGCCGACGCGCTCGGCGCGGATGCGCTCCGCGTAGCCGGAGGCGTGGTAGGCGGCCACCGGGTCGGGCGCGAGGCCCTGCTCCTCGCGCAACTCCCGGAGCAGTGGGCGGACATCGGTCGCGTAGGCGTCCATCAGCACGGCGTTGGCGGCGAGGACGTCGCCCGCCCGCTGGGCGGCGGCCAACTCCTCGGCGTCCACGAGGAGCGCCTTGGCGGTGGCCTCCTGGACGTTGGCGACCGAGCGGATCTGGGCGGGGATCTTCGGCTCGATGTTGTGGCACTGGTCGAGCATGAAGTTCACCCCCCCGGCCGGGTCGAGGCCGCCGCCGCGTACCACTTCGTGCATGATCCGGAAGAGTTGGAACGGGTCGGCGGCGCCCACCATGAGGTCGTCGTCGGCGTAGAAGCGCGAGTTGAAGTCGAACGCGCCGAGCCGGCCCCGACCGAGCAGGAACGCGACGATGAACTCGATGTTGGTGCCCGGCGCGTGGTGCCCGGTGTCCACGCAGACCACGGCCCGGGGACCGAGTTCGAGACAGTGCGCGTAGGCGGTGCCCCAGTCCGGGACGTCGGTCATGTAGAAGGCGGGTTCGAAGAGCTTGTATTCGAGCAGGATGCGCTGGTCGGCGCCGAGACGCGCGTACACCTCGGCCAACGCCTCGGCGAGGTACGCCTGTCGGGTGGCGATGTCGCCCTGGCCCGGGTAGTTGGTGCCGTCGGCGAACCAGAGCTTCAGGTCGCGGGAGCCGGTGGCATCCAGCACATCCACACAGGTGAGCAGGTGGTGCACGGCCTTGCGGCGCACCCGGGCGTCGGGGTTGGTCACACTGCCCAGGCGGTAGGCGTCGTCCTGGAAGACGTTGGCGTTGATCGCGCCGATCCGCACCCCGTGCTCGTGCGCGTGGGCGGCCAGGTGCGCGTAGTCGTCGACCCGGTCCCAGGGGATGTGCAGGGACACGAGCGGCGCCACGCCGGTGAGGGCGTGCACCCGGGCCGCGTCCGCGATCTTCTCGTACGGATCACGCGGGACGCCCTCCTGGGCGAACACCTTGAAGCGTGTACCGGAATTGCCGTAGGCCCACGAGGGCGTCTCGATCCGCTGGGCGCGCAGGGCGGCCCGCACCGCCTCGATGTCCTGCATGGGGGCTCCTGACACCAAGAATGAAACGTTTCAATTCACTGAAGGGGAACGTACGTCTCCCACCGAGAGCGCGTCAAGACCGGGAACGCCGGGGGCCGCCGCGGACCACGCCCAGGACGGTGGTGGTCGGGACGTAGCCGAAGTGTCGGGAGTCCTGCGACCGGGGGGCGTCCCCGCGCACCACCAGGGACCCCGGGGGCACCATCGCCCCCGTCGTCGCCCGCACCGCCGGCCGCACCTCGCGCGGCACCGGGTCGCCGGGCACCGCGATCACCCGCTTGACCAACCAGCGCAACTCGTCGGTGTCGCCGAGGCGCACGGGGTTGCGGAAGACGATCGCGTCGCCGCGCCGCACGGTGGCCGCGCGGCGCACGACGAGCCGCTCGCCGTCCACGAAGGTGGGCGCCATGCTCATCCCGGTCACCCGGACCAGCGCGATCCGTGACCGCACCGTCCGCACGCCCAACAGGATGCCCACGCCCAACCCGGCGGCAACCGGCACGCCGCATCCGACCCGGTTCACTGCGCGTCCTCCGCGATCCTCGTCGAGTCGTCCCGCCGGTCCACGTATCCGGCCGCCTGAAGACCGAACAACCTGGCATAGTGCCCGTCGGCCAGCGCCATCAGCTCGTCGTGCGGCCCGAGTTCGGTGATCCGCCCGTCCGCGAGCACGGCGATGGTGTCCGCGTCGCGCAGTGCGCCGAGGCGGTGCGACACCAGCAGTCCGGTCCGCCCGGCCCGGTGTCGACGCAGGGTGCGGTGCACGTCGTGTTCCGCCTCCGGATCCAGGCCCGAACTCGGCTCGTCCAGGATCAGCAGATCCGCGTCCACGCGCATCAACGAGCGGGCCAGCGCGACGCGTTGCCACTGGCCGCCGGACAGGGTGACGCCGGTGCGCTCGTCGTCCTCGTCCAGGTGCACCCGGCTGAGCTGGGTCCGGTAGCCGTCCGGCAGTGCGGACAGGTCGGCGTCGATCCCCGCCAAGACCGCGCCGGCCCGGATCCGGTTCACGTTCGAGCGGTGGGCCAGGTCGCCGATGCCGATGTTCTCCGCCGCCGAAAGGTCGTAGGTCATGTAGTCCTGGAAGGTCACCCCGATCCGGCGGCGCAGCGCGGCCACGTCCATCGTGCGAATGTCCACGCCGTCCCAGCGGATCGTGCCGCGTTGCGGGTCGTAGAACCGGCAGAGCAGTTTGATCAGCGTGCTCTTGCCGGTGCCGTTGCGGCCGACCAGGCCCATCGCCGTGCCGGCCGGGATCACCAGATCGACCCCACGCAGCACCCACGGCCCGTGCTCGTCGTAGCGGAACCACACGTCGTCGAACTCCAGTCGCCCGCGCAGCGCCGGCACCGGGTCGGTGCCGCCGATCAGGTCGTCGGGGGTGTCCATCAGATCCAGGAAGTGGCCGAACAGACGCACCGCCTGGGCGGCCACGCCGGCCTGCACGACCACACCCGTGAAGGCGCCCTGTACACCCGCCGCGGCGGTGGTGAACAACACCACGTCGCCGACCGTGAACCGGCCGTCCGCGGCGCCGGCCACCACCACGACCATGCCGAGCCCGGTCACCGCCGCGTTCAGTGCGGCGAAGCCGGCCTGGACCAGCATCGCCCTTCCGGCCACCGCGAGTTCGGCGTCGGTGGCCTCCGCGAGCGCGCGTACCAGGCGGCCGTGCAGGAAGTCGCCGAGCCCGAACAGGCGGATCTCCTTGGCCGCGCGCGGATCGGTGAGCAACGATCGGTAGAACAGTCGGCGGCGCTGCCTGCCGGAGGTTTGCTCCAGTACGGCCACCTGTCGGCGGGCCGTCGACAACCGGGCGAGCAGTGCGGCGACGCCGACCAGGAACAACAGCCCCACCATCGGCGGCCACACCGCGAGCAGCACGCCGGTGAACCCGCTCAGCGCGGCGGCCGAACGCACCATCTCCTGGCTGAACATGGTGATGTTGTGCGGCGCGTCCTCGGAGGCCTGCTGAGCCAGCCGCAGCCGATCGTGGAACGCGGGGTCCTCGAAGCGGCGCAACCCGCGGAACTCATCGACCTTGGCGAACAGTTCACGCTCGACGGTGATCACCAGGCGGCGCCGGACCACCTCGTCGAGGTGATTCGTCACCTGCATCAGCACCGCGAGCAACGCGGCGAGCCCCGCGATCGCGAGGCTCAGCGCCACGGCCCGCCCGGAGTCGACCCGCTCGCCTCGACCCAGTTCGTCGAAGAGCAGTTTGGTCAGCCATGCCGCGACGGCGGGCAGTACACCGATCAGCACGGTGCCCGCCAACAGCGCCACCGCGCCCACGGGCGCGGCCCGGAACTGGAGCGCGAGCGCCACCTTCACCGCGCGCGGACGCAACCGGGACCCCGGAGGCGTGCTCCCCTCCGGGGTCCCGTCGGAGTGCGTGATCAACAGGGGTAGCCCTGCCGATAGGTGCACACGCCGTTGCAGTTGTAGCGCCACTGGTAGCCCAGGTAGCAGTAGCACAGCTGGTTGACGTACTCGACGCACGCTCCCGCGCGCTCTTCCCGCATGACCAGGCTCAGGAGCCGGTCGCCCATCCTGTCGACGGCTCGCTTCATGTCATACCTCCGGAGGTTTGGTGGGGTGGGGGCGCAGAGCCGATCACTGCCAACAGGAGAGACCGCTGTTGACGCACTGCCCGGTGCAGCTGAGCACGTAGCGGTAGTTGTTCCGACAGGCGCACCACTGCCCGTGCTCCGGGATGCACGCCCCGGCCATTTGCTCTCGAAGGACGAATCCCAACAGTTTGTCGCCCATGGTGCCGATCACACGGTTCATCGTGGACCTTCCCTTACCGGGTCGATTCGGCGGAAGCGGTTTGTGCTTCCGCCGACCGCGACGCTAAACCCGTTCGCCGCACGCCGGCAAGAGAAGTCGAGAAATCGAAATCGATGCGTGGGTCGATATTCCACGACGAAACCGAAACGGCCTGTTGCAATCGGTGCGGTCGGGGTTACATTTCTTCGGCCCCGCACGTCGGCCGGGTTCGTACTCTCCGTACCGGCGGGCATCCTTCGCCATGTCGGGAGAATCCGCATGCCCATCCTGATTTCCGCCGTCGTTCTGCTCGCCGCACTGACCGTGCTGAACCTGCTGCTCACCTTCGGAATCGTGCGCAAGCTCCGTGCCCAGGGCGCGGCGGGCGCGGGCGCGGACCTCGACCCGGCGGACCTGCTGCTGCCGGTGGGCTCGACCGCGCCCGAGTTCGCCGCGGTCACCGTCGCCGGCAAGACCGTGTCCCGGGAGCGGCTCGGCGCCGCCCTGTTCGGTTTCTTTTCCCCGAATTGTCCGGCCTGCAAGGAGCGGATGCCGGCATTCCTGGAGGTCGCGCGCCGGGCGGGCGAGGACGGGCGGCGGGTGCTCGCCGTGGTGCACGGCGACGAGGCGGAGACCCGTGAGCAGGTGGCCGCGCTGACCGGCGTGGCCCAGGTCGTGGTCGAACCGGTCGGCGGCCCCCTCGGCCTGGGATTCGCGGTCGCCGGATATCCGGTGTTCGGCCTGATCGACGAGAACGGCACGATCACCGCGAGCGGGTTCGACCCCAAGTCCCTTTCCGTCGCGCCGGCGCGGGTGTGAACCGACGTATTCCGGCGAGTGCGGGCGGATTCCGGGCGGGTCGATTATCGAATCGGCGGCTGTTTTGGCAACGACCGCCCTCGTCGGTGAATTCTCGAAATCGACCGTCCGAAACGGAGAACCGAACCCAAGGCATTCGAACGTCGCAGTACTACCGGAATCAAATATCTACCGATGGCGCGTCCGCCGGGTGGCGAGCGGCCGGTTTCCCGGACCGGTGCGCCCGGCGAGGGCGGGTATGTGTACCGGAGTCGCCGATGCGGCGTACGGCCGAGCGCGGTGGGTCGTGGCGGCTTCGTCGGCGCAAGCGCCGGTCGGGTCACACCCGCGCATGGGTGGTGATGTCCTCCTCGAAGAGTTCGACCATGCTCGCGGTCACCGTGGGGCGGGACTGGGCGAGTGCGTCCAGGTAGTCGCGCGTCCGCGCGCCGGGGCCGCCCGCTTCGCCGGCGTCGTCGCGGCCGTCGGCGCCGTCGTTGCCCTCGAACAGGTCGCGCTCGAACGACGCCTGGGCCGCGATCCGCGCCGCGTGCCCGATGTCGGCGGGGGTGAGCAGGTCGCTGGCCGCCACCAGTGCGTCCAGGTCCACGTCCGGGCGGGCCGAGGCGTGGTGGGTCCACATCGCCCGGCGGGCGTCCGCGTCCGGGGTGCCCACCGGGATGATGTAGTCGAACCGGCCGGGCCGCAGGAACGCCGGGTCGAGCGAGCGCACCGAGTTGGTCGCGCAGACCAGGAGCCGATCGCCGTGTTCGCGGAACGCCGGGATCAGCTTGAGCAGTTCGTTGGTCACCGCGTGCCCGGCGCCGGGTCGGGCGTGCCGGATCGGCGCGATCTCCTCGACCTCGTCGATGAACACCACGATCCGCTCCAGTCGGGCCAGTCGCCCGAACGCCTCGCGCAGCGCCGCGGCGAGGTTTCCGCCGTCGGCCAGGCGCGAGGGCAGCAGTTCCACGAACGGCCAGCCGAGCCGGGAGGCGATGGCCCGGGCGAAGGTGGTCTTGCCGGTCCCCGGGGGCCCGAACAAGGCGATGGCGCGCGGCGGTTCGACCCCGTGCCGCAGCGCCCGCCCCGGATCGGCGAGCGGGAGCACCACACGCCGCTCGATCAGGTTCTTCTCCACCTCCATGCCGGCCACCTTCGACCACAGGTCGCCCGGCAACATGCGCCCGCCGAGCCGGTCCAGGGTCTCCGCGACGTGGTCGTCGACCGGCTCGACCTTCTCGAAGTAGGCCACCGCGGGCCGCCGTTCGTAGCCGGCGTTGCGCAGCCCCAGTTCGCGCGAGTCCTCCTCGGGCAACACGTACGCGATCCGCCGCACCCGCTCCTCGACCAGTCGGCGCTCCAGGGCGAGCAGCAGCGTGCTGGTCAGACCCAGGCCGCGCGCGCCGGGCGAGATGGCGATCCGCATCACCCAGGCCCGTCCCTCGGAGACCGTGGCCAGCGCCGCGCCGACCACCGCGCCGTCGCGCCGGGCCACCACCGCCGGTTGGCGGGAGGCCAGTGCGTGGATGCACTCCGACAGCGAGAACACCGACTCCTGACCGAGCCCGGTCGTGGTGTCGATCAGGTGCACCACCGCCGCGAGGTCCTCCTCGCGATAGTCCTGTACCAGCCAGACCATGAATCGCTCCATCCGTGGATCCGGTGCCTCGACGAGTGCCACACACTAGGCAGCGCCGGCCCGCGGCGAATGTGTCGTTGTGTACAAGTGCGTGCCCCGACTTGGTCACCTCGTGGATGGACATCCAAGCCGCGACCGGGCAGCGGTGAGCGCAGGTCATCGCCGTTCGGGCGGTCCGTGGGGGCAGAATGGGCTTCGACCTCGCCCGTGCCGTCCGGCCCGTCGGGCCGCCCGACCCCAACGGAGAACCCATGACCGTCTCGTCCGCGTCCGGCCCCGCCCAGGCGTCCGGTGTCTTTTCGATCGGCGGCGACCTGCCGGTGCATCGACTCGGATTCGGAGCCATGCAGCTCACCGGGGCCGGTGTCTGGGGCGAGCCGAAGGACCGCCCGGAGGCGATCCGGGTGCTGCGACGCGCCGTCGAACTGGGGGTGAACCTCATCGACACCGCCGACTCCTACGGCCCGTTCGTCAGCGAACAACTGATCCGCGAGGCCCTGCACCCGTACGCCGACGACGTCGTGATCGCCACCAAGGGCGGGTTCGCCCGCACCGGCCCGGGCGAGTGGCACGAGCTGGGCCGCCCCGAATACCTGCGCCAGCAGACCGAACTGAGCCTGCGTCACCTGGGCCTGGAGCGGATCGACCTCTACCAGCTGCATCGGATCGACCCGCGGGTCCCGCTCGCGGACCAGGTCGGCGAACTGGCCCGGCTGCGCGAGGAGGGCAAGATCCGGCACATCGGCCTGTCCGAGGTCACCGTCGAGCAACTGCGCGAGGCACGCGAGATCGTCGAGATCGTCTCCGTGCAGAACCTGTACAACCTGGTCAACCGCAAGGCCGAGAGCGTGCTCGACTACGCCACGGCGGAGGGCATCGCCTTCATCCCGTGGCACCCCATCGCCACCGGACAACTCGCACGCCCGGGTGGGCCGTTGGACACCCTCGCGAAGCAACGGGGGGTGGCCCCCGCGCAGCTGGCGCTGGCCTGGCTGCTGCGTCGTTCGCCGGTGATGCTCCCGATCCCCGGCACGTCAGGCGTGGCGCACCTGGAGGAGAACACCGAGGCGGCCCGGGTCCGGCTCACCGACGACGACTTCGAGACGCTGTCCGCCATCGGCCTGTGACGCACGTCGCCCGCCCCGTCCCCGAATCGGGGCGGGGGCGGGGCGGGCGGTTCGCGGCGTGGTGACCCGGTCGCCACGCCGTTCGGTGGGGGGCATCCCGACCGAGGACGGCGGCCGGGATGCCCGTTCATGGGGTCACTGCTGGACGATGGTCAGGTAGGAGGCCGCCCAGGTGCTCGGCTCGCCGCCCTGGATGGCCAGCTTTTGCGTGCCTCCGTTCAGCGTGCCGAACACCGAGGTCGGAATCCGCCACACGAACTGGTCGTTGGTGCTGGAGACCAGCGGCGACGGCGTCAGCGACACCGTCTGCCACATCCCGGTCCAGTCCGCGCCGTTCTTGGTGGCCTTGTACAGGAAGCCGTTCTCGAGCATGAAATCGGCCCCGACGCCGGGCCACACCGGACCCGTGACGTAGCCGGTGTTCGCGTTGTTGTCCGCGTCGATGAAGACCCGGTGCGTGCCGAACGGCAGCTGGTAGGTCGCCTTGTACTCGGCCTGGGTGGCGGTCAGGGTCGCCGTGACGTTCACGATCGGTCCGCCCGCCGGCGGCGGCGGGGTCAGCGAGACCTGCGCGGTGTGCGCCGACACCCGACCGGTGACATCCCGGGCGACCACGTCGAATGTGTGGGTCGTACCGGGCGTCATGTCACCGAGCCGTGCCGAGATCTGGCTCGCCGGCACCGTCGCCATCCGGGCGTTGTCCTGGTAGATGTCGTACGCCTCGACGGCGGCCGAACCCGGCGTCGACGCGGTCCAGGACAGCTGCACCGAGGTGGGACCGGCGGTGGCGCCGGTGAAGGACCCCGGCACACCCGGCGCGTTGGCGCCCGGTGCCGAGGTGGTGACGTTGCGCGCCGGGCTCGCGGCCGACAACACCCCCGCGTCGTTGCGGGCGCGAACCGTGAACGCGTAGGCGGTCGATGGGTTCAGGTCCGTCGCGGTGAACTGCGAGGTCCCGGTGGTGCGATGCGGCACCGAACCGATCCGGACGCCGTCGCGGTAGACGTCGTAGCCGGCCACCGTGCTCGGGCCCGCGTTCGGCCAGCTCAGCTGTACCGACGTGGCCGAGGTGGTGACGGCCGCAGGTTGCGCCGGCGTCGCCGGAGCGGCGGTCGGGGCGACCTTGGCCGCGGCCAGTTCCGTCGACCAGTAGGACGGGCCGGGAAGGCTGTCCCACGGGTTGGGGTCCAGTTGGTCCGGGGTGACGTAGACCGTGCCGGCGTTCTTCTGCTTGCTCTGCGCCACCGCCGACGGCATCTGCGCCTCGGTGGTCTCGTAGATCAGGTGCCAGAACTTGGCCGGGTCGGAGTCGAGTTCCCACTGCGGCGGGGTGAACGCCTGGTAGTCGGTGTAGCTGCCCTCGAAGGTGACCTGGATGTCGGCCACGTTCTCGTAGCACTGTGGGATGTCGATCCCGGGATTGTCCACCACCAGCGCACCCGGGTGGTTGCGCTTGGTGTACGCGGTCAGCGCCCGATACTCGTCGGCGTACGCGTTCGTCCCGTTCGGGCCGCAGCTGTTCTGGCCCTGGTCGAAGAAGATGCCGTCGATCTCGGGGCCGTAGAGCCGGTACCACTTGTCCACGTCGTGCTGGATCTGGATCCGCCACGCCGCGATGCTCGTGTCGCCGAGCCGGGTGCTCTTCGGGGCGCCGATGGTGTTGGTGCCGAAGTAGCCGGTGTCCACGTAGGCGATCACCTTGCCGCCCGCCTGACGCACCTGTCGGATCGCGGCCTTGAACGTCTCGTTGGGCGCGTTCTCCTCGAAGTTCGGCCCGTTGGCGACGTTGACGACGGTCAGCCCCGGGGTGCCCGTGCCACTGGCAAGGGTGGCCCAGGCCGTCCCGCCGGACGGGACGCCCGGGTGGAAGTAGGCCGGTACACCGACCTGTTGGTTGATGCCCGGGCCGGGGTCGGCGTGGGCGGCCGGCGCGGTCGCGAGCAGCGACCCGCCGAGCAGTGCGGCGGCGGCGGTTCCCGCCGCGGCAGTGCGCGCTCTCCACGAGCGGGCACGAGAATCCGTGCGCATGCGTACTCCTTCTGGAATGGCCTTCCGGATGGGACGGTGGCTCACTTCTTCAGTAGGGCGTTGACATCGCTGTTCGCCTGACCGAGCGCGGACTTGGCGTCGGTCTGGCCCAGCCAGACCCGGTCGACGGCGCTCTGCACGATGTCCAGGATCCGGTCGCCCTGGTCGGTGACCGGAAGTACGAAGGTCTGGCCGGGGGTTGCCACCGGCTGGGTGAAGATCCGCATGTCACGACCCGCGGCCAGTTGCGCGGCCTCGGCCTTGGCCGAGGACGTGGTGATCGCCGGGAAGACCACGGCCTCGCCGGCGACGATGTCCTGACACTCGGTGGAGGCCAGGAACTTCACCCACTGCCAGGCCTGTTCCTTGTGCTTGCCGTTGGCGTACACGGCGTCGGACAGGCCGTTGATCGGCGTCTTGCGCCCGGTGGGACCGGTCGGCATGCCGGCGAAGGCGACCTTGCCGTCGGCCATGTAGGTCTTGGCCATCCACGAACCGGCGATGGTCATCGCGGCCTTGCCGGACTGGAGCAGCCCGTCGGCGCCGACCGTCGACTGCTTGTCGTACGCCGGCATGTACCCCTTCTTGATCAGCCCCGCGAACCAGTCGAGAGTCTGCGTGAGCTTGGGGTCGGTATAGTTGTACTTGGTGCCGAACGGGTTCTTGTCCACGTACTGGAAGCCGTTGGAGACCGCGAACGAGCCCCAGGAGTCCTGGCCGACGGCGCCGCCCTCATAGGCGATGGCCAGACCGTAGGTCTTGACCTTGTTCTTGTCGAAACCCGGCTCCAGGCCGGTGCGGCCGTTCTCGTCGACGGTCATCGCGGCCACCGCGCGGCCGAAGTCGCCGCCGTCGACCGGGTTCCAGGTCCAGGCGTCCAGAGCCTGCGGGGTGAGTTGGGCGCGCTGCGCCATCTCCTTGTTGTACGCGACGCCCATGGTGCCCCAGTCCTTGGGCAGGCCGTAGCGCTTTCCGTCACGTGTCCACACGTCGGCCAGGTTGGCCTGGTACTGCTGCAGATCCACGGTGTCGCGCTGGATGTAGGACGTCAGGTCCAGGATCTGGTTGTTCTTCTGGAACTGCGGGAAGTACAGGACCGAGTTGGTGAACACGTCCGGCGCGGTCCCGGAGACGACCTGCGTGGTCAGGTTCTGCCAGTACTGCGCCCACGCGGTCTGGGTGACCTCGACGGTGATCTTCGGGTTCTTGGCGTGGAAGGCTTCCGCGCACTTCTTGTACTGCGGAAGCTGGTTGTCGTCCCACAGCGAATACTTCAGCTTCACCGAGCCCCCACCGTCGCCGCCCGAGGAGCCACTGGAGCCGCACCCGGCGGCGACGAGCATCACACTGGCGACCACGGCGGACGTGCGGACGGCGGGCGATCTCAGGGAGCGGCGAATCATGGCACGGGACATGGGGATCTCCTCGGAGGGAAACTCGGGGGGTTCACTTGAGGCCGGTGAAGTTGAGGCCGTTGACGATCCGTCGACCGAAGACCACCAGCAGGATCAGCATCGGGACGACCGAGAGCGTGGAGGCGGCCATCAGACCGGTCCAGTCGGGACGGGCATTGGGCGACTGCTGGAGGAACACGCCGATGCCGGTGGTCAGTACCCGGTTGTCGGGTTCGTTGCCGACCAACAGCGGCCACAGGTAGTCCTTCCACGCCCACACCGCGGTGGTCAGCGCGATGGTCAGGATCGGGCCCTTGCTCATCGGCAGCACCACGCGCCAGAAGATCCGCCAGTGGCCGGCGCCGTCGAGCATCGCCGCCTCCTCGATCTCGCGCGGGATCGACATGAAGAACTGGCGCAGGAAGAACACCGTGAACGGGGTCATCAGCAGCGTCGGCGCGACCATGCCGGCGAAGCTGTTCAGCATGCCCAGGTCCTTGACCATCACGAAGTTGGGCAGCAGCGTGAAGATCGGCGGCACCATCAGCGCGCCCACGACCACGGCGAAGGCGAACTCGCGCCCGCGGAACCGCAGTCGGGCGAGCGCGTAGCCGGCCATCGCGCAGGAGAGGGTCTGCCCGACCACGATCGCCGTGGTGTAGATGATCGAGTTGCGGGTGTACAGCAGGAAGTCCAGGTCGGCGCCCGAGCCGCCGGCCGCGCGGCTCTCCTCGTCCGACGCGAGACCGAGCACCCGCTTGAAGTTGGCGAAGGTGAAGTGCTCGGGCCACAGCGAGGTGCTGTCGGAGTAGAGGTGGTTGCCGTCGGTCAGCGCGGTGCGCAACATCCAATAGAAGGGGAAGAGGGTGATCAGCAGCGAGACGCCGAGCACCAGCCAGGCCAGTGCGCGTCCGAGGCCGAACTTGCGGCGCGACGGGCGGTGTTCGGCCTCGGCGGCGGCCGGCTTCGAGGATGCGGCCCGGGCGATCGGTCGGGCCCGGGTGGATGTGGACATGGTCAACCTCTCAGGCCAGGTCGGACGTGGAGGCGCGCAGCAGGCGCATCTGGAGGTAGGTCAGTCCGCCGAGCACGACCACCAGGCACAGCGCCATCGCGGCGGCGTAGCCCATGCGGAAGTGGGTGAACGCCTCCTGGTAGATGTAGTAGTAGGCGACGCGGGTGGCGTCGACCGGGCCGCCCTTGGTGGTTACCGCGATCGTGTCGAAGATCTGGAACGAGCCGATCACCGAGACCACCATCACCAGGGCCAGGATCGGCCGGAGCAGCGGCAGGGTGATCTTGAAGAACATCCGGATCTCGCCCGCCCCGTCCAGGGACGCGGATTCGTACAGCTCGCCCGGGATCTGCAACATCCCGGCGTACAGGAGCAGTGCCACGTATCCGGTGCCCGCCCAGATGTTGACCGCGGACACGCTCAGCAGGGCCTCGTCCGGCGAGGCGAAGAAGCCGTGCGTGTCGCTCCCGGTCTTGCCCATCAGGTGGTTCACGAAGCCGAGGTTGGCGTCGAGCATCCACAGCCAGATCAGCCCGATGGTCACGTTCGGCACCAGCCAGGGCACCAGGAGCAGGGCGCGGACCACGACGGATCCGGTGAGCCGGACCATGATCGCGGCGAGCAGCAGAGCCACGCCGACCTGTACGCCGAGGGTGATGAAGACGAAGTAGGCGGTGACCTTGAGGGCGTTCCAGAACAGCGGGTCCTTGGCCACCTCGACGTAGTTGTCGGCGCCGACGTACTTCGGGTCGGAGAGCAGGTTCCAGTCGGTGAGCGAGATCCAGATGCCGCGACCGGTGGGGTAGAGGTAGAAGACGGCGAAGCCGATGAACGCGGGGAGCAGGAACAGGCCGGCGGCCCGATTCTCCTTCGACCGCGCGCGGTTGCCGGTTCGGGGGCGGGCGGGGCGGCTCCTGCGCCGGCCGAGGGTCATGCTCATGAGGCCAGCCTGGGGACGAGTCGCAGTGCGTTGTCGGCGTAGACCTTGGCCAGCACGTCCCGGGGCAGGTCGAGTCCGCTGATCGCCCAGCGGCCCATCAGCGGCGGGTCCTGGTCGGAGTGCGGGAAACCCTCGTCGGCGGTCTCCAGGAAGCGGAAGTGCCGCTGGTAGGAGGCCCGGTCCGGCGGGATCTCGTCGGTGCCGAACAGCACCCGGTCGGGGTGGCGCAGGATCAACTCGGTGGTGGCCCTGGGTTGACGGCCGAGTTCGGCGATCCGGGCCGCGATGTCGACGTGGAAGTTGGCGTAGGTGTCCAGCATCCGGCCCACCCATTGCAGGTTCTCCGGGTAGCAGCCCATGTGCACGCCGACGAACGTGGTGCCGGGGTGCCGGGCGACCGCGTTCTCCAGTGCCTGAACCAGTCGTTCGAAGGTGGGGAAACGTGCGTCGGCGAACGACCAGTCCGGGCGGGCCAGGAGCAGTTCGAGGCGTTCGTTGTGCTCGTCGATGGGGTCGAAGAAGGCGACCGGGTCCGCGGTGTGGATCCAGATCGGCAGGCCGACCTCGCCGGCGGTGGCCCACAGGGTGTCCAGGCGCGGATCGTCGACCATGACCAACGTCTCGGTGTGATCCCGCAGTTGCAGACCGAGGTCCTTCCAGACCTTGAGTCCGACCGCGCCGGTCTCGGCGGCGCGACGGATCCCGGCGGCGATCCGCTCCTCGAATCCGGGGGCGGCCAACTCGCGCCAGTCGACGTGGCAGAAGGTGGCGAACCGGCCGGGGTGGGCGTGGTCGTAGCGGGCCAGGTTCTCGTCGAGTTCGCTGCCCCAACGACCGTCGAGGTTGACCATGCCGCGGATGCCCAACTCGTCCATCATCGCGAGCAGTGCGCCGACGTCGGGCACCACCCAGCCGCCGTCCTCGCTGAGCCAGCGGCCGAGGTGGATGTGCGCGTCGACGACCGGGAGCGAGGCCCGCTCGACCTCGTGCGCCCCGACGACGAGCCGCGAGCGCGGCGTGTACCGCGCCAGCGGCAGATCCTTCAGGTGCGCCGGCACGACGGTTTCGTGGGGGAAGTGCGGGATCATCTACTCGCTCCCTGTCTGGGTCGGGCGGATCAGTTGCGGATGCCGTCGGGCAGCGAGGCACCGTGCGCGACGATCAACTCGTCGACCAGATCCTGGATCTGTTGCAGCGTCAGGGTCGCGGACGCGTTCGGGTCGAGCATCGCGGCGTGGTAGACGTGGTCGCGGCGGCCCTCCAGGGCGGCGTGCAGCGTCAGGTCGCCGACGTTGAGGTAATTCCGGTTGAGCGCGGCCAGTTGCGGCGGCAGCGCACCGATCCTGGTGGGCTGTACGCCCGCCTTGTCGACCAGGCATGGGACTTCGACGAACGCGTCGGACGGCAGGTTGCTGATCAGTCCGTCGTTGACCACGTTGCCGTGCAGTACGCGCGGGGTGCCGGTCTCGGTGGAGTGGATGATCAGCGAGGCGAGTTCGTTGCCGGGCGCGATCTCCACGCCGTTGCCCGCACGCAGCCCGGCGACCAGCGCCTCGTAGGTGTCGAGGTTGTCCTGGAGCCAGTCCAGGTAGGTGCCGATCGGCAGGCGAAACCGGTCCACCTGGTCCTGGTGCGGCAGGAACCAGGGCAGGTACTCCGAGCCGTGCTCGCTGGACTCGGTGGGGAAGTAGCCGAAGCGGCGGTAGACCTCGACCCGTACCCGGCGCCGCATCTCCGGGTCGGCCTCGATCACTTCGTCCAGGCGCCGGTAGAGGTTCTCGCCGCGGTGTTCGAAACGCAGGACGAACGCCTGGTGGTTGACGCCGGCCGTGCGGAAGGAGATCTCCTCCTTCGGGATGCCGACCAGGCGCGCCAGCGTGGCCTCGGTGTCGCGGACCGAGTGGCACACGCCGACGACCTTCTTCAGGCCGGTGCCCTCGTAGACCGCGCGCGGGATCATCGACATCGGGTTGGTGTAGTTGATCAGGATCGCGTCGGGGCACAGTTCGGCCATGTCCCTGCCGATGCCGACCATGACCGGGATGGTGCGCAGTGCGCGGAAGATGCCGCCGATGCCGAGGGTGTCGCCGATGGTCTGGCGCAGCCCGTAGCGGGCGGGGATCTCGAAGTCGATGTGCGCGGCCTTGACGCCGCCCACCGCGATCTCGTTGATCACGTAGTCGGCGCCGGCCAGGGCGCGGCGGCGGCCGAGGTGGGCCTCCACCTTGGCACCGACGCCGAGCGTGTCGATCATCCAACGGGTCATCTGCTCGGCGGTGTTGAGCCGTTCGACGTCGATGTCGTGCAGGACGACGGTCATCTCGTCGGCGAGTTCGGGGTAGGTCAGGAGGTCGGAGAGCAGGTTCTTGGCGAACGTGATGCTGCCGGCTCCGATGAGCACGATCCTTGCCATGGTGCGGTCACCTCGCTGTGCGGCTTCGGGGTGGGCTCGGGTGGTGGGGCGGGCGGGCGCTCGGGTGGGCGGGTCAGGGGCGCAGGATCGCCTTGACCGGGTGGCTGCCGCCGCGCATGAGGTCGGTGAAGATCTCCGCGCCCGACTCCAGGGGGTAAGTCGCGGTCCAGCCCAGGCCCCAGCCGCCGACGAGGTCGACGGCGCGCTCGAACTCCGCGTTGGTGTAGGCGAACGAGCCGAGCACGCGTTTTTCGGTACGGACCAGCACGGTCGCGTCGAAGCCGGCCTCGACGCCGGCCAGGCCGAGCCAGATGGCCACCCCGCCCGGACGCAGCAGGCGCACCGACTGCTCGTGGGTGTCGCTGCTGCCGACCGCGTCGAAGACCACGTCGAACTCGCCGGTGAGTTCGCCGGCCACGGTGGTGGCGCCCAACTTGGCGGCGATCCGGCGGCGTTCGGGCGAGCGGTCGGCGACCGCGATGCTCGCGGTCTCCTCGCCGGCGGCGGCCAGGACGCAGACCAGGCCGATCGCGCCGGCGCCGATCACGCCGACCCGGGCGCCGGGCGCGACGTCGGCGAGCCGCCAGGCGTGTACCGCGTTGGCGGCGGGCTCGATCACCGCGGCGGCCTCCCACGACATGTCGTCGGGGAGCTTGTGCAGCGCGGAACGCGGTACCGCGACGCGCTCGGCGAAGCCGCCGGGCACGTGTACGCCGATGATCCGGCGGTCGCGGCAGACCTGGCGCAGGCCGCCCCGGCACAGGTCGCAGGTGCCGCAGGACAGGATCGGGTTGACGGTGACCGACGTTCCGTCGTCGGTCACGCCCGCGAACTCGTGTCCCATCACCAGCGGCGGGACACGAAAGCCGGGGGTGCGTACGCCGTGCAGTTCGCTGCCGCAGATGCCGGCGCTGCGTACGTGGATCAGTACCTCGTCCTCGGCCGGTTCGGGTTCGGCCACGTCGTCCATCTCGACGGTGGCGGGTCCGGTGAACACGAGCGCCCTCATCGTCGTGCCCCCTGGGTCGCCCCGTCGCCGGTGTACTGGTTGGCCTTCACGTGCACTCTCCATCTCGCCCTGGGGCGGGTGTGGGGTCGATCGTGGGCTCGCGGCGGTGGTGTCGGCCGCGGGTCGCGAGGTGGTGGCCGCGGTCGCGGCGATGGTGGGCCGCGGTCGCGGGTGGTCGGCCGCAGGTCGCGGGGGTGGTCTGCCGCGAAGGGGAGGTCAGCCTCGGTAGGGGTGAGCGGCCAAGCCGCGGATCCCGGGGCGGAACGCGAACAACCGCCCGCCCAGCGGTTCCCGGTCGTCGGTCGCGGCCGTGGTCACGTAGAGCACGTCCAGGTCGGGGCCGCCGAACACGCAGTTCGTCACCCGCCGTACCGGCACGGGCAGGGTGCGGTCGAGCCGGCCGTCGGGGGTGTAGCGGCGCAGCGCCCCGCCCTCCCACAGCGCGACCCACACGCCGCCGTCGGCATCGACGGTCAGGCCGTCGGGCAGGCCCGCCTCCGCCGGGATCTCGGCGAAGGGTCGGCGGTCGCAGACGGTGCCGTCGGCCGGGTCGTAGGCGCAGACGTCGACCCGGCCGGTGCCGGTGTCCACGTAGTAGACCAGTCGCTCGTCCGGGCTCCAGGCGATCCCGTTGGAGTTGGTCACGTCGGCGAACACCCGGACGAGTCGCGGCAGTTGGCTCGGGTGGGCGGTGTCGGGCGGGTCCAGTCGGTAGAGCGCGCCGGCGCCGGGGGTGTCGTCCTCCGCCTTGGTGCCGGCGAAGAAGCGGCCGGCCCGGTCGCAGGCCCCGTCGTTCATCCGGTTGCCGGGTCGGTCGGCCTCCACGGGGGCGACGATCCGGACCGTGCCGTCCGGCTCCAGGACGGCGAATCCCTCACGCACGGCGAGGCCGAAGCCGCCGACCACGCGCGGGACGATCGCGCTCACCGGTCGGCCGATGTCGTACCAGCCGTACAGGTCGGTGTCGGGGACCAGGTAGTGGACCCGGCCCGCCGGGATGTCCACCCACAGGAGCCGGCCGCTGCGCACGTCCCAGCACGGGCTCTCGCCGAGTGTGGCCGCCGGCGGCGACAGCGGGACCGGCCCCGCCCCCGTGCCGGGGACGGAACCGCCGAGGGTCACGGACGTCCCGGTCGGGCCTCGGCGCCGACGACCGGGTTGACCAGTACGCCGATGCCCTCGATCTCGGTCTCCAGCACGTCGCCCGGTGCCAGCCGGCGCGGCGGGTCCATGAACGCGCCGCAGCCCCAGGGGGTGCCGGTGAGCACGAGGTCGCCGGGTTCGAGGGTGAAGGCCCGCGAGCAGTACGACAACAACTCGGCGATGCCGAAGAGCATTTCGGCGGTCGAGGAGTCCTGCACGAGTTGCCCGTTGACCCGGGTGCGCAGCGCGAGCGCCTGCGGGTCGGCCACCTCGTCGGGGGTGACCAGGACCGGACCCAGCGGGCAGAACGTGTCCAGGCTCTTCCCGCGCACCCACTGCCCGTCGCCGAACTGGAGGTCGCGGGCGGAGACGTCGTTGGCGACGGTGTAGCCGGCGATCGCGGCCATCGCCTCGTCCTTGTCCGCGTTGCGCAGCGGCCGGCCGAGCACCACGCCGAGTTCCACCTCCCAGTCCACGTCCTTGGTCAGTTCGGCGTCGACGACGATGGCATCGCCGCTGCCGATCACGCTGGACGGGAACTTGGCGAACACCAGCGGGTTGCTCGGCGGCTCCACACCGGCCTCGCGGATGTGGTCCAGGTAGTTCAGTCCGATCGCAACGATCTTCCCCGGCCGCAACGGCGCCAGGTACCGAGTCGCTTGAACCGGCTCGACGGCGGCATCGACCACCGCCCGCACCACCTCGGGCCCAGCCGCGACCAGCGCCCCGAGCGTCCCGCCACCGGGCCCGTCGAGCCGGTACAACCCCCCGTCGCGCTCGACCACGGCCACCGCCCGGCCCGCGCAGTCGACTGTCGCCAACCTCATGCCGCTCCCCGTTGTTCGGCATTCCGTCTAGCGGAACGCAATTCCAAGTAGCGAAGCGAGTAAAACAACGCCCCGCCAAACCTGTCAAGAGCCCCCGGTCCCCCCACACCCAAACCCAATCCCCCCACCAAACAAGAAAGTTGCCCACCCCAGCGCCCCCACAACAACCAACCGGCAGACAACACTCCTTACCCCAAACCACCCCAAACGCACCCACGCTGAGTAATACGGTCGGGGCCTCGGCTCGGGATGGCTACGCTCGCGGACGTGAGTGGTCCGGTGTTGGTCGTGGAACCGGCCAAGCCCGTGTCGGCATCGGGGATGGCACGCCTGCGTGAGTCCGGCAACCCCAGCCCGCCCGGCGCTTGAGGACGCCTCGCACCACGCAACCGCAGCCACACCCAGGACCCGACCAACCCCAGCCCGCCCGGCGCTTGAGGACGCCTCGCACCACGCAACCGCAGCCACACCCGGAGCCCCGGCAACCCCAGCCCGCCCGGCGCTTGAGGACACACCCCACCCACGCATCCGCAGCTGCACCCGGAGCCCCGGCAACCCCAGCCCGTCCGGCGCTTGAGGACGCCTCGCACCGCACAACCGCAGGCACACCCGGAACCCGACCAACCCCAGCCCGCCCGGCGCTTGAGGACGCCTCGCACCACGCAACCGCAGCCACACCCGGGACCCGGCAACCCCAGCCCGTCCGGCGTTTGAGGACGCCTCGCGGCGCCCGCGCAGCGGCGCAGGCGCGCCCTGGGCCGGGGCCGATTGCAGCCTGCCCGGCGATTGAGGGCGGCGCGGGGCAATCTCGGGGCGCAGGCTAGGTTGCCGAGCCCGCCCATTCGGCCACGCGCGAGCGAAGTGCCTCGGCCAGTTCCGTCATTCGCGCCGATGTCATCCGCGACTTCAGTCCGGTCACGCTGATCGCGGCCGCCGGCGCCGACCGTCCCAGGAACAGCGGCACCGCCACACACCGCAGCCCCAGCTCGTTCTCCTCCAGGTCCGTGGCCCAGCCACGACGCCGCACCTCGTCCAGCTCGGCGGCCAGCTTCGGCACCGAGGTGAGCGTGTGTCGAGTCGCCGGCCGCAGCGGCAGCCGAGGCGTCGCCCAGGCCCGCAGCGCCTCGTCGGTGGGATACGTCCAGGCCAGCAGCGCCTTGCCGACTCCCGTGCTGTGCGCGGGATTTCGCCCACCGATCACGGACGAGAGCTTGATCGCGCCGGACGCCTCGACCTTGTCCAGATAGACCACCTCACCCGCGTCCAGGATCGCCACGTGCACCGTCTCGTCGGTCACCCGGCGCAGGTCGGCGAGCAGCGGATGCACCATCGAGCGCAGGTCGATGTCGTCGTGGAACCGGAACGCGGTGGCGAGCAGCTGACTCCCGATGAAGTAGGGGCCGTTCACCTCGGGCTGGGCGGCGAATCCGCGGTGCTTGAGCGCCCCGAGCAACCGGTGGAGGGTGCTCTTCGGGATGTCCAGATCACTCGCAAGCTCCTCCAAGGCGATACCTCGGGGCATTTCGCCCATACGCATCAGGATCCGCAGTGCTCGATCCACGCTGATCACGGGCGAATCGCTGTTGCCGGTCAAGGGCCCCCCTAGGGAACGAAGCATAAATGGGATGGCATTCCGTCTGATGGAATGATAGACCGTACCGCGCATCGCTGATAACGTCCCGGCTCGTCGACCGGTCACGGAGGAGAAGCGATGCGCGGGCTCATCGGCAAGCGGATACTCGTCAGCGGCGGCAGCAGCGGCATCGGCCTCGCGGCCGCCCGGCGCTTCCTCGAAGAGGGGTGCCGCGTCCTGGTGGGCGGCCTGGATCCGGCCGAGGTGGACGAGGCCGTCGCGGAACTGCGCCCGCTCGGCGAGGTCACCGGCTTCGCCGTCGACGTCAGCCACGAGCCGGACGCGACCGCCCTCGTCGAGGCCGCCGTCCGCGAACTCGGCGGCATCGACGTACTCGCGAACAACGCCGGCATCGCCTGGCGCGAACCCTTCCTGGAGATCACCCCCGAACATTTCGACCGCATGCTCGCGGTCAACCTGCGCGGCATGTTCCTGGTCGGCCAGGCGGTCGGCCGGCACATGGTCGAACGCGGCGGCGGTGGGGTGATCGTCAACATGTCGTCCACGAACGGGATCGCGGGTGAGGAGGACTACGCGCACTACAACGCCTCCAAAGGAGGTGTCCTCCTGCTCGGCAAGACGATGGCGGTGGAACTGGGCCGGTACGGGATCCGGGTGAACACCCTGTGCCCCGGATACATCCGTACACCACTCAACGCCTCGATCGCAGGCGCAATGACAGACCCCGACTTCGAATCCACCTACATCACCACCCGAATCCCCCTGGCCCGCGCCGGCCGCCCCGAAGACGTAGCCGCCGCCTACGCGTTCCTGGCCTCGGAGGACGCAGCCTTCATCCACGGCACCGAACTGGTCATAGACGGCGGCCAATTGGCAGTCATGTAGCACCGACCAGGCCCCCACCCACCTCCATTCGGCCCGCGTCCCAGCCGTGTCGAAATCGCAACCACCCCACCCCGAACCGCAGTTCACCCCGGCCCGGACCCCAGCCCCATCCGGTCCGCAACCATCTCAGCCAGATCCGCAGCACATCTCAGCCCGTGCGGCGTTTGAGAACGAATGGGCCGCAGGCCGACGCGCCGGACCCACACTGCCGACGCGACCACCGCCGTCGGCCGCGAACCCACACCATCGCGACGGCCACCCGCCCGAGGGAGACCCACGGAACATGCCCCTGTCCATGGACCTGATCGACCGCCTGAGCGCGATCGTCGGCGCCGAACACGTCCGCCACACCACCGGCGACCTCGTGCCGTACGCCCGCGACGCCACCCCCCTGTTCGACCGGCTCCCGGACGCCGTGGTCTTCCCGGCCGACACCGCCGAGGTCGCCGCCGTACTGCGCCTGGCGACCGAGCACCGCGTGCCGGTCGTCCCCCGGGGCGCCGGCTCCAACCTGTGCGCGGCCACCGTGGCCCTGAACGGCGGCATCGTCCTGGTCACCACACGCATGAACCGCATCCGCGAGATCAGCCCCGACGAACTGCTCGCCGTGGTCGAACCCGGCGTGACCACCGCCGCCCTGGCCGACGCCGCGACCGCGCACGGCCTGCTCTTCCCGCCCGACCCGGGCAGCCGCACGGTCTCCACCGTCGGCGGCAACGTGGCCACCTGCGCGGGCGGACTGCGCGGCCTCAAGTACGGCGTCACCCGCAACTACGTACTCGGCCTGGAAGCGGTACTGCCCACCGGCGAGGTGATCCGCACCGGCGGCCGGCTCTGGAAGGACGTGGCCGGCTACGACCTGACCCGCCTGCTCACCGGCTCCGAGGGCACCCTCGCCGTGATCACCGAGATCACCATGGCCCTGCTGCCCGCCCCCGCCGACACAGGCACCGGGATCGCCTACTTCCCCGACCTGTCCCACGCCGGCCGCGCGGTCGCCGACATCCTCTCCGCCGGCATCGTCCCGGCCACCCTGGAATTCCTGGACCGGAGCTGCGTCAACGCGGTCGAGGACTTCGCCGACCTCGGCCTGCGTCGGGACGCCGGGGCGCTGCTCCTGTTCGGCGACGACGGTACGTCCGACGCGGTCCGCCGCGACCTGAACCGCATGGCCGAGTTGTGCGACGCGGCCGGCGCCACGGAATGGACCCTGGCCGAGGACGTGGCCGGCGCCGAGGCACTGCTGACCGCTCGCCGATGTTCGCTGCCCGCGCTGTC
Source organism: Embleya sp. NPDC059237 (assembly GCF_042754105.1). Classification (NCBI taxonomy): domain Bacteria; kingdom Bacillati; phylum Actinomycetota; class Actinomycetes; order Kitasatosporales; family Streptomycetaceae; genus Embleya; species Embleya sp. NPDC059237. Next base: position 147,985 of record NZ_JBHZAE010000009.1, on the reverse strand, counting down.
CCGACTCGGCGCGCTGACCATCCTCGAGGACGCCACCGTGCCGCGCCCCAGGATCGCCGAGATGGTCGACCGGATCGACGCCATCGCGGCCGGGCACACCGTCACCATCGCCACCTTCGGCCACGCCGGCGACGGCAACCTCCACCCCACCTGCGTGGTGGCCGACCCGAACGACACCGAATCGATCGAGCGCGCGCACGCCGCCTTCGACGACATCTTCCGCACCGCGATCGAACTCGGCGGCACGATCACCGGCGAACACGGGGTAGGCGCCGCCAAGTTGCCGCACCTGCGCGCCCAACTCGGCGACGAACAGCTGCAATTGCTCAGCCGGATCAAGACCGCCTTCGATCCCGCCCGCATCCTCAATCCCGGAAAGCTCGGCTCATGACCGGTGTGTTCGACCCCGAGGAACTCTCCCGCTGCATCTCCTGCGGCTTCTGCCTGCCCGCGTGTCCGACCTACGCCGCCACCGGCGACGAGGCTTCGTCGCCGCGCGGCCGGATCAACCTGATGCGCGCGCTGGAGACCGGCCGCCTGGACGCCGACGACCCGAGCCTGCTGGAACAGTCCTCCGCGTGTCTGGGCTGCCGCGCCTGCGAACCGGTCTGCCCGGCGGGCGTCCCGTACGGCTCCTTGTTGGAACAGTGGCGCGAGCACCAGTGGCGGGGCAAACACCGACCGCCACTGGCCCGGCTGTTGACGATCGTGGTGAGCCTGCCGCCGGTGGTCCGCGCGATGGGCTGGGGCCGCTTCGTCCTGCCGGCCGGGCGCAGCAGCCCCGACAGGGCAACCCGTCCGGCCACACCCCGGAGCCCGAAACCACCCACTCGGCCCGCACAGCCCGCACAACCCACGCCACCCGCCGGCACCGGTGCCTCCCTCATGCTCGGCTGCTTCGAACGCGCCATGTTCCCGAAGGTCTCCCGCGCGGCCCGCACCCTCCTGCCCGGCCTGAAGGTGCCCGACGACCAGGGCTGCTGCGGAGCGCTGCACGCGCACAACGGCGAATCGACCAAGGGCCGTGCCCTCGCCCGCCGCCTCGGCGAACGACTCCCCGGCCGGATCGTCACCACCTCCGGCGGATGCGCCGCGCACCTGGCCGACGTCATCGGCCGCGACCGGGTCGCCGAATTGTCCGAGGTGGTCGACGTCTCGGCCCTCCCCGAACGCCGGGTGGCCGGCCGCCGGGTCAGGGTCACCCTCCAGGACTCCTGCCACCTGCGCAACGGCCTCGGCGTCTGGCGCGAACCGCGCGAAGTCCTTTCCGCAGTGGCCGACTTCGTGGAAACCCCGGGCGCCGGCGACTGCTGCGGCGCGGCCGGCACCTACTCCCTCCTGCGCCCGATCGAATCCCGCCGCATCCTTGACCGCAAGCTGGACGCGATCGAGGCCAGTGGCGCCGACGTCGTGGTCGCGGTCAACCCGGGCTGCCTGCGCCAACTCCGCACCGGCCTGCGGCGCCGCAAGTCGCGCGTACGCGCGGTACACCTCGCCGAATTCCTCACCACACCCCACGGCGGCGCCCGGACGCCCTGACCACGACGGACCCGACACCGGCGTCTCGGGCCGGGTTCGGCGTATGCGGCTCCACACGGGGGGAGCCGCATACGCCGAACCCGACCCGGTGTGCGAATGCAGCGGATCGTGCTCGTTCACACCGTCATCGCCTACTTCTACAACGCGCTGGTCGTCGCCGTCGCGTTCCAGGTGCTCCAGGGGCTCGTCAGCCCGTGAGGCGCGGTTCTCGGACCGACGCGTCGCTCCCCGCCTTCGCCGCGGCCTCGACGAGGCCCTGCACGCGGTCCGCGCCGGCTCGCATTCCCAGTCGTCGGAACATCGCCGGGGACCGCGTGAGATGGCCGCGTCCCTCGTGTTCACTTCCTGCCCGGACCGGCACGGTCCCGGGCCCCACCGACGCCGCGGCTTCGTCATCCGGCCGGCCCGGTTCGTGGTCGTACCCCTGACCGCACCCGCGCCTGCGGATCGGGCCGCCGGTGCGGGACAGCCGCTGCCCGAATCGGTCGTCGGCCGACGCTCAGTGGGTGAGGAGCCCGGCGGGCGCCGCCCGACACGAACATCCGCAGTTCGTATACGAGCAAATCACCCAATTCATGGCGGATCGGACAGAGAGTCGCCGCCACGCCACCCGGTTCGAACGGCGCCACCCGGCCGGCGCCGACACCGCCACACGCGCACCTTCACCCTCGCCGCATCCCACAAATGGGCAGGTCGGGCGCCGTTTCGACCCGTTTTCCACCATCCCGAGACCGTCGTTTCCGACAAATCCCGTGGCGCACGTCACATCCCGCGCACCGATTGTCAGGAACTCGCACGCACCGTGAACCGAATTTTCACGATTCTCACTCCCCGCAATTCCGACCTCACTCCCCGCTGAAGGTCCCGGACACAATGCGTGGACGCTTCGGGACTTTCGGTCCCGTAATTCCACCCTTCCGACCCGAATCTTCGGTTTCGGCGAAACGTGATGTTTGGATCCGAGTCGGGTGTATGCGTAGCTTGGTGCTTCGCCGCACCGGTCCGGTGTTCGGCGGAATGTGTCTCCCGGTTCGCCGAATCCTGCCGCCGGAGAGGCCACGGTACGAAACCCGAAAGGCAGGAGCGGGGGAACCAAGTGGAATGCCGTCCCGGGCGTCCGCATGTCGCGGACATCCGATAACGACGGCTTGGGGTGAAGCCGTGCCCGCCTCCTCGATACCCGAGGAGTCGACGCCGGCCGGGCGAGACTCTCCAGCCCGAATCCGACAGCTCACTTCGTAGGCGTGGGAGAAGGAAAATCTTCGTGCAGTCGTTCATCACCCCTGCCCGCAAGCCCAAGAACGCGCGCCTCGCGCTCACCCTCGGCATGGCCGGCGCCATCGTCGCCGCCCCGCTGATCACCGGCTTCGCCACCTCCGCCACCGCCGCCCCGGTCTCCGTCTGGGACAAGGTCGCCATGGGCGAGAGCTCGGGCAACTGGCACATCAACACCGGCAACGGTTTCTACGGTGGCCTGCAGTTCACGCAGAGCACCTGGAACGAGTTCGGCGGTCAGCAGTACGCCCCGCGTGCGGACCTGGCCACCAAGGACCAGCAGATCGCCATCGCGGAGAAGGTCCTCGCCGTACAGGGCCCCGGCGCGTGGCCGAACACCTCGGGCCCCGCGGGCCTGACCCGTGGCGGCGCCGCTCCGGCCGTCTCCCCCAACGCCAAGTCGGGCTCGACCAAGGCCACCGTCAAGGTCGCCCCCAAGGTCGCCGAGAAGCCGGTCGAGTCCGCGCCGGCCCCGAAGGCCCCGAAGATCGAGGTCGTCCCGGCCGCCGAAACCAAGGCCACGACCACCACCTACTCCGTGGTCAAGGGCGACACCCTGTCCAAGATCGCCGCGGCCAAGGACGTCGAGGGCGGCTGGCACAAGCTGTACGCCGACAACAAGTCCGTCATCGGCGGCAACCCGAACCTGATCCTGGTCGGCCAGAAGCTCTCGCTCTCCGGCAAGGCCGCGGCCGCCACGAAGACCGAGGTCGCGCCGAAGGCCGAGGCCAAGGTCGAGACCAAGACCGAGGCCCAGCCCTCCGTGTCGGTCAAGGTCGCCCCGAAGCCCGTGACCAAGGAGAAGGCCCCCGTCGTGGCCAAGGACTCCTCGGCCAAGGCCGGCAGCACCGCCGTCAACTCCTCGGGCTACGTCGCCCCGGTGAACGGTGCCCTGGGCACCGCGTTCGGCACCGGTGGCTCCATGTGGTCCAGCGGCAGCCACACCGGCCAGGACTTCGTGGTCGGCACCGGCACCTCCGTCAAGGCCATCACCTCGGGCACCGTGGTCAGCGCCGGCAACGGTGGCGCCTACGGCAACGAGGTCGTCATCAAGCACGCGGACGGCAAGTACTCGCAGTACGCCCACCTGTCCAGCATCGGCGTCCGCGCCGGCCAGACGGTGAGCACCGGCCAGCAGATCGGCCTCTCGGGCGCGACCGGCAACGTGACCGGTCCGCACCTGCACTTCGAGATCCGCACCACCCCGAACTACGGCAGCGGCATCAACCCCGTCACCTACCTGCGCGCGCACGGCGTCAACCTCTGATCCGAGCACAACCGGGAAGTTCCAGGGCCGGGCCCGTCGACCACGCGTCGACGGGCCCGGCCCTGTTCCATGCCCACCGCGCGGGCGGGTCCGGCCGAGTGCGCACTGTCCGCCGGAGCGGGCACCGCCCGCCCGAGCGAGCACCATCCGCCACGCCCACCGCGCACCCGGCAGCGCTTCCCCCGCGTCAGCCCCGCGCGAGATAGCGCTTCGGCAGCGGCAGCCCTCGCGCCGCCATCAGCTCCCGCAACCGGTCGGGGTAATCGGTGATCAGCCCGTCCACGCCGTCGTCCATCAACTTCGCCATGGTCGCCGGGTCGTCGATGGTCCACGGCACCACCTTGATGCCCAGTCGGTGTGCCTCCTCGACCATCGCCCGGGTCACGTAGGGACGGTAGTTCGGGTCGCCCACCTTGCCGTCCTGCGGAAAGCCGTGCACCGGCGAGAACGACGTCGCGCCGAACGACTTGATCGCCCGCAGCGGGTCGCCGCCGAAGTCGTCGATGTCCAGGCCGCCCAGCCAGGGCGAGGCGCCGGGCTTGCCGACCTGGAGGAAGTCGTAGTTGGTCAACGCAACCAGCGGCAGCCGGGGTTCGACCTGACGCATCCTCATCAGCGAGCCCCAGTCGAAGCTTTGGATGGTGACCTGGCGCAACAGCCCGGCCCGGCGCACCTCGCGGGCCACCGTCTGCACGAACTGCTCGCGCGGCGCCGTCTCGTTCGGCGCGCCCGCCTCGACCTTGGTCTCCACGTTGAGCTTCACGCCGCGTGCGTGCCGCCGGTTGACCAGGTCGAACACCTCGGTGAGCAGCGGCATTCGGGCGCCGGGCGAGGTGGTCTGGCCGGGGAAGCCCGGGAACTGCCGCGACCCGCAGTCGAGGGTACGAACCTGGTCGAGGGTAAGCGTGTTGACATACTTCCCGACGTAGGGGAACTCCGGGTCACCGGCCCGCACGGGTCCGGTGTCGGCACACTTGCGGCCGTCGATCTTGCGGTCGTGGGTGACCACGGCCCGGCCGTCCTCGGTGATCTGGACGTCCAGTTCGAGGGTGGAGACCCCCAGGTCCAGGCCCTTGGCGAAGGACGCGATGGTGCTCTCCACGGTCAGGCCCAGACCGCCGCGGTGCGCCTGTAGGTCGAAGGCCCTGTGGTGATTTCCGTGGCGGTCCGCCGCGGCGGCCACTCCCGGCGCGGCAACGACCGCCGCCCCGGCCAGGATCGCGGCCGTGACGGTCTTCCATCCGGACATGGACGTCTCCTTCTCGCTCCGTTCGACGACACTCGACCGTCGACGCCCACACCCTGTCCCGCACCACATGATGCGCGGGGAGGCGGCTCGTGGCGCCCAGGCGAAGAAGAAGCGAAGAAGCAGCGAATCACGCCACCGGAGCCGCAACGGCGCGCCCACGAGCACCACTTCGCCCCGACCCGCCGACCCGCCCCCGCGACGGGCGCGCCCCGGGCGCCGGCCCGGGTGGCACGCCCCGCCCGGCCCCGGGGGGTCCCGGGCGGCGGCCCGGCCGGGGCGGGGCCCCCCCCGGGGGCCGGCCGGGCCCCACCCCCCCCCGGGGGCGGGC
>NZ_JBHZAE010000009.1:117309-142317 GCF_042754105.1 Embleya sp. NPDC059237 | reverse complement strand
TCGTAGCGGTCCGCGAGGGGGGCGTAGGGGGCCGTGGGGGTGGGCCGCAGGGCCACGCCGTTGCCGCCGTGGGGGGGGGGGGGGGCGCGCGTGTCCAGGCGGGCGCCGGCGCCGGCGCGGCGGCGGCGGGCGGCGGTGTGGGCGTCGGTCGGGGGGGCGACGCCGCGGGGCGCGCCCGGGGCGCGGGCGGGGACCGACCCCCGTCCGGCGCCCGGGGGTTCCCGGTGCCGCGCCCGTCGCGGAGCGCGGCACCGGCGTCCGGCCGCGGCTTGAGAACACCTCATCAAGCCCGGCCGGAACCCGATGTTCCCGGGACCCGGCGATACGGCATACGGCGCCGCCGGCCCGGTCCGCCCCGGGATCGGGATCACCGGCGGTACAACACCGCCTCCGGCGCCGCCGCGGTCAGCGTCACCGCCTTCGGGTGGACCGGCACCGCCCGCCCGGGTCGATCGTCCCGACCGAGCAGGAACGCCCGGTTGATCCCGTTCACCGTGATCGTGCTGCCCGGGTCGACGCCCGCGACGGTACGGATCGCCACCACCTCGACGATGTCCGACGCCTGCGTCCCGTGCGGCAGCCGTACCGTCGTCGCCGCCGGATCGTCGCGCTGCAACGACCAGTCCACCCGCCCGCGGTCCGAGCGATACAGCGTCGGGTCCCCCTTGACCCGCACGCCCAGCGCGACCCCATTCCACCCGGCCGCGCCCGCCGGCGGCTCCGACGTGGTCTTGCGGATCACCGCGTACAGGTAGTCCGTCGGGTCGGCGATCACCGTGGTCGTGTCGGCCGGCGGGTCGGCCACCACCCGGCCCTCGCGCCGCATCTCCCGGGCCATCACCGGATACACCCACGGATGCCGGTCCACCATCTCCTCGCGCGCGGTCCGGGTCGGCTCCGCCAACCGCTCCACCGCCGCCGGCGCGAACCGCATCGGGTCGTCCACCACGTCGCACAGGTTGTTGTTCGACGTGCAGGTCTGCAACAGCGGATGGCCGTCCTCGTAGCGCCCGGCGAACGGCGTCGTGCCGTGGTTCGGCGACTGGAAGAACGCCGTGCCCGGCACCGCCCGGCCGCCCCGGTCCACCTCGACCCGGTACGCCCACTCGATGTCGGTGGTCCGACCCCAGCGGGCCATCAGCGCCGGCGTCGAGGTGCCCCCGTCCTCGTTGCTCCACACGATCGTGTAGGTCAACACCCGGTTCCCGGCTGTCGCCGCAGGGGCCTCCTGGTACCAGGCCAGCACCGGGGTGTCGGTGACCGCGTTCTGGAACGGGCCGGTCACGCCGCCCGGCGCACCCGGGATGTTCCGGCCGTACAGGACCGGCGCGTTCGCGGCGACCGCGTGCTCCCGGTCCCCGGTCGCGATCGTCCGCGTCCGCAGCCGGGAGACGTGCACCACCGACCCGGCCGGCGACGACCGGTCGGCCGCGAAGCGGATGCTCAGCTCGTGCCGCCCTTTGCGCAGCGCGCCCAGCGCGAAGCCGCGTTCGGTGGGCGTGGCACCGAACACCACCACGTCACCGGCGGGCCGGCCGTCCACGAACAGTTGCACCACCGCCGACTCCGCGCCCGCCTTGCCCCAGTCCACGCCTGGCGCCGCCACGGTCAGCGTCACCAGCGCCTCGCCGTCGCGCCCGGTCCGGAACGGGACCACCACGGGGCGGCCGTCGCGGTGCACCGAGAAGGTGCCGTGCGCTCCCGTGGTCGCCGCGACCGCGTCGGCGGACCCGGCGGCCTCGGCCGCCCGCGCCGCCGAGGCGGGGCCGGCCAGTCCCGCCGCGGCGGCGAGCACCGCCCCGGTCAGCACGAATCGACGCAGACGATGGGTACGAGATCGAGCGAACACGAGCAATCCCCCGAACGAGATGGGTGAGTCCGACCTGCCCACCGTGGCCGGCCGACGGGGCACGGGCCAACCCCCGCACGGGCAAATTCCACCAACCGTCATCACCGGGCCCACGTCCCGACACGCCCCGGCCACGCAGCGGGCCGGCGGCACGCCGATGTCCGATTCGTTCAATACCCGACGCATCCGCACGCCTAGCGTCGAACCATGGAGTGGATCACGAACGACATGATCGACCGGGCCGAACGTTTCCTGTGGGCCTCGGGCCGCGTACTGGAACAGCGCCGATTCGCCTACCTGTTCGGCACCGGCAAGCCGGCCGCGCCGGGGGCCGGCGGCGAACGCACGGCGCGGGCCGAGCCCGATCGCGCCGGACTGCTCGCCGCCCTGGCCGGATATCGCACCCCCGACGGCGCCTACGCGTACGGCCTGGAACCCGACGTGCGCGGGCCCGAGCCGCATCCGGCCACGCTGCGCACCACGATGCCGATCCTGGCCGAGGCGGACGCGCTGCACGGCCCGAACACGGCCCGCCTGTGCGACTGGCTGGCGGGCGTGGCCGGCGACGCGGGCGGGGTGCCGCCGGCCCTGCCCGGGCTGCGCGACTACCCGCACCCGCCGTGGCTGATCGTGCCGGACCCGCCGGTCCCGGGGCTGATCCCGACCGGCTGGATCGTCGGCCCGCTACTGCACGCCGGCGTCGAACACCCGTGGCTGCCGGCCGCGACCGAGTTCTGCCGCACCGCCATCGAGCAGTTGCAGACCACCCACCCGTACGAGGTCGAGGCCGCGGTGACCTTCCTCGACGGCGTCCCGGACCGGCGGTGGGCCCGGACGCAGGCGCGCCGGCTGGGCGAACTGGTGCGCGAGCAGCGGCTGGTGCTGCTCGACCCGGCCCATCCGGAGCAGGCCCGGCTCGCCCCGGGCTACGCCGTCGGCGAGTACCACCTGCCGCACGACTTCGCGCCGCACCCGGGGAGCCTGGCGCGCGAGTGGTTCACCGACGCCGAACTGCGCCGGGGCCTGCGCGCACTGGCCACCGCGCAGGAGGAGGACGGCGGTTGGCCGCTGCGCTGGGCGGAGTGGTCGCCCACGGTCCGCGCCGAGGCCCGACCGGCGATCACCATCGACGCACTGAACGTGCTGAGCGCGTACGACGGGGCACTCTCGGGCGAGGCGTAGACGGGGCACGGGTCGCGGCGCGCCCCCGAGGCGGGAGGCGGCATCGACCGGGCGCCGCCTCCCGCGTCCCGCCTCACACCACCGCCACCCGCTCCCCGTCGACCAGCAGCACCTGCCCGTCCCGCAACGTGCGATGCGGTACACCGCGGGCACGATAGTCGGCCACGACTTCGGCGAGCAGAGCCGACTCGGGGTGATCCGGGGAGTCCACGTGCGGGACCACGGCGTGGTCCAACACCCCCAGCCCGTCCCACCGCACCGGCCGCCCGTACACCTCGCTCACCGCGTCCGCGTCGTCGCATCGCTCCAAGCCGCGCAGGTCGGGCGCGAGCACACAGGCGCCCGCGCTGTACCCGCCGTAGACCACCGTGTCCCGCCGCAGCAGATCGACCAGGACACCGTCCGCACTGCTGCGGGCCAGCGCATGCCGCAGCAGGAACACATTGCCACCGCGCACCCAGACCGCCGGGAACCCGGCCAGTGCGGCGGCCACTTCGCCCGGCGGCCGGTCGAAGAACGTCCGCAGATCGACTTCGGTCGGATGCAGCCCCAGCTCGCGCAGCGCCACGAACTCCGAGCCGACGCAGGCGGCCCGCACCTCGGCCGGCCGGTCGTCGATCGCGTTGGCGATCACCGCGATCGGCACGCCCGCCACACCGGCGCCACCCACCCCACCCAGCAACGCGACCAGCCGCTCCGGGTGTTCACCGAGCCGAAACGACGAGAGATACATGCGCATCGCCGGACCCTAGCGCGTGTCTTCGAACCCCCGCCCGCACGCCCCAACCCGCGCCCCTCCCACCCGTTCGAACCCGCGCTCGAACCCGCCGTTTCCGACCGTCCGACGAACCCGTTGCGCCATCGGAGTGGCATTCCCGCTCCGAAGTCGTCCCGGGCGTTCACCTGGGTAGGCCCGGCCCCGGAGGGCCTGCCCGCCCTCCGCGAACGACAGCGGCGCCGCCGCGTGGGGTGTGCGGCCCGCACCGAGGGAAGAGGACCCAGCGATGAAAATGCCTGCGCGCACGGCGGTCGCCGTGCTCGCCACGACGGCCGCGCTCGGCGGGTTCGGGGCCGTGGTGACCACGGCCCACGCCGCCGAGCGCAACGCCCCCGCGGCACCGAGCCGCCCGGCCGACACCGAGCCGGCACCGAACTGTTCGAACAACAGCAACCACAAGCCCTGCTGGGAATACCAGACCTGGTACTGGACCTACGACAACTGCAACAAGGCGGGCACCGCGGCGGTGAACGCCGACCGCGGCAAGTTCGACAACCACGTGTGCGTGTTGACCGGCAATGGCGTGGGCGTCGGCCTCTGGCTGCACAAGTTGCACGACTGATCGTCCGCCGGACCCCACCCACCCCGAGGCCGTCCACCTCGGGTCCGGGTCCGGTACGCGGCCCGGCCGGCGGCAACGCACGGAACGCTCCGGCCGGGCGCCGCCCCACTCCACCCCCATCCGCACGCCCCACCCACCTACCGCACCCACTCGCGACACGTACGGTAATCGAACGTGTACATACCGTTCGTTCCCGGTTTCGGCCCGTAAGGTCGCGAGGGTGATGCCTCTGGATCGCCGAAGCGTGCTTCGACGTCTCGCCGGAGCGGCCGCGCTCGGCGCGGCCGTGAGCGGCTGCGGCGACGACTCCCACCCTTCGGCGAGCCGCTCCCCCGCCGCCGCACCCGGCGGCAACACCCCGACTCCGACCGGGCCTTCCGGCCCCATCGCCCGCACCGGCGCCGCTCCCGAACCGCCGCCGCTGCCCGCCGACCTGCCGTTCCACGTCGCCTCCGGCCCCGCCGATCGGCCCAGCGTGGCGCTGACCTTCCACGGTCAGGGCAGTGCGGAGAGCGCCGACTCGCTGCTCGGCCTCCTGGAGGCGGCCGGGGCGCGTGGGACGGTCCTGGCCGTGGGGTCGTGGCTGGACGAACAACCGCGCATGGCCGGGCGGGTGTTGGCCGGTGGGCACGAACTGGGTAACCACACGATGAACCACGGCGACATCTCCGCGATGTCGGCCGAACGCACCTACGCCGAGATCACCGACTGCGCCGACCGGCTCAGGCGGCTCACCGGCTCGATCGGACGCTGGTTCCGGCCATCCCGGGCCGAGGACTGTACGCCCGTCGTCTCCGCCCAGGCCCGGCGCGCCGGATATGCCCATTGCCTGGGCTACGACCTGGACTCACTGGATTTCACCGACCCCGGCTCCACCGCCGTCACGCGCACCGTGCTCGACGGGGTGCGACCAGGCTCGGTGGTCAGCCTGCACTTCGGACACCCGGGCACCGTAGCCGCGATGCCCGCCATCCTCGACGGCCTACGCACCCGCGGACTGCGGGCGGTCACGATGTCGGAGCTCGTCACCTGATGACCACTCACCTCTCCCCCACCCGCCGCCGCCCCGGCCGCATCGCGCTGTTCCTGGCCGGCTGCTGTCTGGTCGCCTCCGCCGCGTGCGGGTCGTCGACGGACACCCCGGCGAAGCCCGCCCCGATCAAGACCTCCGCCGCGCCGGTGGAGGCCGCCCCGGTCCCCGCGCAGCCGGCCCCCGAACCGGCCAACCTCCTGCCCGGCATGCCGCCACCGCTGGACCCGCACGACCTGTACGCCGCCGACCGCCCCGGCATGCTCGCCGACGCGGTCAAGGGTTTCCCGTCGCGGGTGTACGTACCCAACACCGAGTCGAACACGGTGAGCGTGATCGACCCGGCCACCTACAAGGTGATCGAGACGATCAAGGTCGGGCACCAGCCGCAACACGTGGTGCCCTCCTGGGACTTGAAGACGTTGTGGGTCAACAACGACCTCGGCGACACGCTCACCCCGCTCGATCCGGCCACCGGCAAGGTCGGCGCGCCGGTGCCGGTGGACGACCCGTACAACCTCTACTTCACCCCGGACGGCAAGTACGCGGTCGTGATGGCTTCGATGGACCGCCAGTTGGTCTTCCGCGACGCGCACACGATGGCCGTGGTCAAGGCGGAGCCGAGCCAGTGCGCGGGCGTCAACCACGCGGACTTCTCCCCCGACGGCAAGTACTTCATCGTCTCCTGCGAGTTCTCGGGCGAACTGCTCAAGGTCGACACCGCCGAGATGAAGGTGGTGGCCAAGCAGAAGATCCCGCTGTCGGGCTCGATGCCGCAGGACGTCAAGATCTCCCCCGACGGCAAGACCTGGTACATCGCCGACATGATGGCCGACGGCGTGTGGGTGCTCGACGGCGACACCTTCAATACCCCGACCCGGCTGCGCACCGGCAAGGGCGCGCACGGCCTGTACCCCAGCCGCGATTCGAAGAGCCTGTACATCTCCAACCGGGGCGAGGGCTCGATCTCGGTGCTCGACTTCGCCACCGGCGCGCTGACCGCCAAGTGGGAACTCCCCGGCGGCGGCAGCCCGGACATGGGCGGGGTGTCCGCCGACGGCAAGGTGTTGTGGCTCAGCGGGCGCTACAACAAGGAGGTGTACGCGATCGACACCACCGACGGGAAACTGCTCGCCCGGATCCCGGTCGGCGTGGGCCCGCACGGCCTGTGCGTCTACCCGCAGCCGGGCCGCTACTCGCTCGGCCACACCGGCGTCTTCCGCTGACCGCCGGGGGGCGGCGAGGAATGCCCGTACCGCGCCGCCCCCGGATCAGTCCCGACCGCGCGCGTCGCCCAGCCCCGGCCACCGCTCGGCGAGATCCGTCTCCCCCGGGGGCAACCCCAGTTGGTCCAGCACCCGCATCACGATGTGGTCGACGATGTCGGCGACGCTGCCCGGGTTGTCGTAGAACGCCGGCATCGGCGGCACGATCCGCGCACCCATCCGGGCCAGGGCGAGCATGTTCTCCAAATGGATCTCGCTCAGCGGCGTCTCCCGCGGCACCAGGACCAGCGGTCGGCGCTCCTTGAGCGTGACGTCGGCCGCGCGGGTGATCAGATTGTCGGCGAAGCCGTGCCGGATCGCCGCGAGCGTCTTCATGCTGCACGGGACCACGACCATGCCCGACACCGGATACGACCCGGACGAGACGGTCGCCCCCAGCTCGCCGAACCGGTGCGTGACATCGGCGAGTTCGACGACCTTGCGAACCGGGTACGGGGTCTCCACCCCGATCGTGGTGCGGCCCCAGGGGCTGAGCACGAGATGGGTCTCCACCTGCGGCAACTCACGCAATACCTCCAGAAGGCGAACGGCGATCGGCGCGCCGGTGGCGCCGGTGATCCCGACGACGAGGCGGGTGGGGGCAACGGTCGACACGGCGGGCTCCCGAGAAGTCGAAGGGCTGGTCACAGGGGCAGGACTGCCTTCCAGCGCCGACGCAGCGCCTCGCGGGTCGCCTCGTCGAAGCGGTTCGCCGCCGGGAACCGGTCCTTCCAGGCGAAGGGTTTGCACGCGTCGATCAGCACGACGCCCATCGACAGATCCCCCGCCTCCCGCCGCTCCGGCGCCAGGCGTGGGTCGATCGCGGTGGTCGGGGCGCGCAGCACCTGGATCGACTCCGTCGGGTCGACCCGGGTGAACATCGCCCACAACACGTGATTGATGTCGGTGATGTCGATGTCCTCGTCGACCACCACGAAGTAGCGCTCCATGCCGCCGGTGCGCTTGCGGCCCAGCGCGGCGAACAGCGCGTGCATCGCGTCGCCCGCACCGGTCTGCTCGATCGAGACGACCATCATCAACTGCCGGGCGTACGCCCACACACCCTTGACGTTCTGCACCCCGGACGCCTCCAGGTGCTCCCACGTCACCGAGGCCGAGTAGAGCGGTACAGCCTGGTCGCCGGCAGGCACCGTCGGCAACATCGGCGGCGCACCGAGGATGATCGGATCGTCGCGGTGCAGGATCCGGATCACCCGCACCACGGTCTCGCGACCCGAGTGCGTGTAGTAGCCGGTCCACTCGCCGAACGGGCCCTCCAGGACCGACTCCTCCTCGACCGGCGGCAGTTCGCCCTCGATCACGATCTCCGCGTGCGCCGGGACGGGCAGTTCGCTCCCCGGCGGCAGCAGCACCTCCACGCCGCGCCCGCGCAACCCGCCGGCCAGGTCGTACTCGGACATCCCGGCGGGCGCCGCCATCGCCGCCGCGGTGGACAGGATCGGGTCCTGGCCCACCACCACGGCGATCGGACAGGTCTGCCCACGCGCCCAGTACTTGCGCGCGATGGCCAGGGCATGCCGGTTGCCCAGCATCCACAGGGACAGCCGATCCCGACCCTGGACGCAGGCCCGATAGGTGCCGATGTTGACCCAGCCGGTGTCCGGGTCGCGGGTGATCACCATGCACGCGGTGCCGATGTAGCGACCACCGTCGCCGTCGTGCCATTGCGGCGTGGGGAAGACGCCGAGGTCGACGTCGTCGCCGACCAGTACGTTCTCCAGGACCGCACCGGTCTCCACCCGCACCGGCGGGATCGGCTCCAGCCGCCCGGCCAGGTCCTTCCAGGCCCGGACGATGTCCAGCTTCGGAGTGTCCGGCGCCAGCCCCAGGGCTACCGCGGTCCGCGCCGCCGTGCCCATGAAGTTGGTGAACACCCGGTACCCGGGCGGGAATCCCGGGATGTTGTCGAACAGCAGCGCGGGCCCCTCGCGCTCCGCCATCAGCTCGGTGATTCCGCCGATGTCCGCGTCCCGGTCCGCGCCGTCCACGCGGCGGACCTCGTCGGAGCCGAGGGTTTCGGTCAGATGCTCGATGTAGTGCCGCAGATCCGTGAAAGCGCTCATGGGACGAGGATCCGAAGCGGCCGAGGGCGGCGGCAACGAGCCTGCTCGCGGATGCCGGATTTCGCCGAGGATAGACTTCGGATGTGTGGAATACCTCGATTTGCAGCTGATCCATGCACTGAGAATCGACGGACGGGCACCGCTGCGCCGGATCGCCTCGGTGCTCGACGTCTCCGATCAGATGGTCGCCCGGCACTACGCGCGGCTGCGCGAGACGGCCGGGCTGCGCGTGGTCGGGCGGCTCAATCCCCGCCCGGTGGGACAGACCGTGTGGCTGCTGCGGCTGCGGTGCGTGCCCAGCGCGGCGCTCGGACTGGCCCGGGCGTTGGCCGAGCGGGAGGACACCCGCTGGGTCCGGCTGGCCTCGGGCGGTACGGAGATCATCTGCCACCTGGTGGCGGCCGGCGCCGACGACGCGGACCGCGACGCGTTGCTCCTGGACCGGATCCCGGCCGCGCGGCGGGTGCTCTCGATCAACGCGCATCGGTTGTTGCGCATGTTCAAAGGCGGCCCCTCCTCCTGGGACGGCCCCGCGTGGGTACTCGGCCGACCGGCCCTGGACCGGGCTCAGCGGGACGCGCTCGCCTCCGGGTTCCCGCCGCCGACCACGTGGACGGCGCCGGTGGAGCTGAGCGAGTTCGACCACGCCCTGGTCGCCGCGCTGGGCCGCGACGGGCGCGCGTCGCACGCCGCACTCGCCGTCGAGGTCCGCCGACACGAGTCCACGGTGCGCCGCCGGATCGCGCAGCTGCGTGGGGCCGGCGCGTTGTTCTTCGACCTGGAGGTGGACGAGCGCCCGCTGGGCAATCCGACGGCGACCACGATGTGGATGTCGGTCCGGCCCGCGTATCTGGCGGCCACCGGCGCCGCGCTCGCCGAGCACCCCGAGGTGGCCTACGCGGCGGCGACCACGGGCCGCACCAACCTGTACGCCACCGTGCTGTGCGCCGGCGACGAGGCACTGTACGACTACCTCGCCGACCGGATCGGCGCGCTCCCGGGCATCGACGCGGTGGAGACGGCGCCGGTCATCCGCACGGTCAAGCGGGTGGGGGCGGTGGGGCGGGGCGGGCGGTGAACGCGGGGCCGGAGAGCGCCGAACACGGCTGATGGGGAGCGCCGGGTTCGGCGCTCCCCGTCAGCCGGTGTCGGTTTCCCCGGCTACTCCTTCGCGCCCACCGCGTCGATCGGTTCGACGCGCAGGAGCCGTCGGGTGATCGGGGCGACCGACAGCGGTGCCAGGAGCAGGGCGGCGGCGCTGATTCCCAGCAGCAGCGGGACCGGCACGTAGGGGGTGCTCTCGCCGAACGCGCCCTTGCCGAACGGGACGAGGGTGATCATCGCGATGGTCAGGCCGAGCGCGAGCCCGATCACCCCGACCAGGGCGGCCTCGCCGCGGACGACCGCGCGGACCTGGGTGCGGGTGCTGCCGATCATCCGCATCAGACCGAGTTCGCGGCGCCGGGCGACGGTGGACACGATCATCGTGTTGACCGCGGCGATGGTCGCGAAGCCCGCGAGGATGACCAGCATCACCTGGTTGGTCCACTTGTTGGTCTCGCGGTCCTGGTCGCGTTCCGCGGCGTAGCCGGCCCGGTCGGAGATCCGGGTGTCGGGGTGGGCCCGCGCGACCTTGGCGAGTGCGGCATCCACGGCGGCCGGGTCGGCCCGGTCGGCGAGGCGTACCAGCAGGCGGGTGTCCAGGGCGGCGTCGACGTGGTGTTCCACGGTGGCGCGCGGGAGGGTGACGGCGGCGGTACCGAGGCCGCGGTCGTAGGTGGCGACCAGGGTCGGCTTGATCCGGGTGCCGTCGCCGAGCCGGATCTCGATCGGCTTGCCGAGCCGGGCCTTGACCGTGTCGGCGGTGAGCCGGTCCATCGCCACCGCACCGCCGGGCGGCTGCGCGGCGCCGGGGCGCAGCGCGTCGGTGCTGCCGGCACGTACCCCCAGGTCGAGCACGCGGGCCAGGTCGGTGTCGGTGCCGCCGATGCCCTGGGTCGAATACTTCTGCAGGTCGTCGGAGCCGGCCATGACCACGTTGGTGGCCAGTACGGAGGTCACCGCGGCGACCCCGGGCACGCGGGCGATCTCGGTGGTGGTGCCGGCCGGGAATCCGGGTCCGCCGATCACCCGGTCGGCGGTCAGCGCGGCCTTGGACTGCTTCTCGCTGTAGTGGTCCTGCGCGGCGAACATGAACATCAGCGTGGTCGCGAAGGCGACGGTGAGGGTGATCGGGGTGATCGCCGAGGCGAGTCGGCGCGAGTTGGTGCGGGCGTTGTCGAAGGCGAGCCGGCCGGGGGCGCCGAACAGGCGCAGGAGGAATCCGGTCGCGTACACGAACAGGTGGGCGATCACCGGGCCGAGCAGTCCGACGCCGAGCATGAAAAGCATGATCACGCCGCCCGCCGCGCCGACCGCCTGGTCGCCGGTGGCCTTCATGGCGATGCCGGAGAGTACGCCGCCGCCGGCCAGCGCAACGAGGCCCAAGACCAGCCGGACCCAGCCGACCCGGGCCCGCTCGACACCCGCCTCGCCCAGCGCCTCGGTCGGCTTGGTCCGCGCACTGGCGCGCGCCGCCATCAGGCCGGCGAGCAGCGCGGAGAGCAGGCCCGCGCCGACCGCGACCAGCATCGGGACCGGGCCGACGGCGAGGGTGACGCCGTCCTCGATCATGCCGCGGCCGACCATGGTGTCGAACCACCAGCGGGCGAGCAGCGTCCCGGGGAGCACACCGGCCAGGCCGGCGAGCAGGGAGACCATCGCGGTCTCGGTGGCGATCATCCGGCGGATCTGCCAGGGGGTGGCGCCGACCGCGCGCAGCAGCGCGAAGTCGCGGCGCCGCTGGGCCACGGACAGCGAGGTGGAGCCGGCCACGACGAAGACCGCGACCGCGGCGACGATGCCGCCGAAGGACGCGCCGACGCCGATGAGCAGTTCCTTGGTGTCGCCCAGGCCGGGGTGTTCCACCTCGCCGCGCCCGTCGCCGGTGCGGACCTCGGCGCCGGTGGCCTTGAGCACCTTGCGCAACTCGCCGGCGACCTTGCCGGTCGAGGTGTGGTCGGCGAGCAGTACGCCGAACGCGGTCACCTTGCCGGGGTTGCCCGCCAGGCGCGCGGCCTCGGTGTCGGCGACGTAGAGCCGGGCGTCGGTGCCGGGGAGTACGGCCGACACGCGCAGCGGGACCTCGCCGGCGGGCGTGGTCACCCGGACCGTGCCGCCGGCGGTCGCGCCGGCGCCGATCCGGTGCGCGGCCTCGGTGGTCAGTACCGCTTCGCCGGGCCGCGGCGCGGCGCCGTCGTGCGGGGTGCCGGCCAGGCGGGCGGCGGACCAGGGGTGCGCGTCGAGTACGGCGGTGGGGGTCTGCGCGGGGAAGGTCAGGTCGGGCAGGACCGCGGCGACACCGGGTACGGCCGCGATCCGGGCGGCGAGCGCGGCGTCGACGCGGGCCCGCTCGGGCAGCGCGACCTTCACGTTCTCCTTGTCCTCGCCGCTGCCGAAGGTCTTGCTCGTGGTGGTCGGCCCGGCGACCACGATGGGGGTGTCGGCGTAGCGGCCGGCCGGTACGTGGGCGCGGATTCCGCTCTCCAGGAAGATCCCGCACATCGTGACGAGCATGGCGGCGAACAGCAGGGCGACGAAGGAGCCGGCGAACGAGGCGGGCCGAAAGCGTACGGAGGTGCGGGCGAGCCCGTTGGGACGGCCCATCAGGCGGCCCGCCCCTGGGCGCGGGCGGGCTGGGACAGGCCGACCATCCGGGCCGCGACCGCCTCGGGGGTGGGCGCGTGGAGGTGGCCGGCGAGGTTGCCCTCGGCCAGGAAGACGACCCGGTCCGCGTAGGAGGCGGCGACCGGGTCGTGGGTGACCATCACGACGGTGGCGCCGGTGTCGTCGACGGCCCGGCGCAGCAGCGCCAGCACCTCGGCGGCGGTCGTGGTGTCGAGCGCGCCGGTCGGCTCGTCGGCGAACAGCACGTCGGGGCGGGTGACCAGGGCGCGGGCGATGGCGACGCGCTGCTGCTGGCCGCCGGACAGTTGCGCGGGTCGGCGGCCGGCGTGCTCGTGCAGTCCGACCATGCCCAACACCTCGGCGGCCCGGCCGCGTTCCGGCCGCTGTCCCGCGAGGCGCAGCGGGAGCAGTACGTTCTTCTCCACGGTCAGCGACGGCAGCAGGTTGAACGCCTGGAACACGAAGCCGAGCCGGGTCCGGCGCAGCCGGGTGAGCTGGTTCTCGTTCATCGCGGTGAGGTCGTCGTCCCCCAGCAGCACCCGCCCCGAGTCGGGCTTGTCGAGCCCGGCGGCGCAGTGCAGGAACGTGCTCTTCCCGGATCCGGAGGGGCCCATGACGGCGGTGAACGTGCCCCGGGGGATGTCGAGGTCGACCCCGCGCAGCGCATGCACCGCCTCGGCACCGCGCCCGTACGCCTTGGCGACGGCTTCGAGCCGGACGGCGGAGGTGTGGGTGCGGGGGGTGTGCAACGGGTGCGGCGGCGCGCCGAACGTGTCGTGGTCCGGGCGGGGAGGTACGACGGGTCCCGTCCGCGCCCGCCGGTCGCCTCGCTTGCCTCGCCCGAACATGGTGCCTCCCACAAAGAAACGAACATCGGATTCGATACCCACGACGCTACGGAGACCAAGAGCCCCGGAACATGGGGAAGGCGGGCCGAACGGGGGTGGGCCTGCCCCCACCCCCGAGGGCCCGTGAGCTGTACCAACCCGCCCCAACCCCGGCACCAGGGCCATGGCCCGCTCCACACGGGGCCGGCGCCCCCGGGGGCCGGACCGCAACCTCACCCGGCTCGCTTCGGGGGGGGTTCGACATCGGCGGCGACGTCAAGGCGGCGCGCGGCGCGTACGACAAGTTGCGGGCCGCCGTCGCCGAGCACGAGCGCGGCACCGCCTTCGACGCGATGCAGGCGAACGTCCGGTACGACGCGGGCGGTTGGCCACAACGGGCCGAGCGGTTGCGGGAGTTGCGGGACGATCCGGCGCGTGCTCCGGACCCGACCCGGCCCGCCGGCCTGCCGCTCCCGCTCGACGACGCGGTCCGCCGCCGCCGCGTGACGAACGCTCGACCCGGTTGGGCTTGCCCGCACGAACGGCGAGGGCCCCATCGCCGATTCGGCGATGGGGCCCTCCACTACGTACCGCGGCTCACGTACCGCGCGATCAGTGCACCAGCACCGGCACCGCGATCTCGTCCGCGTCCGCGTCCGTCTCCCCGTCCTTGCCGCCCGACGCGACCGGCTTGCTGTCGCCGTGCCCGACGGTGATGAACGTGAACGCGATCGCCGACGCCAGCGCCAGGATCCCGACCGCCCACCAGATCGCGGTGGCGAAGCCGTGCACCATGGCCTGCATCTTCAGCTGCTCCAGGCCGCCGGAGCCGACCGCGTGCGAGGCCACGTAGGACGTGGTCGCGCTGGCCGCGATGGTGTTCAGCAGCGCCGTACCGATCGCGCCGCCGACCTGCTGCGAGGTGTTGACCATCGCCGAGGCGACGCCCGCGTCCCGAGGCTGCACACCGTAGGTGGCCAGGCTCATCGCCGGCATGAACGCGGTACCCATGCCCAGGCCGAGCAGGATCTGCGCGGGCAGGATCAGCCCGGCGTAGGAGCTGCCGACCTCGATCTGGGTGAGCATCAGCATGCCGATGCCCGCGGTCAGGAAGCCCGGACCCATCAGCAGTCGGGCCGGCACCCGGGTCATCAGGCGCGCGCCGATCTGGGTGGAGCCGGTGATCATGCCCGCGATCATCGGCAGGAACGCCAGGCCGGTCTTGACCGGCGAGAAGCCCTTGACGATCTGGAGGTAGTAGGTGAGGAACAGGAACATGCCGAACATCGCGATGATCGCGAGGCCGAGCGAGAGGTAGATGCCGGCCCGGTTGCGCTCGGCGACCACCCGCAGCGGCAGCAGCGGGGCCTTGACCCGCGCCTCCACCGCGACGAACGCCAGGAGCAGCACCGCGGCGGCGACGAACAGGCCGATCGTGCTGCTCGCGGCCCAGCCGTGGCTCTCGGCGCGGGTGAAGGCGTAGACCAGGGTGCCAAGGCCGAGCGAGGACAGCAGCACGCCGGGGATGTCCAGCGGCGAACGGTTGCGGGCGCCGGCGGGCTCGCGGATGACCATGACCGCACCGGTCGCGGCGGCCACGGCGAACGGGATGTTGACGAAGAACGTCCAACGCCAGTTCATGTATTCGGTGAGCACGCCGCCCAGGATCAGGCCGACCGCGCCACCACCACCGGCGATCGCGCCGAAGATGCCGAACGCCTTGGCACGTTCCTTGGCGTCGGTGAACATCACCGCGAGCAGGGACAGTGCCGACGGGGCGAGCAGCGCACCGAAGATGCCCTGGAGCGCGCGGGCGCCCAAGAGCAGGCCGGTGTTCTGGGCTATGCCGCCCAGCGCGGAGGCCGCGGCGAAGCCGATCAGGCCGACGATGAAGGTACGGCGCCGGCCCCACAGGTCGGCGATCCGGCCGCCGAACAGCAGCAGGCCGCCGAAGGCGAGGGCGTAAGCGGTGATCACCCATTGTTTGTTGCCGTCGGAGATGCCCAGGTCGGTCTGGGCGGACGGCAGCGCGATGTTCACGATCGTGCCGTCGAGGACGACCATCAGCTGGGCGATCGCGATGAAGATGAGCGCTTTCCAGCGCCTGGAATCGGGGGCGGCGGACACGGCCGGAGCGGTTTGAGACATGGAAGTACTCACTCTTGGGGGGGTGTGACGCGACGGTGGGCGTCGCGGAATGGACGGTGCGCGCGCCCTCGCTCGCGCGGAGGAGGCGAGCGGCAGGTGCGAGGTTCGTTATCGGTACGCGCTCACGCGACAGGTCGCTGTCGGTACGCGCTCACGAGGAGAGGTCGTCGGTACGCGGCCGCGGGGCGGACACGAGGCGGTCGGGGACACGCGGAAGTCGCTGGGGCACGTCAGGACCGGGTCGGCCGGGCCTCGCCCTCCTTCTTCAGGTGGTCCAGGTCTCGGATCGTCACGACGGCGCCGGAGAGCGGAGTGGGGTCCGATACGCGCAGGCCGTCGAGCAGCACGTCGAGGTGCCGATGCGCGAAGGCGTCGTTCGCCACGCAGCCGCCCATCCCGGGCAGCGGTCGGGTGAGTTGGGTGATCGCGACCAGCAGGTCGCCCGAGCCGATGTCGGCGCGCAGCAGGCCCTCGACGCGAGCTCGTGCCATCAACGACTCGACCAGGTCCTCCAGGCGGTTCCGGGCCGCGATCAGCTCGGGGTGCGCCTTGTCCACGGTGTCGGACATCAGCGTGCACAGCGCCCCGATCCGTTCCTCCGTCGCGGCGTGCGCGAAGCGTCGCAGGGCCGCGAAGGCCCGCGACTCCTCGGCCGCGGCGCGCTCGCCGTGCTCGGTGATGCGCTCCAGGACGGAGAGGATCACCCGGTGGGCGAGTTCGCCGCGGTCGGCGAAGTGGCGGTACAGGGTCGCGTTGCCGACCCCCGCGCGACGCGCGACCTCGTCGAACGGCACCTCGGCGCCGTGTTCGACGTACATCTCGCGGGCCGCGGCGATGATCCGCTCGCGATTGCGTCGGGCATCGGCACGAAGCTTCGGACCCCGATCCTCGACGACGTCGATGATGGTGACGCGGTCGGTGAGTGTGCTGCCCATGATCCGGCTCCTTCCCTTGTCTGCCGTTACCCGACGGCTAACCGGGGAGTGATTCCCCGATTGTCGATCCGCTCGGTTAAACGGACAGGAAGTCCCCGGATATTTCGAGAGGCTCTGTAACCTGCGTCACACCATCTCGATCGCGCCTACGATCCCTCCCCCATCGGCCTCCTACCAGGCAAAAGACTCCGGGGAGGGCCCCGGGCCGGGAAAGATCCGGTCGAGTTCGGCCAGGGTGTCGGCGTCCAGTTCGACCCGCAGCGCGCGCAGCGCCGACTCCAGCTGGCCGAGCGTACGGGGGCCGACGATCGGCGCGGTCACCTCGGGGCGGGTGAGCAGCCAGGCCAGGGCGACGTCGCCCGGCGGGACGCCGATCTTGGCGCACAGGTTCTCGTACGCCTGCACCTGGTCGCGTCGCTCCGCCAGCTGTGCGGTGACCCGGCCGGCGCCGCGGCGGTGTCGGTCGCCGTCGCGCTCCGCGGCCAGGACGCCGCCGAGCAGGCCGCCCTGGAGCGGCGACCACGGCAGGACGCCGATCCCGTACGCCCGCGCGGCCGGCAGCACCTCGGCCTCGGCAGCGCGCTGGGCCAGGTTGTACAGGCACTGCTCGCTGACCAGGCCGAGCGTGGGCCGCCGGGCGGCGGCCTCCTGGGCCTGCGCAAGATGCCAGCCGGCGAAGTTGGACGAGCCGACGTAGAGCACCTTGCCCTGAGCGACCAGCAGGTCCATCGCCTGCCACAACTCCTCCCACGGCACCCGGCGGTCGATGTGGTGCATCTGGTAGAGGTCGATGTGGTCGGTGCCCAGCCGGCGCAGGCTGTCCTCGCAGGCGCGGCGGATATGCCGGGCGTTCAGGCCGCCGGAGTTGGGCCACTCGCCCCAAGAGCCGTAGACCTTCGTGGCCAGCACGACGCGGTCGCGGTGGTCGCCCCGGGCCAGCCAGCGGCCGACGATCTCCTCGGTCGCGCCGCGGGCACCGGTGCCGGCGACCTGGTCGCGGCCGTACACGTCGGCGGTGTCGAAGAGGTTGATACCGGCGTCGAGCGCGGCGTCCATGATCCGGCCGCTGTCGTCTTCGCCGGTGGCCGGACCGAAGTTCATCGTGCCGAGGGCGAGCCGGCCGACGGTCAGCCCGGTACGCCCGAGCTGCGTGTAGGGCATTTCGGGCGTGGCGGCGGAGGTCGTGGTGGAGGTCATGTCCTTGTCGCTGCCCAGGCGCGGACGGGGGCAACCACCCCTTCGGTCAGCGGCCGGCCGCCAGTCGGCGGGTGTGTTCCTCCCAGGCCGCGGTCAGTCGGTCGACGGCGGTTTCCAGGGTGTCGGCCGACTCGGCGAAGGAAAGCCGTACGCCGTGGTGATGGCGGCCGTCCACACACGCGGCGGCGCCGGGGGCGACCAGGACGCCGTAGCGTGCGGCCAGGTGTACGAAGGTCGTACTGTCCGCGACCGGCAACTCGGCCCACATCGACAGGCCGGCGCGCGGCGCGGTCACCCGCCAGGCGGGCAACTGCTCGGCCACCAGAGCGAGCAGCAGGTCGCGGCGCTCGGCCAAGGTCCGGCGCAGCCCCTCCTGCCAGCCGGCGTCGGCGGCCCGCAGCAGCCGGGCGGCCACCACCTGCGCGGGCACACTCGGCGCCACGGCGGCGGTCGCGGCGGTCTGCGCGAGGTAACCGCGCAGCGCGTCCGGCACCCGAAGCCACCCGACCCCCAACCCGGCCCAGAACATCTTCGACATCGACCCGACGGCGATCACCGCGTCATCGGCGGCGGCGAGGGGGGCGAGGCGGTCGGCGGGGGGTGCGGGGACGTCGGCGGAAGGCGTGGTGCGGTTGTCGGGAGGTGCGGGGAGGTCCAGGGCGGCTTCGGAGAGGTTTTCGAGGAGGATCGCGTTTCTCGTGTGGGCCGGCGCGAGCAGCGCTCGGCGGCGGGGGGCGGACAGCGGGGCGCCGGTCGGGTCGTGGGCTGGGGAGGCGACCAGGATCAGCGGTGCGTGCAGGCGGGCGGCGGCTCGGTCGACGGCGGATACGTCCAGGCCGCCGGGGTCCACGTTGATGCCGATCGGGCGGCCCCCGGCGGCGGTGACGGAGGCCGCGAAGCCGGGTGTGGTCGGGCAGCCGGTGAGTACGGGGCGGCCGGGCGAGACCAGCGCCGCGATCACCAGGGACCACGCGTGTCGCGCGCCGGCGGTCACGATCACCTGCTCGGCGGTGGTCGGCAGGTCCAGGTGCGTGGTCAGGTGCGCGGCCAGGGCCTCGCGCAACTCGGGCAGGCCGCCGGGATGCCGCCCGTGGCCGTCCCGACCGGACAGCGCGATCGTGTCGTCCACCGGCGGCAGGTGGCCGGTGCCGGCCGGTACGGAGCGGGACAGGTCCACCACCTCGTCGTCGGCGACCAGGCGGCGGACGGGCGCGGCGACGGTGGGCCGGCTCCATCCGGGCCGGCGTTCGACAAAGGTGCCGGCGCCCTGGCGACGGGACACCAGGCCGGCCTCGGCCAGCGTCTCGTAGGCGCGCACCACGGTGCCGCGGCCGACCCCGAGGGCGTCCGCGAGCGGGCGTTCGGCGGGCAACCGGGTGCCGGTCCCGGCCACGCCGCGCTCGATCGCCTCGGCCAGCGCCTCGGTGATCCGCCGGTGGCGCGGTCCGATACGAGAGCGCCAGTCGTCGAGGGCGATCCGTACCCACCATTCGGGATCCTGGTCCATTCGGTCAGATTGGCACTGTCTCGGGCACTCGACAACGGGCACGCTGGTCGGCACAGCGGGCGGCCCGTGGGTGGCCCGGCCTGTGCCGGCCGACCCGTGCCCCCACCCCGGCCCCCGCTCCCGGCTTCCGACGAAAGGCCCCGCCGTTGTCCCCCACCCCCACCCTCGCCCGGCGATTCTGGGAGGCGATCGAACCCGTGCACGCGGTCGCCTACTTCGCGCCCGAACCGGCCGCGGCAGCCCGTGCGCTCGGCCTGATCGGCTGGTGGATGGGCTACTTCGCGGGCCGCCTGGCCCCGCTCGGCCCGGTCCGCGCGCCCGAGGCAAGCGCGCTGTGCTTCGCCTTCGCGCCCGCCCGCGTGGCCCGGGCGCTGCCCGACGCGTGGGCGTACACGACGCCCGAGAAGGTGCTCGACACCCGGCTCGGCGCGGTGGAGACGGCGCTGTCCCGGGTGTTGCCGCCGGTGGGCGCGCGGCACCTGGAACAGCTGACCGAACTCCTGGAAACCGCCGTCGAGGGCTGCGGCCACGAGGGCCGGGCACTGGCCGCCGCGTGGTCGGGCGTACCGCGTCCCGACGGCGTGCTCGGCCGGTTGTGGCTGGCGAGCACCGTGCTGCGCGAACACCGCGGCGACGGCCACGTGATCGCGGTCGCGCACGCCGGCCTCACCGGTCTCGAAGCCGGGCTGACCCATGCCGCCACCGGCAACGTCCCGCGCGAGCTGCTGCAGAGCACCCGGGGCTGGACCGACGCGCAATGGGAGACGGCCCGGCGGCGCCTGGTCGCCAAGGGCCTGCTCGACCGCGACTCCCGACTCACCCGAAGCGGCGGCACGCTGCGCCGCGACCTCGAACACGCCACCGACCGCCTGGCCGCCGACCCGGTCACCCGGCTCGGCGCGGCCGGCGTCGAGGAGGCGATCCGACTGGCCACACCGCTGGCCCGGCACCTGGTGGACCGCGGCGTGATCCCCGTACCCAACCCGATCGGAGCACCCCGCCCATGAGCGCCACTGTCATCGAGCCGACCCTGCGCGTGGCCCGCGACGGCGCGATCACCACGTTGACCATCGACCGCCCGGACAAGCTCAACGCGCTCGACTACGCCACCATCGACGCGCTCACCGCCGCGCTGGACGCGGTGGAGGCCGACGACACGCAGCGCGCCGTCGTTCTGACCGGCGCCGGCGAGCGGGCGTTCAGCGCCGGCGCCGACATCACCGACCTCGCAGGCAGCATCGCCGGCGGCGTGGATCGTGCGCTGCGCGAGATCGTCCGCCGGGGCCAGGGGCTGACCCGGCGCATCGAGGAGTTCCCCAAGCCGATCATCGCGGCGGTCAACGGCCTTGCCTACGGCGGAGGTTGCGAGGTCACCGAGGCCGCGCCGCTGGCCCTGGCCGCGGC
Organism: Embleya sp. NPDC059237; assembly: GCF_042754105.1. Lineage (NCBI taxonomy): Bacteria > Bacillati > Actinomycetota > Actinomycetes > Kitasatosporales > Streptomycetaceae > Embleya > Embleya sp. NPDC059237. The sequence goes on along the minus strand of NZ_JBHZAE010000009.1, from coordinate 121,823 downwards.
GCACGCCACGTTCGCCAAGCCGGAGATCGGCCTCGGTTTTCCGCCGCCGTTCGGCGGTTCGCAGCGGCTGCCCCGACACATCGGCCGCAAACGCGGCCTGGAGCTGATCCTGACCGGCGACCCGATCGACGCGGCCCGCGCCGCCGAACTCGGCCTGGTCAACCGGGTGGTGCCGGCCGCCGACCTGCTCGACGAAGCCAACGCCCTGGCCGAGCGGATCGTCCGCCACTCGGCGAGCGCGGTACACGCGTGCCTGGCGGCGGTCACCCGGGGAATCGGCCTGCCGATCGACGAGGGCCTGGCGGTCGAGGCGTCCTGGTTCGCGGTCACCGTGCCGACGGAGGGCGTCGCGAACGGCCTGGCCCGCTTTCGCGACCGCCGCCGGTGAACCCGCGGCCCGTGAACCCGTCGCCCGCCGCACGCCGAAACGCGGTGTCCGAATGCCGCCGGCATCGCCCGTGCCGGCGGCGCAGGCTTGAGGCATGACCACCACCACGAACCCCGCGCCGACCTTCGTCGTCCAGCCGATTCCCGCCGACCTCCTCGCCGACGTGCGCGCCACCGGGCTGGACGTCTCCGGCAATCCCATCGAGACCCACATCGCGAAGAGCGGCCATCCGCTGCGCTGTTGCCTGCGCGAGGCCGAGCCCGGCGAGGAGTTGATCCTGTTCGGCTACGAACCCCCGCTGCCGACAAGCCCGTATCGCGAGATCGGCCCCGTCTTCGCACACGCTGCGCCCTGCGCCGGCCCGACCGACACCGGCTACCCGGCCCAGTGGCGCTCGCGTCCCCAGGTCTTCCGCGCCTACGACGAGCACGGCCGGATCCACCCCGCCACGCGCGTGTACGAGGGCGACGCGCCGGAACCGGTCCTGGCCGAAATGCTGGCCGACCCCGAGGTGGTCCTGATCCACAGCCGCAACATCGGCTACGGCTGCTACATGTTCGGCGTGACCCGCACGGACGGCTGACCGGCCGATCGGAGCCGGCGAGTATGGGGGCGCCGCCGCGGTCGCCGAGGACGGGGCGGTGGAACGGGAGTGGTGGCTGCCGGAGCCACGGCGGGGGCAGCCGTCCCGGGACGGGTGGCAATGGAGTTCCACTTCGTCGACTGCGTCGTGCCCGCCTGGGACGTCGCGGTCGGCCCGGACCGGGTCCTGCGCCTGCGCGGGGCCTATTCGCCCGACCGGTCGGGCGCATAGGCCCCGTGCGGCGGATCTCGGCGCGGTGTCGGGCGGCGCGGCACCGCCGGGATCCGCCGGACCGGCCGCAGCCGAGGCCGCCCCCGTCGCGCCGGTACCGGCCGGCCGCGGCGCGCGCCGGTACGCTCGCCCGGCGGGGTGGGCAGGGTGCATATCGGAGGCGATGACGATGGTCGAGCAGGTCGCGGTGGGACTGGTCGGGGCCGGGCCGTGGGCGAGTTCGGTACACGCGCCGGTGTTCGCGGCCGGTCCGGAGACGCGGCTCGCCGCGGTGTGGGCACGCCGGCCCGAGGCGGCCGAGACACTGGCCCGGGCGCACGGGGCCGCGGTGTGCGCGGACTTCGACGAGTTGTTGGACCGGTGCGAGGCGGTGGTCTTCGCGGTCGCCCCCGAGGCGCAGCCCGCGTTGGCCGAGCGCGCCGCCCGGGCGGGCAAGGCGGTGCTCCTGGAGAAGCCGATCGCGGCCGACCTCGACACCGCGCGCCGGCTGGCCGATGTGATCGGCGAGGCGGGGGTCGGCTCGATGGTCACGCTGAGCGCCCGCTACGCGCCGCGGGTCCGGGAGTTCCTGGCCCATCTGGAGAGCGTCGAGACCCCGTGGCGGGGCAGTCGACTCGCCTGCGTCACGGACGCGTTCCTCGACGGCCCGTTCGCGGCCTCGCCGTGGCGGCAGGCCCGAGGGGCGATTCTCGACGTGGGTCCGCACGCCTTCGACCTGACGAGCGTGGCGCTCGGCGAGATCGTGGACGTACGCGCCGAGTCGCCCGGTGCCGGTTGGACCGCGCTGCAGCTGCGGCACGCCGGCGGCGCGGTGTCCCAGCTGGTGCTGTGCTGCACCGCGCGCGGCGGCCACCGGTACGACCTGGAGGTGTTCGGCTCGGACGAGGCCGTCACGCTCGACCTGAGCGCGGCGATCGAGGCATCCGCCTTCGCGGTGCTGCGGGCCGAGTTCGCGGCGCTGGTTCGCGACGGCGGCGAACACGTGTGCGATGTGCGTCGCGGGTTGTACCTCCAGGGGATCATCGCCCGCGCCGAGGAACAACTCGCCGCGGCACGCTGACGTACGCGCGCCGCGACGTGCTCCGTCGGGGCCACCCCGCTTCGGGCCGGCCTCGGCATGGGCGGGCGGGATCAGGCCGTCGGCTTGCGGGCGATGCCGCCGGCCATCAGGCGCTGACCGACCGTCAGCGGCTCCTGGACCGGCTCCTCGGGTCGCCACTGCGGCAGGAAGACCACGCCCGGATCGATCGACTCGAAGCCGTCGAAGTAGGCGGTGATCTCCTCCAGGGTGCGGAACCGGCCCGAACCCAGGTCGGTGAGCAGCGCCTTCTCCAGCGCCAGCGCGTCCGGGCTGGAGGCGCAGAAGTGAGTGAGGAACAGGAAGCTGCCGGCCGGGAGCGCCGCCTTGTACTCCTCGACGATGCGCTCCGGGCCCTCGTCGTCGTTGAGGTGGTGCACCACGCCGACCAGCATCAGGCCGACCGGCTGGTCGAAGTCGATCAGCGCGCGTACGTCCGGGTGGTTCAGGATCTCGGCCGGCTCGCGCAGGTCGGCGGTGACCACCGTGGTGTACTCGTTCTCGGCGAGCAGGGCGCGGCCGTGCGCCAGCACGATCGGGTCCTTGTCCACGTAGACCACGCGGGCCTCGGGCGAGTGCGCCTGGGCCACCTGGTGGGTGTTCTGCACGGTCGGCAGACCGGACCCGAGGTCGAGGAACTGGCGGATGCCCTGTTCGGCCATGAACCGCACCGCGCGCCCGAGTATCGCCCGGTTGTATCGGGCGACGTCGCCGATCTCCGCGACGATCGCCAGCGACGCCTCGGCGATCGCGCGGTCGACCGGATAGTTGTCCTTGCCGCCGAGCACCGCGTCGTAGACCCGGGCGATGCTGGGCGTCGAGATGTCGATGCCGACCGGCCGCCAGCCGTCGTCGGGGCCGTCCGCACCGTCGGCCGAGGGCCTGCCGGTCGCCTGCGCTTCGTCTGTCATGAGGGGCTCCGTCCATCGGGGGAGGAATGAGGGGTTCCCGTTGGCGGTAAGCCTATTGGTGATCTTGCCGTTTCGTTGCCACGAACAAGGACCAACCCCGGGGTCGCGCGGTCCCGACGCGGCCGACCAACTCACCTGCGGCGAGCGGCAGTCGGTACGCGGGACCCGCGAACCCCCCTCGACCGGCGCGGAGTCCCGGCCGGATCTCATCCCTCATCCGCGACGGGTCACCCGGTACCGCTCCCACCGTTGCCGCCATCGCCGTCGCCGCCGGCGTGCCGATCGCCGTAGCGGCGCTCGAACTTGGCGATCTCGCCCTCGGGGTCCACCGGGCGGGCGTTGCCGGTGTAGAAGGGATGGCTCTTCGAGGAGATCTCCACGTCGATAACCGGATAGGTGTTGCCGTCGTCCCACTCGATGGTCTGCTCGCTGACCGCGGTGGACTTGGTCAGGAACGCGTATCCGGCGGAGCGGTCCCGAAAGACCACCGGGCCGTAGGCGGGGTGCTTGTCCTGCTTCATGGCTGCTCCTCGAAGTGATCGGGGTCGACGGGACGGGTCGGTGAACGAGACCCCGGACCGGGCCGTTTCCCGATCCGCCACCGCGCCAACACACGTCACCCCGAACTTCTTCCGACAACGCCCGAACGCCCACCACCCACGCCCAGCGCCACCAACAACCCAACCCCCCGCGAGACCACACACCCATACAGCCCAACACACGCCCTGACAACGGGGCACACGGGTGGACGGCGGGCGAGGCGACTCGGCGGCAAGGCACACCTGGCGGCGGGGCGCACGGGTTGATGCAACCCTCGGGGGATGGGGCGGCTCGGGGGCGAGGCGCACACTGACGGCGGGGCGCACGGGTCGGCGCAACCACTCAGGGGGCGGGTGCGCTTTGGCGGCGGGGCGCGCAGATCGACGCAACCCCTCGGGAACAGGGGCTCGGGCTGCGGGGCGCACGGGGACGCAACCGATCGGGGCAGGTGCGCCTTGGCGGCCCGAGCGCACGGGTCGACGCAACCCCTCGGGGGAGGGGGCGGCTCGGGGGCGAGACGCACCCTGGCAGCGGCGCGCAGGTCGGCGCCACCGCTCAGGAGACCGGCGCCCCATGGCCGCAGAGCGCACGGGTCGACGCAACCCCTCGGGAACAGGGGCTCGGGCTGCGGGGCCGCGGGTCGGCGCAACCGGTCGGGGACGGGCGCGCCTTGGCAGCAGGGCACGCGGGTCGACGCAACCCCTCGGGGGAGGGGGCGGCTCGGGGGCGAGACGCACCCTGGCAGCGGCGCGCAGGTCGGCGCCACCGCTCAGGAGACCGGCG
>NZ_JBHZAE010000009.1:40372-117211 GCF_042754105.1 Embleya sp. NPDC059237 | reverse complement strand
CGGGTCGGCGCAACCGGTCGGGGACGGGCGCGCCTTGGCAGCAGGGCACGCGGGTCGACGCAACCCCTCGGGGGAGGGGGCGGCTCGGGGGCGAGGCGCACCCTGGCAGCGGCGCGCAGGTCGGCGCCACCACTCAGGGGGCGGGTGCGCCTTGGCGGCGGGGCACATGGGTTGACGCAACCCCTCGGAAGCGATGCGCACCCTGGCTGCGGGGTGCGTGGGGCGGCGCGACCGGTTGGGGGTGGGTGGGACTTGGCGGCGGGCGCGTGGGTCGGCGCGACGTGCTCGGGGGCTGGGCGCGGTCGATGTGGTGGGCGCTGGGCCGCGCGGCCATCGGACGATAATGGTGCGATGGATCGTCTCGCGTATTTTCGGCACGAGGTGCGGGCCTTCGAGATCGCCGTGCGGCGGGTTGTGGGTGCGGGGGAGGCCCCGTTCGTGCCGTCCTGTCCGGAGTGGACCGTCACCGATCTGGTCGGCCACCTCGGCGCCGTGCATCGCCTCGTGACGGCGGTGGTGGCAGGCCGGCTCACCGCGATCCCGGAGCACTCCGACGCGTCGGTGTACCACCTACCCGACGAGCGCGACGGCTGGCCGACCCCCGGCAAGGCGCCCACCCCCGGGCCGCTGCCGGTCGGCCTGGTCGACTGGTTCGCCGACGGCGCGAGCGCGTTGGCCGCGGCGTTCGCGGACACCCCCGGCGAGACCGCGGTCTGGACCTGGTCCGAGGAGCAGACCGTCGACTTCTGGGTGCGCATGCAGACCATCGAGGCGGCGGTGCACCGCTGGGACGCCGAGAATGCCCTCGGCCCCGCCGCGCCGATCGCGGCCGAATTGGCCGTCGACGCGATCCGGCAGAACTTCGAGGTGATGGCGCCGGCCCGACGAGAGCGGAGGGAGGCCGCGCCGGGAGCCGGGGAACACCTGCGATTCCGGCGTACGGACGGCCCGGAGGCGTGGTCCGTGCGCTTCGACGGCGATGTGGTCCACCTCGACGCCCCGGGCACCGCCGACGTCGAACTGGCCGGCACCGCCTCGGACCTGATGTTGTTCCTGTGGCAGCGCATCCCGGCGCACCGCCTGACCGCGACCGGCGACCGGGCCGTACTCGACCGCTACTTCACCCTCGTGCCCGCCCTGTAGGCGCGCACGCCCCCGATGCCGGCCGCCGGCGCCGGTCCCGGTGGATCGCAACGCAGCACCACGAAGCCCAGTTCCGCGCCCACCTGTTCGCACCCGGCGGCAAGCAACCGGCCCAGATAGGCGTTCTGTTCCGCCACCGACACCGGAAACCCGGCCACCCAGGTGTCCGCGACCACCCATCGGGGACGGATCCGCGGATCCGGGAGCAGCGACACCACGTTCCGCGAAGTCAACTGCGGCACCAGGTGGTTGGTCGCCGATACCGGCACGCCCTCGGGCACCAGGTCGACCATGCGCCGCGCCGCCGCATAACGCGGGTCGCCGCGCCAGAAGGCGGCGTGCGGCAGCTCCCGGAACGGGAAGTCGCGGACCAGCAGCACCGCCACGAGCAGGCAACCCACCGGCAACACCCGGGCATGGCCCCGGACGACCCACCGCCGCGCGGCGCGCAACCGCGGCCAGGCGTCGAGCAACGCGAGGAACAGCACCGGCATCAGCGTCGCGCTGTAGTGGAAGTGTGTGCCCCAGTGCAGCGGTACGTCGGACAGGAACCGCCAACCCAGTGTCGGCAGCGCGACCAGCGCCACCGGCGAGCACAGCGCCGCACCGCCCGTCACGAGCAACAGCAGCCATACCGTGTGCAGTTGCTGCTCGACCCGGGCGCCCGGACCCGGGGTGTCCGCCGGCCCGCCGGTGAACGAATCCCAGTACGGATAACCGCCGTCCGGATTCGCGGCCGGCAACACCACGCCCACCACGAGCGCCGCGACGACCAGTCCGAACCCGGCCAGGGCGAACCCGTACCGCACGGCCGCCCGATCCGGCTCGGGCGAGTGCGAGTGCGAGTGCGCGTGCGAGTGCGAGTGCGAGTGCGCGTGCGCCGCGCGATGGGCGACCAGCAGGCCGACCACCGCGACCGTCACGCCGAGGTCCTCCTTGACCAGGACCAGCGGCACCGACCAGGCCACCGCCGCCCGCAGGCGCCCCTCGATCAGCGCCGCGAGCGCGAAGGCAAGCAGCGGCACCGCGAACGCGACCTCGTGGAAGTCGAAGCGAAGCAGGCTCTGCAGGCCCCACGACAGGGCGTACGCCACGCCCAGCGCGGTGCCGCCGGCGACCCCGCAGCGCCGCACCGCGGCCCGGGTCACGGGCAGTACGGACAGCCCGACCAGCAGGGCCTGCGCGACCAGCAGCGTCTCGGCGGCGGGGAAGATCCGGTACACCGGCGCGAGCAGGGCCAGGATCGGGTGGAAGTGGTCGCCGAACACGTTGTATCCGGCCCCCTTGAGGTCGGCCACGGGGGCGCGGCCGTGTGCGTAGGACCGCACCACCTGCTCGAAGATGCCCAGGTCGAATCCGGTGGTCTCCAGCCGGTGCTGGCGCCGCACCCCGTGCGCCGCGTAAAGCGCGCACGCGCACCCTGCGACCAGCCAGGGCAGCGCGCGGGACGCGAACCGGGCCGGTGCCGCCGGAGCACCCCGTTCGGGCCGGCGCGGATCGTGTCGCACCCGGCTCGGGAGCGGGGGGCCGACGGTGGTCGTGTACTCGCTCACCCAGCGAAGGCTGGGCAGCGAACCCGACGCGGCGGCGCGGCGACACGGTTTTCGCGCGATTGATCCCCCGACCGGCGGAGTGGCGCTGAGCCGTCGGGGGCGGACGGGGCTGCGGCGCGGGCGTTCGTGGGCGGCCCGTCGAGGGCCCTACTCCGGGTCGTGGTCGGCCCGGTCGAGGTGGGGGCGCGGACCCGTGGCGCCGCCGGCCGCTCGGGGGAAGGGGCGCGGGTAGTGGGCGCCCAGGTGGAAGCGGTCGGCGAGGGCATCGGCGAAGGCCGCCGCGATGCGGACCTCGCCCGCCGGGTTGGGGTGCAGGCCGTCGGCGGTGTGGTCGCCCGCATCGAACTCGGCGTCCGTGCCGGCCACCACGATCGGCGAGTCGTCGGTGTCCAGGTCGGCGGCGATCGCGTCGATGCGCGCGTTGTAGCCGGCCGCGCGGGCGGCGAACTCCGGGTCGGGGCCCGCATGGTGCGTGGGCAGGACGTGGCCGAGCACGATCCGCAGGTTCGGATTGGCGCGGCGAGCGTCGGCGATGGAGGCCCGCAGGTCGGCCTCGAAGCGGCCCGGGTCGATCGCCGGCCGGCGCAGTTCGTCGACGCCGAGCAGGACCAGCAGATAGTCCGGCCGATGCTCGGCGACCTCGGCCCGGATGTCGTCGAGGGGGTCGTCGGAGCCGACCAGGTCGAGCCGCACATCGTGGGCGCGCAGATGCCGCCAGAGCCGATATCGCCAGGTCCGGGCGCCACCGCCGACGTGTCCGATCGCGTCGCCGGCGATCATCACCGGCACCTCGTGCGTCGCGCCCGACATCGTGGCCTCCCGGGTCGATCACCGGCCGTGTCCGGGGACGGTTCCCTCCCACACGCTAGGTTGGCCGCCCACGCACCGCCCGCCCGGCTACCGCGAACGGGTGGCGGGCCGCGGCCACCGTGTGTCACTCCAGGGCGGCCCGCAGCACCCGGGGCAGCGGTTGGGCGTGCACGATGTCCAGTCGCGACACGGCCCGGGTCAGCACCACGTACAGCCGGCCCGCGCCGCGTGCCTCGGCGGCCACGATCGCGGCCGGCTCGACCACCACGACGTGGTCGTACTCCAGGCCCTTGGCCAGCGTGGCGGGCAATACGGTCACCCGGACGACGCCGGTCGGGTCCGGTGCGTCGGCGGTGGTCGTGGCGATGCCGGCGGCGGTCAGGGCCGCGCGCAGCGCCTCGGTCCCGGTGTCGGCGGCGATCACCCCGATCGAGCCCTCGCGGGCGAGCGCGGCACGTACGGCCGCGACCGTGGCGGGCTCCGGGTCGGCGACCTCACGGATGGTCAACTCGCCGTCCCGGCGCAACGATCGGGCCGCCGGTACGTCCACGTCCAGGGCGGCCAGGAGTCGGTTGGCCAGGTCAACGATCACCGCCGGGACGCGGAAGCCGACGGTCAACGGGGCCACCTCGGCGTCGGGGCGGCCCAGGTGGGCGAGCAGGTCGGGCCAGGTGCGCGCGGCCCAGGGGGTGGTGCCCTGGGCCAGGTCGCCGAGCACGGTCACCGAGCCGGAGCCGATCCGCCGCGCCAGGGCGCGGCACTGCATCGGGGACAGGTCCTGGGCCTCGTCAACGACAACGTGGCCGTAGGTATCCGGCCGCTCGATCAGCCCGGCGACCTCATCGAGCAGCACCAGGTCGGCGGCGGACCAGCGGGCGCTCTTGGCCGCGCGCGGCGGGCCGGTCCAGCGGATGGCGTGCTGCTCGGCGGGGGTGAGCACGCCGTCGGCGGCCCGCGCCAGGGCGTCCGGGTCGGTCAGCAGTTCGGCCAGCACCTGCTCGGGTCCGACCTTCGGCCAAGAGCCGTCGACGAAGGCGGCGAGGCCCCTGGCCCGGCCCATCCGGCGCAGCCATTCCCCCGTCGGCGGCCCGGAGTTGCGCTCGGCCTGCAGTTGCAGCACCCGCACCGCGCGGGCCCGGACCCGCTCCCGGCCGACCTCGTAGGGGGTGTCCTCGGCGCGCACCTGTTCGACGATGCGGGCCAGCTCGTCGAGCGGGATGCGGCGCCGGTAGGAGCCGTCCGGGATCACCACCGGCTCGGTCGGCGCGGTGACCCGGGCGTACAGCGCGCGGCGCAGCACGATCGCCATGCGCGCGTCGTGCTTGACCACCTCGGCGGCCGGTTCGTCCCGGGCCCGGATCGTATGCCGGCCGACCTCGTCGTCGATCGTGGCCTGGCGGATCCCGGTCTCGCCGAGCGCGGGCAGCACCTCGGAGATGTAGTGCAGGAACGCCCGGTTCGGCCCGACGATCAGCAGCCCGCCGCGTTGGATGCGCCGGGGGTGGGTGTACAGAAGAAAGGCCGCACGGTGCAGGCCGACGGCGGTCTTGCCGGTGCCGGGCGCGCCCTGGACGCAGATGGACGCGGTCAGGGCCCGGCGGACCAGGTCGTCCTGTTCGGGCTGGATCGTGGCGACGATGTCGCGCATCGGCCCGACGCGGGGCCGGTTGAGCTCGCCGGCCAGGATTGTGCCGGGCGCGCTCGCGGGATCGCCGTCCCCCGGGTCGGGGCGGGCGTCCAGGTGTTCGTCCTCGAAGCTGGTCAGGTCCTCGGCGGCGCCGGCGCTACGCGGCGCCCAGCCGAAGCGGCGCCGGACCGCAACCCCTGCGGGTCGCGGGCACTCGCGCGGTAGAAGGCCCGCGAGATCGGCGCGCGCCAGTCGACGACCAGCGGCGGCACGGTCGGATCGATGCCGATCCGACGCCGCCCGATGTGGTATCGACCGCCCCGGTGCTCACCGGCCGCCCCGGACTCGGCGAAGTCGAGTCGGCCGAAGAACAGCGGCGTCTCCGGGAGTTCGGCCATCTCCCGGGCCCGGCTGCGCAACGTGTAGCCCAACGCCTCGGCGTCGGCGCCGGACGCCGAGACGTCCTCGCCGGTGACGACGTGTTCGGCCGCGCCCTCGACCATCGCGGCCATCACCGCGCGGCAGGTCTCGTGGTGGGAGCGCTCGCTGACGAGTTCGGCATCGAGAGACGTCATGCCCCCAGGATAATGCAACCCAGTTAAATACGTTACTCAGTAACACTTGCCAGTCGGGTCAACCCTCCGGCCAGCCGATCGAACGCCCCCTCGGCCGCCGCACGGGCCTCCGGAAGCAGTGCCGCCGCCCGTTCCCCCTGCGCGATCCGGCGCCAGTTCTCCCGCGCCAGAATGCGCTGGACGGTGACGATCTGCCCGGCCGCCAACAGCGCCTCCAACGGATCCGGCCCGCCCAGCGCATCAGCCAGCGCGTGTTCGGCGCGATCGGTATACGCGAGCAGCCGGGCCACCAGACTCGGCGTCCCGTACAACAGCCGATGAAAGGCCAACACCTCCGGCGCGTCACAAAGCCCGGTCACCGGATCGAACCGCTCCAGCCCGGCCACAAAGTGCAGGCGCAACGCCGTCAGCGGAGAAACACCCGCCGCCCGCCCCGCCACGACCCGCCCGGCCTCGTCCTGATGATCGGCGAACCGATGCAGCACAAGGTCTTCCTTGGTCGGGAAGTACCGAAAAAGCGTCGGCTTGGACACCTCCGCCACGGCCGCAACCTCGGCAACCGACACCGCATCGAACCCCCGAGCCACAAAGAGCCCGATGGCGGCATCCGAAATAGCCCCCACCAACCGAGCCCGCTTCATCTCCCGAAGCCCCACAACACCACCACCCATCCCCGTCACAATACGTGACCACAACCCCCAACCAGAGAGCCACAGCGGACACCGGAAACGCGGCGGGGGCGTCGGCGGAAGCGGCGGCGGAGCACGGCGGGTGGCGGCGGCGCCGGGGCGGAGCAAAGCGGGTGGTCGCGGAGCACGGAGCAGCGGAGCAGACGACGGCCGAGCACGACGGGGGCAGCGGAGCAGCGGAGCAGACGACGGCCGAGCACGACGGCGGCGGCGGTGGAGCGCAGCGGAGCCGCAACCTCGCTGCGTCACCGGTGGAGCGCAGCGGAGCCGCAACCCGGCGCCGCGCAGCGGCAACGCCCCCCTTCCGCCCCCGACGGAGCGCAGCGGAGGAGAAGCCACTCCGCCTCCGGCCACGAACCCGGCCCCCGCCCAGGCGCGGCCATGGTCGTGAGGGCCGGCAGGTGAGCCGCGCCGGGGTCGGGCCCGCGTCGGAGTCGGGCCCGCGCCGGGGTCGGGCCCGCGTCGGAGTCGGGCCCGCGCCGGGGTCGGGCCCGCGTCCGGGCAAAGCCCCCATCGGGGAGGAGGCGGAGTGATTCTCCTCCGCTTCGCTCCGTCGGGGGGCGGAAGGCGGGGGGGCGTTGCCGCTGCGCGGCACCGAGGGGGTTCCGGCTCCGCTGCGCTCCACCGGTGACGCAGCGAGGTTGCGGCTCCGCTGCGCTCCACCGCCGCCGAGGCGGGCCGAGGTCGGGGGTGGGGCCAGGTTCGTGGGAACCCCGGGAGTGAGGCCCGGGCGCGCTACCGCTATGCGGCGCCGGAATCCGGTTCCACTGCGCTTCACCAGACGCAGCGGGTTGCGAGCCGCCTTCGCCCCACCGCCGCCGAGGCGGCCCAGAGTCCGGGAACGGGGCCAGGTTCGCGGCTACCCCCGGAGTGGGCCCGGGCGCGCTACCGCTACGCGGCACCAGGATCCGGTTCCACTGCGCTCCACCACTACCGAAGCGGCCCAGGGCCGGGGCGAGGCCAGGTTCGTGAGGGCCCCCGGCCGGAGTGAGGCCCGGGCGCGCTGCCGCTGCGCGGCGCCGGGATCCGGTTCCACTGCGCTTCACCGGCGCCGGGGCGGCCCGGAAGCCGGTGCAGGGCCAGGTTCGTGAGAGCCCCCGAGGTGAGGCCCGGGCGCGTTGCCGCTGCGCGGCATCTGGATCCGGTTCCACTGCGCTCCACCACTACGAGGCGGCCTGGGGCCCGGGCAGGGCCAGGTTCGCGGCTGCCCCCGGAGTAAGGCACTGGGCGTGCTACCGCTGCGCGGCATCTGGGTCCGGTTCCACCGCGCTCCCCCGCTGCCGGCGCGGCCCGGGCCGGGTTCGTGGTTGCCCCGGGGCCGGGGCCCGGGGTGTTGCCGTTGCGCTTCATCACCGCCGCCGGGGCGAGGCCGCGCGGGGCCCCTGGTTATGCCGCGTTGGGGGTGGTGAATTTGCGGGATTGGAGGGTTGTGATGACCACGTCGGCTACCGCGCCGGCGTCGTGGCCGTCGATGTCGATCACGATCGCGTGTCGGGGGTCGGCCTCGTGGGCCAGGGTCAGGTGGGCCTCGGCCACGCGTTCGAGGGCGCCTCGGCGGGTGAGCCAGCCGCGGTCGTCGGCGGACAGGACGCGCTGGCCGGAGAGGCGGTCGCGCAGGGTGCGGGCCGAGGCGGTCAGGTGCACCGTGACGGTGGGCTCCTCCAGCACCGCCCGGTACTCCGCGACCTGGGCGCTGAGCCGCGTTCCGTCGGCCCGGTAGATCGCCGCCCCGTCGGCGGCGACGCCGGCCGCCCACGTGTGTACGATCACCGGCCCGCTCGGCCGGTGGCGCTTGACCAGCGCGTCGGCCCGCAGCAGGCCGGCCAGGCCGAGGCCGTGTCCGGGACGGGTGTCCAGGCGGATCGATTCGGCGCGTCCGGCGATCGGGGTGCAGCCCAGTGCCGCGCCGAGCGTGTCCGCGAGCGCGGCGGCACCCGCCCCGGGTGGGCCCTCGATCGCGATGAACGCGTGGTGGTCGGTGCGCCCGGCGGGAGCGGGCCCTGCGAGCGTGGTCGGGGTCATCGGGTGTCCTGGTTCGCTGGGATGGCCGTCGGTCGCGGACGGACTCGCCCGAGCGTGCGCGCGCACGTCGCCGGCCGTCGCCCCTCCACGGTGCCCGATCCCGGGATGCCCCCGCAGGATCGACCGGGCGAACATCAGGCGACCACGAGGATACCCGTCGGGGCGGCCGGCGATCGAACTCACGGACGACACAGGCCCGTTCACCCCCGCACACCACCCGATCCCGGACCTTCCCGACCCCGATCCGGGCCTTTGGCCGAGCCCCCCGCCGAGCCCGGACGCACCCCACGTCGCCGCCACGCGGGACCGTCGCCCGTGCGGACAAACCCGACGCCGCCTGGGCTAGGCTCCCCGAATGGCACAACTTCCGACGGTCGCCGAGATCACCGCGTTGCACCGGGCGTACGCACCCACCCGAGCGATCTTCGAGAAGGTGCACACCCACTGCACCATCGTCTGGCGCATCGCGGAGCAGCTCCTGACCGACCCCGCCGGCGCGGGCGTGGACCACGCCCTGGTGCGGGCCGGGTGCCTGTTGCACGACATCGGCGTCTACCGGCTCTACGACGAGACCGGCCGGCTCGACGGCGCCAACTACGTACGGCACGGCCTGCTCGGCGCGGAGATCCTGCGCAAGGAGGGCCTGCCCGAGGTGCTGCACCGGTTCTGCTCCTGTCACACCGGCGTCGGCGTGACCCGGGCCGACGTGGTGAACCAGCAGTTGCCGATCCCGGTCGACGACTACGTCGCGGAGTCGGTCGAGGAGCGCCTGGTGATGTACGCGGACAAGTTCCACAGCAAGTCGAACCCGCCCCGCTTCCTGCGCCCGGACACGTTCGCCGCCAAGATCCGCCGCTTCGGCGACGACAAGGTGGTCACGTTCGAGGCCCTGACGGCCGAGTTCGGCACCCCCGAACTCGACGTGCTCGCCGCCGAGTTCGGTCACCGCGTCAGCTAGGCCCCGGCGCCCACGGGTCGCGCGCATCGAGCCGGCCGCGCCCACCGCGTGCCCCGGTCGAGTGTCACATTCGTCGCCCCCGTCGGGTCAGCAGTTCGACCGACGCAGGCGCGGCCCACTCGACCCCTGGTGAGCACCCATGACCACGCAGACATCCGTGACCGAACCGGCCGGCGCCGGCACGCCGCCGCGGCCGCCCTCCCTCTTCCGGCGCTACGCCTCGTTCGTCGCCGGGCGGCGGTCGAAGTGGGTGGTGCTGGTGTTCTGGCTGCTGCTGATCGGCCTCGGCGGCTCACTGGCCGCCAAGCTCGGTTCGGTCCAGAACAACGAACAGCAGACCTGGCTGCCGGCGGACTCCCAGTCCACCCAGGCGATCGACGTCGCGAACAAGTACTTCACCGCCAAGGACATCATGACGGCGGTCGTCGTCTACACCCGCGACGAGGGCCTGAGCGGCACCGACCTGGCCCGGGTCGGCGAGGACCGGCGGCAACTCCTGGAACGGCGGATCGCCGCCGCCGACATCGCCCCGGCCGTCGTGTCGGACGACCACCGCGCCGCGTACCTGACGGTGCCGCTGAAGACCGACAAGAGCGACAACTCGGTGCTCGGCGACGCCGTGAAGAGTGTCCGCAAGCTCACCGAGGACCACGCCGTCGCCGGACTCGACGTGCGCATCGCCGGTCAGGCCGGCAACATCGCCGACTTCATCGATGTCTACTCCGGCATGGACGCCGCGCTCCTGGCCACCACGCTGGCGATCGTGGCGCTGTTGCTGCTGATCACGTACCGCAGTCCGGTGTTGTGGCTGATTCCGCTGATCTCGGTGGCACTGGCCGGTCAGGTCGCGTCCGGCGTGGTCTATCTGTTGGCCGAGTACGCCGATCTGACCGTCAACGGGCAGAGTTCGTACGTCCTGGTGGTCCTGGTCCTGGGCGTCGGCACCGACTACGCCCTGCTGCTGATCGCGCGCTATCGCGAGGAGTTGCATCGGCACGAGGATCGGCACGAGGCGATGGCGCTCGCGGTGACGCGCTCGATGCCGGCGATCGCCGCGTCCGCCGCCACGGTCGGCATCGCCACGCTGTGCCTGGTGTTCGGCAGCATGAACTCCACCCGCGGCCTGGGACCGGTGGTGGCGATCGGCGTGCTGATCGTGTTCTGCGCGATGACCTCGCTGCTGCCCGCGTTCCTGGTCATCCTCGGCCGGTGGGTGTTCTGGCCGCTGATCCCGCGCCACACGGGCGACTACGCGGACACGACTGCGGAGCGCGAGCACGGTACGTGGAACCGGATCGCGCGCGGCGTCGGCCGGCGGCCCCGGCCGATCTGGATCGGCAGCGTCGTGGTCCTCGTGGCACTCGCGTGCGGCTCGTTCACCCTGAGCACCGGGCAGACCCAGGGCGAGCAGTTCACCAAGAAGGTCGACTCGGTGATCGGGCAGGAACGGCTCGCCGAGCACTTCGCGGCCGGCTCCTCGGCGCCCGCCGACGTGTACGTGCGCGACGCCGGCGCCGCCGTGGCGTTGCGCGAGTTGCCGGGCGTGCCGGGGGTCGACTCCGCGACCCGGGTGGCGAGTTCGGGTGGCTGGACGCACATCGCCGCGGTGTTGCGGGACAGTCCCGACACGCACGCCGCCCGGCGGACCATCGAGCGCATCCGGCACACGCTGCGCCACGAAACGGCCGAGACCCGGTCCGCGCTGGTCGCCGGTCAGACCGCCGTCACGCTCGACACCTCCGACGCGCAGGGCGACGAGGAGAGGCTGTTGATCCCGCTGATCCTGGTGGTCGTCCTGGGGATGCTGATCGTGCTGCTGCGCTCGGTGGTCGCGCCGATCGTGCTGCTGCTGTCGGTGGTGTTGTCGTTCGGGTCCGCGGTGGGCGCGGCGGCGCTGCTGTACCACGCGCTGGGATATCCGCGGATCGACCGGGGGTTGCTGCTGTTCGGCTTCCTGTTCCTGGTGGCGCTCGGCGTGGACTACACGATCTTCCTGATGACCCGCGCCAAGGAGGAGGTCCGCGAACGTGGGCACCGCGAGGGCGTCCTGGCCGCACTGGCCGTCACCGGCGGCGTGATCACCTCGGCCGGCCTGGTGCTCGCGGCCACCTTCGCCGCGCTCACCGTGATCCCCACGGTCAACTCGCTGCAACAGGGCGTGCTGGTCGCGGTCGGCGTGCTCCTGGACACCCTCCTGGTGCGCAGTCTGCTCCTGCCGGCGCTCGCGCTGGAGATCGGCCCCCGTTTCTGGCGACCGGCGCGTCCGCAAGACTAGGTCGACGACGCAAGCACGGAATCGGAGGCAACCGCACCATGAGCACGCCACGACCGCCCGCCCGCAGCGCCGAACAGCGCCGCCTGGACACCCTGCACCGTCTCGAACACGACGTGGACGCGTGGGTGGCCACCGCCGACGCGACAACCGGAACGCCGTATCTGGTACCGCTGTCGTTTCGCTGGGACGGGGAGACGATCCTGATCGCGACCGTCTCCACGAGCCCGACCGCGCGCAACCTGCTGGCGGGCGGTACGGCCCGGCTCGGCATCGGGCCGACCCGCGACGTGATCATCATCGAGGCCGACGCCGAACCCGTGGCGGTCGCCGACATGGCGGCCGAGACGGCGGACGCGTTCGCCGCCGCCTGCGGCTTCGACCCGCGCGTGGCCGGCGCTCCGTACCACTACTTCCACCTGCGTCCACGGCTCCTCCAAGCCTGGCGCGAGGCCAATGAGCTGAAGGGCCGCACCCTCCTGCGGGACGGCGACTGGCTGCACCCGTAGCGGGATTCGGCGGGTCGCCGAACATGGACCGGCCCGCCGCCGGTCTCGCGTGGGTACCGGCGGCGGGGGTCGTATCGGGGATGGCAGCCCGGGGTGTTTCCCGGGGTGCTTCTCTGGGTGCCTCCTGCGCGGGGCCTACCTGCGGAAGTACGTGTCGAAGTTGCGCGAGAACTCGAGGTTGTTGAACCGGTCCCAGTTGATCGACCAGGTCATCAGGCCCCGCAGGTTCGGACGGACACCGTGCGTCTGGTAACTCCCGCAATTGGTGCCCTTGGTCAGGCAGTCCAGCGCCTTGTTGACCTCCGTGGTGGACACCCAGCCGTTGCCCGCCTGGGTCGAGGCCGGCATGCCGATCGCGACCTGCTCCGGGCGCAGCGCGGGGAACATGTTCTCGGTCTTGCCCGCGACCGGGAAGCCGGTGAGCAGCATGTCCGTCATCGCGATGTGGAAGTCGGCGCCGCCCATGCTGTGGTACTGGTTGTCCAGGCCCATGATCGAGCCGGAGTTGTAGTCCTGCACGTGCAGCAGGGTCAGGTCGTCACGCAGGGCGTAGATCACCGGCAAGTAGGCGCCACAGCGCGGGTCCTGGCCGCCCCACTGCCCGGCTCCGTAGTACTGGTAGCCCAGTTGCACGAAGAACGTCTCCGGCGCCATGGTGAGCACGAACCGGCTGCCGTACTTGGCCTTGAGCGTCTTGACCGCCGAGATCAGGTTGACGATCACCGGGGTGGTCGGGTTCTTGAAGTCGGTGTCGCCGGTGTTCAGGGACAACGAGTGGCCCTCGAAGTCGATGTCCAGGCCGTCGAGTCCGTATTCGTCGATGATTGCGCCGACGGACTGGACGAACTTGTCGCGCGCGGCCGTCGTGGACAGTTGCACCTGGCCGTTCTGGCCGCCGATCGAGATCAGTACCTTCTTGCCGGCCGCCTGCTTGGCCCGGATGGCGGCCTTGAAGTCGGCGTCGCTCTCCACGCCGGGGCACTCGGTCACCGGGCAGCGGTTGAACCGGATGTCGCCGGAGGTGACCGACGTCGGCTCGCCGAAGGCCAGGTTGATCACGTCCCAACTCGCGGGAACGTCCGCCAACTTGGTGTAGCCCGAGCCGTTGGCGAAGCTCGCGTGCAGGTAGCCGATCAGGGCGTGCGGGGGCAGTTGGCCGCCACCGCCGTCGGTCGCGGTGGTGACGGTGAGCACCGCCGACTTGGCCGATTCGCCGGCCGCGTTGGTCGCACTCACCTGGAAGCCGTACGCGGTGGCGGCGGTCAGTCCGGTCACGGTGGCGGTGGTACCGGTCACGGACTGCGCCAACACCCCGTCGCGGTAGACGTTGTAGCCGCTCGCGCCGGACACCGCGGTCCACGACAGCGGTACGGTGGTCGTGGTCGGCGTGCCGGCCGCGAGACCGGTCGGGGTGGCGGGAATCTGGGTGCCTCCTCCGGTGGTGGTCACGCTGACGGGGGCCGACTTGGCCGACTCCCCGGCCGAGTTGGCCGCGCTGACCTGGAAGCTGTACGCCGTGGCCTGGGTCAGACCGGTCACCGTGGTGTTCGTGCCGGTGACGGTCTGCGCCAACACCCCGTCGCGGTAGACCTTGTAGCTCGTCGCGCCGGGAACCGCGGTCCAGGACAGCGGCACGCTGGTCGCGGTCGGCGCGCCGGCGGCCAATCCGGTGGGGGTGGCCGGGATTTGGGTGGTGCCGCCGGGGCCGACCAGGGAGAGGTCGTCGGCGTAGTAGGCGCCGGTGCCGTACCAACCGTGCGTGTACAGGGTGACCGAGGTGGTGCTCGGCCCGGTGCGGAAGTTCGTGGTGAGGCGGGTCCAGTCCGGTGCGGAGCCGGTCCACGTGGACGGGTCGGTGGTGCCGGTGCCGGTCGCGCCGAGGTAGACGTAACTGCCGCGCAGCCAGCCGGAGATGACGTAGTCCGAGGAGGGTTGCACGGTGACGGTCTGCGAACAGCGCGCGTTGTCGCTGCCGGCGGGGGTGGCCTTGAGGGCTCCGGTGCCGGCGTGTACCGGGGTGGTGACCGCGACGCCGCTGCCGGCGCTGCAGGTCCAGCCGCTCAGGGCCGACTCGAAGCCGCCGTTCTGAACCAGTTCGGCGGCACCGGCGGCGGTGGTGTCCGCGGCGTCGGCCGCACCGCCGCCGGCGACGGTGAGCATGGCGGCGGTCAGGAACGCGGTGCTCGTCGCGGCGACGAGGGGGCGCAGCCGCTTGGCGCGTGGTCGCGTGGGGGGACGAACGCTGGTGGATCCGGACATGGGATTCCTCGCGTGGTCGGGACGGGACGGTGCGGGGAGCCCGGGCCGGTCGCGTGGTCCGGCCCGGGCGGGGCCTGTCCGGTGGATCCCGCCGGGATCCGGACAGGCCCCGGTGGCACTACGGCAGCGTGTCGAGGTGCGGGCCGACGGTGTTGGAGAACTGGTTGCCGTTCAGGGCGTCCCAGTTGGTCGACCACGTCATCGCGCCGCGCAGACCCGGGTAGGTCTTGCTCGGCTTGAACGTGCCGCAACCCGTGCCCTTGGCCAGGCAGTCCAGGGCGTTGTTGACGACGGTCGGCGAGACATAGCCCGAACCGGCGCCGCGCGGTGAGGCGGGCAGACCGAGGCCGACCTGCGAGGGCGCCAGGCCGCCTTCGAGTTGGATGCAGGCGAGGCCGGTCATGAAGTCCACCGTGCCCTGGCTGTAGACCTTGCCGTCGCAGCCGAGCATCGCACCGCTGTTGTAGTACTGGGTGTTGACGACGGTGAGGATGTCCTTGATCGCCAGCGCGGTCTTGAAGTACTCGGTTCCGGTCGACTGCATGTCGAGGGTCTGCGGCGCCATGGTGATCACCAGGCTCGGGCCGACCTTGCCGGAGAGCGAGCGCAACGCCTGTGCCATGTAGGTGGAGTTGATGCCGTTCTCGAGGTCGATGTCGACGCCGTCGAACCCGTAGTTCTGGAACAGGGTGTACAGCGTGTTGGAGAAGTTGCTCGCAGCGGACGCGCTGTTGATCGAGACGCTGCCCTTCTCCCCGCCGACCGAGATGATCACCTTCTTGCCGGCCGCCTTCTTGGCCGCGATGTCGGCCTTGAACTGCGCCTCGGAGTAGTTCAGCGCCGGGTCGAGGGTGAACGAGACGCCACCCGGTTGGCCGGTCGCGTCGGCGAACGAGACCGCGATGATGTCGTATTCGGCGGGCACCTGGGCGATGGTCTGGATCGTGGCGCCGTTGTTGAAGTTCTGCCAGTAGCCGGTGAGTACGTGCTTGGGCAGCGTGCCGCCGCCCCCGCCGTTGGTGGTGGTCGCGGTCACCGCGCCGGACTTGGCCGATTCGCCGGCCGCGTTGGTGGCGCTGACCTGGAAGCTGTACGCGGTGGCCGGCGTCAGGCCGCCGGCGGTGGCGGAAGTCCCGGTCACGGACTGCACCTTGGCGCCGTTCTGGTACAGGTTGTAGCCGGTCGCGCCGGGGACCGCGTTCCACGAGAGGGGGACGCTCGTGGACGTCGGGGCGCCGGCCGCGAGACCGGTCGGGGTGGCGGGGATCTGGGTACCGCCGCCGGTGGTGCTTGCGCTCACGGTCGCCGACCTGGGGGACTCGCCGGCGGAGTTGGTCGCGGTGACCTGGAAGCTGTACGCGGTGGACGGCGTCAGGCCGGTGACGGTGGCGGAAGTGCCGGTCACGGACTGCACCTTGGTGCCGTCGCGGTACACGTTGTAGCCGGTCGCGCCGGGCACCGCGTTCCACGAGAGGGGGACGCTCGTGTCGGTGGGGGCGCCGGTGGCCAGACCGGTGGGGGCGGCCGGGATCTGGGTGCCGCCGCCGGGTCCGGACAGGGTGATGTCGTCGGCGTAGTAGGCGGGTTGGCCGTACCAGCCGTGGGTGTAGACCGTGACGGACGTGGTGGACGGACCGGTCCGGAACGTGGTGGTGAGCTGCTGGTAGGTGCCGGCGCCCGGCGTCCACGTGGACGGGTCGGTGGTGCCGGTGCCGGTCGCGCCCAGGTAGACGTAGCTGCCCTGGACCCAGGCGCTCAGCGTATAGGCGGAGTTGGGGAGGACCGTGACGGTCTGGCTGCAGCGGGCGTTGTCCGCGCCCGCCGGGGTGGCCTTGAGGGCCCCGGTGCCGGCATGCACCGGGGTGCTCGCCGCCGCGCCGGAGCCGGCCGAACAGGTCCAGCCGGAAAGTCCGTCCTCGAAGCCGGGGTTGCTCACCAGGTTGTCGGCGGCCCGGGCACTGCCGGCGCCCACGAGGGTGAGACCGGCGCCGGCCAGGGTGATCGCCGCGAGGGCGGCGAGGGTGGGATGCCCGCGGCGAGGGGACTTCGCTCGCGGAACGTGCGAAACGCGTGCCACTACTGCCTCCGTGCGTGGAGAAGCGATGTGGGTGGTAGCGATGGGACTTGCATGCGCGACAGCCCGCCCTGCGCGCTTATTGGTCTAGGCCAAAGTGGTCCAGACCAATAGAGCGTGTCAAGGTTTTCCGGGTGATCCGACGCCGTTTACCTGGGCGTCGCCGTTCGATTACGCTCCGCAGTGGGCGGATTGCCCTCGTTGCGGCCCACGGCCCGCGCCCGCTCAGAGGTCGCGGCGGCGCAGGACGAGCGCGGCGGCGACCAGGAGGGCGAGCGGCCAACCGGCCAGGACGAGCCAGGAGTGGGTCGCCGACGGGGGGTACGGGCCGAGTTCGTCGTCGGCGGTGCCCAGACTCGCCAGTGCGGACCAGGCGTTGCGCGGCATGAGATTGGCCGCTTCGGCAAGGAATCGGCCGCCCTCGGGGATCAGTTCGGGCACCACACCGAGCGTGACGAAGACCGCGAACACCGCGCCCGCCTGGTGCCGGACCAGCACGCCGGCGGCCAGGCCGAGCAGCGCGGCCACCGGGAGCAACACGCAGGCCGCCAGGAATCCGCGCGCCACGCCTGGGTCGCCGGGCGCGAGGCCGAGGCCCTTGCCGGACAACACCACCTGGGACGTCCCGTACGAGGCGATCGCCGTCGGCACACCGACCGCGGTCGCCACGGCGGCCGACACCGCAGCCTTGGCAAGGAGTACGCGGCGCCGGTCCGGAACGGCGATGAAGGTGGTACGGATCAGGCCGCTCGCGTACTCGCCGGTGATGGACAGTGCGCCGATCACCGCGGCGCCGATCATCAGGAAGCCCCAGACGCCGTGGTTGAAGGAGGCGGCGAGTCGATCGAAGTCGGTGCGATCGCGCGTGCCGATGAGGTCCACGCCGGAGCACAGGAACCAGGACAGGGCGACGGTGCAGGGCGGGGCGAGGAGGAGGGGGAGCAGGAGCAGCCGCTGGGAGGAGAGTTTCAGCCACTCGGCGGCGAGGAGGTCGGGGTAGCGGGCGGGGCGGGAGTGGATCGCGGTGGTGAGCGTGGGCGTGGGCATCCTGGGTCCTTGTCGCGGTGGGGGCCGGCGGCGGGGCACGGCGCGGGTCAGACGTCGCGGCGGCGCAGCAGCGGCAGCAGTACCGCGAGCGCGGCGAACGCCCAGGCAGCGAGCGTGATCCAGGCCGTCGGCACGGACGGCAGCCGTTCGACGGTGTGGCCCGGGTCCATCACGGTCAGCCGCCCCCACGCGTAGCCCGGCAGCGCGTTGGTCACGTGCGCGCTCCATTCCGCGTCCAGCGGCGGGATGCGTCCCTTTCCGGCCACCGGTCCGGCCAGGAAGAAAACGAGCACCGCGAATACCGTTCCGGCGGTGTTGCGGATGATCGCCGCCAGGGCCATCCCGATCAGCCCGCAGACCGGAAGCAGCAGGGCGGTGCCGGCGATGGCGCGGCCCACGCCGGGGGTGCCGTACGAAAAGCCCGGGATCCGGTCGCCGTAGGTGGCGAGCGTGACGCCCCAGACGCCGACGCCGATCACCAGGCCGACGCCGGCGAGGGTGCCGGTGAGCACCGCCGCCTTGGCCGCCAGGACCCGGGTGCGCGCCGGTACCGCGATGAACGTGGTCCGGATCAGGCCGCTCGCCTGTTCCCCTGCCACGGTCATCGCGCCGAGCGTGCCGGCGGTGGCCATCAGCAGCAGGAACTTCGGGAAGGGGAAGGCGTCGTGCGCCGGATCCGGGTGCCGCTTGAGTTCGGCGGCCAGGGTCGGCCAGTGCGCGTACGTGGTCGCGGCGCCGTCGTGGGCGAAGTAGAGGTAGAGCGGGACGAGCAGGCCGAGCACGATCGGGGTCGAGCGCAGCGAGGTCAGTTTGATCCACTCGGCGGCGATCAGGTCGCGCCATCGGGGGCGGGTGTCCGGGGTGGTCCACGTGGTGCTCACCGGCCCGCCCTGCCCTCGGCGCGGGCTGCCGTCGCCGCCGCGCGATACCGCACGCTGTCCGCCGTGAGCTGCATGAAGGCGTCCTCCAGGGTGCCGCCGTGTGCGGTGACTTCGTGGACCATCACTCGGTGGGTGAAGGCCAGTTCGTTCACCTCGGCGGCCGTCGGGCCGGTCACCGCGAGCGTGTCGGGTCCGTGCGCCCGGACCGTGGCGCCGGCCGCGGCCAGCACGGCGGCCAGCGCGGTCGGGTCGGGCGTTCGCACGGTGACGCCGCCGGTGGTCGCACGGGCCGCGAAGGCGGCGAGCGATTCGTCCGCGATCAACCGCCCGGCGCCGATCACGACCAGGTGGTCGGCGGTGTGTTCCATCTCGCCCATCAGGTGGCTGGAGACCAGCACGGTACGGCCCTCCGCCGCCAGTTCGCGGAACAACCCGCGCGCCCACCGGATGCCCTCCGGATCGAGGCCGTTGACCGGTTCGTCGAAGAGCAGCACGGGCGGGTCGCCGAGCAGGGCGGTGGCGATGCCGAGGCGCTGCCGCATACCGAGCGAGAAGCCGCCGATCCGGCGCCGGCCCGCGTCGCCCAGGCCGACGGTGGCCAAGACCTCGCGCACCCGGCCGCGCGGGAGTCCGTTGCTGCGGGCCAGCGCGCCCAGGTGGGCGTTCGCGGTGCGGCCGTTGTGTACGTCGTTGGCGTCGAGGAGCGCGCCGACGTGGCGCAGTCCGGTGCCGAACTCGCGGAACGAGCGCCCGTCGATGGTCGCCCGGCCGCTGGTGGGCGTGTTCAGGCCGAGCAGCATGCGCAGGGTGCTGGTCTTGCCCGCGCCGTTCGGGCCGAGGAATCCGGTCACCCGGCCCGGGCGCACGGTGAAGGTCAGGCCGTCGACGGCCAGGACGCGGCCGTAGCGTTTGGTGAGGTGTTCGATCTCGATCATGCCGTCGAGGTTGCCGGGGGGCGGGGGTGGGTCGCATCGGCCCGTGGCCCGGCCTCGGGGGCGGGCGGCGCGGTCTGCGGGGGCGGGCGGCTCCTTCCTCGGGTGGGCTCGGCTCCGTCCGTGGGACGCAGTCCACGGGCTGATTCGGGGTGGGGCGGATGCCGGCTAGGGTCGGCACGTGCCACGACTCTCGAAGCCCTCCGCCCCGCCGACCCGGTTGTCGCCGGGCGCGTTGACGACGCTCGGCTGGTGCGCGGTCCCCGCGTTCGCGCTGCTGCTGTACGGGACGCTGCCGCAGCCGATCCATCCGGTGTTCCTGGCTCGGGATCGTTTCCTGTCGCCGTCGCCGGGTGTGGTGGTGGCGGTGGCCGTGGTGGCGGCGCTGCCGATCGGGTGGGCGGTGCGGCGGCCATTGCCGGTGCTCGGGCTGCTGCTGGCCGAGGCGGTCGCGGCTCGGGTGTTCGGGACGCGGTGCTGGCCGCTGTTCCTGGCGGCGGATGTAGTGGTCTTCCATCTCGCGGTGACCTGTACGCGCCGGGCCTCGGTGGTGGGTCTGGTGGGCGTGCTCACCGGCTGGACCGTGGTCGCCACGGCCTTCGTACCGGCGGGCCGGATCTTCGCCGTGCTCACCGGGCCGTCCTCGGGGCTGGCGGTGATCGCCGTCGCGGCGTGGATCCTGGGCAGTTGGATCCGCCTCCGGCAGGACCACGCCGAAGAGTTGCGGGCGCAGGTCGCGGTACAGGCGGTGCAGGCCGAACGGCTGCGGATCGCCCGGGAGTTGCACGACCTGGTCGCGCACAACATCGGCGCCATCGCGATCCAGGCGGGCGCGGCGCGGCGGGTGATCGAGACCCAGCCGACGGGGGCGCGCGACGCGCTCGGGGTGATCGAGGCGACCAGCCGGGAGACGCTGACGGGGCTGCGGCACCTGCTCGGCGCGCTGCGCGGGGCGGACGACGGCGCGGCGGACGTCGGCGCGGTGGGCTCGGCGCCGGGCGCGCCGGCGGCGGGCCTCGCGGACCTCGATCGACTGGTGGCGGGCATGGCGGAGGCGGGGGTCCGGGTGGAGATCCGCCGGCTGGGGCAACCTCGGCCGCTGGCGGCGGAGATCGAGTTGTCGGCGTTCCGGATCATCCAGGAATCGGTCACCAACGTGGTGCGGCACGCAGAGGCCGACCGCTGCCGGGTGTCGGTGGACTACGGGGTGGCGGAGTTGGCGCTGGAGATCGTGGACGACGGGGGCGGCGGCAGAGCCGGCGGTCGGGCGGCGGGGCTTGCCGGCAGCGGCTACGGGATCGCCGGGATGCGTGAGCGGGTCGCCCTGCTGCACGGGTGGTTCAGCTCCGGGCCGCGGCCCGAGGGCGGCTTCCGGGTGGCCGCGGGGTTGCCGATATGACGATCCGGGTCGTCTTGGTCGACGACCAGCCGGTGGTGCGTGCCGGGCTGCGGATGTTGATCGCCGACATCGCGGACATCGACGTGGTGGGCGAGGCGGGCACCGGCGCCGACGCGGTCCGGCTGGTCGACGAACTCGGTCCGGACGTGGTGGTGATGGACATCCGGATGCCGGTGATGGACGGGATCGAGGCCACCCGGATCATCACCGCGAAGTCCCCGGCCTCGCGGGTGATCGTGCTCACCACGTTCGACGAGGACGAGAACGTGTACGGGGCGCTGCGCGCGGGCGCCGCCGGGTTCCTGGTGAAGGACATGGTGCTGGAGGACATCATCGCCGCGATCCGGGTGGTCTCCGTCGGCGACGCGCTGATCGCCCCGGCGGTCACCCGCCGCCTGATCCGCGACTTCGCCGACCGACCTCCCACACCCACCCGCCCCCGACGCCCGATCGAGGGCATCACCGACCGCGAACGCGAGGTCCTGATCCTGATCGCCCGCGGCCTCTCCAATGCCGAAATAGCCGCCGAGCTGTACATCACGATGGCCACCACAAAAAGCCACGTGGCCCGCCTCCTCTCCAAACTGACCGCCCGAGACCGCATCCACCTGGTCATCACCGCCTACGAGGCAAACCTGGTCTGAGGTCCGGCCGGGGGCGTGGGGGCGGCCGGTGTCGGAGCGGTCCCGGGTCAGGGGTCAGTCGAGGCAGAATTCGTTGCCTTCCGGGTCGGTCATGACGATGTGGCCGGCTTCGAGGGGTGGGGTGGGGTCCTGGCGGTGGACGCGTTTGGCGCCGAGGGCTTCGAGGCGGGTGCATTCGGCTTCGAGGGCTGCCATACGTTCTTCGCCCCGGAGGCCGGGGGCCGCGCGGACGTCGAGGTGGACACGGTTCTTGGCGGTCTTGCCTTCCGGTACCTGCTGGAAGAACACGCGTGGGCCCCGGCCGTCCGGGTCCTCGATGGCCGATCGCGAGTTGCGCTGCTCCTCCGGGACGCCGATCCGGGCGAGGAAGTCGTCCCAGGCGGCGAGGGGGTCGGCGCCCTCGGGCAGGTCGACTCCGGGCGGGGCGGGGTGCACGTAGCCGAGGGCGTCGCGCCAGAAGGTGGACAGGGCCTTGGGGTCGTGGGCGTCGAAGGTGACCTGGATGTGGCGGCTCATGGGGTGATCCGTTCGTGGGGGTTCGGGGTGTGACTTCGTGGGGGTTCGGGGGTGTTTCTTCATTGGGCTCTTGCTGCTCCTCCCACCTCGGCGATCCTGGCACGCATTGCGGACAGGATCGGTCCGCTGTCTCTGGCACCGTGGACGGCATGGTTGTGGCGAGCGGTGGCGAGTTGGGGACCACGGAGCGGGTGCTCACGTTGCTCGGGTTGTTGCAGCAGCGGCGGGTGTGGACCGGGGTGGAGTTGGCCGATCGGCTTCGGGTCACCGCGCGGACCGTGCGGCGCGATGTGGAGCGGCTGCGAGTGCTGGGGTATCCGGTGCACGGCGGGCAGGGGGTCGGCGGGGGCTACCGGCTCGGGGCGGGGCAGGAGGTGCCGCCGCTGCTGCTGGACGACGAGGAGGCGATCGCGACCGCGGTGTCGTTGCTCGCGGGTGCGGGCGGCGCGGTCGCCGGTGCCGGGGAGGCGGCGCTCCGAGCGTTGACCAAACTCGATCGGGTGTTGCCCGCGCGGTTGCGGCACGAGGTGCGGGCGCTGTCGGGTTCGGTGGAGTTCTTCGGCCGGGGGCGTACGCCCGTCGACCCCGAGGTGGTGATGACGCTGGCGGGGGCGTGCCGGGACGAGGTCGAGGCAGGCTTCGACTACCCGTCCGGGGGCGAGGTACGGCGGCGGCGGGTCGAGCCGTATCGGCTGGTCGCCTCCGACCGACGGTGGTATCTCCTCGCGTACGACCTCGACCGGGACGGCTGGCGCAGTTTCCGGGTCGACCGGATGACCGGGGTGTCGGCGCGGACCTGGCGCTTCCGGCCGCGCGCCGCGCCGGACGCGGCGGCTTATGTACAGGAGGGTGTGGCGAGTCGGGTGTACGCGCACCAGGCCCGCTTCCTGGTCCACGCGCCGGCCGACACGGTACGCGCGCAGATCCCCCCGTCGGCGGCCGTCGTACACCCGCGCGGGGACGACCGCTGCGAGGTCGTCAGCGGTGGGGGCAGCCTCGACTACGTCCTGATGCACGTGGCGCTGCTCGGCCACGACTTCGAGGCGATCGCCCCGCCGGAACTGGGCGCCCGCTGCCGCGAGTTGGCCGGCCGGCTGGCCGCGGCCGGGGCGGCGCTGCCGGGTGGGCCCGGCGGCGACCCGACTCCGGGGTAGGCGTGGGTCGTTCCCCGTCGAGGTGAGTGCCCCGTGAAGTCGCGGGCGGCGGGCGGTCAGGGCATGTGGCCAGGGGCCGGTCGGGTTGCTCGCTCTGTCGTTGGTCGGGGCGCCGCGACCGGTCGGTCACCGGCCCCGGTCAACCATCCGTGGTGCGGGGCCCGTTGACGGTGGGCGGGCGGGGTCGGCCCGATGGGCGGCGGCGGTGTACGACGATCAGGATGTCGGTCCAGGCGATGCCGGCTCCGATGATGGAGCCGATCGCGGCCAGGATCCACAGGGCGCGGGCGCCTGCCGCGTTGGTGTCGGCGGCCACCGCGAACAGGGTGGCGGCCAGGATCAGGACCGGTAGCGCGATGCCGGCCGGGGTCAGGCGGCGGGCGAGTGGGCTGAGATGGACGGGTAGGTGATGGTGACCGCCGGCGCTGCGGCTCGGAGGTGGCTGGGCTGCTCGTGCGGTCATGGTCGACATCTACCCGACGATGCCCCCGCCACGCCAGACCGGAACGACGACTCGGCGGTTTCGTGCCCGGGCGGAGATGGTGTGGGCGAAGGGGTGAGAGCGTCCGGTTCAGTCGTCCTCGGGGATGGGGTTGCCGGCCGCCGCGCTCTCGTTCCATGTCCGGCTTCAGGAGCCACTGGAGCCGAAGGCCGTCGACGGCGGCGAGCAGGATTCGGGCCACCCCGGCGGCGTCGGGTACGGAGCCCGCGCCGGGCGACGAACGACGACACCCGGCGGATCGCCCATACCTCGGGCGCCCTGACCGAATTGGCGGCGGCGCCGGTCGACGGCATCGACGTACGCGGCTACCTGCACTGGTCGTTGCTGGACAACTTACGAATGGGGCTCCTACGGACCGACGTTCGGCCCGGTCACCGTCGACCGGCACACCTTCGCCCGGCCCCCTGAGTGGTGAGTTCGTCGCGAGCGTTGACGGTCCTGCGGAACTCGGCGTACCCGGACGGGGAATCGGCCTCGCCCCGGCACCGGCCCTGCGCGCGGATGTCCATGTCCGCGATGACGGTCCGGTCGGCCTTCTCGGACTGCGCCACCGCAGCGGCGCGAACCGCTACGGTGCAGAGCAGCCCGGGACACTTCCTCGCCGACGGCGTCAACATCCGCAGCGGACCGGGACTCGGCTACACGATCCTGGGCCAGGGCTACAACGGTGAAACATTCACCGCCCACTGCGCCGTGGCCAACGCCGAGGGCCACTGGTACCACCTGACGACCCACAGGGGCAACGTCACCGGCTATGCGGACCAGAACTACCTGTTCAACGACGGTGGCCTCCTGGGCAACTGCTGACGTCAGGCACAAGCGTTCCGGACACGTCGGCACCCGTTGAAGACCACAACCGCGTGCGATCCGTCACCAACCTCCGTGGGCAATACACCTAGCCGTCCGCGGAGTGGCTCGCGGACCTGGGCTGCTCGGGTGCCCTTCCGCACCTGCGCGGCTGACGCACGGGGGCGGGTCCATCCACCGCGCGAATTCGGCCCGGCGGTCGACGGGAATGGGCCCGTACGCCCGCGCATTCGGGCTGACCGGACGGGGTTGGGGCGGGCCGCCGGCAGGGTCGGCCTAGGCTGGGCGTGTGAGCACTTCCCCGTACCAACCCGTACCCGCACGGGTGGCGACGAGCGCGGATGTCGACGCGATCGTCGCCGCCCTGACCACCGCTTTCTTCGACGACCCCATGTGGGGACCGGCGTTCCCCGACGTCGAGCGTCGGGCCGAACAGGCGTCCCAGCTCTGGCGGTTGCTCGCCGGCTCCGCGCTGCGTCACCCCTGGGCGCTGGTCACCGAGCACGTGGAGGCCGCGGCACTGTGGATCCCACCGGGCGCGAGCGAGTTGGCGGCGGAGGAGGAGAGCGATCTGGAGACGTTCCTGGTCGAGCTCACCGACCGCCCCACCGCCGACGCAATCCTGCGCATCTTCGAGCTGCTCGGCGACGCGCAACCGAGCGAACCGCACTTCTACCTGAGCCTGTTGGCCACCCACGACGACCACCGCGGCCGTGGCCTCGGCATGGGCCTGCTGACCGAGAACCTGGCCCGGATCGACGCCCTCGGCGAGCCCGCCTACCTCGAGTCGTGCAACCCGGCCAACAACGCGCGTTACGAACGGGCGGGCTTCACCACTCTCGATACGATCACCCTGGACACCGGCCACGTGGTCACCACCATGTGGCGCCCGGCCCACCCCACGCCCTGAGCCGCCCGGCGCCCCGAGCCACCGCACGCCGACTCGTCCGGCGCCACCACCCACCCCCCGAACCTCACGTTTTGCTCAGATCCCGCCCCTCCCACGCGCCACCCTCCTAGCCTCGTCGCCTACGGGCGATCCCCCGGCCCACGCACCGGATCGGCGGCCCGGCGAGTGCGGCAACGGAGGTGCGATGAGCCCGAGTCGGACACCCGATACGTGGATCGCCCCGGCACGCGTCGACCCCGTGCTGCGCTCGACCGCCCTGCTCGACGAGGTCGCCGACCGCTACCCGCGTGCGGTATCCCTGGCCGCCGGACGTCCCGTCGACCCGGCCCGCGCCGAGCCGGCCGACGGGCATCAGGAGGCGCTGACCCATGCGTTGCGGGCGCTGCGCCGTTCGGATCGCGACGTGGTCCTTGCCGTCGCGCCCACCTACGTCGGCCTCACCCGCGCCGCCCGCCTCACCGAACTGCCGGTACTCCCCGTCGCCGACGGCCCGCGCGGCGTCGACCTCGACGACCTCGCCGCCCAGGTACACGGCGCCCGCGCCGCCGGACTGCGCCCCCGAGCGCTGTACCTGGTCCCGGACTTCGCCACTCCGGCCGGAATCAGCCTGGACCTGCCCGCCAGACACGAACTGCTCGATCTCGTAGCCGACTTGGACCTCCTGCTCTTGGAGGACGACCCCTACGGCCCGGCGCTCGTACCCACCACCGCCGACCCCCACCGCCCACCGGCACTGCACACCCTCGACACCCGCCGCCGGGTCGTACACGTGGACACCTTCACCCGAAGCACCCACACCCCACCCACCAATACGAACACCAACACCCCAGACCGAACCACCTGGGCCGCACGCGTATACCTGCACAACCCCCGTCACCTCCTCGAAGGTCTCGCCGCCCGCTTCGGCCACGGCCCACTGGCCGGCCGAGTGCACTGGCACAGCCCCGCCGGCGGCCTGTTCACCGTGCTGACCGTCCCGTTCGTGGTCGACGACGCGCTGCTGGAGGTGTCCGCAAGGGAGTTCGGCGTGTTGTGGACGCCCATGGCGCACTTCTACGACCCGGGTATCGGACCCGCCCACCGGCTGCGCCTGTCCGGCGGCGCCCTGGACCCGGCCCGCATCGACGCCGGCCTGGACCGCCTGGCCGCCCTGGTCGGCGACCGCTCGGGCCACCACTCCCGCCGCCCGGATCGCCGCGCGTCCACCCACCTCGTCCCCTGACGCGTCCACGACCGACCCGAGCCGATACAACCAGCGATATGGTGTGCTGTGTACGGGAGTTGCCCACAGCTCGACCGGACGGGAGCACACCATGGCAGTACCCGTGGCGATGAATCACCTCGCCTACCAGACCCGGGATCTGGCCGCGACGCACCGCTTCTGGACCGAGGCGGTCGGCGCCGAACTCGCGGGCGCGGTCCGCGAGGAGTCCCGGACCACCAGCAGCGGCGAGGTCACCCCGCCGTTCCTGCACGTCTTCTACGCGCTCGCGAGCGGCGAGTGCATCGCGTTCTTCGACGTGGCCAAGGAGTACGAGCCGGTCCCCGACGGCCTGGAGTGGTGGACTCGGCACGTCGCGCTCGCCGTCGACTCACCCGCCGAGGTCGACGCGATGGCCGAGCAGATCCGCCGACACGGCGTCGAGGTGCGCGGCCCGATCGACCACGAGGGCGTCTGGTACTCCGTCTACTGCTTCGACCCCAACGGCGTACACCTCGAAATCACCCACCAGAACCGCCCGTTGACCAAGCAGGACGCCGACGAGGCCCGGTCCGCGTTCGACGGCTGGCTCGCCGACCGGGCGGCCGGCCGGGTCTGAGGCGCGAGCCCGGGACACCCCCGTAATCCCGGGCTCGACCCGGTCAGCTCTCGACGCGCGCGTAGCGCACCATGACCACACCGGCGTCGAAGGTTCGCGTATCGACCAGGCGCAGCCCACGACGCACGTCGTCGTTCCGGAAGACCGGCTTGCCGCCGCCCAGGATCACCGGGTGCACGAAGAGCGCGTACTCGTCGATCAGGCCCAGTTCGGTGAGCGTATTGGCCAGTCCCGCGCCGCCGCTCAGCAGGATGTCCTTGCCGGGCTCGGCCTTGAGCGCGGCGACGTCCGCGGCCACGTTCGCGCCGATCACCTCGGCGCCGTGCTCCGCCTGCTTCAGCGTGGTCGAGACCACGACCTTGCGGGTGGCCCGCCAGACCGGCGCGAACCGCAGGTCGTGCGGATGGGTGGAGATGGTCTCGACGATCGGCCAGTAGCCGGCCATCATCTCCCACACCACGCGGCCGTACAGGAACGTGTCGACCCCTTCGTTGATGGTCTGCCCGAAGTCGGACAACTCCGGACCCATCGTCGGCCAGTCGAACTCACCGTTGGGGCCCTCGATGTAACCGTCGACCGACTGGTGGACCATGTAGAGGATCTTGCGCATGAGGTGCTCCCTGGGAGGATCGGGGGGCGGGGGATCGGGGGATTCCGGCCGTTTCCGCTGTTCTCATGGTGAGGTCGGACCCGGCGACACGTTCTCGACATCGACGACGAAAAATCCCCCGGAAGTTCTTCAGGCGCCCTCGCCCACCCGTGCCGCGCGTATCTCCAGGTAGCGGCGCTCCGGCAGGCTCGTGGTGCGGCGGGCCGCCTCGCGGTACGCCTCCCGGGCCGCCTCGCGGTCCCCGGCCAGTTCGAGCAGGTGGCCCCGTACCGCCCAGACCCGGTGCCGGCCGGCCATGCGCTCGTCCCCCGCCAGCGTGTCGAGCAGGTCCAGGCCGGCCTGCGGGCCGTGCACCATCGCCGCCGCGACGCTCTGGTTCAGGGTGACCATCGGCCCCGGCGACAGGTGGGCGAGGAGCCGGTACAGCGCGAGGATCTGCGGCCAGTCGGTATCCTCGGCGCGCGCCGCCTCGGCGTGCACCGCGGCGATCGCGGCCTGGACCTGGTACGGCCCCGGCGGCCCCCACGTGAGCGCGTCGGTGACCAGGTCCGTGCCCTCGCGGATGGATTCGGCATGCCAGCGGGTCCGATCCTGCTCGGCCAGCGGGATCAGCGCGCCGTCGGCGCCGGTCCGCGCGGCCCGCCGCGAGTCGGTGAGCAACATCAGCGCCAGCAGCCCGGCGATCTCGCCGTCGTCCGGCCGCAGCCGGTGTATCGCCCGGGTGAGCCGGATCGCCTCGGCGGTCAGGTCGGTGCGGTGCAGGTCGGGGCCCGAACTGGCGGTGTAGCCCTCGTTGAAGATCAGGTACAGCACATGCAGCACCGCCCGGAGCCGCTCGATCGCCTCGGGCCCGGCGGGGGTGCCGAATCGGCCGCCGGCCGCCTTGATCCGCTGCTTGGCCCGGCTGATCCGCTGCGCCATGGTGGCCTCGGGGACCAGGAAGGCGTCGGCGATCTGCGCCGTGGTCAGGCCGCCGACCGCGCGCAGCGTCAGCGCCACCTGCGAGGCCCCCGACAGCGCGGGATGGCAGCACAGGAACAGCAGGGTCAACGCGTCGTCGTGGGCGCCGGTCGGCTCCCCGTCGGGCGCGGGCGCCACGTGCTCGTCGGCCGGCGCCTGGGCGGCGAGCCGCTCCTCGCGGTTGCGCCGGGCACGTTCGCTGCGCCAGTGGTCGATCAACCGCCGATCGGCCACGGTGAGCAACCACCCGAACGGATGATCGGGCAGCCCGTCCACCGGCCACTGCACGGTCGCCGCGAGCAGCGCCTCCTGTACGGCGTCCTCACACGCGTCGAACTGGCCGTGTCGGCGGACGAGCACACCGAGGACCTGCGGGGCCAATTCCCGCAGCAGGTCCTCGGCGGGCGCGTCCATGCTCACATCTCCGTCCCCGACTCGGACATCACCGGCCGTACCTCCATCGCCCACCGCTTGGCGTCCGGCCAGCGGGCGGCGATGTCGGTGGCCCGCTCGGTGCTCTCGCACTCGACGAGGAGATAGCCCGCGAAGTGCTCCTTGGCCTCCATGAACGGACCGTCGGTGACCGCCGGCACCCCGTCCCGCGTCCGGACCGTTTTGGTCTGCGTCGGGTCGGCGAGCGCCTCGCCGCCGAGCAGTTCACCGGACGCGGTCAGTTCGGCCATGATCGTGCCGACCTCGCCGAACAGCTCGTTGCGCTCGGCCTCGGACAGCTCCTCCACGAAACCCGGGCGGTTGTAGATCAGCAACATGAACTTCATGACTTCGCTCCTCGTGCGTGCACTGCGTCGGCCCCTGCGGGCCGCTCGTATCCGGGTCGGAGTCGGCCGACCGTTCTCGACATCCCGGCGCACACAATGTCGGATCGACATCCCGAAGGCGATTTTGCCGCGCGAAGCCGCGCAAAGCCGCGCAGAAGTCGGACCAGTCCCCCACCGGCCGTTCACACCACCGCGGCCTGCGCCGCCGGCACGTCCCCGGGCCGCAACATCCGCCACACCATGGCCGTCCCGACGATCGTCGCCACGCCGGACAGCGCGATCACATGCCCGGGGTCGAACACCCCGGCCAGGGCTCCGGCGCCGGCCATACTCACGCCCTGGAGGGTCATCGTCCCGGTCATCGCCAGCCCCATCGCCTGCCCGGTGCCCGCCTTCGGGACCGCGGCCAGGAACCGGCGTTGCAGGCCGAGTTGGTAGGCGAAGCCCGCGTTGGAGAGCACGAACAGCGCGGCCGTCACCGCCACCGGCGGGCTCGCGGCGACGAACAGCAGCGGGATACCGAGTTGGAGCGCCAGCCACGGCACCAGCCGCTCCCGTCGGGCCGGCCGGACGAAGCGCCCCACGAGCAGATTGCCGAGCAACATCCCGGCGGCGGCCGAGCCGTACAACAGCCCCGCGTGATCGGGCGCGTACGGCACGATCACCCCCTCGGCGGCCACGATCAGGTTCGCCGGCACCCACTGCGCCAGCAGCAGCCCGCGCACGACCGGATCGGCGAGCAGTTCGCGATTGACCCGCCACGTAGCCCGTATCGTGCCCTCGGGCCGAGGCGCCGGCCCGCCGTCGCCGCCCGCCTCAGCCTCGTCCCCCTGCGCCGCCGTCTCGCGCGCCAGCCCGAAGCGCACCACCACCGCCGACACCAGCGCCACGACCCCGGCGAACACCAGCGCACCGCCCGGCCCGACCAGCGCCAGCAACACCCCGCCGACCGCGTACCCGAGCACCTGCATCGCCCCGGCCGTCACCCCGAACACCGAGCGGCCCAGCACATAGGCGTCACCGTGCAGCAGTTCGGGCAGGGTGCGCTGCCGGGCCGCACCCGCGACCGGGCTGACCAGGCCGACGCTCGCGAGCAGCGCCAACACCGCCCACACGGGCAACACGTCGACCGCGAGCACCAGCGCCATGACGCAGCGGATCAGGTCGTAGCCCACCATCGCCGCCCGCACCGGCAGCCGGTCGGTCAGCGAGAGCAACAGCGCCCCGCCGAACGCCTGCGGCACGAATCCCGCCACATACGCGAGCGCGGACAGCGCCGGAGAGCCGGTGCGTTCGTAGACGAGCACCGCGAGCGCGAGCATCCGCACGGTGTCGCCGATCAGCAGGAGTACGTAGGAACCGAAGAGCACCCGGAAGGCGCCCACCGCGAAGATCTCGCGGTAGGTCGCCGGTCTGACGTCGTCACCGATCATGCGGCGAGCCTGCCGAGGCGCGCCGGGCGTGAGCCAAGCTTTCGGCACAGGCCGAAACCTGGGAGGCTGCGGGCGGGAGGTGTCGGGTGCTCAGGATCGAGGTCGGGCCGGCCGACGTGGCGCGCAGCAGGTTCGCGATCTCCCCGCTGGGCGAGACCGTGTTGGTGTTGCGAACCCTCGCGGGCAGTCATAACGCCGGGCCGCTGCGGCCGTGGATCGAGCGGCTGCGGCCCGCGTACGAGCGGCTGCGCCGGGAGATGGCGGCGGTCGCCGCGATGACCTCGCTGTATCGGCGCGGCGCCTACAACGCCGACTTCCTGCACCCGCCGCCGGCGGGGATACCGACCGGCATCGGGGACGAACTCGCCGCGGTACGGGCCACCCCGCTCGACCGGGCTCGGGGCGAGCTGGCGCGCAACCTGGCCGGGATGCGCCCGCCGTCGGCTGCGGCGCGCGCGCTGTTCGAGGCACCCGACGTGGTCGCGCGGCTCGCGGACGCGATCGAGGCGGCGTGGACCACGCTGCTCGAACCGGAGTGGCCGGCGCTGCACGCGGTGTTGCAGCACGATCTGGTGCGCACCGCCGGGCGGTTGACCACCTACGGCTGGGGCGCCGCGCTGAGCGACCTGTCGCCCCGGCTGCGCTGGCACGACGAGGGCACGATCGAGGTGGCCGGCCACCAGGACAACGGCACGATCGTGCTCGGCGGCGCGGGGTTGTTGTTCGTGCCCTCGGCGTTCGGCGCGAGCATCGCCTACGTGGAGCCGCCGTGGCCGTACGCCATCGTCTATCCCGCGCGCGGCGTGGCCGAACTCCTGGGCGCCCCGGCCCCCTCCGACGACGCGGCGCTGGCCGACCTGCTCGGCGGCACGCGCGCGCTGATCCTGCGCGCGTTGCACATCCCGGCCACCACCACCCAACTCGCCGCCCGGCTGAACCTACCCCTGGGCACCGTCGGCGACCACCTGGCCGTACTACGCCGCGCCCGGCTGATCACCGGCCTGCGCGTGGGCCGCTCGGTCCGCTACCAACGCACCGCGCTCGGCGAGGTGTTGACCGAGGGCCCGACCTGAACCACACGCGGGCCGCGCCCGGCTCACCCCGCCACCGCGACCAACCCCGGCAGATACCCCTTCGCCTGCCCCGTCGCGGTCGGGTGGTACGACTCGTCCAGGGGCAACGTCACTCCGTGCAGCCACTCGTCGGCCCCGCAGACCCCATGGCCGGCGAACCGGTCCCGTACGTCCGCGAAGTCCGCGCCGGCCGCCGCCGCGCGCCCGGCCGTGGTCTCGTCCAGAACGTCGGCCGCCTCGTCCAGCACCCGCCGCTTGGCCTCGCTCAGCCCGAACAGGCAACCGCCCAACTCGAACAGGCGCGGATACCCGAGCACCACCAGCCGCGCATGCGGCGCGAGCAGCCGGATCCGCGCGTAGGTGGCGTCCAGGTCGGCCGGCAGCCGGTCGCGCGTATACGCCGTCGACGTCGCCACCGCGTCCGCGCAGTCCCGATCGGCGCCGAGCACACACGTACGGATCGTGTCGGCGAAGCCGACGTCGTTGCCACCGACGCTGATCGTCACGAGCGTGGTGTCGGCGTTCAACACGGACGTCTGCCCGCCCAGCACCTGCGCGGTGGTCGCGCCGGAGCAGGCGGCGAAGGCGAACTCCGCCGCCGGGTGCGCCCGATGCCACAGCGAGGGGTACGCGTTGGCGCTGCGCTTGCAGTCGCCGCCGCCGGGCAGGTAGTCGCCCGCGCCCACCCCCGAACTGTACGAGTCGCCCAGCGCCGCATAGCTCGACGTCGGCGCGGCCGGCGCCGAATGCGCGGTGGGCGCGGCGAGCCCGGTGAGCACGAGGCCGGCGGCGGCGAGGGGGGCGGCGACACGGGCGAGCGAGGGCACGAGTGGGTCTCCTCCGGAACGTGGGCACGTCGTCGGAGGTATCGGCCGCGCGGCCGACCGACTTGACCACGATCACCCCCCGGAAGGACCCGGGCGAGCCGCCGCCCCCGCACCGGCCGCCTCCTCGACCGCAGGCCGGCGGGCGGATCCACCCCCGGCCCGCCGACCAGTCTTGACGAACCGTCAAGCCGGCGTTCGCCCCCGCTTCGCCCGACGCCACTACACACATGTCCATGACATCAGTGGACAGAAGGACCCTCCTGCGTACCGGCTCCGTCGTCGGCGCCGGCCTGGCGATCGCCCCCGTCCTGGGCGCCGGTTCCGCCTCGGCCTCGACGTCGGACGCGCCCGCCTTCGTCGCGTCCGGCCGGCCCGCGCTGAGCCACGGCGTGCAGAGCGGCGACGTCACCGCGTCCTCCGCGATCGTGTGGGGCCGCGCCGACTCGCCCGGTCGACTGATCGTCGAGTACGGCACCCGGCCCGACCTGCGCGACGCCTGCCGCGTCCGCGGCCCGTGGCTGACCCCCGACGGCGACCTGACCGGCCGGGTCCGGCTGCGCGATCTGCCGGCGGGCAAGCGGATCCACTACCGGGTCCGGGTCGAGGGCGAGCGCGGCGCGGCCGGCGAGGCGATCACCGGCTCGCTGGTCACCGCGCCGCACGAGCACAGCCGCTCCGATGTGCGCTTCCTGTGGTCGGGCGACTGTGTCGGCCAGGGCTGGGGCAGCAACCCCGACCTGGGCGGGATGACCATCTTCGAGCAGATGCGCCGGCTGCGCCCGGACTTCTTCCTGCACAGCGGCGACACCGTCTACTCCGACGGCCCGCTGGTGGAGAGCGTCAAGCTGCCCGACGGCCGGATCTGGCGCAACGTGGTCACCCCGGAGAAGTCCAAGGTCGCCGAGTCGCTGACCGAGTACCGCGGCCAGTTCGCGTACAACCTGCTCGACCGCAACTACCGCGCGTTCACCGCCGAGGTCGCCCAGATCAACCAGTGGGACGACCACGAGGTGCGCAACAACTGGTACCCGGGCCAGATCCTCGACGACGCGCGCTACACCGAGAAGCGCATCGACGTGCTCGCCGCGCGTGCCAAGCAGGCGTTTCGCGAGTGGGTGCCGATCGGCGACGACCGGGTGTACCGCAAGTTGTCCTTCGGCCGGCACCTGGACGTGTTCGTCCTGGACATGCGCACGTACAAGGACCGCAACGACGACAACCGCTACGCCGACCCCAGGCGCGGCATGCTCGGCGACCGGCAGCGCGAGTGGCTGATCGAGGGTCTTTCGCGCAGTCGGGCCACGTGGAAGGTGATCGCCAACGACCTGCCGCTGGGCCTGGTGGTGCCGGACGGCGCCAATGCGCAGGAGGGTGTCGCGCAGGGCGATCCCGGCAAGCCGCTGGGTCGGGAGATGGAGTTCGCCACGGTCCTGCGCACCGCGCAGCGCCGGGGTGTTCGGGGCATCGTGTTCCTGACCGCCGACGTGCACTACACGGCGGCGCACCACTACGACCCGTCGCGGGCCGCGTTCCAGGACTTCGACCCGTTCTGGGAGTTCGTCTCGGGCCCGCTGAACGCGGGCGCGTTCGGCCCCAACGCGCTGGATGGCACCTTCGGCCCGAAGGCCGAGTTCGTGCACGCCCCGCCGCGCGCGAACTTCTCGCCGCTGGAGGGTTTCCAGCACTTCGGCGAGGTCGAGATCGACGGCCCGTCGGGCAACCTGACGGTCAATCTGCGGGATGCCACGTCCACCGTCCTGTGGAGCAAGACCCTGCGCCCGATCCGCTGACGCACCGTCAGTCCGATACTGACGTACCGTCAGTTTCATCCGCTGACACACCGTCACGGGAGCCCTCGTCGGCGGACGAGAGCTCCCGTTCGGCGGGCAACTCACCCCATGCATACGGCGAAACGTCCATCACTACCCGAAAAAGCGCGACAAAGATCGTTCGCCGCTTCGATTACGCTCCGCCTCCGACCGCCCCTAAGGGGTCGAGGCACCGAGCGAAACGAGGCGCACGCATGGACATCGCACGTGAGCATCCCGACCTGGCCCGCCCCGGCGCCCGAGCGGGCGCGCCCGTCGGGCGAATCGTGCGCACCGTGGTCCCCGCCGTCGCCGCCTGTCTGGTGCTCGGCGCGTGCGGCGGCGGTGACGACGCGGCGGGCAAGGACGCGGACACCTCCACGGTGGCGCCGGGGCCCGGCGGCACGCTGACCGTGGCGATGGCGAGCGACATGCGCTCGATGGACCCGTTCGGCGCGCTGAGCAATTCGTACACCGACAACAGCCGGCTCAACGCGGTCTACGACTCGCTGTTCTGGCACGAGGCCAAGACCGGCAAGGTGATGCCGCAGATCGGCGAGAGCCTGACCCCGGACCCGGGCAACGCGTCCTGGACGCTCAAGCTCAAGCCGAACGTCAAGTTCTCCGACGGCACCCCGTACGACGCGGCGGCGGTCAAGTTCACCTGGGACGAGCACGCCGCGCCGGCGCGCAAGTCGTATCAGGCGGGCACGATCGCGGCGGTCAAGGCGACCGAGGTGGTCGATCCCACCACCCTGAAGATCACCCTGACCGGCCCGAACGCCAACTTCGACCACATCGTGGCCTCGAACCTGTCGTTCATCGTCTCCCCCACCGCGTACCGCAAGGACCCGGCCGGCTTCGCCCGCAACCCCGTCGGCGCCGGCCCGTACACCTTCAAGGAGTGGACCACCGGCGACCACATCACCTTCGTCAAGAACCGCGGCTACTGGCAGGGCACCGCCAAGCCGTACGCCGACACCGTGGTGTTCAAGGTCATCCAGGACAGCACCCAGGGCCTGGAGACGGTCTACTCCGGCGGCGCCGACATGAAGGTCTCGGTCAACGCCGAGGACCCGGTCAAGGCCAGGCAGAAGGGCCTGGAGACCAAGATCGTCACGATCATCGGCGGCGAGTCGATCTACTTCAACAACAAGCGCGCGCCGTTCGACGACGTGCGCGCCCGGCGTGCGGTGCAACTCGCCCTCGACGCGGACGAGGTGAACAAGATCTCGTTCAGCGGCAACGGCACACCCACGCACAGCATCTTCCCGCCGGAGAGCCCGCTCGTGGACGCGGGCACCGAGACCGTCCAGCGCACCGACCGTGCGGAGGCGCAGCGGCTGCTCGACGAGTTGGCCGCGGAGGGCAAGCCGCTCGACTTCACCTACTCCATCCCGCAGAACGCCAACGCGCAGCGGACCGCCGAATACATCATGACCTCGCTCCGCGCGCTGCGGAACATCGCGGTCAAGATCGCGCCGATGCCGATCGCCGCGTTCCAGACCGACATCGTGATCAACAAGAACTACCAGGCGGCGATGTTCAGTTACTACCTCTCGGATGCCGAGCCCGGGCTGTACGTGAACCTCTACAGCACCAGCCCGAACAACTACCTGCTGTACGCGAACCCCACCGTCGACCAGAACCTGGACCGGGCCCGGACGACCAACGACCCGGCGCAGCGCAAGGCCGCCTACACCGCGGTCGCCGCGCAGCTGAAGCAGGACGCACCGCTGTGGACGTACCAGTCGTCGGTGGTCACCGCGTTCCACCGGTCGACGGTGGTGGGCATGGTGTTGAGCAACGACGGCATGGTGCTGATGGACCGGATCGGGCTCAAGGGCTGATCCGGTCCGGGGCCGGGGGACGGGGGCCGGGTGCCGATCCGGCCCGGCCTCGGCGGCCATACCCTCGGGGTTCGGACTTGAGTCTCCACCGGGTGGAGACGGCACGGTGAGGGACATGGACGGCGCGCCCCTGTATTCGATCGGCGACCTGGCTCGACGGACCGGTCTGTCGGTCCGCACGATCCGGTTCTACGCGGACGCGGGGGTCGTGCCGCCCACCCGACGAAGTCCCGCCGGCTACCGGCTGTACGACGTCGACGCACTGGCCCGTCTCGAACTCGTGCGCACGCTGCGCGACCTCGACGTCGACCTGGCGACCATCCAACGAGTGTTGGCCCGCGAGGTCACCGTCGCCAAGGTCGCCGACGCGCACGCGCGGGCGCTGGACACGCAGATCGAGACGCTGCGATTGCGTCGGGCCGTACTGCGCGCGGTGGCCGGGCGGGGTTCGAGTCCCGAGGAGATGAATCTGATGCACAAACTCGCCCGACTGTCCGACGAGGAACGCCGGAAGTTGATCACCGACTTCCTCGACGCGACCTTCGCCGACCTGGACGTGGACCCGGACTTCCTGGCCCGGATGCGCTGCGGGCTGCCGAGCCTGCCGGACGATCCGACCCAGGAGCAGTTGGAGGCGTGGGTCGACCTCGGCGAACTGGTCACCGACCCCGACTTCCGCGCGTCGATCCGGCGAATGGCGGAGTACCAGGCGCGCGACCGCCCGAACGAGCTGCCCCAGGGCACCTACGAGCGGCTGTCCGAACTCACCCGGGAGCGTGTCGAGGCGGCCCGCGCGGCCGGGATCGAGCCGACCTCGACCGCGGCCGAGCCGGTGGTCACCGAGCTGATCGCGGCCTATGCGACGGCCTTCGGCCGCCCGGCCGACGCGGCCTTCGTCGCATCGCTGGTGGAGCGGATGGAGGTGGGCAACGACCCGCGCGCGGAACGCTACTGGACCCTGCTCGGCATCATCAACGGCTGGCCCACCCGGCCCAGCGCGGCCCCGGTCTTCGCATGGTTCACGGAGGCGCTGCGCGCCCGGGCGTAGGCCCGAGCCGACGGCCGGGGAAAAACGCGAAGAGGGTGGTGGGCGGGGGAAATCCGCTCACCACCCTCCGGTCTTGCGCTACCGGATCAGCCGACCAGTACGCCCTCGCGGGTGTCGCCGCCGCCGGGCTCCGGGTCGTCCTCCTCCGGGTGTTCGGCCAGCTTGCTCGGCCACCAGATCTTGCGGCCGATGTCCAGGGTCAGTGCGGTGACCAGGACCGAGCGCACGATGAAGGTGTCCAGGAGCACGCCGAGCGCGACGGTGAAGCCCATCTCGGCGAACGCGACGATCGGCAGCGTGCCGAGCACCGCGAAGGTGCTGGCCAGCACCAGGCCGGCCGAGGTGATCACGCCACCGGTCGCGGCCAGGCCGATCTGCATGCCGCGTCGGGTGCCGTGTCGCTTCGACTCCTCGTGGACCCGGCTCATCAGGAACACGTTGTAGTCGATGCCGAGCGCCACCAGGAACACGAACACGAAGAGCGGGAAGCCGACGTCCGTGCCCTTGAAGCCGAGCAGGTGCTCGAAGGTGAACACGCTGATCCCGAGGGCCGCGGCGAACGACAGCACCACGGTGGCGATCAGCACCAGCGGCGCCACCACCGCCCGCAGCAGCAGGCCGAGCACGATCAGGACCACGAGCAGGATCAGCGGAATGATCACCATGTCGTCGTGTTCGGACGCCGAGGTGATGTCCATGCGGGTCGCGGTACCGCCGCCGACCTTGGCCGCGGCGTCCGGAACCCCGTGCACCGAGTCGCGTACCCGATCGACGGTGCCGTTGGCCGCCTTCGAGTCGGGCGACGCGATCATCGTCGCCTCGATCTGGACCCGGCCGTTCACCGCACCGGTCTGGTGCACCTGGCCCGGAGCGATCCCGGGGGTGCCCTGGATGGCCTGGATCAACGCCGCCGCGGCGGACTCCTTGCCGATCACCACGATCGGGTCACCGGAGCCCGCGGGGAAGTAGCGCTCCGACACCTCCTGGCCGTGGATCGACTGCGGCTTGTTGGTGAAGGAGTCCTTGTTGGCGATGCCGTCGCCGTTGAGGTTGGTCAGGCCGATGGTCATCACACCGAGGATGACCGCGGTGATGATCCACACCACGCGGGGACCGCCGGAGATCTTGCGGCCGACCCGGGCCCAGACGCCCTTCTCGTCGTGCGTGATCGCGTCCGGCTCGAACTGCGGACGCACCGGCCAGAACACCCAGCGGCCGACGATCACGAGCAGCGCGGGCAGCAGCGTGGTCATCGCGATCAGGCCGACCAGGACACCGAGCGCGCAGACCGGGCCCAGGCCCTTGGTGGACTGCATCTCGGCGGCCATCAGGCACAACATGCCGACGCCGACGGTGGCGGCGCTGGCCACGATCGCCGGTCCGGCGCGGAACATCGCCGCCGCCATGGCCTCGTGCCGGTCCTCGTACCGGTGCAACTCCTCGCGATAGCGCGCGATCAGCAGCAGCGCGTAGTCGGTTCCGGCACCGAAGATCAACACGGTCAGGATGGCCGCGCTCTGCCCGTTGACGACCAGGCCGGCCTTGGTGAACAGGTACACCACGGCCTGGGCGCTGAACAGCGCCACCACCGCCGAGATCACCGGGAGCAGCCACAGGACGGGACTGCGGTAGGTGAACAGCAGGATCAGCACCACCACGCCGAGGGTGGCGTAGAGCAGTGTGCCGTCGATGCCCTCGAACGACTCGGCCTGGTCGGCGCCGAGCCCGGCGGGGCCGGTGACGTACGACTTCAGGCCCGTCGGGTTGTCCTTCAGGGCTTCCTTGAGCTGATCGACCGCGTCACCGAGATCGTTCCAGCCGCCGTCCTTGATGCTGATCGGAACCAGGATCTGGGCGGCCTTGTGGTCCTTGTCGAAGCTCGTGTCCTCGATCTTGCCGGTCACGCCCTTGGCGGTGCCGAACTTCGTGCGGTCGGCGAGGATCGCGTCCTGGTCCGCCTGGGTCAGGCCCGACGAACGTTCGTAGACCACCACGGCCGGCACCGTGGTGTCGGGGCGGAAGTCCTTCTGCTCGTTGATCACCTTCGTGGACTCGGCGTCGGCGGGCAGCCACGACGAGAC
This sequence comes from Embleya sp. NPDC059237, assembly GCF_042754105.1. NCBI lineage: Bacteria > Bacillati > Actinomycetota > Actinomycetes > Kitasatosporales > Streptomycetaceae > Embleya > Embleya sp. NPDC059237. The sequence goes on along the minus strand of NZ_JBHZAE010000009.1, from coordinate 77,639 downwards.
TTCGTTGTTCTGTGCATCGGTCAGCTTGCTTGCCAGCGGCGCCGCCGCAACGAGCAGCACCACCCACAAGGCCAGCACGACCCACTTGGATCGGCGCCCGCACGGCAACGCCGCAAGCGCCTTGATCCGGTCCATGTATCCCCCAGCTGATGGGCTGATTCCGAACGGAAGCAGCGGTCGATCGACTTCACGGATTCAGCTCTGTGCCGGGTTCGAGAACACGCGGCCAAGGCTGTCCGCAGCACCGCGCGTAGCCAACCGTGCGGTGCTGTTGTTGCTGTGTGCCATACCGAGATTCGGACCGTCCGGCGCCCCGAAACTCATCGCTTGCCGGCGGTCCGACGGCGGATTGTCCTGGATGGACTGCCCCACCGTCCACCGAATACCGCCCTGTTGGGCACAGGACGGGTTAATAGCTGGTGAACTCACCGCACGGGCGGGGCGGATCGGCGGGCGAATCGTGACGCAGCGGACGGGTGGGGTCGCGATCGGTCATGCGTCGGCGGCTGCCGGCGGCTCGGTTTTCGGGCGGCGCGGCAGCGCGACCAGGCCGTCCAGGAAACGTTCCAGGACGAAGGTGAAGCGCTCGTCGATGTGCGGGCCGGTGAGTTCGCGAGCCGCCGCGACCAGGTGCGGGTAGGTGTCGGCCGGGAACGCCGCGATGGTGTCGCCGATCGCGGACACCGCCTCGCCGATGGGCACCCCGGCGGCCACCGCCGCGGTGATCGGCCGCTGTTCGCTGTACACGAATCCGCTCACCAGCAGGCTCAGGCCGTAGGTGATGTAGGCCGCGTCCTGCCGGTCGAAGCCCGCCTCGTCCAGCACGGCGAGCTGATGCTCCATCACCGTCGCCATCCCGGGCCCGGATGGGAAACGACCCATCAGGACCCGCACCGAATCCCGGTTGGACTTGAGGAACTTCCGGAAGGCCCAGGCGAGTTCGCGCAAATCGAGACGCCAGTCGCCGAGCCTCGGCGGCAGTTCGCGGGCGCCGCGGCCGAGCAGGCCGTCGGCGAGCAGGTCCAGCAATTCCTCCTTGTCCCGCACGTGCCAGTACAACGACGGTGCCCGCACCCCCAGTTCGGCCGCCACCGAGCGCATCGACAGCGCGTCCAGGCCGTCGCGTTCGAGCACGGCCAGGCCCGCCTCGACCAACGCGTCGAGGGTCACCGCCGGCCGCTTGCGCGCACCGTCCGGTCGTGCCCGGCCCTTGCCCGTCATGTCCACTCCTCGTCGTCGACTCCGCCGAGGGCGTTGCCGCCGACCTCGTGCGGTCGATCCTCCCTCGGAATCAGGTCGATTCCCTTCCGCATTCGGGTCGCGTCGCGGCACGTCGCGAACCCGACTGCGGATCTGTTCGGATCGGTTCGGATCAATCCTCTTGCGTCGGGGGGCGACGCGATGCAATCTAACACCATTAGGGATCGACTAACGCTGTTAGGGAGAGCTATGTCGCAGGAGTCCTCCGAGTCGGGCGCGGGGCCGATATCCGGGTCGGATCGCGCCGGCGCGCCCCGCAAGGGACTGATCCTGGCCACGCTGTGTGTGGCGCTGTTCGTGGCGATGCTCGACAACGTCGTGGTGTCCAACGCGCTGCCGAGCATCGACCGTGATCTCGGCGCCGGGGTCAGCGGGCTCCAGTGGGTGATGGAGGGCTACAGCCTGGTCTTCGCCGCGCTGCTGCTCACCGGCGGCACGTTGGGCGACCGGTACGGCCGGCGCCGGGTGTTCCTCATCGGCCTCGGCATCTTCACGGCGGGATCGGTGGCATGTGCGCTGGCCGGGTCGTTGGCGACGCTGATCGCCGGGCGCGCGGTCCAGGGCGTCGGCGGCGCGCTGTTGTTGCCGGGCAGCATGTCGATCATCCGGCACGTGTTCACCGACGATCGGGAGCGGGCCCGGGCGATCGGCATCTGGTCGGGGGTCTCCGGCGCGGGGCTGGCGCTCGGCCCGGCGATCGGCGGTCCGCTGGTGGACGCGTTCGGGTGGGCGAGCGTGTTCTGGATCAACGTGCCGATCGGCGTGGCCGGGATCGTGATCGGCGCCCTCGTGCTCCCGGAGTTCGCCGAACGGCGCGGTCGCTTGGACGTGCCGGGCGTGCTGCTCGGCGTACCGGCCGTCGGCGCGCTGGTGTTCGCGCTGATCGAGGGCCCCGCCGAGGGTTGGACCTCGGCCCGCGTACTGGGCGCCGGCGCACTGGCCGTGGTGGCGCTGGTCGGCTTCGTGGTGGTCGAGCTGCGGGCCGCCCAACCGATGCTCGATGTCGGCTTCCTGCGCGACCGGGTGATCGGCGCCGCCGTGTGGGGCGGATTCGCGGTCAGCTTCGGGATGTTCGGCGCGTTCTTCTTCCTCGGCCTCTACCTCCAGGACGTGCTCGGGTACACGCCGACCGAGGCCGGGTTCGCGTCGTTCCCGTCGACCCTGGCGATCATGGTCGCGGCGCCGATCTCCGGGCGGGTGGCGGGCCGGATCGGGCCGCGGGTGCCGCTGGTGATCGGACTGACGATGTGCGGGATCGCGCTGGGCGGGCTGTCCTTCTACGGCAAGGACGTGACGTATCTCGAGTTCTGCTGGGTGTTGCCGTTCCTGGGTGGCGGCATGGGCCTGTGCTTCACGCCGATCTCGATCGCGGTGATGTCCCGGGTCGAACCGGCCCGGGCCGGCATGGCCTCGGCGATCTCCAACACCGCGCGCGAACTGGGCGGCGTGGTCGGCATCGCCGCGCTCGGCGCGATCCTCACGGCGCGGATGTCGAGTCGGCTGGGCGACCTGCTCGACCGGGCGAACGTACCGCCGGACCAGGCCCGCAAGGTGGTCGACGCGAGCACGTCCGGTGGCGGCGGGGGCATCGGGCACCTGGGTACGGCGCCGCCGGTCGTGCGCGAGGCCGCCTCGACGGCGTTCATCGACGGCCTGCACCTGGCCCTGTGGACCGGGTCGGCGGTGCTGCTCGGGTCGGCGGTGGTGGTGGCGTTCCTGATGCGGGAGCGGACGGTGGAGACGGGGACGCGGGGGCGGCGGCGGAGCGAACGGGGGTGGCGGCCTGAGAGGCGGGACGGGGTGGCGGCTTGAGGGGCGGGGCGGGGTCGCGGCGGGTGATGCCGGGGCCGCGACCACCGTCCGGGCGGTGCTTCGGTTGCCGCCTTCCCTTCAGTACATGCTGCGCATCGCCGTTCGGACCTCGCGCAACGTCTCGTCGGCCACCGCGTTCGCCCGCTCGTTGCCGGCCCGCAACACGCGCCGGACCTGCTCGGGATCGCGGGCGAATTCGGCGCGCCGGGCCCGGATCGGGGCCAGGAACTCGTTCACCGCCTCGGTGACGGTCCGCTTCAGCGCGGCGGCTCCGGCGGCGCCGATCTCCTCGGCCACCTCGTGCGGGTCGCGCCCCTGGCACAGCGCGGCCAACAACACCAGGCCGGCCACGCCGGGCCGGGCGACGGGGTCGTAGGTGATGTGCCGGTCGGCGTCGGTCCTGGCCGCGCGGATCAGCCGGGCCGTCTCGTCCGCGCTCGCCCCGAGCGGGATCGCGTTGCCCCGGCTCTTGCTCATCTTGGTGCCGTCGGTGCCCAGCAGCAGCGGCGCGGCCGACAGCAGCGCGTCGGGCACGGGGAAGACCGGCCGGCCGCCCGTCGGGTAGCGGTCGTTGAACCGGCGGGCGATGGACCGGGTGAGTTCGACGTGCGGCAACTGGTCCTGGCCGACCGGGACGAGATTGCCCTTGCAGAACAGGATGTCGGCGGCCTGATGGGCGGGGTAGGTGAACATCAGCCCGCTGACGGCGGCCTGCCGCGAGTGCGCGATCTCGTCCTTGACGGTCGGATTGCGGTTCAGCTCGGCGACCGAGACGAGGCTGAGGAACGGCAGCAAGAGTTGGTTCAGCGCCGGGATCGCGCTGTGCGTGAAGATGGTGGTGCGGTCGGGGTCGATCCCGATGGCCAGGTAGTCGAGCACCAGGCCCTCGACGTATTCGACCAGGCGCTCGGCGACGTCCCGGTCGGTCAGTACCTGGTAGTCGGCGATGATGAGGAATCCCTCGACGCCGAGGTCCTGGAGCCGCACCCGGTTGTGCAGGGTGCCGAAGTAGTGCCCGAGGTGGAGGGGGCCGGTCGGGCGGTCGCCGGTGAGCACCCGAAACCGGCCGGGCTCGTGTCGGATCCGCTCCTCCAGTTCGGCGCTGCGAAGCTGCGCGGCGGAGGTACCGATGGCGTCGGTCGGTGTGGTGGGGGTGGTCGCGCCGGCGGCCGTGCCGGCCGTGGTGGTGTCGAGCAGGTCGTTCATGATCCGTCTCCCGGTGGGTGGTCGGCGAGCCGCCGCCGGAACGACACCCGCCCGCCTCCCACTTCGGGACACGAAAAAAGGGCCGTCCGTACGAACGACCCTGGTCAGGCCCGAATGGGCGGTCGCTCCTAAGCGGAGCGCCACCAACTCGTACCCAATACACGATGCATCCCCCGAGCATAGCGCGCGGCCGATGCCGTGGTGAGGTTTCCGGTGGTCCCGTCGGTGCGAACGCCCGGACCGGCGGAGGTGTTGCGCAGCGGAGACGTGACCCGTGGCAGTCGGGGTCTGCGCACCCGCCGATGAGCCGAAGATGCTCGACCGCCGATGCGCCGCTCTGGGCGGAATGGGCGGGTCGCGGCGGTCGAGTGGCCGGGCGAGTACGTCGGGAGGCCGGAGTCGTGGCATGCGCGAAGCGGCGGGCGGGGGTCGCGGGTTGAGCAGGGGCGGGGCTGGGGTCGCGAGATGAGCCGAGGGGAGCGCGCCGAGGTCGCGTGTGCGGCGCAACGGGGCACCGGAGTCGCGTGTGCAGCGTTGCCTTTTTTGGGCGCTTCGCGCCGGCTCGCGAGGCACCACTTTTTTCTCTCCCCGCTTCGCTCCGGGCCACCCGGCCCAAGTTCTGCGGCTCCGCCGCTCTCCGCGCTTCGCGCGTCGGTCTTCAGGGTCGGTCCGAGTCGTGGGCGCTGACGCGCCATGGGGGAGCGGCCGTGGGGGTGGGCCGGGTCGTGGGTGGGTTGCGGTGGTGGCGGGGACGCGAGGGCGTGGCGTTGGCCGTCGGACTCGAAGTGATGGGCGGATAGGGGGTGTTCCGCGTCGGGTGGGGCGGTTCGGGTCGGTGGTAGGGAAGTTGGTCGATCCGTACACGATCCTGTTCGCCCTGACCGTCGTGAAAGCGCTCATGGGGGCGCATGTGGTCTCGGGTGGTGAACTCCGGTGCCAGGGCGTGGCGTTGGTCCGGGTCCGGGTCCGGGTCCGGGTCCGGGTCGGGGTCGGGTCGGGGTCGGGTCGGGGTCGGGGGTTGGGTTGGCGTGGCTGAAGTGTGGGCTTGTGTCTGGGAATCGTCTGTTGGAGGGGGTGTGGGCGGGGCTACCGTGGCAGGGGCTCGAAGCGGCGTCGTGGCTGGTCCGATCCGGTGTACCGGCAACTCCCCCGTCCCCGAACGCGATCGCGGCATCGTGTGCCGATCGATCCGGCGGGGTTCGGCCCGAACCGGATTGAATAGCCCCGCGGAACGCCTTTGGGGAGGCCCCTCCGTGGTGCGGCGGGCGAGGCGGAACGCGGCGGACGCCCCGCGCTCCGCCTCGTCGGGGCGGGGTCGGCAGGGCGAGGTCGGCGGGTCGGGGGCGACGCGCACCGCTGTCGCGCCGGTGCGGGCGAGGCGGGCGGGTCGTGGCGGTGCCATCGCGGGCGGGCGGGCGGATTGTGCGTGGGTACGGCGATGGGTCGCAACGCGCCTGCGCAATTGTCGCTTTCAGGGCATCGGTGTCCGAATTCCTGTTCCCTTCCGGGGTTGTCGCGGGGCTTCCAGGGCCCTCATCTGCGGGGCTTCCGGGGAAAACGCCCCATCGCTCTTGCCGGGGGCGCTACCTTCGGCATAAGGACCCGAAGCCCACATGTTCGATCCGTCCACGCTGCCGACCCCCGGGCGGCGGGTCCCGGACACCCGTCAGGAAAGGCCGATTGCCGTGCCGCACCCATTGCTCGACGCCGTCGACACCCCGCAGGATCCCGCCGCTTTCCTGCGCTCGATCGGAACCGTGCACACGACCTTCGGTGACCAGGACTCGGGTGCGGTCTCCTACGGAGTGCACGCCGAGGGGAACTGGTTCGTCAAGACCGGCCCCAACCCCGCGTCCGCGCTCAGCCTGCGTCGCGCGATCGACCTGCACGCGCATGTCCGCCACCCGGCGATCGTGCCCATCCTGCACACCTTCACCGCCGGCGGCGTGCCCGTGACGGTGGGGCCGTGGCAGTCCGGCGAGGTGCTGTACCACGCGACCGTCAAACGTTCGGGCAAGCTGCTGCGCACCGGCGCGGCCTCGCCGCTGGCCCGCTTTCGGGCGCTGCCGCTGGACGACGTACACGCGGCCCTGGACGCGATCCTCGACGCACACCGGCTGATCGACGCGGCCGGCTACGTCGGGGTGGACTGGTACGACGGTTGTGTGCTCTACGACTTCCCCGCGCGTCGGGTGCACCTGATCGACCTGGACGAGTACCGCAGCGCGCCGTTCGTGCTCGACTGCGCTCGACTGTCCGGGTCCACCCGCTACATGCCGCCCGAGCACAGTCGGCGCGGCGCGCTGGTCACCCGGGCCGGCACCGTGTTCCTGCTCGGCCGCACGCTGCGCCTGCTCCTGGACGCGGGCGACGAGGAACGCGCGTGGCGCGGCACCCTGGCGCAACTCGCGGTGGTCGAACGGGCGACCCGGCGCGACCCGGCGGAGCGCTACTCGAACGTCACCGAACTCTTCGACGCGTGGAGCGCGGTGGCGCCGGCGGGCATGCTCTCGGGTACGTATCGGGTGTGATCGTCGGGGACGCGGGCCGGTCGGGCGTCGCGTGGGTCGGGCTCGGCTTCGGGCCCGGCTTCGGAAACGGCGACCGGGTTCCCGGTGGGCTCACGCTCAGCGTTGCGGGCTGCCGAACAGGGCGTCGCGGGCGTCGTCGAGGGCGGTCAGGACCGCCCCGTCCAGGATCGCGCTGCCCGGGACGGTCCCCGCGAGTACCCGGGTGGGCAGGGGCGTCAGCTCGGCGAGTCGGGACTCGACCCGCCCGGCGAGGGCCGTGCCGCCGGCCCGGCCGGTCTCCCCGCCCAGCACCACGCAGCCCGGGTCGAGGATGACGGCGAGCGCGGCGGCGGCGAGTGCCACCCGGTCGGCGAGTTCGTCGAGGAACGCGGCACCGGCTCCGGTGTCCCGCTCCGCCGCGGCCCGTACGCACTCCTCGGCCGTACCGGTGAGGCCGTGCCGGGCGGCCAACTCCTCCACGGCGGCGCCCGAGGCCAGGCTCTGGAAGCCGCCCTCGCAGTCCACCCGCGACGGCAGTCGACCCGTCCCCGGGACCGGTAGGAAGCCCAACTCGCCGCTGCCGCCCGACATGCCGCGACGCAGCCGGCCGTCCAGCATCACGCAGGCGCCGATCCCCTGGCCCAGCCACACCAGGACGAATGTGTCCAGGCCGCGGGCCGCGCCGAAGCGCTGTTCGGCGATGCCGGCGAGGTTGGCCTCGTTCTCCAGGACCACCCGGCCGCGGTCGCGGAGCGCGGCCGGCAGGAGGGCGTGCCAGGCCGGGAGGAAGTCCTCCACCCCCAGGTTGCCGGTGACGGGGTCGATCAGGCCGGGTGCGCCGACGCCGAACGTGTGCAGTGTCTCGGCCCCGGCGCGGGCGGCGGTGGCGTCGACCAGGGCCAGGACGTCGGCGATGGCGCGGGTCGGCTCCCGGTTCGCCGGTATCGCGAGCGTGCCGGACGCGGCGATCCGGCCGGTCAGGTCGGCGACGACCACCTCGACGCCGCCCAGGCGCACATCCAGGCCGGCGATGTAGGCGCGCTCCGCGACGATCCCGTACAGCCGGGCGTTCGGGCCGCGTTGGCGGGTGCCCGATTCGCCGGCCAGGTGGATCAGTCCCGCGCTGCCGAGGCGGTCGACCAGGTCCGCCACGGTCGGGCGGGAGAGCCCGGTCAGCGTCTTGAGCTGGGCGGCGGTGAGGGGGCCGTGCTCGATCAGCAGATCGAGGGCCAGGCGGTCGTTGATCGCACGACACGTGCTCGGCGTGGCGGTACGGGCGGTGACTGTCATGGGAACCGATCCTACGCAAAGTCTTTCTTTCAGGAACCCTGCCTGATAATTTTCCGGCCATGACCGAGACGAACATCTGCCAGACCCCGCCCACTCCGCATTCCCGAGCCAAAACGCCCCCGGGCCACCCACCCTCGCCACCCCCGCACACGGCCGGTGGGCTCACGGGGGCCGACGCAACCGGGGAGCCGGGCTCAACCGAGCGGGGCGCCACACACGAGCCGGCGAGCACGGGGCGGGTAAACGACACGGCCGAGCGCGCGAACACGGGCACGTCGGAGGGTGCGTGCGAGGGGGCCGGCGCGGGCCCGGTGCGCGGTGTGGGCGGATGCGTGGCCGCCGTTGCGGGGGGCAGTGCGCGCGAGGGGGTCGACGCAGGTCGGGTGCGCGGTGCGGGCGGGGGTGTGAGCACGGGTGAGGTGGGCGGTGTACGCGGAGCGGGAGGCGGGGGGCCGCTGGACGGAGCCGCCGAGGTGGGCCCGGCGGGTGATGCGGGTGGGCGGGCGAAGCCGAGTGTGGATGGGGAGGCCGGGCGGGCTCGGGTGGCGGCTTGTTTGATATTTGCGGTGCATGGATCCGTGGGGGGTGGGTTCGCGGCGCGGTTGCCCTGGTTGCAGGGGCATCTGGATTTGAGTGCGGGGCAGTTGGGGGTCGCGCTCGCGGCGCCTGCCGTGGGGGCGTCCCTCGCCATGCCGTTGGCCGCGTCGCTGGTGCATCGGCACGGGGGGCGGACCGCGCTGCGGTGTCTGATCGCGGTGTGGTGCGCGGTGCCGCTGTTGCCCCTGTCCGCACCGGGGCTGGTCTGGTTGTGCGCGGCGCTGCTGGTGTTCGGCGTCGGCGCCGGGATGTCCGACGTCGCGATGAACACGCAGGGCCTCGTGGTCGAGCAGCGGGTCAAGCGCTCGACGTTGCCGCTGCTGCACGGGATGTGGAGCGCCGGCGCGCTGTTCGGCGCGGGCGTGGGCGCGGCGGCGGCGTTCGCCGGACTCGACGCCCGCCTGCACATGGCGGGCCTGGCCGTGCTGCTCGCGGTCACGGGCTGGTTCGCCGGCCGCAACCTGCTCGACGCGCGGCCGGCCGCTGCCGGCGGCGGCGGTGGCGCCGACACCGAGGCCCCACCGCGCTTCGCGCTGCCGTCCAAGGCCGTACTCGCGATCGGCGCCGTCGGCTTCTGCGGGGTGTTCGCCGAGGGCGCGGGCGCGAACTGGAGCGCGGTCCACCTGAAGGAGGTGGCCGGCGCCTCCCCCGGCGTCGCGGCCCTCGCGTTCACCGGATTCGCCTGCACGATGGCCGTCGCCCGACTGCTCTCGGGGATGGTGGTGGACCGCTTCGGGGTGACCCGTACGATCCGCGCCGGTGCGGCCCTGAGCACCGTCGGCGCCGTCGTTGTCGCCGTCTCGCATTCCCCCCTGCCCGCCGCGCTCGGCTTCGCGCTGCTCGGCGTCGGGGTGGCCGCGGTGCTGCCGCTGACCTTCGCCGCGGCGGGCCGGGTCGGCGACAATCCGAGCCGATCCATCGCCGGCGTTGCCACGGTGACCTACACGTCCGGCCTGATCGCCCCCGCGATCGTCGGCGCCATCGCCGACCACGCCTCGCTCAACACCTCGTTCGCCGTGGTGGCCGTCCTCACCGCGGTCCTGATCCCGACCGCGCGGCTGCTCAACCCCTCGGCGCCGCCCCCCGCCGGCGGCCGACCCGCCCCGCCCGAGGCCGCGCCGCCCAAAGCCGCACCGCCCGAGCCCGCCTCGGGGTCGATCCGGATCGGCACCTCCCCGTCGGGCGCCGCCACCACCGTGCTCTTCCCGCCGCCTGAGCGCTGATGGGGCGCGAATGCCGACCGCGCCACACGGCCCGGGGCGCACCCACGCCCCGGGCCGTGCCGCGCGGGCCGGATCAGCCCAGGGCCTTGACGATCTCCCGGGCGAGCGGGGCCGCCGAGGCCGGGTTCTGGCCGGTGTACAGGTTGTCGTCGACGACCACGTGCGGCGCCCACGGGCCACCCTCGCGGAAGTCGACGCCCAGGTTGATCAGCCGGTCCTGGAGCAGCCAGTGCGCCCGCTCGCCGAAGCCCGCCTGGATCTCCTCGGCATTGGTGAACGCGGTGATCCGACGGCCGGCGAACGGCGACGTGCCGTCCGCGTCCGCCGTGGCCAGCAGTGCCGCCGGCCCGTGGCAGACCACACCCAGCGGCTTGCCCGAGGCCAGCGCCGCGACGAGCAGCGCGCCGGACGTCGCGTCGACCGCCAGGTCCTCCATCGGCCCGTGTCCGCCCGGGTAGAACACGGCCGCATAGTCGGCGAGTTCGACCTCTGCCAGGTTCAGCGGCGCGCGCAGCGCGGCGAACCGGTCCAGGCCCGCGGCGACCTCCGCGGCCCCGTCCGGACCGCCGTTCACATCCGGGGCCAGGCTCGCCGCGTCGACGGTCGGCACCACCCCGCCGGGCGTGGCCACCACGACCTCGTGACCGGCCGCGGTGAACGCCTCGAACGGGGCGACCGCCTCGTCCGCCCAGAAGCCGGTCGGATGCCGGGTACCGTCGGCCAGCGTCCAGTGGTCGGACCCGGTGAGCACGAACAGGATCTTCGCCATCTGTCATTCCTCCATTCGGGGCGGCCGAGCGGGGTATGCCCGGGCGTCCTCGTGCGATCGGCCGGCACGCCCTCGCGCCGTCGCGTCGAACGTAGATCGCCCACCCATCAGGGTTCAAATAGGCTCTCCATCATGAGCCATGCCAATTCCGATGGATCGGTGAGCGCGGAGCCGGCGTCGGAGCCGACGTCCGCTCCGACACCGACGTCCGTCCCGACGCAGGCATCCGACCCGACGCAGGCGTCCGCGATACCGGACGTGCGCGGCCCGCTGGACCTGAGCCTGCTGCGCACCTTCCTGGCCGTACACCGGGCCGGCTCGTTCACCGGTGGCGCCCGGGTCCTGGGCCTGTCCCAGCCCACGGTCACCACCCAGATCCGGGCGCTGGAGCGGCGGCTGGGTCGCACGCTGTTCGAGCGGCTGCCCCGGGGCGTGGCGGCCACACCCGTCGCCGACGACCTGGCGGTGCGGGTGGCGGCGCCGCTGGACGCGCTCGCCGAGGTGACCGAGCCGGACCGGTTCGGCGTCGACCCGCCGGCCGAACCGGTGCACCTGGCCGGTCCCGCCGACATCCTGTGCACACTCGTCCTGCCCGCGCTGGTCCCGCTGATCGAGCGCGGCGTGCTGCTGCGGATCGCCACCGGGCTGACCGACGACCTTCTCGAGGGGTTGCGCGCGGGTCGGCACGACCTCGTGCTGGCCACGATCCGGCCGCGCGGCCGGACGCTGGCCGCCGTACCGCTGATGGACGAGGAGTTCGTACTGGTCGCGGCGCCGGTGTGGGCACGCCGGGTCGACCCGGCGCGGATCGCCGCCGAGGGCCCCGCCGCGCTGCGCGGAATCCCGCTGGTCAGCTACGCCGAGGACCTGCCGATCGCCCGCCGCTACTGGCGACACGTGTTCGGCACCCGGCTCACCGAACGTGCCGCGATCACCGTCCCGGATCTGCGCGGCGTACTGGCCGCGGTGGTCGCCGGCGCGGGCCTGACCGTCCTGCCGCGCTATCTGTGCGCGGCCGAGCTGGCGACCGGCGCGCTGGTACCCCTGCTCACCCCCGACGACCCGCCGATCAACACCGGCTTCCTGGTACGCCGTGCGGGCGCGGCGCAGCACCCGCATCTGGGCCTGGTGGAGCAGCGGTTGATCCGGGCCGCACGGGGGTGGTGAGGCGGGCCGCGATGGGTCGAGCCGCCTCGATCAGGCCGCCGCGACCGCCCGGGTGAGTTCGGCGAGCAGGTCCGCGCCGCTCCAGTGGCGGGATTCGCCCGGCGGGGCGGCCTCGGCCTCGCGGATCAGTTCGATCAGGCGCGCGTTGGCCGGGGCGGTCAGGCCGTTGCGCTCGGCGATGGCCAGGATCTCGCCTTGGACGCTGTCTATCTCGGTGGGCCGGCCGCGTTCCAGGTCCTCCCACATCGAGGAACGCGCCTGCGCGTCCACCCGCAGGGTCGAACTCGCCAACCGGCGGAACAGCGGGTCGGGCAGCGAGAGCAGTTGTCGGGTGCGCGCGGCGGAGGCGGGGCCGAGCTTGGCCGGGTGGATGCCCGCGGCCCGGAAGGCGGCCAGCGCCTCGCCCTGGCACAGCGCGAGGCAGGCCCGGTAGTCGCGCCGGCCGAGTTGGTCGCGCAGCGGCAGGCCGGACAGCGCGTTGATTGCGTTGTTCAGGTTCATCAGCAGCTTGGCGTGTTGTACCTCGGGCATGTCCTCGCGGACCTGGATCGGTACGCCCGCCTCGACCAGCACGTCGACCAGCGGCAGCGCCCGGGGGTTCGCGTCGATCATCAACGCGCCCGAAGTGCCCTGGTGGAACACGGCGGGCTCGGTGCGTACGACGTTGAACGGGACCATGCCGGCCAACACGGTGTGCGCGGGCAGCGCGGCGCGCAACACGGCGGGATTGCGCACCCCGTTCTGCAGGCTGACCACGAGCGCGGCCGGGCTCAGCCGCCCCGCCAGTTCCCGGCCGGCCTCGGCGGTCGCCGCCGACTTGACGGTGACCAGCACGAAGTCGGCGCCGGCGACCGCGTCGGGCGTGGTGGCCACGGTCAGCCGCTCCGGTTCGACCACCGTCGGGGGCCGGCCCCCGCCCGTGACCGTCAACCCGTCCCGGAGCGCGTCGGCGAGGGCCGGTCGGCCGATGAGCGTGACGTCGGCGAATGCGGCGAGCCGACCGCCCAGGTAGCCGCCGATGCTGCCGGCGCCGAAGATCGCGATCCGGGTACGGGGCCGCGAACGGGGAGCGGGTTGGGACATCTACAACCTCCGCCTACGGGTGGCACGGGCCAGGGGCCGGCCAGGGAACCAATCCGCAAGGGTACGTCCCCGCACCGCACCCGTGTTCGAGGTGTCCGGGGCCGGCGCGTGGGCCGATGTGCGCTCGACCCTGCCGTTGGCGGCAGGGTCGGAGCATCGCCCCATGAACACCACCGAAACCCCCACCGCCGGCCCCCGCATCGTGCTGATCACCGGCGCAGGCACCGGCATCGGCCGGGCCACCCGCGCGTACGCCGCCGAAGGCGCGCACGTGATCGCCGTCGGCCGACGCCGCGAACCCCTCGCCGAGACCGACGGCGTGATGTTCCGGGAAGGCGTCGGGGCGGCCCGCACCCGGGAGTTCGAGGAGTTGCGGCCGCTGCTGTTCTCGATCGCCTACCGCCTCCTCGGCAGCGTCGGCGAGGCCGAGGACGCGGCACGGAGACCTGGCTGCGCTACGAGACGTCGCCGACCCGGCCCGTGTCGGCGAAGGCGTTCCTGTCCGCCGTGGTCACCCGGATCTCGATCGACGTGTTGCGGTCGGCGCGGGTGCGGCGGGAGGAGTACGTCGGGCTTGGTTGCCCGAGCCGCTGCCGACCGACCCGTACCAGGACCCGGAACGGTCGGCGGAATCGGCCGACTCCATCTCGATGGCGGCCCTGTTGTTGCCGGAGCGGTCGAGTCCGCTGGAGCGCGCGGTCTTCGTGCTGCGCGAGGTGTTCGCGTTCGGCTTCCCGGAGATCGCGGCGGCTTGAACGGGAAGGGTGGGCAAGGGGCTTGGGGCCCGGGGGGACGGCCCGGGTGCGGAGTTGGTGGGCGTGTTCGAGTGGTGTGGGGCAAGGGACGGGCCCGGGCAGGGGGCGGTACCCACGCCGGGGGTCGTCAGGAGGGGGCCGTGGTGGTTTCCAAGGGGCGGTCGGTGCGGACTGCGTCCAGGTATTCGGCGATCGCGTCTCGGTTGCGGATCAGGCAGTTGACGCGTTCGGTCATTCGATCGCGCTCGTGTTCGAGCGTGGCGATCATCTCCGGCGTCGCGTCGGGGAAGTGGATGATCCTCGGCTTGTCGAGGCAGGGGAGGATCTGTCGGATGATCCGGGTCGGCAATCCGGCGTCGAGCAGGCCCCTGATCTGCATCACCCGGTCCACGAAGAACTCGTCGTAGTCCCGGTATCCGTTCGCCGAACGATCGGCGACGATCAGGCCCTGTTCCTCGTAGTAGCGCAGCAGTCGTCGGGGGGTACCGGTGCGCTCCGACAACTCTCCGATACGCATGTGATCCACCTCACGTCTCGTCGCTTGACCTTCACATCAATGTGAGGGTTCGAGCATACGCAGCATGAGCAACGACATCACCGCACAATCACCTTCCCACACCACGATCGCCCACCGAAAGCTGCCGATGGGCGCGCTGTTGGCACTGGCCACCGCGGTGTTCACGACCAGCCTGACCGAGACGCTGCCGGCCGGGGTGCTGCCCGCGATGAGTTCCGATCTCGGGGTCGGCGAATCCGCGATGGGCCAATCCGTGACGATCTACGCGATCGGCACCGCGCTGACCGCGATCCCGCTGTCGGCCGCCACCGCCGGCTGGCGTCGCAAGCGGCTGTTGCTGACCGCGATGGGCGGTTTCGCGGCGGCCAACACGGTCACCGCGGTCTCGGCGAACTACCCGCTCACCATGGTCGCCCGCTTCGTGGCCGGCGTGGCCGCGGGCGTGGCCTGGGCGCTGCTGGCCGGATACGCCCGCCGCCTGGCGCCCCCGCACCTTCAGGGTCGGGCGATCGCCATCGTCATGGCCGGCATCCCCGTCGCGCTGTCCCTCGGGGTACCGGCCGGCACCTTCCTCGGCGACGCGTTCGGCTGGCGCACCACCTTCTGGATCATGACCGCGCTGGCGGTGCTGCTGATCGGCTGGATCGTCGCGCTCGTCCCCGACCACCCCGGCCAACGCCCGGACGAACGTAAGCCCCTGCTGCGCACGGTGGCCATTCCCGGGGTGGGCCCTGTCCTGTTCGTCACGCTGGTGTTCGTATTGGCGCACACCATCCACTACACCTACATCGCCTCCTACCTCGACCACGTCGACATGGACGGCTCCACCGACCTGGTCCTGCTCGTATTCGGCGGCGCGTCGCTGGTGAGCATCTGGATCGTCGGCGCGCAGATCCACGGGCGGCTGCGCGCGCTCACCATCGCCGCCACGCTGCTGTTCGCCGCCGGAGCCGGGGTGCTCGCGGTGCTCTCCGACAGCCACGCCATGGTCTATCTCGCGGCGATCCTGTGGGGCCTGGGCTGGGGCGGCGCACCCACGCTCCTCCAGACCGCCGTCGGCGAGGCGGGCGGCGAGGACGCGGACGCGGCGCAGGCCATGCTCGTCACGCTGTGGAACGTGGCGATGGCCGGCGGCGGTGTGGTCGGTGCGATCCTGCTCGACGCACTCGGCGCCACGTCCTTCCCGTGGAGCGTGTTGGTGCTGCTCGTCCCGGTCCTGGCCGTGGTGATCGGCGCCCGTACACACGGCTTCCCCGCCCGACGCGGCTCCTCCGGCGAGTGATCCGAAACGCCGGTCGACGCCCCTGCGGCACCGCCCGACGACCCGGCCCGACCCCCGCCTCCACGACGGGGATCGAGTCACTAGGGTGCGGACATGAGCGCGCAGGGATATCTCTCCGAACTGTTCTCGCTGGACGGCCGGGTCGCCGTGGTGACCGGCGGCAGCTCCGGCATCGGCCGGGCCATCGCCGGGGCGCTCGCCCGGGCGGGCGCGAGTGTCGTGGTCCTCGCCCGGCGCGAGGCCGAACTGGTGGCCACCGTCGACGAGTTGACCGCCCGAGGAGCCAAGGCGGCCTGGGTGAGCGCCGACCTGGGCAGCCGCGCCGGGGTACGGACCGCGGCCGACGCGGCGGCCGAGATCTTCGGTGAACCCGACATCGTGGTCAACAGCGCCGGGATCAACCTGCGCCCGCCGATGGGCGACATCGACGACGACGTGTGGGACACCACGATGGCGGTGAACCTGACGGCGCCCTACCTGCTCGGGCAGCGGTTCGGCCCCGGCATGGCCGAGCGCGGCTACGGCCGGCTCATCCACGTCTCCTCGCAGCAGGCACACCGCGCGTTCGTGCAAAGCGGCGTCTACGGCGTGTCCAAGGGCGGGTTGGAGTCGCTGGCCCGCTCCCAGGCCGAGGCCTGGTCGCCGCACGGCGTCACTGCCAACACGCTGGTGCCGGGGTTCGTGATGACCCCGCTCAACGCCCGACTGTCCGCCGACCCGGAGCGGGTCGCCGCGCTGGCCGCCCGCACCATGGTCGGACGCAACGGCGTGGCCGAGGACTTCGCCGCCGCCGCGGTGTTCCTGGCGAGTGCCGGTTCGGCGTATGTCACCGGCCAGTCGATCTTCGTCGACGGCGGACTCTCGGTGCATTGAGCCCTTCGGGCTCGGCGGGGTGAAAGCCCGGGGAGCGGCGCGGGAGCGCCCGGTCCCGGGGTGGGCGAGGTCGGCGCGAGGCGGGGCCGCGTCCGAACGGGCGATTGCGGCAGGGGCGGCGGGAAATGCGATGGACGGCCGCTCGACCGTCGCCGATGATCCGCTGGTGAACAATCCCGCTGATGCCTCCCGACCCCCGTCCACCACCTCCGAGCGGCAGGTCCGCTGGATCCCGCTGGTCGGCCGACCGCTGACCGCCCTGCTGGCCGGGAACTTGGCCGAGGCCCGTGAGCAGACCGGCCTCGACCTGCCCGAGTTCTTCGTGTCCGAAGAGGCGCGTTGGTTGTGGCGATACCGCTTCGACCAGGTGACCGCCGACCCGGCGAGCGCCCCGTGGCTGGTCCGGGCGGCGGTCTCCGAACCGGACGGCGCGGTGGTCGGCTACGCCGGCTATCACGGGCCGCCGGACGAGAACGGCATGGTGGAGATCGGCTACACCGTGGTGCCGGAGGCGCGCCGCCGAGGCTACGCGCGGGCGATGCTCGGGTCGCTGCTCGTACGCGCGGCCGAGGAGCCCGACGTGCGGATCGTCCGGGTGACCATCTCCCCCGACAACTCCGCGTCGCTCGCGACCATCCAGGGCTTCGGCTTCGTCGAGACGGGCGAGCAGATGGACGAGGAGGACGGCCTCGAAATCATCTACGAGGTCCCGGCCGATCGCATCCCGACCACCTGACCGACCCCGTCCCGGGCGGTGCGGCCGACCCACCCGTGGTCAGGACG
Organism: Embleya sp. NPDC059237; assembly: GCF_042754105.1. Classification (NCBI taxonomy): domain Bacteria; kingdom Bacillati; phylum Actinomycetota; class Actinomycetes; order Kitasatosporales; family Streptomycetaceae; genus Embleya; species Embleya sp. NPDC059237. Next base: position 60,512 of record NZ_JBHZAE010000009.1, on the reverse strand, counting down.
CGCCGGCCCGGGAGCCCTCGGCGGCCGAATCCCGCCCCGCCGCCCGGTCGCCGCTCCCCGCCCGCCGGAAGTTCAGCGCGACCAGCGCGGCTGCCCCCGCACCGACGGCCGCGCCGAACACCGCGACGCGCAGGCCGTGTGCGGTCGCCACCCGCAGCGCCTCACCGCTCCGGCCGCCGCCCGTCCCGGAGTTGGCCAGTGCGACCAGTACGGCCAGGCCCATCGCCCCGCCGACCTGTTGCCCCGTGGACGCCATTCCCGACGCGACGCCCTGCTCCGCGGCCGGCACACCGGTCGCGGTGGCGGCGAACATCGTGGTGTAGACGACGCCTTGGCCGAGCCCGAAGACCAGCAGGCCGGGAACCAGGTCGAGGTAGGCGCCGTGTGCGGAGATACCCAGGCCGATCGCGACCAGGCCGAGTGCGCTCGCGGCCAGACTGACGAGCAGCGTGGACCGTACGCCGAACCGGGTCGCCGCCCGGCCGCCGAGCAGCGAGCCGAGGAAGCCCCCACCCAGCGGGATCAGGAACGCGAAGCCGGTGCGCAGCGCGCCATACCCGTGTACACCTTGAAAGTAGACGGTCAGGAAGTACGGCAGCGTGCCGAGCGTGGCCATGAACAGGAACGTCACGGCCATCCCGGTGCCCAGGTTGCGGTTGCGCGGCAGGTGCGGCGGCATCAGCGGGTCGGCGGTGTGCCGCTCGATCGGCGACAACGCGGCGAGGGCGACGATCCCGACCGCGCCGGCGGCGAGTACGCGCGGTGCGGTCCAGCCCTGTTCGGGCCCCTGCACGAGGGCGAAGACGATCGACGTGGAGCCGACCGTCGCGGTCAGCGCTCCGGGCACGTCGAAGCGGCGGCCGACGGAGCGGTCCGGATCGGCCGGCAGTGCGACGAACGCGAGCAGCGCGGCGCAGCCGGCCAGGGGCACGTTGACGAAGAACACCGCCTGCCAACCCAGCGCCTGGGTGAGTACGCCGCCGAGCAGCGAACCGAGGATCAGCCCGCCGGAGCCGGTCGCGGCCCACACGGAGAGCGCCCGATTGCGCGCCCGGCCCTCCGCGAACGTGGTGTTGACCAGGGACAACGTGGCGGGGAAGAGGAGAGCGGCGCCCAGGCCCTGCCCGGCGCGGGCGGCGATCAGCGCTCCGGGGACGCCGGCCAGACCGCCCGCGAGGGAGGCGATCGCAAACAGGCCCATGCCGAGCACGAACATCCGCCGCCGGCCCAGCAGATCGGCCATCCGGCCGCCGAGCAGCAAAAACGCGCCGAAGACCACCGCATACGCACTCACCACCCACTGGAGGGTCTGCGCCGAGAAGCCGACGCCCGCGCCGATGTCGGGCAGCGCGACATACACGATGTTGTAGTCGAGCGAGGTGATCAGACTCGCGAAGGCGAGCAACGCAAGGGCGGCGCCGGGCCGGCGCAGACCGGGAGCGGTGTCGGATGCGGGCATGGCGAAGCCTTCCGGGCAGGGCGGGGAGGTCGCCGGTGGCCGTCCGAAAGGCGCCGGCGGTGACTGTCCGAACGCTGCCACGACCACGCCCCACGCAGCAGTGGAGCGCCCACCCTGGGATCGCCGGTCCCTGGATGTCCGGGTCTCTGCCGGCCGGTCGTCCGGCGATCGAGGATCAGGGGACACGGCGCGGGCCGGCCCCCGACGCGCCGCCCAGCCGAGGAGTCGAGATGCCGGTACAGCTCAACCACACCATCGTCGTCGCCACCGACAAGCGCCGCTCCGCCGCCTTCCTGGCGCATGTCCTGGGTCTGACCGTCGGCGCGCCCTACGGCCCGTTCCTCCCGGTCGGCACGGCGAACGGGGTCACCCTCGACTTCTGGGACGCGCCCGAGGAGCGGGTGACCCCGCAGCACTACGCGTTCCTGGTCGAGGAGGCCGAGTTCGACGCGATCGTGGACCGGCTGCGCAGCGCCGGGGTGAGCGTGTACGCCGATCCGCACCGGCGCCTGGCCGGACGAATCAACACGTGGAACGGCGGCCGAGGCGCGTTCTTCGCCGACCCGGACGGCCACAACATGGAGATCATCACCCGGCCGTACACCTGACGGTGGCGGTCGATGGGCGAGGCAAGGGTGGTTCCGAAGCATGCTCCCGGTCGGGCGGGCCCGACCGGGCCCTCAAGCCTGCCCGGTGTAGGCCCGATACAGCCGCTCCACGCCCTCGACGAGCCGCTCCGGGCCCTCGGCGCACGCGTACCCCACGCGCAGGTACGGGGCCGGGGGCTCGGCGGTGAAGTAGCCCGGTCCGGGCGTGACCGCGACGCCCGCGCGCAGCGCGGCCGAGGTCAGCGCCCGGACGTCCCGACCGTCGGGCAGCCGCAGCCAGAAGTGGTAGCCGCCGTACGGCAGTCGGGCCGGCAGCAGTTCGGGCAGCAGCCGGGTCAGCGCGTCGACCACGACCCGGCGTCGATCGCGCAGCGCGATGCCCAGCGTGCGCAGGTGTTGCGGCCAGCCCGGGGCGCAGACCAGTTGCAGGGCGGTCTCCTGGAGCACGCGCGGCACGAAGAAACTGTCCACCGCCAGGACGGCGCGCAGCCGCTCGAACGCCGGTCCGCGCGCGACGAGGGCGGCGACCCGCAGGCTGGGCGAGCCGGCCTTGGTCAGCGAACGGATGTGCACCACCACGCCGTTCGGGTCGTCGGCGGCCAACGGCGCGGGCAGCGGCGGCGCGTCGGCGTGCCCGAGCCGGCGGGCGAAGTCGTCCTCCAGGACGAACGCGCCCGCCGCGTGCGCGATGCGCACCACCTCCGCGCGCCGCTCGGGGGCGAGCACCGTACCGGTCGGGTTCTGGAACAGCGGCTGGCAGACGAACGCGCGCGCCCGGGTGGCCGCGAACGCGTCGGCGAGCAGATCGGTACGCACCCCGTCGGCGTCCACCGGCACCGGCACCGGGCGCAGCCCGGCGGCCTGGGCGACGGCCAGTATGCCGGGGTAGGTCGGCGATTCGACCAGTACCGGCGACCCGGGCGCGACCAGCGAACGCAGCGCCGTGGTCAGCGCGTTCTGCCCGCCGGCGGTGATCAGCACATCCGAGCCGGCGACCGCGCCGCCGATGTCCCGGGCGAACCAGGCACGCAGTTCGGTCAGGCCCTCGATGGGCGGGCGCTCCCACGCGCCGGGGCGCCGGCCGGCCCGGGACAGCGCGGCGGCCAGCGCGCGCTCGGGTTGCAGCGACGGGTGCAGATAGCCGCTGTTGAGGTCGATCACCTCGGGCGGGGCCACCGCGAGCGCGGACAACACGCCGGTCGCGTCCGGGCTGCGCCGGGGCGGGAGGCCGGGTTCGGCGCTGAGCGCAACCTCCTGCCAGGAGGTGTCGCCGGTCGCCGGCACCCGGCGGGTCGGCTCGGCGCGGTAGACGCCGGCACCGGGGCGGGAGACGACCAGGCCCTCGGCGGCGAGTGCGGCCATCGCGCGGGAGACGGTCACCGGGCTGACCCGATGGCGCTCGACGAGCGAACGACTGGACGGCAGCTTCTCGCCTACCGAGTAGCGGTCCAACTCACCACGCAGGAGCGCCACCAGATCGACCGCACCGCTACTGTTGTGCATGACAGCACAGAATAGCGCTATCCGCCCGGCGTCGGTAGCGGCCGGCGGAACGGCCCTGGCCGCACTGGCGATCCTGGCCTTCTCGCTCAGCTTCCCGGCCACCGTCTGGGCCCTGGAGAGCTTCGGCCCGTGGAGCGTCACGGGTCTGCGCGGCCTGCTCGCCGCGCTGTTGGCCGGGGCGGCGCTGCTCGCCGTACGCGCGCCGCTGCCCGGTCGGGCGGACCGGCTCGGCCTGGTCGTGGTCGCCGTCGGCTGCGTCCTCGGTTTCCCGCTGCTCACCACGCTCGCGCTGCAGACCTCGTCGACCGCGCACTCCGCGGTGGTGATCGGCCTGCTGCCGCTGGCCACCACGGTGTGCTCGGTGTTGCGCACCGGCGAGCGGCCGAGCCGGACCTTCTGGGCGGCGGCGCTCGCGGGGGCCGCGGTGGTCCTGGCCTTCGCGGTGACCCGGAGCAGCGGCGGCATCGGCCTGGCGGACGGGTACCTGTTCGCGGCCCTGGTGTTGTGCGCGGCCGGCTACGCCGAGGGCGGCCGACTGGCCGGACACCTCCCCGGATGGCAGGTGATCGCGTGGGGCGTGGTGGCGGCGTCACCGTTCACCGCGGCGACCGCCGCGGCGGGCCTGGCCACCGAGCCGGTCCACCTCGGCGGCCACGGCGTCGCCGGCGTGCTCTACCTCGCGGCCGTCTCGCAGTTCCTCGGCTTCGTGGTGCTGTACCGGGGCATGGCGAGCATCGGCGTCCCGGCCGCCAGCCAACTGCAACTGGCCCAACCGCTACTGACGTTGCTCTGGGCGGTACTGATCCTGAACGAAACCCTGACCCCCTCGACACCCCTCACCGCCCTCGCCGTCCTGGCCTGCATCGTCCTCACCCAACGCACGAGATCGACACCGCCGCAGGGATCGAACGACTAGGGTGCGGGCGCGAGTTCGGGGCGGGAGGTGGATCACGTCGAGGCGCCCTCCGGGATGCCGGCGACCTCGCGCACGGTCTCGACGAACGCGCGTACCCGGGGCATCTGCCCGGCGCTCGGCCACAGCAGCCCGTAGGCGACCGGTGGGGCATCCCGGAAAGGGACGAATGCGACGCCGGGGCGGGCGTGGTAGTGGGCGGCGCGGGCGGAGACGGGAAACACGCCCTTGCCGGCCGCGACGAGGGTGAGCACTTCCGGCCAGAACGTGGTGACCGGTCCTCGGGGTATCGGCCGGCCCGAGGGCGTGTGGGTCGGGAAGTGGTGGTCCAGCCAACCCTGCGGAATCCTTCCGGCGACCGTCACCAGCGGTGCGTGGGCGAGGTCTTCCAGCGACAGGGTCTCCCGCCGGGCGAAGGGGTGGGCGGCGGGCACCATCAGGGCCCGAAGTTCGGAGAAGACCACGGGACCGGCCCGGATGTCGGGCTCGTCGATCGGGAACTCGGTGATCTGGAGCTGGAGTTCACCGGACCGCAGGGCGCCGAGCGGATCGCCGAGCCCGACCTCGCGCACCCGGACGTCACAGTCGGGATGACGGGCCCGGAACACGTCGCCGGCATGGACGACGAGATCACCCACCCACGGCGTGGAGTAGCCGACGTGCACGGTGTCGGTGATCCCCCGCCCGGTCGCGATCGCCCGCGCGATCGCGCGTTGGGTCTGCTCGTATGCGGGCAGCAGGTCGTCGCGGAGCTGCCGCCCGGTCGGGGTCAGGGCCACCCGACGGCTGGTGCGTTCGAACAGCGGTACCCCGATGCGGCGTTCCAGCTTCTTGATCGTCTGACTCACCCGACCCTGCGCCAGCCCCAGCCGCGCGGAGGTCCGCCGGAAGTGCAGCTCCTCGGCGAGCGTCAGAAAGGTCTCGATTTCGTGCCGTTCCACCGTCGCCTCCATTGGTGAGTTCGGATCACCGACCCTTGCACACTTCGGCCTTGATCCGAACCGGGCGAAGATCGACAGTGATCACGATCGAAAAAATCGTGCGGACCGACCGTGCGAGCAGCGCGCTCTCGTTCCGGAGGGCCGGAAAAGGAGCGGACCATGCGTGCCATCGGCCAGGACTCGTTCGGCGGCCCCGAAGTGCTGAGGATCGTCGAGGTGGCGCGCCCCGAGCCGGGGCCGGCCGAGGTACTGGTGCGAGTACACGCGGCGGGGGTCAACCCGACCGACTGGTGGCACCGCGCCACCGGTGGACTGGCGGGCGACGTCCCGATCCGGCTCGGCTGGGACGTGTCGGGCGTGATCGAGGCCGTCGGGCCCGGCGTGACCCTGTTCGAGCCCGGCGACGAGGTGTTCGGCATGCCGTGCCAGCCGCGTCCGGCGGGGACGTACGCCGAATACGTGGTCTCGCCCGCACGGCACCTGGTCGCCAAACCGGCCGGGCTCTCGCATGTGGAGGCCGCCGCGTTGCCGCTGGCCGCGCTCACCGCGTGGCAGGCGCTGGTCGACACCGCCGATGTTCGTCCCGGTGGGCGGGTACTGATCCACGCCGCGGCGGGCGGTGTCGGGCATCTCGCCGTACAGATCGCCAAGGCCCGTGGTGCGTACGTGATCGGCACCGCCCGTGCGGCCAAGCACGACTTCGTGCGAGGGCTGGGCGCCGACGAGACGATCGACTACACCGAGGTCGACTTCGCGTCGGCGGTCGCGGACATCGACGTCGTGCTCGACACCATCGGCGGCGACTACGGACCACGCTCCCTTCGGACGCTGCGCACGGGCGGCATCGTCGTCTCGCTCGCCTCCCCGGCCGAAGCGAACCTGGCCGTCGAGGCCCGCTCCCTCGGACTGCGCTCCACCTTCATGATCACCGAAGCCGACCAGGCCGGTATGCGGGAGATCGCCTCCCTCGTGGCCTCCGGCCTGCTGCGGGCCGAGATCGCCGCGACCGTGCCCTTCGACCAGGTGGCCAAGGCGCACGAGATCGGTGAGACGGGCCGCACCACCGGAAAGATCGTGCTCACCGTCGCCGACTGATGCGATCGAGTGCTCGTCAGGACGCGTGCGCGGCGTCCACGCCGGCCACCAGGGGTGTGAGCTCGTCGGCCGGCCCGCGGCCAAGCGGGGTCGGCGTCACCCGACGGGTGTACCGACCCGTCCGACCGAACCCCCTCCCGGGGCCACCGAACCGCCGAAAGGATCGCCCTCCCATGCCCGATCACTCCTTCCCCGCACCACGAGGCGACCGATGACCACCTTCGTCCTCGTCCCCGGCGCCTGGCACGGCGCCTGGACCTTCCAGCCTCTGGCCCGGCGGTTGCGCGAGCACGGCCACGACGCCTACCCCCTGACCCTGACCGGCGTCGGCGACCGGAAACATCTGCTCACGGCCTCGGTCAACCTCGACACCCACATCGACGACGTGCTGAACCTCCTGGCGGACGAGCGGATCACCGACGCCGTACTCGTCGGGCACAGTTACGGCGGAATGGTGATCACCGGCGCCGCCGACCGGGCGCCGGATCGGGTGCGAGGGCTCGTCCATGTCGACGCCCTGGTGCCCCAAGACGGCGAATCGTGCTGGTCCCTGGTCAACGACCAGGAGCGCGAGTGGTATCTCCGGGGCATCGGCCGCGACGGATACTCCAGTGCGCCCCTGCCGTTCTTCGATCCACGGGCCACGCCGCACCCGCTGGCCTCGCTGATGCAGGCTGTGCGGCTCGAAGGCGGCCTCGACCGGGTGGCGCGGCGGGACTTCGTATACGCGACCGGCTGGGACGGAGAGTCGCCCTTCGAGGAGGTTCATCGGCGACTGGCACAGGACCCCACCTGGCATGTGCACAGCGTCGCGTCCGGCCACAACGTGATGCGCGACGCCCCGGACGAACTCCTGAAAATCCTCCTCGACGCCGCCTGATCGCTCATCGTGCCGCCCGAGAGCCTCCTGGATGTCCAGGAGCTCTACGACACCTACTTCACCGACAGCGTGTCCTGGAACGCGCGCCAGGTCCTGAACCCGCCTCCCCGAGACCGCCGTCACACTCCCGGCGCGGCGCCCGGGGAAATGGGTGGCCGGGCGGGTTGTCTCGGGGTCAGGATGCCGGGATGACTCATACGTTGTTGGCGTTTCTGGGTGCCTGTGCGTTGATCGCGGCCAGCCCGGGGCCGAGTTCGGTATTGATCATTCGGCATTCGTTGCGAAGTCGGCGGGCCGGGTTCGCGGCCGTGCTCGGGAACGAGAGCGGGGTGTTCCTCTGGGGGCTCGCGGCGGCCTTCGGGCTGACCGGGTTGTTGGCGGCGTCGCACTTGGCCTACGACATCATGCGCATCGTCGGGGCCGTGGTGCTGGTCGGGTTCGGGGTGCAGGCCATCCGGGCGGCGCGGCGGGACGGGCTGACCGGGTTCACCGCCGCGGCCGAGGGGGCGGCGGGCGAGGAGGAGTCGGGCGGCGGGTGGCGGGCCTATCGGGCGGCCTTGACGCTGAACCTGGCCAATCCGAAGGCGGCGGTGTTCGCGATGTCGTTCCTGCCCCAGTTCGTCCCGAGCGGTTCGCCGCAACTGCCCACGATGGTCGTGCTGGCCGCGATCTGGGCCACCTTCGAGATCGGCTTCTACGGCCTGTACGTGTGGTTCGTCGGCCGCATGCGCACCGTGCTCGGCCGGGCCAAGGTGCGGCGCCGGCTGGAGCAGACGTCCGGCGGGGTAATGGTCGCACTGGGCATCCGGATGGCCGTGGAGTCGTAGCCGGGACGGGTCCGCGGGGCCGCCGTCCGCCGCGGCCGGGGCTTACACCCCGAAGGCGTCGCGGCGGTCCTCCGGGACCAGGTGGGTGTACTCCGGGTGCTTGGCGATCCAGTCGCGGATGAACGAGCAGTACGGCAGCACCGCCAGGCCCCGCTCGTGCACCGCGTCCAGCGCCGCGTGGGTCAACCGCCCGCCGAGACCCCGACCGCCGAAGCGCGGTTCGATCTCGGTGTGCGTGAAGGCGACCTCGTCGCCGCTGACGAAGTATTCGGCAAAGCCCGCGAGTTCGCCGGCCCGCAGCGGCGGCGCGACCGGGCCCGAAGCGCCCTCTGCGGCGTTGTCGGCGGCGATGAATATCTCGTAGCGGGACTTCGCCGGGTTGTCGACGACGCGCGTTTCCATGCTGCTGCCTCCTGGCTCACGATCGAACGGTCGAGTCGGCGGCCCGGGAATCCGGACCCACGCGCACGCCCTCGGTCACACCGATCGCCGCTCGCGAACCCCAACCGTATCGACCCGGCGAGCGGGGCCCGCGGGCCGCTCCACGGGATCCGGCCGGCGGGATCCGCGCGTCACTCCTCCTCGTCGACGTACACCTTCGTCCCGTCCGGATACACCTTGTACACGCGCCCGTTCTCCCCGCCGATCGCCGGCAGACCCGCCGCGTGCAGGTCCGCGACGGCCTTCTCGACGGCCTTGGTCACCAATTCCGCGGCCCGCTCCCGGCCGATCTCGTCGATCAAGGACTTCGTCATCGATGTCTCCTCGTCTCCTCATCTCCGTAACCCCGTGCGGCACCCGCGACTTCGCGGCCCCACCCCCAGGGTGCCAGGCGTGTTGCCACCCCGACACCCCCGCACCGGGCGGCTCGGTCGGCGAACGGATGTGCGGTCAGGCGGGGTCGACCAGTTCGGTCCGGTCCGTGCCGCCCGATCTGACCTCGAACACGGTGAACCCGTGCGGCCCGGCCAGCACCTGGTGCACGCAGCCGGACGGGATGAACACGACGTCGCCCACCCGCATGTGCACTCCGCCGCTCAGCCCGTCGCCGGAGAAGACGTCGCAGCTGCCGGCGGTGAGCAGCACGACGGTCTCCTCCCCCGCGTGGTGGTGCACGGCCGTACGCTCGCCCGGTCCGAGCGTGGCGAAGAAGCCGCACAGGCGTCCGGAGCCCACCGTCGCGGTGGATACACGTTCGCTGATCCGGATGCCCTGCGCACCGACGAGGTCGGCGCCGGCGGGCACGAGCACGGCTTTGGTCATCGGTTCACGGTCACCCATGAGTTCAGGGTCGACGCCGCTCGAAGCCGGGAAACACACAGGAGAGCGAACCACACCGAATGGGCGAGTGTCGGCCTTCACCGCGCTAGGCCCTGTCCGGCGGATCTTGGTGGATCAGGCCGCGTCGTCCGGTGCCGTGCATCGGCGTGCCGGAGAAGCAGCCGCATAGTGGTTCTATTCGGCTGTTTCTCCGGTGCGGCGAGGTGCGGTGCCGGGCGGCGCGGACCCGCCAAGATCCGCCGGACAGGGCCTAGCGGGCGATGCGCTTCTCCACCTCCGTCGTGACCCGTTCCACCCCTCGGGCCAGGTCCCGCACGAGCCCGTTCACCCGGAGCGCCAGCGCCGACGCCACCGTGCCGGCCGCGCCGACGAGGTCGCCGGCAACCGCCGCCGGCACCGCTGCCGCCGCCGCGCCGCGTACCCCCGCCGGCGCGGCGGGGAACGGCAGCGGCAACGGCCCCGCCACCGAGCGCAGGTCGGAGAGTACGCCGCTCGCCAGCGCCAGCAGCGCGTCCGCGCCGGACACGTGGGCCTCGCAGTGGCCGTATCCCTTCAGCGCCGCGTGCAGGAAGGCGGTCGCGTACACGTTGGTGATCGCGTGCTGCTCGGCGAAGGTGATCGAGGGCTTGCCGTCCCGAGGCAGCCCGGGCAGGTGGATGTCCACGTCGCACGGGTCGAGGAACTGCACGTGGTTCCCGCCGGAGATCTCGACGTACGCCTTGTAGCCGCGCGGAACCAGGTCGAGGTAGTGCAGCCCCGATCCGGGGGAGATCCGGTCGTTCTGACCGGACACGATCAGCGTGGGCGTGGCCACCGTGCGGATCTCGACGTCGATCCCCGCGTACAACGCGGCCTGCTTCACGTTGCGGCCCGGCGCGAAGCCCAGCACCGCGCGGATGCGCCTGTCCCGCGCCGCCGCGAGCAGCGCGCCGGCCCCGCCCAGGGACACCCCGACCGCCGCGAACGCGTCCCTTTTGATCAGGCCGCGCAGCGGGTTGAACCGGTCGTCGTCGATGTCAAGCAGCTTGTCGATGGCGTCGCCGATGGTGTCCGCGTGCATGTGCGGGTCGAGCGCGAGGATGTTCTCCGGGAAGTAGCGGAAGACGATGTAGCCGTGCCGCACCACGTAGTCGGTGAACCAGTCGTACATGTTCGAACCGGTCCAGGTCGCGGGCGCCATGATCACCGACGGGTACGAACCCTCGGAGGGGTCGGCCGGGGCCAGCCAACCGTCGTATTCGGCCGGGTAGCTGATCTTGGCGAGGGTGAACCCCGGCCCACCGGTCCAGAACGGGAACTCGATGGTGCCGATGTGGAAGGGTCCCGGCAGGTCCGGCCGAACCGGATCCCCGAGGACGAAAGAGGATGCCATAGCGGGAGTCAACCGCCCCGAACTCGCTGCGATACGACGAACGTTGGTCACAGTACGGTAACCCCGCCCACATCCGGCGGCGCCGGCGCCGGGGTCAGTGATGCACCATCAGCAGCACCGCCCGATTGTGCTCGTCCAGCCCCCGGTACACGTGCGGCCGGGCCGCGTCGAAGCGGATCGAGTCGCCCGCCGCCAACTCCCGCGGATCGGCGGCCGGTCCGATCTCCACCCGGCCCTCGGTGACCAGCAGGCACTCCTCCACGCCGAGCCGGTGCGGGTCGGACACCTGTTCGGTGGTGTCCACGTCGAGTTCGTACAGCTCGACCCAGCCGCGCACGTGCACCCGATGCAACAGGCGGCCCCGGACCGCGTCGCCGCGCACCGTCGGACCCTGGTCGGCCCGGACCACCGTGACGGCCGACGCACCGCCGTCGAGCAGCCCGCCGAGCGGAACGTCCAGCGCGGCGGCGAGCGCCCACAGCGTGCTGAGCGTCGGGTTGGCCTCGCCCTGTTCGATGCCGTGCAGCGTGGTCTTGCTCAGCCCCGCGCTCGCGGCGAGGTCGGCGAGCGAGTGGCCGGCCGCCTCGCGGAGGACGCGGATGTTGTTGCCGATGTCGCGCGCGATGGTCATGCGGGTTCCCTTGCGATGGTCATGGCGTTCATTATACTGGACCGACGTACCAGTTTACCGGCATGTTCGAGGGAGATCGGCATCATGGTCACTCGGGTAACCCGCCTCCGGCACATCCCGGGCATCGGCGTGGACAGGGTCGGCGACGCCGCCGACGCCGCGCACGACCCGGAGCTGTTGCGCCTGGAGAACCTGGACACCGACATCCGCCCGCCGGCCGTGGCGCTGGCCGCCACCCGGGCCGCGATCGACGACGACGACGCCAACAGCTACCTGCCGTTCCACGGCTCGGCGCGGCTGCGTGCGGCCGTCGCCGCGCACGTGGGCCGGATCGCGGGGCGCACGTACGACCCGGACACCGAGGTGGTCAACGCGGCCGGTGGCCTCAACGGCGTGCTCGACGTGCTGCTCGCCACCGTCGAGCCCGGGCGCGAGGTGGTGATCGCCGACCCGATCTACGCCGGCCTGGTCAACCGGATCCGCCTCGCCGGCGGCGTCCCGCGCCATGTGCCGTGCCAGCCGAGCGCCGCCGGCTGGCACACCGACCCGGACGAACTCGCCGCCGCCGTCGGCCCGAACACCGCCGCCGTGCTGGTGATGGCGCCGGCGATGCCCACCGGCGCGCTGCTGGACGGCGGCCACTGGGACGCGCTGGCCCGGGCGGTCGCCGCGCACGACTGCTGGGTGATCTACGACGCGGCGATGGAGCGCATCCGCTTCGACGGCAAGGCCCCCGACCACCCCGCCGCGCATCCGGGTCTGGCCCACCGCACGGTCACCTGCGGCGCGGCCTCCAAGGAGCTGCGAATGATCGGCTGGCGGGTCGGCTGGGTGGTCGGCCCCGCCGAGCTGATGGCCGACGTCAAACTCGTCGGCCTGAGCAATGTGGTCTGCCCGGTCGGCATCGCCCAGGAGGCGGTCGCCGCCGCGCTGTCCGCACCGGACGCCGACGCCGATGTCGCCGCCGCGACCGCGATCTGGCAGGGCCGCTGCGCGACGATCCTCGACCGGCTCGCCGACTATCCGTGCGTCCGCCCGCACGGCGGCTGGTCGCTGCTGATCGACACCGTGGCGATGGGCCTGTCGCCCGAGGTCGCCGCCGAACGGCTGTTCCGGCTCGGCCGGGTCGCGGCCACGCCGATGAACGGGTGGGGGCCGGCGGGCGACACGTACCTGCGCTTGGTGTTCGCCAACGAGCCGGCCGAGCGGCTGGACGACCTGCGCACGCGGTTCGTGGCGGCGTTCGGCTGAGCGGGCGGGGCGGGTGTGGCGGGCGGGGCGAGCGGGGCGGGTGCGGCGGGCACACCGGGGGTGCTCCTCAGCAGCTCGAATCCTCCGACACCAGGCGCAGGATCGGCCTGCCGGACTCGGTACGGCGCAGGTCGTCGGCGCCGAAGCCGAGTTCCGGGTCGGCGTCGTTGAGGATGCGACACATCGCCTCCCTGGACTGGTTGCCCTCGGCCAGCAGCCGCCGTATCAGCGGCTCGTCCTCCGGCCGGTCGGCCCGCTCCGGGTCGGCGCTGCCCTCGTACAGCCGCTGCACCAGGTCGAGCAGCGCGTGGTCCTCCGGCCGGAGCGCGCCGGGGCGTCGGTTCCGGCCCGCCGGGTGGTTGCGCCGCAGCGCCGCGCCGGCGGCCACCGCCCGGAGCGAACTCACGTCCCGCATCGCGGCGACGGCCCGTGCGGCCCAGGCACGCGGGCTCTGCCGGCGTCGGTAGTCGAGCCGGTGTTCGGGCGGCGCGATGCCCCGCCGGCCGGCCCGTACGGCGGCCACGTGGGCGCGCATCCGGTCCACCGTGGGCCCGTCGACCCACTCCAGGCCCCAGGCCGCGAATCCGTCCACGACAAGTCGGACCTCGACACCCGCGACACGTGCCAACTCCCCGTCGAGGCCGTACTCCCGGATCCCGCGATCGCTCACTGGTGTTCCTCTCCGAGCGCGTGATCTTCGTCCGGCCACTGCACCGGATCATGCCCATGCCCGGATACTCGAACACACTTTGAATCCGCAGACCAAATCGGCGCCTCGGGGGCACGGGCACCGCCCGGTCTCGGATCAGCGAAGCGGCAGTTCGTGGTGCATCCGGAGCAGGAAGTCGTGCAGGAGCGCACGTTCCTCGCCGTCCAGCGGGGCCAGGATCTCCTCCTGTACGGCGCGCGCCGCCGCCTCCTGCTCGGCCAGCGCGGCGCGCCCGGCCGGGGTGAGCGTGACCCGCAGCCGGCGGCGGTCGGCCGGATCGCGTGTGCGCTCCACCCAGCCGGCGGCGGTCAGTTCGTCGAGGACCTTGACCACGTCGCTGGCATGGATCCCGAGGCGTGCGGCCAGGTCGCGCTGGGCATGCGCGCCGAAGTCGGCCAGCGCGGCGAGCACGGCGGTGTGCCACAACCGCAGCCCCCGCAGCGCCAGTTGCTCACCGAGCCGACTCCGGGCTGCCTTGCCGACGCGGGAGAGCAGGTAGGTGCTGAGCGCGGTCAGCGTCGGGGGTGTGGTCTCGTCCATGACGTTATTGTAGGGTCACACCAATCATTGGTGCACACCTATGAATAGGAGTTCCGATGGACGCCCTTCACCCACGCCTGCTCGTCGACCGGTTCACCGAGTGTTTCCGCTTCTACGACGCGGTACTGCCCGCGCTGATCGGCGCCACCCGGGCCAGGGGCGACGAGAACGGCCCGTACGCGAGCTGGGACGTGGGCACCGAGGGTGCGCTGGTCCTGTTCGACCGGGCGATGCTCGCCTCGGTGGTCGGCACCGAGGACCTGCCGGCCGCCGCCCCGGGCCCGACCCAGGACCGCATCATGCTGGTCAGCCGGGTCACCGACCTGGACGCGGGCTACGCCCTGTGCCTGGCGCACGGCGCCCGCCCCGTCACACCGCCCACCCACCGCCCGGCCTGGGGCCCCACCCTGCACAGCGCCCACGTCCGCGACCCGGACGGCAACCTGATCGAACTCCAGGTCTACTAGCGCGGGTTCGGCGCCGAGTCGGCTCGGGCATCGGGGGTGAGCCGGGCGGTCAACGCGGTCGCCGCCGCATCCCGGGACAACGTCGCGCCCCGGTCGTAGGCCGCCCGGTGGTCCTCCTCGCCCAGGATCGCGACGAGTCGGTCGACCAGGGCGCGCAGATCCGGGCTGCCCGCGTCGAAGATCCCGCGCAGGGCCGTGCCAAGGCCCAGCACCTCGGCCGCGTCGACGGGCTGCCCCGTCGCCTCCAACAGCGCGGCGAGCAGCTCCGCCGTCGGCGCGACGTCGGCGAAATCGCCTCGCCGGATCGCGCCGGCCGAGATGGTCGCCAACAACTCCCGGACCCGCGCGGACACATCGTCGCCCTCGCCCTTTGCGGCCCGGGCCAAAAGGGTGGCCACGCGGCCCTTGGCGACCAGGTCGCCGACCATCTCGGCGGGCAGGGACAGGCTCTCGGCAAGCACGTCCAGCCGGTCGAGCGCCGCTTCGGCCGCCGCGAAATCGCCCATCCGGCGGTGCAGTTCGGCGCGACCGGAGAGCACGGTCAACTCCAGGTGCCGGTGCCCGCGCTCCCGTGCCCGCGCCTCGGCGACGTGCAACTCGCGCTCCGCGCCCGCCAGGTCGCCGGCGCGCATCCGCTCCGCCGCGAGCATGCCCCGGTACATGGCCAGGTCGTCCTCGGAGCCGAGTTCGGCCATGAGCGCCACCGCCTCCTCGAAGGCGGCGACGGCCTGCGCGTGTTCGCCGCGGATCGAGTGGTGCGAGCCGACGGCCATCGACACCGACGCCAGGCCCCACCGCTCGCCCAGTGCCCGGAATCCGCGCAGCGCCTCGGCCCGCGCGGACGCGCCCGAGGTCCAGTCGCCGCGGTCGCTGCACACGAAGTCCGTCGCCCAGTGCGCGCATGCCCGGGCCCACGGGTCGGACCCGTTCGACATCCGGGCCAACTCGCGTTCGCCGACCTCGACGTTCCCGGACAGGAACGCGGCCAGCGGCAGCCCGACGGCGAGCGCCGGATAGCGCGCGACCACGTCCGTCCGGGCGCATTCGGCCAGCGCCGCGCGCAATTCCTCGCTGTCCGCGAGCCGGGGCACGGTGATCGCGGCCAGCACGTGCATCGCGCCGAACGCGGCCCGCGCCGCCTCGGGCAGCGCATCGCCGAAGCCCAGCACCTCCGGGACGATCGTCTCGAACGGCGCGCCGATCCCGCGAATGCCCCAGTACCAGAACAGCGCGGCGGCGAACCGCGCGGCGGGCTCGGCCGCGCCGGCGTCCAACGTGGCGCGCAGCGCGGCCATCAGGTTGGCGTATTCGGCGTCCAGGACCGCCAGCGCCTGCAACTGCGCGGCGGTGCGCAGGAGCGGGTCGTGCCGCTCTGCCAGGTCCAGGCACCAGCGCTCGAACCGGGCCGCGAACTCGGCGCGTTCCCCGGCGCGGTCCAACTGCTCCGCCGCGTAGGCGCGTACCGTCTCCAGCATCCGATAGCGCGGTTCGCCGTCGCCGACCGCGTCCACGATCGACTTCTCCACCAGCGAGCCGAGCACGTAGAAGACGTCGTCCGCGGCCAACTCCCCGCCCGCGCACACCGCTTCGAGCGCGTCCACGGTCGCGCCGCCGGGAAACACCGCCAACCGGCGGGCGAGCATACGCTCCGGTTCGGCGAGCAGGTCCCAGCTCCACTCCACCACCGCGTGCAGCGTGCGCATGCGCGGCGCCTCGGCCCGACTGCCCGCGTTCAGCAGCCGGAACCGGTCGTCGAGCCGCCGGGCGATCTGCTCCACGCTCATCGCCCGCAGCCGGGCGGCGGCCAACTCCAGGGCCAGCGGCATCCCGTCGAGGCGCCGGCAGATCTCCACCACCGGGCCGATGGTGGCCGCGTCCAGTCGAAAGCCCGGCCGCACGGAGGCGGCCCGGTCCAGGAACAGCCGTACCGACGCGGCCTGCGCGACCGTGTCCGGGTCCGGCCCGGCGCCGTGCTCGGGGATCGGCACCGGTATCGGCAGCGGTCCGACCCGGCACAGCGCCTCGCCGGTGATCCCCAGCGGCTCGCGGCTGGTGGCCAGCACGGTCAACCGCGGCAACCGGTCGAGCAGGCCGTAGGCCAGCTCCGCCGCCGCGTCGACCAGGTGCTCGCAGTTGTCCAAGACCAGTACGGCCTCACCCACGTCGAGCAGTTCGGCCACCCGCTCCAGCGGCGAGCCGGTCCGGCGCGGGCGGGCGTCGGAGGAGCGCAGGTCCCAGGAGCCGAGCGCGGCCGACACCGCGTCGACCACGCCGTCCGCGCTGCGCACGCCGGCGAGCGGTACGAACCAGACCCGGCCGCGCCCGTGGGCCGGATGCCGGCTCACCGCCTCCACGGACAACCTGGTCTTGCCCGCGCCGCCGGCGCCGACCAGGGTGACCAGGCGGGAGCCGGCCATCAGCTCGCCCAGCAGCCCCAGTTCCGCGTCGCGGCCGAAGAAGCCGGTCAGCCGGGTCGGCAGGTGATCCGCGACCGGCTCGGGGCGGGTGACGGCGGGGCCGGCCACCTCGCCGCGCAACACCGCGAGATGGGTCTCGCGCAGTTCGGGCGAGGGATCCACGCCCAACTCCCCGGCCAGCCGGCCGCGTACCTCCTCGAACACGGCCAGCGCCTCGGCCTGGCGGCCCGCCGCGTACAGCGCGCGCATCCGCATCGCCGCGCTGCGCTCGCGCAACGGATGTGCGGCGCAGGCCGCTTCCAGGTCGGCCAGCACCTCGGCGTGCCGACCGAGCCGCAGTTGTGCCTCGAACCGGTCCTCGGCGGCGTCCACCCGCAACCCGTCCAGGCGGGCGGCGACCGAGCGCGCGAACGGCGCGTCGGCCAGGTCGCCCAGCGCCGGCCCCTCCCACAGGGCCAGCGCGTCGGCCAGCACCGAGGCCGCCGCGGCCGGGCGGTCCGCCGCCAACTCCCGTCGACCGCGCGCGGCCAGTTCCTCGAAGCGGCGCACGTCCACGTCCTCCGGGCGCAGCGCGAGCCGGTAGCCGCCGCCGACCAGGTCCACGGACACTCCGGCCGCCCGCAACACCTTGCGCAGCCTCGACACCAACGTCTGGACCGCGTTGCCGGCGTCCGCCAGGGGTTCGGTGCCCCACAGCCCGTCGACGATCGTGTCGACCGACACGACGTGCCCGGCGTCCAGCGCGAGCCGGGCCAGCAACATGCGCAGCCGCACGCCCCCGATCTCGATCGGCGTCCCGTCGTCCCCCTGAGCCCGAACCGTCCCGAGCAGTGCCACGCGCATCCGCCCAGGATCCCAGAGCCGCGAAACCGCCCGACGACCGGTGGTCGCGGGCGGCACGGATCGGCGCGACGCGGGTCACGGGTGGCGTGCCGGCGCGGCCGGCACACGGGCACGCGCCCGGTCGGGGATGCCTCCCCCGGCCGGGCGCGTGCGAGTCATGCCGTCATCGGGCGGTCATCGAGCGGGCACCGCTACGGGCACACGCTCGTGCACGCCGTGCCGAACGCCGAGGCCGGCGCCAGCGGGATGGTGACCGACGACGGGTTGGCGGGACCGGACTTGAGCTGCCAGATGCCGGCGAGCAGGCCCGGCGTCTGGGTCAGCGTGGCGGACAGGTGCGGGGTGTCCGCGGTGGTCACGTTCACCCGGATCCGGTGGCCGGGGGCGATCGAGGCGAAGGTCGGGAAGACCTCCACGTCGTAGCGCACGACCTGGTTCGTCGGCACGGACGACGTGGTCGCCTGGGTCGACGGGTGGTACGGCATCAGCATGCTGCCGTCCGGGGCGTACCAGCTCTTGGCCGGGTCGATCGCGCGGTGCGAGCCGGCCAGGGCGCCGGAGCTGAGCGGCACCGAGGAGCCGTCGGGGGCGACGTCGGTGACGGTCACCACCCAGTGCGTCTCGGGGGTGTTGGACTGGGCGTACAGGGTCGCGCCGATCGGGCCGGCGAGCACCTTGGTCTCGGTCATCGGGGCCGTGGTGTAGACGAGCGAGCCGGTCCCGGTCTCCCGCGCGGTGTTGCTGTCGGTACAGGCCGGGTCCTTGATGAAGCCACCGAGCCACTGGGCCGTCGAGCGGGTGCACGGGCTGTTGTTGGCGGTCCAGCTGATCCACTCGCTGCCGTTGGCGGTGGGCGCGGTCGTGCTCAGCCCGCCGTCGTTGGCCGAGGCCGGGGCGCTGCCGGTGCGGCCCTTGTCCAGGTACAGGCGGGTGGGGTCGGCGCCGGTGAACGGGTAGGCGCGGGTGTCCAGCCAGCGGTTGGTGCCCAGTTCCTTGACGTGCAGCGGGTTGGGGTTCGCGGCGCCGGTGATGCCGGTGTCGATGCCCTTGAGCCACTTGTCGTACCAGCGCAGGTGCAGCGCGGGCAGGTCGAGCGTCGGGTCCTGGCGCGGGTCGTGGTACCAGGGGCCCATCAGGAGCTGGTAGCGGTCGGTGACCGGCTGGTCGGCGGTCATCGGCGCGCCGACCGGGCGACCGGCCCACGCGTTCTGCAGCCCGGCGTAGTTCATCAACGCGCCGCGCTGGAACAGGTCGTACCAGCCGCCGACCAGGAACGCCGGCACGCCGTTGGCGACCACGCTCGCCAGCATGTCGGCGGGGCGCCGCTGCTGCCAGAAGGTGCCGTCGTATGCCTGCGCGCCGCCGCCGAGCAGGCCGGTGAGGATGGGCAGGTTGGACTGGGCGACGCCGCCGAGGTGCTGGATCTCCAGGGTGAGGGTGTCCAGGATGTTCTGGGTCGAGCCCTCGCGCAGTGCCTCGGCCAGCGGCGCGGTCATGTGCGAGATGCCGGTGTAGGTGAGCCAGAAGGACATGAACTGGGAGTCGGGGATGCCGCCCATGGTGACCAGTTCGCGATACAGGTCGTTGCCCGCCACGAGCGGGAAGATCGCCTTGATCGGCGAGTTCGGGCCGACGGCGGCGGCGGTCATGATCTGGTTGATGCCGGCGTACGAGCCGCCGTACAGGCCGACCTTGCCGTCGGCGTGCGGCAGCGCGGCGGCCCAGTTCGCCAGTGCGGCGCCGTCCTGGCCCTCGATCGGCGCCCACGGCGACCAGGAGCCGGCCGAGGTGCCGGTGCCGCGCACGTCGGCGCTGACGGTGATGTAGCCGCGCTGGGTGAACCAGGACAGTTCGGCCTCGACGCTGCCCCGGCCGTAGGGGGTCTGGGTCAGCAGCACCGGGAACGACCCGGCGGCGGGGGTGGTGGTGCCGGCGGCGGCGGGCGTGCGGACGTCCGCCCGGAGCACGGTTCCGTCGGCCATGGTGACGGGGACGTTGAGCTGTGTGGCGACGCCGTACTGCGCGACGCTGCCCTGCACGAGCGGCGTCGCGGCGGCGGGCGTCGAGCCGGCCGGGACCGCGCCGAACAGCGCGGCGACGAGGGCGAGGACCGAGCCGAGGGACACGACGAGGCGGCGTCTGGCCGCGACTTGCCGAGTGGCCCGCTGTCTGCGGATGTGGACGGACACCCTGACCTCCAAAGGTCGTGCGAGGGTGAAAATGAACAAAAATGGATGAAACGGACGAAGATGGCGCGTGTTTCGTCGGGGACGGTGGATCGGGGTGGATGGGGCGTAACGAGGGTGAAGCGAGGGTGGATCCAACCGGGGCGTGGGGTGCGGCGGGCCGGGGCGGGGCCGCCGAGGGCCGCACGGCGCTCGTTCAGGGACCGCACCTCGGGGC
>NZ_JBHZAE010000009.1:0-40362 GCF_042754105.1 Embleya sp. NPDC059237 | reverse complement strand
GGTGGGGTGGGGGGGGGGGGGGGGGGCGGTGGCTGGGCGGCCGCTGCCCGTGGGTGTGGGGGGGGCGCCGCACGGGGGGGGGGGGGGGCCCACGCCGCCGCCCCCCCCCCCCCCCCGCCCCGGGGTCAGGGGGCGAGCGTGCCGCGGAGGGCGCGGCGCACCGACGCCGCGCGCAGGTCGCCCACGAGGGCGTGGGTGACGGTGCCGGGGATGACCCAGCCGCCGTGCAGGTGGGCCAGGACGCGGAAGGCGGCGGCGGGTACACCCGCCTCGTGCAGCCGGGTCAGGTAGCGCTCGCCCTGGTCGCGGAGCGGGTCGTGCTCGGCGATGGTGATCACCGCCGGGGGCAGGCCGCTCAGGTCCGGCTCGAACAGCGGGGACACGCGCGGGTCGCGCGGGTCGACACCTTCGGGCAGGTACAGGTCGAAGAACTCGTTGCACGCCTCGGGGGTCAGCCCGCCGAGGTCCGCGGTCGCCTCCGGGCCGGCGGAGGGTTCCATCCGGGTCAGGTCCACGCCGGGTACGTCCAGCAACTGCGCGACCGGCATGGGCAGTTGCCGGTCGCGGGCGACCAGGCACAGCAGCGCGGCGAGGTTGCCGCCCGCGCTGCAGCCACCGACCGCGATCCGGTTCGGGTCCAGGCCCAGTTCGGCGTGATGGGCGTGCAGCCACGCATAGCCCGCGACGCAGTCCTCCAGCGGTGTCGGGTAGGGGTGTTCGGGCGCGAGCCGGTAGTCGACCAGCGCCACCGCGCAGGCCACCTGCGCGGTGATCGGTCCCAGTTCCACCTCGGCGGTGTCCAGGTCGCCCTGGAACCAGCCGCCGCCGTGGATGAAGTAGAACGCCGGTGCGACGGCAGGCAGTCCGGCCGGACGCAGGATGCGCACGGTGATCTCGCCGCCCGCAACCGGTATCCGGTGGTCGGTCGCGGTGACGTCGTCGGGGCGACCGGTGAAGGCGAGCCGCATCGTGGCGTTGGCGAGTTCGCGCCGCTCGGCCAACGTGCCCGGCGGCGGGTCGGCGGAACGGTGGTCGGCGAGCAGGTCGATGATGCGTTGGATCGGTGGGTCCAGGGGCATGGGTCAGCTCTCCGGCGCGGGATCGGCCGCGGAGTGCGGCGGGGCGGGAACGGAAACAGGAGCGGGGGCGGGAACGGGAGCGGCGGAAACGGAAACGGGTCGCGGCGCGACGGGGGCGCCGGCGCCGAGTGCTCCGGAGCGGTCGATGGCGCGGGTGTCGGTGCCGAGGTAGCCGGCGATCACCGCCGGGTCGGAGCGCACCTCCTCCGGCGTGCCCTCGCTGATCACCCGGCCCGCGCCCAGGCAGTACAGCCGGTCGCTGATCGACATCATGAAGGGCATGTCGTGCTCGATCACGATCATCGCGGCGTGCAACTCCCGGCGCAGCCGCAGCAGCAGGGGACCCAGTGCCTCGGTCTCGCGCTGGGCGACGCCGGCGGTCGGCTCGTCCAGGCACAACACCTTCGCGTCGAGCGCGATCAGGTTGGCCAACTCGACGATGCGCCGGGTTCCGGTGGACAGTCGGGCCACCGGGGTGTCGGCGTAGCGGCCCAGGCCGACCAGGTCGATCAGGTCGGCGGCCTCGGCCCGCCGCCGGCGTTCGGCGCGCGTGGCGGCGGGCAGGAACAGCGCGGTACCCGCGAGCCCGGATCGACCACGCGCCTCCAGTGCGACCAACACCGTCTCCCGCACGGTGAGTTCGGGGAAGAGCCGGGCCGCCTGGAAGGTGCGGCCCAGGCCGAGCGCGGCCCGCCGGGCCGGGGCCAGGCGCGAGACGTCGCGGCCGAGCAGTTCGACCGAGCCGGTGGCCGGAGCGAAGCCGCCGATCGCGTTGAGCAGCGTGGACTTGCCCGCGCCGTTGGTGCCGATCAGGCCCAGGATCTCGCCGGGGCGCAGCTCGATGGACACCTTGTCGACGGCGGTGTTGCCGCCGTAGCGCACGGACACGTCGCGGGTGACCAGCACGGGCGCGTCGGCCCCGTCGACCGCGGCTGCTCCGTCGACCGCGGTTGCTCCATCGACCGCGGCGGACGCCTCGGCGGCGGCCCGCTCTCGAACCCGCATGGGGCGTTCCGGTTTCGGCGCACGCGTCGACGCCGACGCCGACGCCCCGTTCGGCTCGGGGAGCCGCCGCTCCGCCCAGTCGAGGAGCGCGGCGCGGGCCGCGTTGCCGATCTGGGCGAGCCCGCCGGGGAAGTACAGGAGCAGCACGAGCAGTCCGATGCTGGAGGCGAACAGCGGCACCAGCGCATTGCCGGGGAAGAAGGCCGGCAGGCCGACCACCCACACGGAGCCGATCACCGGACCGATCGTGGAGCCGAGCCCGCCGATCACCACGATCGCCACCAGGGTCAACGAGTCCGACACCTGGAAGAACCGTTCGGTCAGCGGCACGCTCTGCACGCTGCCCGCGAGCAACGCCCCGCCGAGACCGGCGATCGCGCCGGACAGGGCGAACGCGGTGACCTTGGTGCGCAGCGGCGGTACGGTGCAGGCCGCGGCGGCCTCCGGGTTGTCCCGTACCGCGATGGTGCGCCGCCCGATGCCGTGGGCGCGCAGTCGGGCGAGCAGTGCCAGGACCACGATCAGTACGACCAACAGCACGTAGTAGTAGGTGCGTTCGTCGGACAGGTCCAGACCGAGCAGGTCGCCCCTGGGCATCGGCACGGAGGAGGCGTTGCCGTCGGTCAGGAACGGCCGGCGGTACAGGTAGGCCGCCGCGGCGACGCCGAGCGCGAAGGTGCTGACCGCGAGCAGCATGCCGTCCACTCGCAGCGCCCCGACGCCGACGATCGCGGCCAGCGCGGCGGTGACGAGCGCGGCCAGCAGCACGGAGGGCGCGAACGGCAGGGCCTGGAAGGCGATGGTGCGGTCGCCGCCGATGTCGATCGACACACCGCGCGTGAGCGCGGCGGCGGTGAGCGCGCCCAGTCCGGCGAACGCCATCTGGCCGAGGGAGAGTTGTCCGGCCCAGCCGGTGAGCACGGTGAGCGAGCAGGCGCAGATCGCGAACGCGAGGATCGTGCCGTAGAGCAGGTGCCGGGAGGCCTGGGTGACCACCAGCGGCAGCAGTACGGCGATCAGCAGCGGCACGATCAGTGCGAGCTTGTTCATGTGCCGGATCCACCACACCCCGCGCAGCCGTTCCGGGATCGGGGCCGGTCGTGGTCCGGTGGCGAACGCCCGGGTCCCGGCCCGCTGGTCGGTGCGCGCGTCGCGCCGAGCGCGCACCCACACCGCGGTGACCACGGCGCACAGCAGCAGGAAGTCGACCAGGCCGGTCTGTTCGACGAAATTGAACCGAACAGCCGCCTGGAGCACGCCGATCAGCACGCCCGCGAGCATCGACCAGCGGAACGAGGTGAGTCCGGCGATCACCGCGGCGGCCATCGCCCGCACCATGGTGTTGGGGCCCAGATCGGCGGTGGCCGAGACCCGGCCCGACTGGCCGGCGATCAGGATCATCGCGAGCGTGGACAGCAGGCCGGCGATGGTCCACACCACGGTGGACACGATCTTGGGGCTGATCCCGACGGTGCGGGCCAGATCCGGGTTCTCCGCGCAGGCGGTGACCGCCCGCCCCCGGGTGGTGCGGCCGAGGAACCAGGTCAGCGCGCCGGCCACGACGGGTACCACGACCAGGACGCACACCTGGGCGCCGGTGACCCGCACGCCCGCGATCTGCCACTGGGCGTCGATGGCCACCGGGTAGCTCGCCCGGACCGCGCCGTCCACGTCGGGCAACGAGCGCACCGCGGCCACGCACGCCTGGGCCACCCCGATGGTGGCGATCAGCACGGTGACCCGGGCGGAGTGGAACAGGCGGCGGATGACCGCGAGTTCGACGATGGTGCCGGCGAGCGTGCCGACCAGGAGCGCGCCGAGCAGCGCGGCCCAGAACGGCACGCCGTAGTTGATCACGGCCAGCGGCAGCAGTGCGGCGCCGATCACGCCGAGGTTGCCGACCGCGAAGTTGATCACCCGGCTCGATCGGTACACCAGCACCACGCCGAGCGCGATCAAGCCGATCGCCAGGCCGTTGACCAGACCGTCGAAGGCGATCTGGCGGGTCATCAGGTCAGCCATGGTCGACGCTCTTTCCGGATGCGCTGCGCTCGTGCGAGGTGTCCGCCGCCGCGTCGCCGCCCAGGAACACTGCCCGCACGAAGTCGCGTTCGGCCAGGTCGGCCGCCGCGCCCTCGAACCGGATGCGGCCCTTCTCCAGGAACAGCGCCCGGTCGGCGATCGACATCGCCACGTTCAGGGACTGCTCGACCACGATCATCGCCAGCCCCTCCGCCCGGAGCCGTTCGATCACCTCGAGGAGTTCGCCGACCATCGCCGGGGCAAGCCCGAGCGAGAGTTCGTCGATCAGCAACACCTCGGGGTCGTGCAGCAGCGCCATCGCCAACGCGAGCATCTGCTGTTGGCCGCCCGACAGCGCCGAGGCGGGCTCGTCGGCCCGCTCCACCAGGCGCGGGAACAGCGCGAGCGAGCGCTCGATGCGCTCTCGCACCAGGTCGGGGTCGGCGCGGTGGATGTACGCGCCCATCTCCAGGTTCTCCCGCACGCTCATCCCCGGGAACACCCCCGCCCCGCCCGCCAGCGACACGATGCCCATCCGCACCCGCTGTTCGGGGGCGACGAAGGTGACGGTGCGTCCGTTCAGCCGGATCACCCCGCGTTCGGGCGTGGCCAGGCCCGCGATCAGCCGCAGGATGGTCGACTTGCCCGCGCCGTTGGTGCCGAGCAGGGCCAGCACCTCGCCGCGGCGCACCTCGAAGCCGACGTCGTACAGGACCTGCACCTGGCCGTAGGAGAAGTCCACGTGGTTGACCTGGAGCACCGGCAGCCGGTCCGGTTCGGCCTGCCGGCGCTCGTGTTCGGCCTGCTCCTCGTGCAGTTCGGCGACGATCAGCGCGAGGTCGCCGTGCACGTGCTCGGCGCCGCGCATGATCAGCAGGCCGCCGATGATCGTGGCCGGGACCAGGGTGATCAGTACCGCGGTACGCGGACCGAAGCCGTCGATCAGCGGCGCGGAGACCAGGCCGCCGCCGGTGGCGCCGATGAAGAACACGTAGATCGACGCCATCGCGGTACCCAGACCGCGCAGCCGGTACGGCACGATCGTCTGCATCAGCGGGCCCATCAGCGCGAACGCGCAGGACAGCAGCACCACTTGCGGCACCCCGAAGACGGCGAACAACACCGGGTTCGGGGCGAAGAACTGGAGCGGCGCGAACAGCGCCGAGGGCACGATCAGCAACCCGATCAACCGCAGCGCGCGGGCCGGGTCCTCCTGGAACCGCCGGTCGTAGTAGCGGCCGACGAACGGCAGCACGAGCAACCCGGCGACCCCGCCCGCGGTGCCGACCATGCCGCGCTCGAACGCGCCCAGGCCGTACTCCTGTTCCAGGAACAGGTTGCCGAGCACGGGCGTGGTGAACAGGCCGAAGCCCATGGCGGCGAAGGCGAGGATGACCGTCTTGAGGGTGCGGATTCGGCCGAGGCGGGCGAACGCCGCCTCGATCGAGATCGGCGGCGGGTTCTCGTCCTCGATCACCTCGCCGAGCACGTCGGTCTTCTCCCACTGCCCGCGCGGGGGCTCGGGCAGGAAGAAGGCGAACGCGGCGAAGATCACCACCGGCAGGCCGAGCAGGTAGTAGGCCCACCGCCAGCCGTCGGGCCCGCCGACGGCCGCCGCGATCCCGCCGACCACCAGCGGGCTGAGCACCGCACACAGCCGGCCGCTCACCCCGATCGAGGCGCCGAGCCGGCCGCGGATCCCGATCGGGTAGGTGTCCGCGAGCAACGACCCCTGCACGGGACCGCTGTTGGACTTGGCCACCCCCGCGCCGAAGCGGGTCCAAAAGAACATGAACGCGTTCATCGCGAAGCCCGACAGGAACACCATCATCGCGAAGAACGCGGTCGACGCGCCGATCACCGGGCCGCGCCGGAAGCGGTCCGCGATCCAGCCCATCGGCACCGCGCCGAGCACGGTGAACGCGCCCGCCGCGACGCCGAGGAAGACGATCGTGCCGTTGCCGACGCCCAGGCTGTCCCGGATGTCGGGGGCGAGCACCGCCAGTGCAGCGCCTTCGAGTTCGTCGAGCGCGGTCAGGATCAGCAGCACGGTGAACACCGAGGTGCCGCCGCGACGCAGCCCCTGCCGCAGGGTCGGGCTCTCGGCGGGGGGTTTGCCGGCCGGGTCGACACCGGGGACGGTGGTGTCGGCGCCGCCGGCGGACCGCCGGGTCCGGCCCGACGGCCGCGGCGCGGCCGTCGGGGGTGATTCGTCCAGGACCGCACCGGCGAGGTCGGCCAGATCGCCGCGCTCGCCTCCGGTGCCGTCCCGCTGGGGTGCGGCGGTGCCGCCGTCCATGTGCTGGGCCTTTCTCGGGATTTCGCGTGCCGTCACGGGCTCACTTGACGGCGGAGATCGGCGGTCCGGCCGGGAGCATCTGGCTCTGCGCCGCGTCCCAGCGGAATACGCCGACCGCGTCGCCCGCGCTGTGCTTGCCGGCGCCGAGCGAGGCGAGCGGCATGCCCGGCAGGGTGAGCCTGGTCAGGGATTCCGCGCCGCGCTGCCAGGACGCGGCGTTCAGGTCGCGGCCGGCGGCGTCGGATGCCTGGACGAACAGCCGGAACGCGGCGCACGAGTTGGCCACCGCGCTCAGCGCCTCGCGGCTCGCCGCGCCCGCGTCGAACTTCTCGCCCGCGCCGCCCGCGTTGTACTCCTCGACACACGCGGTCAGCCCGGGATCGGCCAGCAGTTCGGCCTTGGTCGGGATGTACGGCGCAGCCACCGTCACCCGCTCCATCGTGGCGGGCTTGATCCCGGTGGTCTTGACCACGGCCGGGCTCAGCGCCTGGGCCGAGGTCGCGTACACCTGCTCCGGCAGCCAGTTCGCGCGTTGCAGCGCGATCATCAGGTTGGAGAAGTTGGACGTGTTGAGGATGGTGTCCGCGCCCGCCGAACGCATCTTCTGCACCAGCGTGTCCAACGCCTGGTCGCCGGCGGCCTGGTCCTTGCCGTAGTCGTCGAGCGGGGTCTGCACGACCACGTCGACGCCGGCCGCGTCCAGCAGCGGCTTCACGGTGTTCTTGGTGACGGCCGCGTCCTGGGCCTCCCAGTAGAGCGCGACCTTCTTGCCCTGCAACGACTTCTGGTCGAGCAACGCCTTGACGGCGGCGGCGCGTTGCCGGTCGTCGGCCATCTCCAGGGCGACGAACGGCGCCTTCGAGCGGCGGTCGCGCTCGGCGGACTGGCCCCACTGGCCCAGGTAGGGGGTGCCGTGCGTCTCGGTGAAGCACAGCGGGGTGTCCCCGGTGAGGATGCCGATGGCCAGGAACACCTTCTTGTCCTCGCTCAGTTCCACGCACGCGGCCTGCGCCTCGGCGGGGCCGGTGGGCAGGAACGGGCGGAAGGCGAGTTCGATGGTGCGGCCCTGGATGCCGCCGCGCTTGTTCTGCGCGGCGACCCAGGCGGCGTACAGGTCCTTGCTCGCCGGGCCCTCGGTGGGCACGCCGAAGGCCTTGAGCTGGGCGGGGTCGGTGGCGGCGACGCCGAGCTTGACGGTGGTGTCGGTGACGCCTCGGGCCGGACCGCTCGGGGCGGCGGCCGGGCCCGAGGGCTTCTTGGCGTCCGACGTCTTCTCGACCGAGCAGCCGGCCGCGGCGGTCAGGCCGAAGGCGGCGAGCAGGACGCCTACAGCGATACGTCGCGCGGGAGCGGGTCCGTCTCCTCGGAGCAACACAACGGCTCACCTGTCCTTCAAAGGAAGCAATGGATCAACGGTGGTTCGATCGCGGGTCCGGATCGCGGGTTGGGTCGCGGGTTTCGGATCGCGGGTTCGGGTGGTGCGGGCGGAGGTGGGGGCGATGCCGGGGAGCACCGACGTGCGACGGCGGATCGGGAGTCGAGACGGTGGGCGCGAGGTCCGGGCCGTCGGGAATCCGGGGGATTTGTGTGTCACATCACGACGGCGGGACGCTAACATCGAATACATGCCAGATGGAAGGCTTTCGTGGACGGCATCATCCCGACTCCTCGCCGGCGGTACCCGCGGCGAGGCCCGAGCGCATCACCCCGACCCACCCCGTTCGCCCTGGTCGGCGGCGGATCTGCGGTACCGCGACCTGCCCTCGGCCGACCCCGGATCGGGTGCGGCACCGCTGCTGTTGCTGCACGGATTCGCGGGCAGCGCCGCCGACTGGGACGGCGTGGCGCCGCTGCTCGCCCATGATCGTCGGGTGCTCGCGTACGACCACCGCGGGCACGGCGACAGCGCCAAATTCGGCGAGCGGTCGGCCTACACCTTCGACCACCTCGCGGCCGACCTGGAGTCGTTCACCGAGCGCATGTTGCCCGAGCCGTTCGACCTGCTCGGCCACTCGATGGGCGGTGTGCTGGCGCTGCGCTACACGCTGGCCCACCCGGACCGGGTGCGCTCGCTGGTGCTGATGGACACCGCCGCCGAACCCACATCGACCGGGGTCCAGCGGGTGCTGAGCCGGGGCCTGAACGCGGTGGTCGGCCGGTGGGGCCTCGGACCGCTGCTCACCCTGCTCAAACCGTTCACCCGCGCACCCGCCGACGCCTCGCCCGAGGACCTGGCCCGCCGCGAGCGGCAGTCCCGGGCACTGGCCGGGATGGACCGCGCCGCATTCGTCGGCTGCGCGCAGGCGCTCGGCACGTACCCGTCGCTGGTCGGCCGGTTGGCCGAGGTCTCCTGCCCGGTCACCGTCGTGGTCGGCGAACACGACCGGCGCCTGCGCGGCGCGGCGGAACAGTTCGCGGCAGGCATCCCGGGCGCGCGGCTGCGGGTGATCGCCGGCGCCAAACACAGCCCGCAGACCGAACAGCCACAGGAGTGGCTGGCCGCGGTCCGCGAGCATCTGGCCCGTTAGGGCCCCTCCGGCGGCCCCAGGCGGCTTCGCGCCGCCGGACCGGCCCCCGGTGCCCGCCCCGGGCGTACGAGTGCCCAGGGCGTACGGGTGCGCCTTGCTCGCCTCCCCGACCCGGCCGCACCCACCTCCCCGACACGAAGGAACGATCGCGTGATCGCCGATAACGACTTTCCGCCCGGACGCTGGCGGGCCCGCTGGATCTGGGCCGCGTCGCCGGACGGCCCGCCCACCGGGCGGCACACCGTCGCGCTACGGGCCGTCCTGGAGCTGGACCGGGTCCCCGAGCGGGTGCCCACGCGCCTGGTCGCCCTGTCCGGCTACGCGCTGGCCGTCAACGGGGTCGAGGTGGCCCGCGGGCCGGTGCGCGCGAATCCGCGCATGCGGCCGTACGACGACCTCGACCTGGCCCCGGCGCTGCGCCCGGGCACCAACGTCGTCACGGCGCTCGCCTGGGTACACGACGGCCCCACGGCGTGGTGGTTGCCGCCGTCGCCGTTCGCCAACGATCTCGTGCACGGCGCCTTCGTCCTGGAGGCCCGCCTCGGCCCGGACACCTGGTTCCACACCGACGAGCGCTGGCAGGGCCGGGTCCTGTCCGGCTGGACCGCCACCCCCGGCGGCGGCAGCGTCTCCGGGCGCGGGCGCGAACTGCTCGACGCCCGCGCGCTGCCCGCCGACTGGCAGCGTCCCGACCGCGACCCCGGCTGGCCCGCCGCGGTGGTGCGGCGGGCGATGACCACCGGCGAGCCCGGCCGCCCCGAGCCGCCCAGCTACCCCGGCGGCCCGTTCGGCGGCCGGCCGATCGCCTGGCCGCGACCGCGCCTGATCGCGCTGACCCCGGGCGAGGACGGCGCGTACACCGCCGACCGGGTGCTCTCCGGCACGCTCGTGGTCGACGCGAGCGGCCCGGCGGGCGCCGACGTGCTGGTCCACACCGCCGAGTTCGCCGACCCGACCGGGCGGCCCACCCCCGGCGAACACGACGCGAGCCTGGCCACGACCACCGACGGCACCCGCCGCGCCCTCGAATCCGTCGACTCCTACGGGCTGCGCGGCGCGCTCGTCGAGGCCGCCGAGGGCGTCGTCGTACACGGCGTGGCGGTGCGCGAACGCACCTATCCGGTCACCGGCGACGCGTGGTTCGCCTGCTCGGACCCGCGCCTGGAGCAGATCTGGCGGATCGGCCGGCGCACGGTGACGCTGTGCTCGGCCGACGCCTACCTCGACTGCCCCACCCGCGAACAGCGCGCCTGGACCGGCGACGCGGTGGTGCACCAGATGGTTGACTTGACCACGAACGCCGACTGGCGGCTGGCTCGTTGGCATCCCCGGCTGGCCGCGTCGCCGCGCCCGGACGGCATGTTGCCGATGGCGGTGGCGGGCGACGCCGAGTGGGCCGACTTCACCGTCATCCCGGACTGGGCGCTGCACTGGGTGCATTCGGTGTGGAACCTGTACCGCTATGTCGGCGACCGCGAGGAGATCGCCGAACTGCTGCCCGTGGTCGAGCGGGTGCTGCGCTGGTTCGTCCCGTTCCTGGACGAATCCGGGCTGCCCACCGACGTGTTCGGCTGGGTGATCATCGACTGGTCGGCCGTGCACACCGAGGGTGTCTCGGCCGCGCTGTGCGGGTTGTGGGGTCGGGCGCTGCTCGAATTCGCCGAACTGGCGTCCTGGCTCGGCGATCGCTCCCGAGCCGAGTGGGCGCGCGCCGCGCACGCCCGGTTGGCAGCCGGGTTCGAACGGTTGTGGGATCCCGAACGCGAGCGCTACGCCGACTCGATCGCCGATGGCGAGCGGCGCCCGATGGCGTCCCAGCACGGGCAGGCCGCGGCACTGGTCGGCGGCCTGGTCCCGGCGGCGCGAATCGATCGTCTGGTGCATGTGCTCACCGACGAAAGTGCCCTCGTACACGCCGCGTTCAGTGCCGCGAAGGGTCCCGCCGAGCCCGGTTCGGACACCGAGGTGGGCGGTGCGCACCTGCGGGCCGGGCCGCCCGAGCCGTGGTGGGACACCGGCCGGCAGGTGGTCCGGGCCCAGCCGTTCTTCCGCTACGTCGTACACGATGCACTGGCCCTGGCCGGACGGGCCGACCTGATCGCGGACCTGTGCCTGGACTGGCTCGTCCTGCTCGACCGCAGCGACACCTCGTGGAGCGAGACCTGGTACGGCGGCACGGTCAGCCACGGCTGGTCCTCGACGCCGACCCGCGACCTGATGACCCGGGTGCTGGGCGTCGAGCCGGCCGAGCCCGGGTTCGCGGTGGCCCGGATCGAACCCGCGCTCGGGCGGCTGACCCGGGCCGAGGGCGCGGTGCCGAGCCCGGCCGGCCCGATCGGCGTGGTCGTGACGCCGACGGAGCTGACCGTGGACAGCCCGCTGCCGTTCGTGCACGCGGGCCGGCCCTACCCGGCGGGCCGGCACACGATCGCGCGTTCGGCCGGCTGACCGCCCGGCTACCGCTGCGCCGTTCCGCCGTCCTCGGGCCGCGGAACGGCCAGCACGGCCAGGAAACGGTCCAGGAACTGCCCGTACGCGGCGACCATGTCCACCCGATCGGGTTCGAGCAGCCACTGCACCTGGAGGCCGTCCATCGCGGCCAGCATCAACTCGGCGCAGTGCTCGGCGTCCACGTCGGCGGCGATGTCGCCGTCGTCCCGGGCCTGGGCCAGGTGCCGCGTGGCGATCTCCCGCGCGATCCGGTAGCGCTCGACGAAGTACGTGTGCGCCGGATGCGCGGGATCGGTGGCCTGCACCGACAACGTGGCGAACAGCCGGATCAGCAGCGGTTGCCGGGCGTTGAGCGCGACCACGTCCCGGCTCGCCCGCACCCAGGCGATCCCGGAGACGTCGACCGGCTCGTCCGGGGTGAGCGTCAACTCGTCCTTGTACCGCAGCACCGCCGTGAGCAGGTCCTCCTTGGACGCGAAGTGGTGGCGCAGCCCGGTATGGGACAGGCCCACCTGGGCCGCGATCTCGCGCAGCGACACCGCGTCGTACCCGCGCGTGGCGAAGACCTCCAGGGCCGCGTGCACGATCTCCTGCCGTCGTGCGACTCCTCGCGCGTACGGGCCCCGCGCCCCCGTGCGATCCGACATCCGTCCGGCTCCCCTCGTGAAAGCATTCCAGCTGGAATGTATTGAATGTAGTGTGCCCCTCGTGTCGCAGGCCAACGGTCATGATGACCGCACCCACCCCTTGCCCCCGGTCGCGACGGCGTACGGCGCCGCCGCGTCACCCGAAATCGACTCACCGGCCCCGCCGCGCGTGCCGGATCAGCGTGGACCGGATCCCCGCGCTCCGGAAGCCCGGGCCCGGGAGTCGGACCCGCACGCGCCGGTCTCGGAGCCGGATGCGTCGGTCTCCGATCCGCACGCGCCGGTCGTCGACCCGCACGCGCGGATCGAGGCTGCGCTCGCGGAACTGGATCTGGAACGCAAGGTCCGACTGCTCACCGGTTCGGGATTCTGGCGCACCGCCGCCGAACCGGCGATCGGACTGCGCGAGATGGTGCTGTGCGACGGTCCGGCGGGCGTGCGCGGCGAACGTTTCGACGAGCGTGAGCCGTCCGCCTCGCTGCCCTGCCCGACCGCGCTCGCCGCCTCCTGGGACGAGGACCTGGTCGAGCGGGTCGGCGTGCTGCTCGCCGGCGAGGCGCGTCGCAAGGGGGTGGACGTCGTGCTCGGCCCGACCGTCAACCTCCAGCGCAGCCCGTACGCCGGGCGGCACTTCGAGTGCTATTCGGAGGACCCGCTGCTGTCCGGACGGATCGGCGCGGCACTGGTGCGCGGCGTGCAGTCGCGCGGCGTGGCGGCCACGGTCAAGCACTACACCGCCAACGACTCGGAGACCGAGCGCTACTCGGTCGACGTGCGGATGTCCGAGCGGGCGCTGCACGAGGTGCACCTGGCCGCGTTCGAGGAGATCGTGCGCGCGGGCGGCGTCTGGGCGCTGATGGCCGCGTACAACTCCGTCGACGGCGTGACGATGACGGAAAGCCCGCTGCTGGAAACGCCGTTGCGCACCGAGTGGGGCTTCGACGGGCTGGTCGTCTCGGACTGGTTCGCGACCCGCTCGACCGAGGGCGCCGGGCGGGCGGGCCTGGACCTGGCGATGCCGGGCCCGGGTCCGGACCAGCCCTGGGGCGCCGCCCTGGTGGCGGCGGTCCGGGACGGACGGGTGCCGGAGCGGGCGGTGGACGACAAGGTGCGGCACCTGCTGCTCCTCGCCTCCCGGGTCGGCGCGCTCGACGGCGTACGCCCGCCCGCGCCCGCGCCCGCCCCCGCGCCGGAGCCGGCCGCACTGCTGCGCGAGGCCGCCGCGGCCGGCATCGTACTGCTGCGCGACACCGGTACGGCGCTGCCGCTGGATCCGGGCCGGCTGCGCCGGGTGGCGGTGCTCGGGCCCAACGCGGACACGCCGCGGATCCAGGGCGGCGGCAGCGCGACGGTGATCCCGCCGTACACGATCGGCCCGCTCGCGGGCTTGCGGGCGGCGCTCGGGCCCGAGGTACGGGTGGAGCACGCCGTCGGCGCGCGGATCCGGCATCGCCTGCCGGCGGTCACCGAGGCCGAGGTGCGCGACCCGGGGTCGGGCGCCCGTGGACTGCGGGTGCGCTTTTTCGGCCCGGACGGCGACGTGCTGCACGAGGAACTGCGCGGCGGTGGACGGCTGTTGTGGCTGGACGATCCGATCGTGGCGCGGGCCGTGGCGATCGAGGCGGTCGGCGTCCTGGAGGTCGGCGAGGACGGGCCGCACCGCATCGGGGTGGCCGGCGTGGGCCGCTTCCGGCTGGCCGCGGACAACGTCGTGGTGGTGGACGAGGACCTGGTCACCGACGATCCGCTCGGCGGCATCCTGACCCCGCCCGAGCGGTGGGCCGAACTGGACCTGAAGGCCGGCCAGGAGGTCGAACTGCGATTGCGCCACGAGTTCGCGTTGGAACGCCCGGGCACCGGGTTCGTCCTGGGCGTGGACCCGCCGGCGGCGCACGAGAACGAGGACTTGGCGCACGCGGTCGCGATCGCGGCCGACGCCGAGGTGGCGATCGTGGTGGTGGGCAGCACCGAGGAGAGCGACAGCGAGGGCCGCGACCGCATCCACCTGTCCCTGCCGGGCCGCCAGGACGAATTGATCCGCCGGGTGGCCGAGGTCAACCCGAACACGGTCGTGGTGCTCAACAGCGGCTCGCCCGTACTGCTGCCGTGGCGGTCGGAGGTCGCGGCGATCCTGGTCGGCTGGTTCCCCGGGCAGGAGTTCGGCGCGGCACTGGCCGACGTCCTGCTCGGGCGGGTCGAGCCGGGCGGCCGACTCCCGGTGACCTGGCCCGCGTACGAGGACGACCCGGCGGTCTTGACCACCACGCCGATCGCGGGCCGCCTCGACTACACCGAGGGCATCCACATCGGCCACCGCGGCTGGGCCAGGGCAGGTGCAACCCCGGCCTACCCGTTCGGACACGGCCTCGGCTGGACCACCTGGACCCACGTAGCAGTCGAAACAGCCTCATCAGGCCCGGACTTCGTGGCCCGGGTAACAGTCCGCAACACCGGCACCCGCCCCGGCCGCCACCTCATCCAGGCCTACCTGAGCCGCCCCGACAGCACAGTCGAACGCCCGGTGTCCTGGCTGGCGTCCTACACCCACGCCGAAGCAGACCCCAACACAGAAACCACAGTCGACCTACACATCCCCGCCCGAGCCTTCCAACACTGGGCGGCGGGCAAAGGCCCCCAAACCGAACCAGGCACATACACCCTGCACATAGGCAGCTCCAGCACCACCCTCCCCCTCACCACAACCCTGACAATCCCCTCCCCCAACCCAGCCTGAACCGCCCCCGAACCAAACCCACCCAAGCCCGCCCCCAGCCCACCCAACGCTCAAGCACCCCAGCCGACCCGGCCGACCAGGCCCGGCCGGAGCGGACGAGCCGGGCCGGGCAGGGGCGGGCCGGGCAGGGGCGGGCCGGGCTGGAGCGGCCGGGCGGGCTGAGCTGAGCTGGAGCGGGCCGGGCCGAATGCACACGGTCCACAAACCCAGCCCGTCCGGCGCTTGAGGACCCGGTCGAAGGCCGAACCAAACGAAGCCCAGCCGGGCGCCGGGCCGGGCCCGGCCCCGGGTGTCGCGAGCCGACCTCGGGCGGGCGGTGCCCAACGCACGCAGACAGCCCGAGCGCATGCGCGCTCCGACTTCGGAGGATCGCTACGCGTCGACCAAGTGGAAGCCGTCGCGCCTGTGCCTACCTGTACGCGAACGCGTGGTGTGTGCTCTGTGCCCAACCCGCCATCGTTGCCGACCACATCCCGCTCAGCCGGCGGCAACTCATCGACCAGGGCGTGACCGACCCAGAGACACCCGAGCCTCCGCGTCGCTTGTACGTGCGCTGCCACAACGGCGAGACGGCAGCTCGAAAGCCGGCCGGAGGAGCGCCCGAGCATCGCTCGGAGCACGTGTCCGGCCGACTCGGCGGGGCGGGCACTTCCGGCGGTACCGTCAACCCTCGCAACTATGCCCCGGCTCGTTGGCTACTCAAGACCCCAGAATTCGCAGTCAGGTTTTTCTACTGCAGAGAACGTTCTCCCATCGGGCTGATAGACGATGAATCGCCCACACGAGTACCCGCAGTCATGCGTGTAGTCGCCGACCGCAACGCTCGTCGAGAACTCCACGGCCAGCGCTGCTGCGAGGAAACCGAGCTTCTCGCCATGAACAATCAGCGGGGAAGTACCGTCGACGAGCGTCCGGTACCCGCCTTCCTGCCGGAAGATGTCCAGGCTTGTCGATTCGACCTGCCTCTTCGGCGGTAGATCCAGCCAATCGCCAAGCATGACCACGTTTTCGATCGGCGTCCGCAAGTGCTTCGACAGCGCTGTGCGCAGTTCATCCCAAGACAGGCTGTCCATGAAAGAGATCTCGAAGTTCTCAAACATCCGGCACCGCCACGATCCGTCCCGGGTCGGTATTCAACAGCCATCCCGAATCGGCCGATCGCCCACCCACCGCCGTACCTTCACGGCACGGGCCACCGCCTTGGAGATCACCGGACATGACCAGGACGGTACCCGCTCCCACCCACTCACCCCATACCAACTCCAGTCAAGAGCACCGAAATACGTACTTTCACGCACACCCGGAACCCGGCCCCTCGGTGGTGATCGACTGCTGCGGCAGTGTCGATCCAGCCGACTTGGCGTACAAAGCCGATAGCCAGGATCCACATCGTGGCCATGGCGCGTGGTCCGGTGCCGGTGTGAAGTTCCACCAGCCACTGAGCGCCGGCCGGTCATCTCACTACCTGAGAACGCATGGACCCTGGCCCATTCGCCATTGACACTTCCGCGTTCTCCGGGCAACAAAGCGCCCCATCACCCATGCCAGGTGTCGTCAGGCGCGCAGCGAAGCCGTCAGAGCCACCCATACGGATGCGCCGACTGCAAGGTTGCCGACGCTCGGGGACGCGGGAAGCGCAGGCACGTTCTGGATGCCGCGCAGGCTGCCCGGAATGTACTGGGCGAGGAGATCACCGTTCCGGAACAGCGCTGGTACGAGTCGTCCCTACTCCAGGAGATCGTCACCATGGCGGACGAGAAGGCGACGGAGATCGGTGGCGAATACGAAAAGGAACTCGGCGCCGAGCGCGACGCAACGTGAAGGCCACGGAGTAGGGATGGCAGTCGACGCGCTGGACCCCGGCCCGAACGGGGACTATCCGTACCTCCCCCGGGACGCGCTTGGTCGCCCCGTGTGGAGCGACACTCCCGACCCCTTGCCGTTGGCGAACGGCGGGGCACCGATGCCGCAGGGCGCCCGTCGACGGCGTTCGGTCGATGACGGCCCGGCCTTGATCGACATGACACCGACCGGGGCGGACGGGTTGCCGATCGATCCCGCCGGTCATTCCTCCGATGGGGGTGGATGCTTCAGGACCCGAGTAGACATGTCAGCCCGTTCTGTTCGGTCTGTGGGCAGGGCCCGGACGTCTCGGCCCACTGGCCGTTGACCCGGCGCGAGTTGATCTCGCGTGGCGTGTCCCGCCCGGACATGCCCGGCTACCGGCGGTCGTTCTGTGTGCCGTGCTGCTCGGCCGCCGTGAAGGCACGACGAAGGTAGACCGCCCCGGGCGAGCCTGACCCGCTCGCGACCGTGGCGTGAGAGACACGGTGTGTGGTGTGCGCCCTGCCCCAGTACGCCCGGCCGGTCGCCGGTGTCGGAACACGGCGGAAGCGGAGGTTCGACCCCTCCTGTCTCGCTCAGACACCCACCCATCAAGAGGTGACCCCCCTGCCCAGACGACCCCGCCCCCCCCTTGCCCGATCCCTGGTTGCCCCGAGCTGACCTAGGGCGGCCGGTGTGCCAAGCATGAGCGTGAGGCGAACAAGGCGCGTGTGAGCAACGGCAAGGCGTGCGACGTCCGTTGGCAGCGGACCCGCCGCGCCTACCTGTACGCGAACCCGTGGTGCGTGCTGTGCGCGGCCCCGGCGGTCGTCGCCGATTGGCCACCTGCCGGCGGGTCGGGGCATTGCTGCGTTCTTGGGTGTAATTCCGGATGCCGGAAAAGGCTGAACCCCATCGTTGCGTCGATGCACGGTGTTGCGCTTGTATTCGCGCTGTTTCATTCGGGGCGTCGGTTGTATCGCTCCAAGGCTGTCTTCGATGTGGACGCGTCCTTGAAGACCAGTTCCCACGGCCCGGTGTTGACGTCGAACTCCTTGCCGAACCCGACCCACTTCCCGGACATGCGGCGACTGGTCGGCTCCACCAGCAGTTGGATTGCCCCGTGGTAGCGCGCACCTTGGTAGTAGCCGTCGCTTGCGGTCTGCTCCGTCCACGTGCCCGTGACAACGTTCCGGTCGATGGCCAGATCGAGGGTCAGCGGGGAATCCGAGGAGCCGGGCAGGCTGCGTGCCGAAAGTCGGTTGCCGTGTTGCAGCAGGACGACGTAGTGCTGTCCCACGTAAGTACCGGACCGACCGCTGGAGTAGTACTCGTATCGGCTGAGCCAGATCCCGCCGTAGCTGCCTTCGACGGCCCCTCGACCCTCGGGGAGGGGGGTGTTGCGTGCCGGCGCCACGCCGGCGGTGGAAGGTTTCAGATCATGCCCGCCGGCTCCGTCGTCGGAGACCCGTTCCGGGGGTACGGAGAGCGAGAAGCCGAGCGCACTGATCGGCAGGCCGGTGACCGACTCGAGCGCACGGGCATATACCGGCCGTGGCGCTGCCACTTCACCCGCTTCCCACCGTTGAACGTGTCGTTTGCTGCACCCGTTGGGTTCCCCCGATCGTTCCCCGGCGTTGCGAACGGCTCGGGCCATGTCGTCCTGACTCAGAAGCAGCCCCATGCGGACTGCGCGAAGTGTGCTGTTCGGCTCCGTCATGCAGATCACGGTAGACGTGCGCACACGCTTCCGACACCGATATGCCGCCCTGAATGACGCCGGAATGCCGTCTTGTGTGTCGCTGCGCAGATCTGGCATGCGCCGCGAACATCTGCGTATGAAGCTGAATCGGCGACGGAATCGCAACCAGGTGCGGTCGGGGGACGCAGTCATACCCCGCACGAAGGTTGTCCGAGCTGCGCAAGTTCAGCGCGTCGTTCCAGATTCAACGACGGCGCCGGACATGACTCGTCGTGTGCGTGCTCACCGAACTGCCGCTACCCGGACCCCAACAAGCCACCGCGAGCGGTTACTTGGCTGCCCTGACGTCTGGGCCCGCACCTGGACGTCCGGGCACCCGATCCCGCCGCGCCGAGCTGGTATGGCTCCCACTGTCCGGCGCGGCGGGCACCAACCCCCGCGAAGGAAGGAGCAAATGCCAAAGCAGTCCGCACGGCGCGCGACCGATTACGCCGTGACCACGGATGGTGTGGTCATCCCCGTCATCGTGCCGCGCACCCTCGGCGCCCCGCGAGGAACCCCGCCGCGTACGCGAGCCAATCAAGGTCGGCGATTGGGTCGGTTCGCTACCGGGTCAGAACCACAACTTCCCCGCCGCTCGCGTCGACCAAGTGGTGACGTGCGTCGGGCTCGTCGACGACCGCGTGTTGATGGTCTTCCCGGGCGGTAGCAGCGTGCCGTGCACGGTCCGGGAGTCCGAGGCCCACAAGGTCGATCCGCCGGGCTGACCAACGGATCGACGCCCCGAACCGGCGGCGTCTGCCCCCTATTCACCTACTCAAGAAAGTGCGCCATGAGCGATAAATGTCCCGGTGCCGCGGACGGCGTTCACGACTTTCAGCCGCTTGGCAAAACGCACTTGGGCATCACACCGATGAAGTGCAAGAACTGCCCGGCCACCTGCAACCGGCTCGACTGACCCAGTCCGGGCCCACTGAACGGGTGTCCGTCCGGCGGGACGACACCTGACCCGCGTACGGCCGATCCGTGCGCGGAAGGGGGCAGGGTGAACCGGCAACCTCCGTCCACCGTTGGTCGGACCCCTGCCCCACCCAACCGGAAAGGAGAGGGCACGTGTCGGAGTGGCGGGAGTTCTCGCCGGCGGGGCGTCGGGCTCCGTCCATCGGTGCCGGCGTGCGGCATATGGATTTCGCCGTCCGGCCCGATCAGGACCCGCCGTATCCGTCCGGGGTGCTCATGGATACGCGACCGAACACGCATACGGGGGTGCTCTGGGGCATCGTGCGCCCCCACGTGATACACCGATCCAATTGGACGGCACCGCTGTCCAGGCTGACCGCGGACACGACCGCGGATTCCGGCGGACCGGTCCACGCGCAACCGCTCGTACCCGCAAGCGTCCGGCGTGCCGATCATCGGCCGGACCACCCCAACGGGGACTTGGACCACCCGCCGGCGGAAGCGGAACAGCTCTAACCCGTATGGGTATTCGGCATCCCGCGACCGGCTGGCAGGCACAACATGGATACCGACTCGACAACTCGGGAGGTACGACGATGGCCGACCACGAAAAGCCGGGCGAAGACGGGGACGGCAAGACCCCGCAACGGCAGAAGGACGGGCAGTGGCCGAAGGACAAGCCGATCCCGACGAACGACCCCACGAAGCCGGACAAGGACAAGTGAACGCCCGACCCGTATGGGCACGTGTGTTCGCGGACACACCGCGTCTTCCGTACATCCCCGACGTGGTGTGGGCGGGCGACGACGACGCACGGATCGACCGCAGAACGGACCCGGACGCGTGGGCAAACGCGGTAGCGGCGGATATCCCGCTGGTCACCCAAGTGGATGACGGGAC
Source organism: Embleya sp. NPDC059237 (assembly GCF_042754105.1). Taxonomy (NCBI): domain Bacteria; kingdom Bacillati; phylum Actinomycetota; class Actinomycetes; order Kitasatosporales; family Streptomycetaceae; genus Embleya; species Embleya sp. NPDC059237. The sequence goes on along the minus strand of NZ_JBHZAE010000009.1, from coordinate 20,211 downwards.
GGACGCCGGACACATGATCCCCACTTCGTCTGCGTCCATGCCATCCCTCGTTCGGCTCATGCTCGAACAGCTCGACCCGCGCACGGATCACAACGTGCTCGAACTCGGCACGGGGACGGGGTGGTCGACTGCGCTGTTGTCTACCGCGCTCACACGTGGCCGGGTGACATCGATCGAGGTGGATCCGCACGTGGCCGCGCAGGCACAAGAGTCGCTGTTTGCCGGCGACTTCGAGCCGACGCTGATTGTCGGCGACGGGTTGCAGGGGTACAAGGAAGACGCGCCGTACGACCGCCTCATCGCGACCATGGCGGTACGACGCGTGCCTTACGCGTGGGTAGAGCAGACCACGCCCGGCGGGGTAATCGTCACGCCCTGGGGCAACGCGTACAACGTCAGTGGACTGCTGCGTCTGGTCGTCGACGGCGACGGCACGGCATCGGGTCCGTTCGTGGGGAACGTGAACTTCATGTGGGCCCGATCGCAGCGTTCGGCATTCGACGGTCGACGGTTCGTGGGTGACGTCATCCCGGACCCGAAGACGCGCCGGGTTCGACACACCACGACGGACCCGCGACCCATCAGGGAAGAACACGCCGATTTTGCAATCGGTCTGCGTCTACCCGATGTCGAGCACCGCACGTACTTCGGGCAGGGCGACAGGTTCGCGACCTGGTACGCCGATGGGGAGTCCTGGGCATCCATCGACTACAAGCCGGGTGCGGACTCATTCGAAGTGAACGAGCACGGACCACGTGATCTGTGGGCGGAAATCGAAGCCGCGTACGAAGCGTGGCGCGATCAAGGCGAACCCCCGCGAGAACAGCACGGGATCACCGTGACCCGTGACGGTCAGTCGACGTGGCTCGACGGGCCGAACGGCCGAGTGGAGATCGGACCGGCGTCCGGCGCATAGCACCGTGTCAGCCCCCGCCCGAAAACACGGGTTGGGGCTGACCGACCTTAGCCTTCGGCGTCTTTGTCGCGTGCCGGCACGAACGTTCCTCGCTGTGGTTTGGTCTCGACACAGCTGGCCTCACGCACAATCGCAACCGCGGACCAGGCCCAGCCGCGCCGGACCGGGCCGAAAGCACCCGGTCCGCGAAATCCAGCCCGTCCGGCGTTTGAGGACGCTTGGGTGTAGGCCGGGGCGGATCGGGGCGGCGGCCGGGCGCGGCGACCTTTGGGGGAGCCGGGCGTCCCCCGCCTGGGGGACGCGGCGGCGGTCCGTCGGGCGACGACGCCGTGCGGCTGTGCGGCGAGGGTGGAGGCCCTGCCCGAATCCGAGTCCGGAGGTCGTCGTGGCTCCTTCTCTTCCCACGCCCGTCGCCGAATCGGCCATCCCCGCGCGGGTGTTGCGCCGCCGGCCCGTGTGGGCACCGGGCGCGGCGATCGTGGCGGCGGCGGTGTACGCCGTCGTCCAGGTGACGTGGGCCGCGACCGGGACGGCCGTGCCGTGGAAGGCCCACTCCGCGCACCCGGCGGTGGTCCAGTACACCCTCGCGCTGGTGGCCCTGCTCGCCGGCACCGCGGCCTGCCTCGCACCGCGCACGCGGCGAGCGTCCCGCGGCGTCGCCGGCGTCCTGCTCGGCGCCATCCCCGTCCTGGGCTTCGGCATGGCGCCGTTGCCCGCCTACCTGGTCACGATCACCGCCGGCGCGGGCGTGGAAAGCGCGACCGGCCTGGCGCACGTCCTGCTCAGCACGATCCTCACCACCACGCTCGCCCTCGCCCACCACCGGCGATCCACCGGCACCTGCCCCGACTGCGGCCAAGCCCATGTCGCCGCCCGCGCCGATACACCGCTACAGCGGCCCGCACCGTCGATCGCGTCCCGGCGAACCCGGCGCACCGCGTTCCTCCTGACCACCGGCCTCCTGCCGTGGATGGCCGTGAAAACCGTCTGGACGCTGGGCGGGGACGCCCTCGGCATCACCGCCGAACGCTGGAAGGCCTCACACGCCGACGACTCCCGGCCGGTGCGCGCGCTCGCCGACGTGGGCATCGACGCGACCGTACTGGCCGCCTGCGTGGCCCTCTTCCTGATCGCCGGGCTGCTGTACCCATGGGGGCAGCGCCTCCCTCGTCCACTGCCGTGGGTGGGCGGCCGTCACGTGCCCCGACTCCTGCCGCTGGTGCCGGCGGCGCTCACCGCGTTCGGGCTCGCCCTGTACGGCGTGCTGCTGTCGGTGTACGCCCCCCTCGCCGCGCTCGACGTACTCCCCACCCCCGATCCGGACCCTCTCATCGGCGGCACCCGCTCCGGCACCCTGTGGCTGATCGCCTTCGGCGGGGCCGCGTTCGGCGGCCTGGGCTTCGCGCTCGCGGTGGCCGCCCGGTCGTACGCCGCCCGCACCCGGCCGCGCTGTACGCCCGCGTCCCGCTGAACGCCCGGCCCTAACGGTCAACCCGCGTGCACGAGTTCGGCGTGCAGGTCGAGGGTGGCCAGGCGGCTCACGCCGAAGCTGTTGCCGTACGTCAGGCCCGCCTCGAAGCGGTCCACCGTCCCGGTCGCCCGGACCGTGGCGGCCGTGCCGGACGTCTGCACCGTGTACGTGGTCAGCGTGATCGGCGTGGCCCGGCCCCGAATCGTGAGCAGCCCCCGGATCACCCACGGGCCGTCCGCGCCCGGCCGCGCCACCTCGGTGCTCGCGAACAGCACGTCGGGGTGGCTCTCGGTGTCCAGGAAGTCGGGGTTGCGGACGTGCGCGTCCCGCTTGCGATTGCCGGTGGTGAACCCGGCCGCGTCCATCCGGGCGCGCACCTCGGTCGGCTCGCCGTCGGGGCTCACCGACACCGTCGCCTCATGGATCGGGAACGCCCCGCGCACCGAAAGAACCAGGAAGTTCTTGACCGCGAAGCCGGCTCGGCTGCGCTGCGGATCGACGGTCCACAAACCCGGTCGGATGGTCGGGGTCGCGGAGGTGGGCGCGGTCATGGCGACGGCCTTTCACGGGCAGTGACGGAAGCGCATGGGGCGGTCCCGGGATCGCTCGACGCGTCGATCCACTTCCAGCGTAGAACGAATGAGTTCCGGAACTCAAGAGTTCCGATATCGATCATGCCGGGCAGCCCGCCGGATCGCGACCCGAAGGTGGGATTCTGGGAGAACCGCCGCGACGACTCGCGACGGCGGGACGAAAACCACGAGCACCCCGAGCAGCACGAGGAGGCGGCCATGCCCGACACCGAGGTCGACGGGCCCGCAGGCCCCGCCGCGCCGCTCGACAACGGTGCGCTGCGGCGACCCGCCGTCACTCCGGCCGGGCGCGGTGGGCGACCGCGCGACGCGTACCGCGACGCCGAGATCATGCGTGCCGCGCTGGACGTGCTGATCGAGCAGGGCTACGACCGGCTCACGATGGACGCCGTGGCCACCCGCGCTCGGGCCGGCAAGGCGACGCTGTACCGGCGCTGGCCGTCCAAGGAGGCGTTGATCGCCGAGGCCGCGCTGTGCGCCGGCGCGGACGCCGAGGAGCCGGTCCCGGACACCGGAACGCTGCGCGGCGACCTGATCGCGATGCTGGCCGACACCGCCGACCACATCGACGAGGCGCACGCGCGCGCCGTGGTCGCGCTGCTGCCGATCCTGCCCGGCAATCCCGAACTGGCCCGCGTCGTGCGCGAACGCTTCGTCACCCAGTGGCAGGTCATCCTGCAACCGCTGCTGGCGCGCGGACGCGAGCGCGGCGAGGTGCATCCGGACCGGGATCCGGACCTGCTCGCCCTGGTCCTGCCGTCGATGGCCTTCTATCAGACCGTCTTCGCCGAACACCCGGTCGACGCGGCCGTGTTGATCCGCCTGATCGACGAAATCCTGCTGCCCCTGGCGGCAACGCCACCGCACCGGTGACCCGCAGGCCCGGCCCGGTGACCCACAGGGCCGGGCGGCCCCGATCGCGCCCGCCCGGCCCCGCTTTTCGATCGATCAGCCCGTCGGCGACGCCCCCGATTCCGCCAACTGCCGGTCCGCCGCCGCCTGGATGGCGTCCTTGTCGCCGATCTCCACGTCCGGGACCGCGTCCGGCAACACGTCCTCCATCCGACTCAGCGGCCGGTACGCCAGCCCCAACAGGCCCCACACACCCAGGGTCAGGCCGACCAGAACCAGCAACAGCCCCGTACCGCGCCCCGGCCCCGTGCCCAGGATCGGCCCCAACGACCCGGCGAGCGTACCGTCGGAGCGCAGCAGCGGCTCGAACACCCGGTCCGCCAGCGGCCCGGCGGTCAGGAAGCCCAGCGGCATCATGGACATCGCCAGCATCTGATTGGTGGCCAGCACCCGGCCCTGCAACTCCATCCCGACCTTGGTCTGGATCAGCGCCATCCAGTGCGAGTTGAGGATCATCAGCGCCGCCCACAACACGAACAGTCCGACCGCGACGAAGACCGGCTCGGGCCGACTGCCCGCGAACACCGCGGCCACGCCGACCACCGAGGTGAAGCCGATCATCCCGGTGGCCCGCCGCGCGGTCCCGCCCCACAGGGCCATCACCAGCGCACCGAGCACCGCGCCGATCCCGCCCACCGCGGTGACCACACCCAGCGTCACCGCCGAACCGTCGGCCAGCACCATCGGGGTCACCAGCACGGTCGCCACGGCAAAGAGGTAGTTGAACACCACGAAGAAGACCACCATCGCGACCAGTCCGCGCCGCCGCACGATATAGCGCCAGCCCGTCACCACCTCGCGCAGCAGCGGTTCCTCACGCTTTTCGAACAGCGTGTCCGGGAAGCGCACCCGCAGCAGTACGGTCACCCCGACCAGGAACGTCGCCATGTCGAACAACACGACGCCGTGCAGCCCGACCGCCGCGACCAGTACGCCGCCGGCCAGCGCGGCGAGCATGTCGCCCGATCCGGTGCCCAGTTGGGCCAGGCCATTGGCCTGGCCGAGGTAGCGCTTGGGTACCAATTGGGCGATCGCCGCGATGTAGGCGGGCCGTTGGAAGGCGTTGCAGACCGACCCGACGCAGGCCACCACATATACGTGCCACAGGTCGAGATATCCGGTCCACAACAACACGCCGAGCGAGAGCATCGCGGCGGCGGCCGCGGTATCGGTGACGATCATGATCCGCCGCCGGTCCATCCGGTCCGCCACCGCCCCGGCGATCGGCAGCAGCAACACCGCGGGCAACACCGCCGCCACCGAGATCATCGCGAAGTCGAAGGCCGATCCGGTCCGCAGGTAGACCCAGACGCCGAGCGCGAACGTGGACAGCGCGGTACCGATCATCGACACGAACTGCCCGCCGGCCACCTTGGCGAACGTGGCCAGATTCGGCCGGGCCGCCGCCGGTCGCGCGGAGAGGAGTTCGGCCGTCGGTGCCGGCCCGGCCGACCACCGGCCGAGCAACCGGGCCAACTCGCCCGCCTGGTGCTTGAGGAAGTAGTGGCCCGCCCTCGGGATCACCGCGAGTTCGACGCGCGGCCCGAAGTGCTCCCATTCCGCGTAGCGTTCCTCGTACAGCAGGGTCGCCCGGTCCTTGTCGCCGACCACGCACAGGATCGGCGCGGCCACCGGCACGGGCCGCTCGTCGCCGTAGGCGCGGGTGTAGAAGTCCTCCGCCTGGCGCACATCATGTCGCAACGCCCGGATCAGGAAACGCTGTTCCGCCTCGTCGTAGACGTCGGTGAAGCCGCCCATCGCGCGCAGATAGTCGAGGTAGGCCCGGTCGGAGAGCATGCGGTCGCCGGGCAGCCGCGCGGCCACCCACGCCGCGAGCCGGCCCGGGAGCCGCGCGGCGGGGAAGGTGCCGCCGAGCGCCAGACCGCGCAGTTCCGCGCCGGCCGCCTCCAGGCGCGCGGCCAGCGCGGTGGCCAACGCGCCGCCCAGGCAGTGCCCGTAGAGCAGGATCGGCCCCTGGATCCGGGCGACGATCTGCGCGGTCAACCGGTCGGCCAGCGCGTCCAGTTGCTCGGGCTCGTCGTCGGGCCGGCCCGGATCGTGTCCGGGCAGTTCCACCGCGTACAGCCGATGTCCGGCCGGCAACGCGTCGGCGAGCGGTTGGAAGGTGATCGGACTGCCGCCGCCGTACGGAACGCAGACCAGGGACAGCGTGGTCGGCCCCGCGTCCCGGGTGAGCCGGTGCATCAGCGAACGATCGCCCTCGTCGGGTTCGGGGCCGCCGGCGCGGCGGTCGATCAGGGCGGCGAGTTCGCCCACCACCGGGTGCTGGAACAGGTCGATGATGGACAGGCCCCGCCCGATGGCACGCACCGCGCGGACGGCGGAGAAGCTGTCCCCGCCCAGCGCGAAGAAGTCGTCGCCGGCGCCGATGTCGCCGGTGCCGAGTACCTCGGCGAAGGTGGCGGCCACCGCCTGTTCGGTGGCCGTGACGGGCTCGACGCGGGTATCCGGGGCGGGCGCGAGGTCGGGCTCGGGCAGCGCCGCGCGGTCCACCTTGCCGTTGGGGGTGAGGGGCAGTGCGGGCAGCACCACGACCGCCGAGGGAACCATGTAATCGGGCAGACGGGTGCGCACGGCGGCACGAATCGTGGCGCCGTCGGGGGCGGTTCGGCCGGCCGGCGCGGCGGCCTCGACGACCACGTAGCCCACGAGCTTGCGGGCCGCGCCCTCGCCGCGGGCCACCACGACCGCCTCGCGTACCCCGGGCAGCGCGCCGAGTTCGGCTTCCACCTCGCCGATCTCGACCCGAAAGCCGCGGATCTTGACCTGGTGGTCGGCCCGGCCCAGGAACTCGATCAGGCCGTCGGGGCGCCGCCGGACCAGGTCGCCGGTCCGGTACGCACGCCGCCCGTCGAGGTCGACGAAACGCTCCGCGGTCGACGCGACCGGCCCGAGATAGCCCCGGGCCACCCCCGCGCCGGTCACGTACAACTCGCCCGGCACGCCCACGGGAAGCGGTCGGCGCAGCGGATCGAGCACATGCGCGCCGACGTTGCCGAACGGCAGCCCCAGCGGCGCGCTCGCCGCGCCGGGGGGCACCTCGGTGACAGGTGCGCCGAGCATCGAGACGGTGGTCTCGGTCGGCCCGTAGTGGTTGTGCACGGTCAACTCCGGCCGCGCCGCCCGGATCCGGTCGAGCAGTTCGGCGCGGAGCGGTTCGCCCGCGCAGATCAGCAGCTCGCGCGGCAGCGCGTCGGTGAACCGGCCGCCGACCGCGGCCAGTCCCTCCAGGTGACTGGGCACCAGCTTCATCGCATCGACGCGATGCGCCGTCAGATACGCGGCGAACGCGTCCGGGTCGGTGGCCTGGTCCCGGGTGAGCAGGTGCAGGCAGCCGCCCGAGGTGAGCGCGCCGAACACGTTGGTCGTGCCGAGGTCGGCGGCGAAGGTGGACACCAGTGCCCAGTTCCACGGCCGGCCGTCGGCCGCCCGTCCGGGCCGTATTCGCTCACGCAGCCCGTACAGGTAGTTGAGGTAGTTGCGGTGCTCGACCGCCACCGCCTTGGGCGTGCCGGTGGAGCCGGAGGTGAACAGCACGTAGCACAGGTCCGTGGCGTCGACCGGTGTCGGCGGGACGGCCGGGTCCGAGACCGGGACCGGATCGGCAGGGGCGACCGGGTCGGGGGCGACCACCGGCAGGGTGTCGCCGACGCGGGCGTGCAGATCGGCGGTGGCGACCACGGCGACGGCGTCGGCGGCGGTGAGGAGCGAGCGGATGCGGTCGTCGGGGTAGAGCGGGTCGAGGGGCAGATAGGCACCGCCGGCCTTGAGGATGCCGAGCATGCCGACGATCAGCGCGGCCGAGCGCTCGACGAACAGCCCGACGACACGATTCGGGCCGACCCCCAGGGCGGTCAGCCGCCGGGCCAACACTGCGGCGCGAGCGTCGAGTTCCGCGTAGGTGAGCGTTTCGTCGGCGCCGCGCACCGCCGGTCGGTCCGGGGTGGCACGGGCCTGGGCCTCGATCAGGCCGTGCAGGGTTGCGGCGGTGTCCCACGCGCGTGCGGTGTCGTTCCAATCGGCGAGCGCGCTCTCCTCGGCGGCGGTGAGCAACGGCAGTTCGGTCACCGGCCGTTCCGGGTCGGCCGCCATCGCGTCCAGGACGGTGGCGAGGTGGCCGAAGGTGCGCCGGATGGTGGACTCGTCGTAGAGCGCGCTGCGCCAGACCAGGTCGGCGCGCAACTCGTCCGCGGGTCCGGTGTCCAGCACGGCGATCGACAGGTCGAACTTCGCGGCGCCGGTGTACGTGTCGCGCCACTCGACCTCGACGCCGGGCAGCGTGGGGTGTACGGAGGTCTGGTTGTGCACGTTGAGCAGTACCTGGAACAGCGGTGTGTAGGCGAGTTCGCGTTCGAGGTCGAGCGCGTCGACGAGTCGGTCGAAGGGCAGTTCCTGGCGGGCGAACGCGGCGAAAGTCCCCTCCCGGACCCGGTCGAGCAGTTCGCGCACGCTCGGTTCGCCCGACAGATCGGTGCGCATCGCGAGGGTGTTGACGAAGCAGCCGATCAACGTGTCGGTGCTGCGGTGCGTACGTCCGGCCACCGGGCTACCGACGGTCACGTCGGTGCCGCCGTTGTACCGGGCGAGCACCACCTGGAGAGCGGTCAGCAGCACCATGTACGTGGTGGTGCCGGTGCGTTCGGCCAGGGCCCGGACGCGGCGCGAGCGGTCCGCGCCGAGGGAGACCTGGATGCGCTCGCCCGTGGTGTCGGCCACGGCCGGACGCGGGCGGTCGGTGGGGACGGTGATCGTGGCGGGTGCGCCGCGCAGCCGGTCCAGCCACCAGGTGCGCTGCCGGTCGAGTTCGGCGGCGAGGGTGGTCTCCTGGCGGTAGGCGACGTCGGCGTACTGGACCGGTAGGGGCGGCAGTTCGGGTTCACCGCCGGCCAGGCGGGCGGTGTACGCGGCGGTCAGCTCGCGGAACAGCACGCCCACCGACCAGGCGTCGGCCGCGATGTGATGCAGCACCACGCTCAGTACGTAGCGGTCGTCGGAGCGTAACAGAGCCGCCCGGATGGGCAGTTCCTCGGCCAGGTCGAAGGGTTGGCGGGCCTCGGCGGCGAGCCGGTCCGCTACGTCCGGCTCCGGCAGGTCGAGGACGGGCATCGCGAACCGGTCGACGTCCACAACGGTGGGCAGCACGTGGCCGTCCACGCTGGGGTACACCGTGCGCAGCACCTCGTGCCGGGCCACCACGTCGGTGAGCGCGGCGCCGAGCGCGGCCTCGTCGGGGCGGCCGGTCAGGCGCAGCACGAGCGGCATGTTGTAGGCCGCGCCGTCGGGTTCGTACTGGGCCAGGAACCACATCCGGCGTTGCGCGGCGGACAGCGGCGTGGGCACGTCGGCGGGCCTGGGGGTCAACTCTGCCCGGGTTGTGGCCGATCGGGCCCGGGCCAGTCGGCGGCGCAGGTGTTCGCGGCGGGCGCGCTCCGGATCCCGGTCGGGGTCGGGGCGTGTGGTCAGGATCTCCTCGGAGTCGGTCATCGTACGTCCCGCACACTCGGGTCCGGGTATTCGGTCGGGCCGGTGTGGTCGACGACGTCCGGATGGTCGTCGAACTCTCCGGGGTCCTCCGGTTCGGCCATCAGGATGTCCTCGATCCGGCGAGCCATCGCGGCCAGGCTCGGCGCCTCGAAGACGACGCGCAGCGGGAAGGTGATCTCGAAGCGCTCCTCGACCATGGCCGCCATCCGCAGTGCCTGGAGCGAGTTGCCACCCAGGCCCAGGAACCGATCGTCGCGGCCGATCCGGGCCGGCCCGAGCAGTTCGTGCCAGATCTCGGCCAGGATCTCCTCACAGTCGCCCTCGGGGGGTGCGCCGCTGCCGCCGGGGCGCGGCTCCGGCAGGGCCTTCCGGTCGATCTTTCCGGCGGGGGTCAGCGGCAGCGCGTCGAGCGGGATCAGTACGCCGGGGATCAGGTGTCGGGGCAGCCGCTCGGCGAGGGCGGCGGTCAACTCGTCGGCGACGAAAGGAATTTCCGAGACGACGTAGCCGACCAGGGTGGGCCCGGCCGGCGCGTCCCACACGCTCGCGACGGCGGCGGTCACCTCGGGCAGTGCGGTCAACCCCGCCTCCACCTCGCCCAGTTCGATCCGGAAGCCGCGCAGCTTGACCTGGTGGTCGGCCCGGCCGTGGAATTCGAGCGATCCGTCGCGGCGTCGGCAGGCGATGTCGCCGGTGCGGTACATCAGCGCGCCGGGCGGACCGAACGGGTCGCGGACGAAACGTTCCGCGGTGGTTTCGGCGTTGCCGAGATAGCCCAGCGCGACACCGGCGCCGGCGATGCACAACTCGCCGGGCGCGTTGACGGGTGCGGGGCGGCCGGCCGCGTCCAGCACATACACCCGGGTGTTGTCGATCGGCGTACCGATCGGGACCACGCGCATCGCGGCGTGGGCGCGCTCGACGCGCAGCAGGGTGGACCAAACCGTGGTCTCGGTCGGGCCGTACATGTTCCACACCCGCGCGCAGCGGTCCAGCAGTGCGCCGGCCAGGTCGCCGGTCAGTGCCTCGCCGCCGCAGAGCGCGACCAGGCCGGGGCGGCCGGGCCAGTGCGCCTCCAGGAGCATGCGCCATGTGGCCGGGGTGGCCTGGCACACCGTCACCCCGCGGCGGTCGAGCCAGTCGGCCAGTCGGCGGCCGTCGGCGCTGATCTCCCGGTCGGCGATCTCCACCCGGGCGCCGACCACGAGTGGCAACCACAGTTCCAGGCCGGCGATGTCGAAGGTGAGCGTGGTGACGGCGGCCATCGTGTCGGCGGCGGTCAGTCCGGGTTCGCGGGCCATCGAGAGCAGGAAGTTGACGATGGCACGATGCGGGACGGCGACCGCCTTGGGACGGCCGGTGGAGCCGGAGGTGTGGATGAGGTAGGCCGGGTCCTCGGCCTCGATGCCCGGGTCCGGGGTGGCGGCGGGGGCGAGGCGAACCTCGTCACCGTCCACGAGGACCACGTCGTAGCCGGGGTCGGCCAACAGCGGCACCCCGGCCGCGTGCGCGCTCTCCCCGACGATCAGGGTGACCTTGGCGTCGTCGAGCAGGGCCCGGCTACGGGCGATCGGCTGGTCGGTGTCGATCGGCAGGTAGGCGGCGCCGGTGCGCAACACGGCCAGGAGCGCGGCGGGCAGCAGGTGGCTGCGGGGCATGGCGACCGCCACGCGGGTGCCGCGCTCGGCGCCGTAGTAGCGCAGGGTGCGGGCCAACCGGGCGGCGAGAGCGTCCAGTTCGTTGTAGGTGAGGGTGCCGCTCTCGGCGGAGACGGCGATCGCGTCCGGGGTGCGGGCGATCTGCGCGGCGATCAGCTCGGGCAGGGACACGTCGGGGTGCGCGGTCGGGGCGGGGTTGGCGGCCTCGACCACCCGCGTGTATTCGGCCGGATCGAGCATGATCGTTTCAGCGATCGGCAGGTCGGGCGCGGCCAGGCCCTCGGCGAGGATCGCCATCAGGTGGTCGACGATCGTCGCGATCGAGGCCGCGTCGTAGCGCCCGGTGCGGTATTCCACGGACAGCAGCGGCCCGCTCGCCGGGAACTCGACGAACATCGACAGGTCGGTCTTGGCCCCGCCGTTGCACATCTCTTCCAGGAACTCCAGCGTCAGACCAGGTAGTTCGACCGCCGCGCCCGGGTGGTTCTGCACCGCGAGCAGCAGTTGGGACACGGGTGTGGAGGTGTCGGCGCCGGCCACGCCCGCGAAGCGCAGCTGCTCCAGGTAGGGCAGCGCGCTGTGGTCGAGCGCGTCGAGCACGATCGGGCGCAGCCGGTGCACCAGCTCGCGGAACGAGTCGGTGCCCTCGACCCGGAAGCGCAGCGGCACCGTGTTCAGCAACGGGCCGACCACATCCTCCAGTTCCGGCAGCGGGCGGACCGCGAACGGCGTGAGCACGGCCTGGTCGGTGCGGCCGGTGTAGCGGTTCACCAGGATGCCGAGGGCGGCGAGCATGGCCATGTACAGACTGGCCCCCTCGCCGGCCGCCCACTCCTCGGCGGCGCGTACGAGGCCGGCGTCGAGGCGGCGGGCGAACCGGGCCCCGCTCGGGTCGAACGGGTCGGCGTGTGTGCGATCGCCGGGGATGTACTGCTCCGGGCCCAGGTCGGCCAACCGGGCGGCCCAGCGACGTGCCTCGTCCTCGTGCGCGTCGGCGTACCGACGCTCCCAGGCGGCCACGTCGCGGTACTGGAGCGCGGGTTCGCCGAGCGGCAGGCCCTGATAGGCCCGGGCCAGATCGTTCAGGAGCAGCCCGATCGACCAGCCGTCCATCGCGATGTGGTGGATCACCAGCAGCAGTTCGTACCGGTCCGGGCCGGTGCGCACGGCGACCGCGCGCACCAGCCGGCCCTCGGCCCGGTCCAGCGGCCGGCGCGCGTACGGGCGCAGCGCCGCCTCGACCTGTGCGGGGTCCGCGTCCGGCAGGTCCAGCAGCGGCACCTCGACCGGGTAGGGCGGTCGAATCTCGGCCACCGGCGCGCCGGCGCGGAACATCAGCGCGGTGCGCAACACCTCGTGGCGCCGCACCAGTTCGCCCAGTGCTCGACTCAGTTCGACCGGATTCAGTGCGCCGGTGGCCCGGATCCGCAGCGGCACGTTGTACAACGCACTGCCGGGGGCGACCAGTTCGTGCGTGGCGAACTCGCGTTGGACGGTGCTCACCAGGACGGGGGTGCGCGGGTCGCGGTACGGCGGTTCGACCCGGGGCCCGGTCGAGCCCGGTTCGGCCCGCTCGACCCGTTCGGCCACGGCGGCGGGAGTGGGCAGGGCGAAGAAGGTGTCGAGCGGGATGCGGATCCCGAACTCCCGCTCGACGCGGGCCAGCAGTCCGACGGCCAGGAGCGAGTTGCCGCCGGCGTCGAGGAAAGGGTCGTGCACGCCGATGCGGGGCACGCCGAGCACGTCGTGGAAGATCGCCACGACGCGGGTCTCCGCGGGGGTGCGGGGGCCGATGAACTCGGTGGCCACGAAGCGGGATCGGGTGGCCTCGGGCAGCGCCTTGCGGTCGATCTTGCCGTTGAGGGTGAGCGGCAGCTCCGGGAGCAGGGAAACGGCGTCGGGGAGCATGTAGGCGGGAAGCCGGGTGAGGCAGTGGGCGCGCAGGTCGGCGGGACCGGCGGCAGTCGCCTCGGCGCCCGGCCCGGCCGCCCCCGGCCCGGCAGCGGTCGCCCCGGCGGCGGGCTGCACGAACGCCGCCAGGAACGGTCCAGCCGCGTCCTCGCGCAGCACCACGGCGGCGGCCTGGACTCCGGGGTGTCCGGTCAACACCGCCTCGATCTCTCCGAGTTCGATCCGGAAGCCGCGCAGCTTGACCTGCTGGTCGACCCGGCCGTGATACTCCAGCGCGCCGTCGGGTCTGCGTCGCACCAGGTCGCCGGTGCGGTAGCGGCGCTCCCCCGCCACCGTGACGAAGCGCTCGGCGGTCAGGTCGGGGCGGCCGTGATATCCCTGCGCGAGGCCGTCGCCCGCGAGGTACAGCTCGCCCAACTCGCCGTCCGCGACGGGGGCGCCGTCCTCGGCGTGTACGTGGGCGGTGGTGCCGGGGATCGGTACGCCGATCAGCGGCTCGGCCCGGTCGGCACGGTCCACCACGGCCCAGGTGGAGTACACGGTGTCCTCGGTCGGCCCGTACAGGTTGTACAGCACCTCGACCTGCGGGCACGCGTACACCTGGTCCGCGACCCGCCGCGACAGCGCCTCGCCGACCAGGTTGATCGTGCGCACCCCGGCCGGCAGTCCGGGACCGCGCAGCAGCGCGGCGATCGCGCTGGGCACGGTGTTGATCAGGGTGACCTCGTCCCGCGCGGGCGCGTCGGCGAGCGCGAGCACGTTCTCGACGAGGATCACCGTGCCGCCGACGGCGAGCGGGAAGAACAGTTCGTAGACGGAGATGTCGAAGCACACCGAGGTGGAGCACAACACCCCGCGGACCTGGTCGGGCCGATAGGTGTCGGCCGCCCAGCGCAACATCGCCACGACCCCGCGGTGGGTCACCCGGACACCCTTGGGCCGGCCGGTGGAGCCGGAGGTGTAGAGCACGTAGGCGAGATCGTCCGGGCCGGTCACCGCGCGGGCGGGCGTCGGATCGGCGGGCGGCGGGCCGTCGACGTGCACGAGCCTGGTCGCGGCTGAGGCCAGGAGGTGTTCGTGGGCGTGGTCGGTGACCACGACGGGGGCCTGCGAGTCGCCGATCACCCACTCCAGCCGGTCGCGCGGGTACTCGGGGTCGAGCGGTACGTACGCGGCTCCGGCGCGGAGGATCGCGAGCAGGGTGGCGACCAGATGGGGTGTGCGGGGCAGGCAGACCCCGACCAGGGTGCCCCTGGTCACCCCGGCCGCCGCGAGGCGCGCCCCGACCAGATCGGCCTGCTCGCCCAACTCGCGGTAGGAGAACCGGTGTTCGCCGGCGATCACCGCAATCGAGGCGGGCATGTGCACGATTCGGGCGTCCACCGGAGCGGCCAGGGGTGCGGCCGGATCCAGCTCGGGGAATGCGGTTGAACTCATCGACTCTCCTGAAGGGTCCTCATGCCGATTCGTGGTCGGCGACGCAGGCGATGTGCTCCCGGGGAGATCGTGGAGGAAGGATTTGACTGTGCCTAGCATCTTCCCCCCACTACTTCGGGTTGGCCGAAAGCAGCCGTAGCACCGTCACGCCCGGAGGGCGACGAACCGGGTCGAATCGCACCGTGCCGGCTTCGTCGAGAGCAGGTGTATCGCGCAACGCTTGCGAAACGCTTGGCGCACACCGGAGTTGAGGCGGGCCGAGGTTGGCGGGGAAGGGAGCGGGCCGGGAAGGCAACCGGAGCCCCGGGGTACGCGGGGGCGGCTTCGGCGGGCTCGGGGCGTATGTGACGTGATAGGCGGTTCGCCCGTCTGTCGGCTGCCGGACACCCGGCGGACCCGATCGTTGGTCCGGGCTTCAGGCACGTGTGGTCGGCGGTTCGTCGGCGATCCCTACCGTTTCGGGCATGCCTGCACAGACACCCGCGTCACCGTTCCGGCTGCCTCGGCGGCACCGCTCCCGGCTCCGGGCCGGCGCCCTGGGCACCGCCCTGGGTCTGACCGCGACCGCCGTGCTCGCCGGCGTCTCGGTCGCCGCCTCGCCCGACTCGGCCCGGGCCGCGCCCGCCGTCGGCGACGTGGTGGTCTCGGAGGACTTCGCCGGCTCCGCGCTGCCCGCCGGCTGGCGCGCGGTCGAGGGCGACTGGAAGGTCGAGAACGGCCGCCTGGTCGGTACGTCCGCCAACTCCGGTCAACAGAGCCGGATCACCTTCGGCCGACACCTGGAGGACTTCCGCTTCGAGGCGGTCGCCCGCTTCGAGAGCGCCGTCGACGCGGCCCGCTGGACCGCGTTCGGCCTGGACGTCCCGGCCACCGGGAACACACCGTGGTCGATTGCCACCATGCGTACCGGCACCACCGCCGCCAACGGCCTCGAATTCGCCCAGCGCACCACCGCCAACGCCTGGAACGTCACCGACACCGGCTCCGCGCCGGCCGCCGCCGGCACCGGCCGCGACGTACGGGTCGCGGTCGAGGTGCACGGCGGCCGGGCCCGACTGATCGTGGACGGGCGCGAGGCGCTGCGCACGACCCGGGTCCAGCGCTCCGCCGACGGCGGCCAGGCGCTCCTGGTCAACGGCGCGCGCGTCTCCTTCGACGACGTCAAGGTCACCACGCTCGCCCCGGAGGCCAACGCCTACCTGCGGGCACCGGGTGCGCCGATGTCGGTCGTCGCCCACCGGGGCGCGTCCTCCGCCGCGCCGGAGAACACGCTGATCTCGGACGAGACCGCCCGCCGGGCCGGCGCCGACTGGATCGAGAACGACGTACAGCCGAGCCTGGACGGCATCCCGCACATCCTGCACGACGACACGGTGAACCGGACCACCGACGGCAAGGGCCGCGTCCGCGACCTGACGGCCGCTCAACTCGCGGCCCTGGACGCGGGTTCGTGGTTCTCCCCGCTGCACACCGGGGCCCGGGTGCCGACGCTGCGCGCCCAGTTGGACGACCTGCGCACGCGCGGCGGCAACCTGCTCCTGGAGATCAAGGGCAAGCACACCCGGGACGAAGTGGCCCGCATCATCCGGGACATCAGGGACACCGGAATGAGCGGCCGGGTGTTCGTCCAGAGCTTCGAGGTCGACGCGCTGGAATTCACCCACGAGTTGGCGCCCGACCTGCCGCTGGGCCTGCTCCGCAGCGCCCTGGACGCGGACCCGGTCACCCTGGCCAAGCGCCTCGACCTCAAGGCCTACAACCCCTCGGCCGGCGGCCTGGCCGCCCGCCCCGGCGTGGTCGCCGACCTGCATCGCGCCGGCGTCGCGGTGATGGTCTGGACGGTCGACGACGCCGCCGGGTGGAAGACCCTGGAGGCGGGCGGCGTGGACGCGGTGATCACGAACCGGCCGGCCGAACTCGCGGGCTGGAACGCGGCGTGGCGCCAGAACGGCACACCGCCGACGCCGGCCGCCCCGACGGTGCGCATCCTCGCCCCGGCCGCCGGAGCCCACGTCGAACGCGCGGCCTCCCCGGTCCCGGCGCTCGACACCACCGGCGCCGAGTCGGTGCGACTGACCCTGGACGGCAAGGAGTTCGCGGCCGGCACCCCGATCGACACCACCGCGCTCCCCCTCGGCACACACACCCTGCGCGCCGAAGCCAAGGGCCCCGGCGGCACCACGGTCGCGGAATCCACCTTCACGATCACCGCCACGCGCACCGGCCTGGCCCACCTGATCCTGACCTCCGGCGCCGACCGGGTCGCGGTGGCGACCCTGACCACCATGCTCGCCCACGACCAGTACCCCCAGCTGGCCAACTGGGCGGAGAACCAGTCCGGCCGCACCATCGCGGCCCCCAAGGCCCGACAGATTGCCGGCGACGCCCGCGCCCTGAGCTGACCGAGCCCGAACGCCACGGCCACAACACGGCTCCGGTGGACGCGACCCCGCGTCCACCGGAGCCGTGTTGTGCGCGCACCCCGAGGAACGCTTCCCCGTTCGAAGGGCCTTGAGCCCCTCGGGTGATTCCTATGATCATCCGGTTGGTTGTGTTTTGCCCCGGGCAGGGTTCCGCTTCGTCCCCACCCTGTCCGAGAGGATGCCGAACCATGCCCGCGAAGGTCCGGCCCCGGCGTTGGTCCACGCCACTCGTCCGTTGCGGCACCGCACTTCTCGCGCTCGCGGTGCCGCTCGGTGTACTCATCGCCGACCCGTCCCGGGAGAGCCACCACGTCGCGCCGGTCGCGTCCGACGGCACCCTGCTGCTCGACGAGACCTTCACCGGCGCCACCGCCCGGGCCGGGTTCATCGCCGCCGGCGACGCGTGCCTGACCGGCGCCCCGCAAGCCGGCGGCCCGCTCGGGCCCGGCCCCCGGCCGGTCGGCGGCTGCCCGGGCGGCGCCATCGGTCCCGTCCCGCCGAACGGCGCCGCCCCGCTGGGCTACCTGCGACTCACCGATGCCGGCAACGACCGCTCCGCCGCCGTGCTGTACGACTCCCCGCTCCCCGCCAACGGTGGCCTCGAACTCACCTTCGAGCAGTGGCAATACGGCGGGACCACCTCGCCGTCGCCCGCCGACGGCATCGCCATGTTCCTGGTCGACGGCGCGGCGTCCCTGACCCGGCCCGGCGCGTTCGGCGGCAGCCTCGGCTACGCGCAGAAGTTGCCCGACGACAACCCCGCCAACCCGTACCTGCCCGGGGTCGACGGCGGCTACCTCGGCGTCGGCCTCGACGTCCTCGGCAACTACTTCGGCGACTGGGAGCACCGCGGCGACGGCTGCGCGACTCGCTCGCCCGCGGGCACCGCGTTTCGTGTCCCGGCGCCCGGCGCGAACATGGTCACCGTCCGCGGCCCCGGCCAGGGCACCCAGGGCTACTGTTGGCTCGGCGCCACGACGGACAACACCACGACCACCGGCCCGTGGAACTCGACGCTGCCCGGCACCCTCCAGGGTCCGACCACGGTGGCGGACCTGCCGCCCACGGCGACGCCGCAGGAAGCCGACACCGCGCTGGTCCCCTCGCGCCGCACCGTGACCGTCCGCATCACCCCGACGCCCGACCCGCAGCTCAGTGTCGACATCGACTTCGGCGCCGGAGCGCAGCGCGTCCTCTCCATGCCCGTGCCACAACCGGTGCCCGCGACCTACAAGTTCGGATTCGCCGCGTCGACCGGGTTGTTCACCGACGTACACCTGATCCGGCACGTCACCGCGCACAGCCTCGTCGCGCTGCCGCAGCTGAACCTGGTCAAGCAGATCGACCGCTCGACACCGCTGCCGGATCCGGTGACCGCCGGGACCGACGTGCCGTACGAGTTCGTCGTCACCAACGCAGGCAACGTGCCCATCGCCAACCTGGTCGTCACCGACCCCACCGTCGGCACCGTCACCTGCCCCGTCACCACCCTCGCCATCGGGGCGACCACCACCTGCCGCGGCTCGTACACGATCACCGCCGCGGACATCCGGCGCGGTTACCTCGCCAACACCGCCATCGCACACGGCACCGTCGGCGGCGACGACGTCGCCTCGCCCGAGTCCAGGGTCGTGTTGCCGCTCGACGACACGTACGGACTGCTGCTGGGCAAGCAGGTCGACGAGAACCGCGACTACACCGTCGGCGACCGCGTCACCTACACCTACACGGTCACCAACACCTCCGCCGCCGACGTCGGTGCCCTCGCCGTGCACGACGACCGACTCACCGACGTGACGTGCCAGGCCACCACCTTGACCCCGCGCGAAACCCCGGGCGCGGTCACGCTCTGCGCCGGCACGTACGTGGTCACCGAGGCCGACGCGGCTGCCGGACACGTCGTCAACACCGCCTATGCGACCGGGACCACCACCGAACGCCCGGTGACCTCACCGCCGGACAGCGAAACCATCACGGTCGTCGGCCCCGGCCCGAGCCCGACTCCGACCCACACACACAGCCCGAGTCCCACCCCGACGCACAGCCCCACCCCCACCCCGACACACACCTACACGCACAGCCCAACTCCGACGCCCACGCACACCCACAGCCCCACGCCCACCCCGACATACACCCACAGTCCGACTCCGACGCCCACGCACACCCACACGCACAGCCCCAAGCCCACGCCGACACACACCCACACCCACAGCCCGACTCCGAGGCCCACGCACACCCACACGCACAGCCCCAAGCCCACCCACACGCACAGCGCAACACCCACGGCCACGGCCACGGCCACCACCACGGCCACGCCTACGTTCACGCCGTGCCCCGAAATGCCCACCCCGTGCCCGGTCCACTCCGCCCACCCGAGCACGATCCCGAGCCCACCCACGCACCACACCCGGTCTCCGCACCCGGCCCTCCCCGACGACCCGCACCCACCGGGATCCGCACCGGACCACGGCACGGCCGACCGGATGCCCGCCACCGGCAGCGGCCCCACCGCACCGCTCGTACTGGGCGCGGTCGTCCTGCTGTTGGCCGGCGCCGTCCTGATCCGGCTGACCCACAAGCGGCGTAGCCGCCGAAGCTGACCGGACGTCGACTCATCGCGACAACGGGCCCGACCCGGCGCATGCCGGGTCGGGCCCGCCGCATCCTGCCGGCGCCGCCGCCGAGCCGGGCGTGCCTGTGGGCACGGGGGCCGATGTCGGACCGTAGACTTCGGGGATGGGCGAGCGGTTTGTGGTCAGTGCGCTTGTGTTGCTGGTTCCCGATGTGGAACAGGTCGTCGAGCCCTGGCGGGAGCGGTACGACCCGCGCGTCGCCGAGGGCATCCCGGCGCATGTGACCGTGTTGTACCCGTGGTTGCCGCCCACGGAGATCGGCGCCGCGGACCTGGAGGCACTGGGCACGATCGCCGCTGCGCAGCCGGCGATGGAGCTGGTGTTCGAGCGAATCGGGCAGTTCCATCGCGGATTGTGGCTGGCCCCCGATCCGGCGGAGCCGGTGCTGCGCCTGATCGAGGCGGTGACCGACCGCTGGCCGGACTACCTCCCCTACGGCGGCGCCTACCTCGACGATCCGGACGACGTCGGACCGCACCTGACCGTCGCCCTCGGCCAGGACACCGAGGAACTGCGGGCCCTGGCCGCGGAGGTCGCCACCCGCCTGCCCCTCACCGCCCGGGTCGCCGGACTCGACCTGGTGGTCGGCGACGAGGACGGCAACTGGTCCCTACGCGAGTCCTTCCCCTTCGCCCCCCGGACCACCCCGCCCCAGGACTAGGGCGTGTCTTCAATCTCCCGTCGGGCTCCGCGGCGTGAGCGCAGCGAGGAGCCCGAAGGGCGGATGCCGTGCATCGGCGTGCCGGAGAAGC
>NZ_JBHZAE010000008.1:408241-436159 GCF_042754105.1 Embleya sp. NPDC059237 | reverse complement strand
TGCCGTGCATCGGCGTGCCGGAGAAGCAGGTGCATAGTGGTTCTATTCGCCTGTTTCTCCGGGGCGGCGAGGTGCGGTGCCGGGCGTCGTGGAGCCCGACGGGGGTTCGAAGACACGCGCTAGGGTCGAAGGCCGGAGGTGTGCTGATGACGTTGACCTACGACGTGGTGGTGATCGGCGGCGGAATCGTCGGGCTCGCCACCGCCTACGCACTCACCGAACAGGACCCGGGGCGCACCGTCGCGGTCGTCGAGAAGGAGACCTCGTGGGCGGCCCACCAAACGGGCCGCAACTCGGGCGTGATCCACTCCGGCCTGTACTACCGCCCCGGCAGCCTCAAGGCCCGCTTCGCCGTCGAGGGCGCCCGGCGGATGGTCGACTTCTGCATCCGGCACAGCATCGCGCACGACGTCCCGGGCAAGCTCGTGGTCGCCACGAGCGTGCATGAACTCCCGCGCCTGCGCACCCTGTTCGAGCGCGGCCTGGCCAACGGTGTGCCGGTCGCCGAGCTGACCACCGAGCAGGTCCGCGAACACGAACCGCACGTGTTGTCCGTCGGCGGCCTGCACGTGGCCTCCACCGGCATCGTCGACTACTTCGACGTGTGCCGGACCCTGGTCCGCCTGCTGCACGACCGCGGCGTCTCGCTGCGCACCGGCGCGGAGGTGGTCGACCTCGCCGTACACGCCGACGAGGTGGTCGTGCAGACCCGCCTCGGCGAGCTGCGCGGCCGGGTCCTGGTCAACTGCGCGGGGCTGTACAGCGACCGGATCGCCGCACTCGCCGGCGACCCGCCGCCGGTCCGGATCGTGCCCTTCCGCGGTGAATACCACGAACTGGTGCCCTCCCGGCGCGGCCTGGTGCGCGGCTTGGTCTACCCCGTGCCCGATCCCGCCTTCCCATTCCTGGGCGTACACCTGACACGGGGCATACACGGCGACGTGCACGTCGGGCCGAACGCGGTCCTGGCACTGCGCCGCGAGGGCTACTCGTGGGCCCGGATCGCGCCGGGCGAGCTGGCCGCGACGCTCGCCTACCCGGGCATGTGGCACATCGCCCGCCGGCACTGGCGCTACGGCGCGGGCGAGTTGCTGCGCTCGGTGGCCAAGCCGGCGATGGTGCGCGAGGTACAGCGGCTGCTGCCCGAGGTGACCTCGGCCGACCTGGTCCGGGCGCCCGCCGGGGTGCGCGCCCAGGCGGTGCGGCCCGACGGCGAGCTGGTCGACGACTTCCTGATCACCGGCGGCCGGCGCACGATCCACGTGCTGAACGCGCCCTCCCCGGCGGCCACCGCCTCGTTGCCGATCGGCGACGAAATCGCGAAGCGTGTCGCGGAACGGCTGGGCGAACTCGCCAAACGGTAGTCGCCCGTGGATCATGGTCGCCGGCCTGCCGATCGGGGGAACCGCCTTGGCCGTGAGACCCGTCGTCCTGCGCGCACTGCTCGCGGGCGTCGTACTGCTGTTGTGCGCACCGCTGTTCGCACCGCTGTTCGGCGGAGTGACGCCCGCCCGCGCGGACACCCCGGGGGCGCGGTTGACCGTGTCCCCCGGCGGGCCGCTGCGGCCGGGCGACGTGGTGACGATCCGGGGCACCGGACACACCGGCTGCCCCACCGGGCGGATCGACCTGATCGGCTTCGACGCGCGGCTGCGCACGAACGTCGAGGGCGCCGACCGTTTGATCGCGGCGGACGTACCGCTGGACCCCGACCACGGCTTCACCGTGCGCTTCACCCTCGACCCGCCGATCTACCTCGGCAACCAGGGCTTCCGGACGTTGTGCACGAACCGGGGCGCGGAGCCGTTCCTCCCGCCGATGGCGCAGACCACGTTCGAGTATCCCGCGAGCGAGCAGGGCAACCCGAACGGCTTCCCCAAGCCAGGTCCGCCGCCCGCGAACCTGGCGAGCCGGCGCCTGGTGGTGGACCCGGCCGATGCCGGGCCCGACCGGCTGGTCACCGTCTGGACCGACCTGCGCTGCGGCGCGGCCACCGCCAACCACAATGGCGCACTCCGGTGGGACGGCCGCTTCGTCACCACGTTCTACGCCCCTGCCGAGCCGACCGAGACCCGGGCACTGCGGGTGCACCTCCCGCAGACGCCCACCCGGGGCACCCACCGGCTCTCGGTGGCCTGCCTCTCCGACGACGCCCGGTTCGGCGTGGTGGACGCCGGCGTGACGCTCGACGCCCAAGTGACCTTCGCCCCCGCCACGTTCACCCTGTCCGCCCCGCGCGCCGGTGGCGACCGGATCCGGGCGAGCGGGGCCGGGTTCACCGGCTGCGCCGCCCCGATCGACGGCGCGCCGGCCGAGGTGGCGCTGCGGCGCGGCGACCGGGTCGTGGCTCGGGTACCCGTCGGCGCCGATGGGCGGATCGACGCCGAGCTGACCCTGCCCGCCGACCTGCCGGAGGGGCCGACCGAACTGACGGCCGGTTGCGCCGCCGAACGGCTGGACGGCACGGTGCGCTTCGCGTTCACCGTGCTCCCGGGCGCCCGCACGGCGGATGCCCTCGCGCCACGCCCCGCCGACCGCGCCGACTCCGCCCTCGACCTGCCCTCCCCCGGCGACCTGCTCGACCACCCCGGCCCGCTGGTGGTGGCCGGCGCCGGCACCGCGCTCGCCCTGCCGCTGGTGGGGTTCGCCGCCGAACTCGTCAACAAGACGATCGAGGAGAACCGGCTGCGGATCCGCCGCCGACTGCGCCCGGGCGCGGCCCGACCGCGCTCGATGCCGCGTGCGCCTCGGCTCCAGGTGCTCGTCTTCCTCGTGTTGTCCGCGCTGTGCACGGTCGCGGTCGAGCCGACGATCGGCTTCGACCGGGCCACGTACGCGCTCGCGCTGTCCATGCTGATCGCCGTCCCGCTGACCGTGCTCGCCTATTCGGGGCCGGCCGAGCTGTACCGTCGCCGGCTCTCCCGCGTCCGCGCCTTCCCGCAGCTGATCCCCGGCGCGCTGGTGGTCGCGGTGCTGCTCGGGGTGGTGTCGCGGACCGCGCATCTGGTGCCGGGTTACGTGTACGGCCTGTTCCTGGCCTTCACCCACGCCGGGCTGCGGCAACTGCCCGCCCGCGAGGAGGGTCGGGCCACCGCGCTCGGCGCGTGGGCGCTGGCCGGGCTCGGGGCGGCGGCGTGGGTGTCGCGGATCCCGGTCGAACATGTGCTGGCCGGCGACGACTCCCCGGCCTTCGGCTGGGTACTGGCGGAAAACGTGCTCACCCAGATCTACATCGCCGCGATGATCGGCCTGGTCTTCGGCCTGCTGCCGATCACCTGGCTGGACGGGCAGTTGATCTGGCGGTGGAATCGGTGGGCCTGGGCGGCGGTGTACGCGGTCGCGGTGTTCCTGTTCCTGCTCACCCTGCTCGACCCGACCGGGGTCACCACCGGCGCGACGCGGCAGATGTGGACGCGGGCGGTGTGGGTGTTCGGCACGTTCTGCCTCGTCTCGGTCGGCTTCTGGGCGGTGTTCCGGCTGCGCCCGGCGCCGCCGCCCGGACCGCCGGGGCCGTGGGGGACGCCGCCCGGGCCGTGGGGGACGCAGTCGGGCTCGGGAGTGCCCGGGCCGGTTTCCGGAGTACCCGGGCCGGTTTCGGGAGCGCCCGGGCCGGCGACCGCGCCGGGATCGGGTGTACCCCGGCCGGCGACCGCCCCGCCGCCCATGCCGAACGTGCCGCCGACCGTCGGTCGCTCGTCCCCGCCACCGCCGAATCCCGGTCTGTAAAATCCTGGTCTTATGTCCCCTCTTCCCGTAACCCCTCTGCCCGGCGCGTCGACCGTCCCGGACGTCGCGTCGATCGATCCGGCGGAGCGCCACATGGCGACGGTGCGCAGCTTCACCCCGCGTCGCGGCCGGGTCACCCTCGCCCAGCGGGACGCGCTGGACCGGCTGTGGGCGCGGTGGGGCTTCGACGTCGCGGACCGTCGGCTCGACCTCGGCGAGCTGTTCGGCGACGACCGGCCGGTCGTGCTGGAGGTCGGCTTCGGGATGGGCGAGACCACGGCGGCGATGGCCGAGGCCGATCCGGACACCAACGTGCTGGCGATCGACGTGCACACCCCGGGACAGGGCAGCCTGCTGCACGACGCCGAGCGCCGCGGGCTGACGAACATACGGGTCGCCAACGGCGATGCCATCGAACTGCTCCGGGACATGTTGCCGCCCGCCTGTCTGGCCGGCATCCGGATCTTCTTCTCCGACCCGTGGCCCAAGACCCGCCACCACAAGCGGCGGCTGATCCAGCCCTCGTTCGCGGCGCTGGCCGCCTCCCGGCTGGTCCCGGGCGGGATCCTGCACTGCGCGACCGACTGGGCGCCCTACGCGGAATGGATGCTCGACGTGCTCACCGCCGAGCCCGAACTGGTCAACACCGTCGAGGGATACGCGCCCAGACCGAAGTGGCGGCCGGTCACCCGCTTCGAGCAGCAGGGGCTGGCCAAGGGCCATCGCGTCGCGGATCTGCTCTTCCGCCGGCGCTGAGCCGAGGGTCGGTTTTCCCCGGGTCCGCGCCGGCGCGGCCGGCGGCGGGCCGATCCGGGCAGGGTCACCCATACCGACCACGTCACAGCCGACCGAGAGAGGCGCGCCGCAGCCCCGCGCGGCGTTATCGTCACCCCATATGGACGCATCGCAAGGACCCGACACGCCGGCCGGTCCCGTCCCCGCGGACCCCGCCGCGTACGAGTTCGCCCTGTACGAACCCGGACCCGCGGAGAAGTCGTGGCCGCGCCGGCTCGTGGCGAACCAGACCGCGCGAATAACCGCGCTCGTCCTGGCGTTGCTCGGCTGCGCGATCACCATCGCGGTGATGCTCGGCGACACCATCGGCGCCCAGGGCCTCCTGGTCGGCGCGTTGCTGGCGCTGGTACCCACCCCGCTGGTGGTGAGCGCGATCGTGTGGCTGGGTCGGGTCCGGCCGCTGCCCTGGAAGAGCCTGCTCTTCGCGTTCGCGTGGGGCTCGTGCGCGGGCGCCCTGGTCGCGCTGCTGGCGAACAGCTGGTCGTTCGACAAGCTGATGGACCTCAAGGGCCAGGAGGACGCCGAACTGCTCGGGCTGACCATCGTGGCGCCGGTGGTCGAGGAGTGCGTCAAGGGGCTCGCGGTCGTGCTCCTGTTCGTGACCGTACGGCGGGAGTTCCGCGGCGTGCTGGACGGGCTGATCCCGGCCGCGATCAGCGCCGCGGGCTTCGCGTTCACCGAGAACGTCCTCTATTTCGGCCGCGAGTTCGCGGCGAGCGAGGACAACGGCGACGGCCTGGGCACCACGTGGGGCATATTCATCGCCCGGGGCATCATGTCGCCGTTCGCGCATCCGCTGTTCACCTCGATGATCGGACTCGGCTTCGGCCTGGCGGTCCTGGCCCGCTCGCGTCCCGCGCGGATCCTGCTCCCGCTCGCCGGGTACGTGTGCGCGGTCGGGCTGCACGCGTCCTGGAACGGCTCGGCCACCCAGGGACTGGCGTTCCTCGGGGTGTACTTCCTGGTGATGATGCCGATCCTCGGCGCGCTGATCTGGTACACGGTGGTCGTGCGGCGGGACCAGTTGCGTGCGGTCGAGGACGAGTTGCCGGGCTATGTCGCGGCGGGCTGGTTCCGGCCGCACGAGCCGCTGCTGCTGTCCTCGATGGCGGACCGCTCGCGCGCGCTGCGCACCGCGCGGACCACGCTGGGGCCGGAGGGCGTCGCGCGGCTGCGCGCCTATCAGGCCGATGCCACGCTGCTCGCCGAGTTGCGGCGGCGTGCGGGTCGGTCGCGGCGCGGTCCGGCGCCCGAGTACCCCGGGCAGGAACGGGAGTTGCTGGAACGGGTGTGGGCCGCCAAGCCGGCCGTCGCGCGGGTGATCGACCACACGATGCCGTCGCCGAGGTGGCGCTACGTCAAGCCGCCGCCGGGAATGCCGCCGTGGGCGATGCCCTACGGCGGGCCGGGCGGTTGGGGCCCGCCGGGGTGGGGCCCGCCGGGGACGATGCCGTACGGAACGCAGCCGGGGACGGCACCCTACGGCCCGCCGACCGGCATGGCGCCCCACGGCATGGCGCCCTACGGAGCCCCGACCGGTGTCGCCCCGTACGGCCCGCCGCCCGGTGTGCACCCGTTCGGCGCGCCGCCGCCCGGGTGGATGCCGCCGGCCCGGCATCCGGCCGCGCATCCCGCGTGGGGTCCCGTACCGCCGAGCGGCCCGCCGCCGTGGGGCCCGCCCCGGCACGCGGCCAACGGCGCCCGGGCCGACCTTCCCGCGCAGTCGACCGCGCCGTGGGGCTCGCCGCCCCCGCCACAGGTGAACGGCGGCGTCCCCGCCCCGGTCGAACCGCTGGGCCCACCGACCTGGTACGCCCGCCCCGGCGACTCCCCGAAACCGCCCGCCGACCCGACCCCGCCCGCGGGAGCCGGCTAGGCCCTGTCCGGCGGATCTTGGTGGATCGGGCCGCGTCGTCCGGTGCCGTGCATCGGCGTGCCGGAGAAGCAGCCGCATGGTGGTTCCATTCGGCTGTTTCTCCGGTGCGGCGAGGTGCGGTGCCGGACGGCGCGGACCCGCCAAGATCCGCCGGACAGGGCCTAGGCCCTGTCCGAGCGCGCCGGACACGGCCCGGCCCCACCGACTCGCAGCCGTAATCGGGCCGGGCCGACCCCCGTGCGACCATGACCGGGTGCATATCTCGACCACCTACATCCCCACCGAGGCCGACATCGCGGAGGGCGTGCTCGCCTTCCGCCGCGGCCTCTTTCGCGGACTGCTCGGCGCCGGGGCGGTGCTCTCGGCCCTCGGGGTGGTGCTGGTGACCCAGGCCCTGCTGACCGGCACCACGGTGTTGTGGCCGTCGGCCTTCGTGGGCTTCGGCGTCGCGATGTTGGCACTGCGGTTCTGGGCGCCGATCCAGGCCGCCCGGCAGAACAAGCACATGCACGGCGTGCCCTGCGAGGTCACGCTGACCGACGAGGAATTCGTCACCACGCTCGGCGGCACCCGCAGCGAGACCCCGTGGAGCGCCTTCCGCAAGATCCGCCGCGTGGACACCCAGTGGATCTTCGAGTTCGGTCCCACCCAAGCGGTGACCATTCCGAGGCGGGTCTTTACCGACGCGGAAAACCTCGAACTGGAGACGTTTATCCACAGCCGGGGCCGGGCAGCGCGCTGATCTTCCACAAGGAAGATCCACATCCTGTGGAAAACCTGTGCGCAAAGGCATTCGGCGCACCGAGGCCGCTCGAAATGGCGAGAAACAATGCCGATTCGACCTGATCGGGCGCGTTTATCCGGTTGCGTGCACACCAATGGCTTTCGTTCATCGGGCATTTCCCGCATCAACCACAAAGGCGACCTCTCGCGAGGTCGCCTTCGGGTCCTACCGGTGGTCCATCAGCGGCTGCCGACCGCCTCGGCTACGTGCGTCGGGACGACGGCGGCGCCTTCGGTGGCCTTCACGATCGTCGTGCCGTCGACCTGCTCCGCCTGCTCGGTCGGGTCCGCCTGCTCGGCCTGCTCCGGCACCGGCACCCCCCGCAGCAGCCAGGTCGCGCCGAGCGCCGCCAGCGTCAGCAGCACCGCGCCGCCGAGGGTGGCGTACTGCATACCGTGCGTGAAGGCGTCCCGTGCGGTGTCGAGCAGGTGCTCCCCCGCCCCGCCGGAGACCCGCTCGGCGGTCGCGCTCGCCGCCGCCAGCGTGTCGTTCGCCGCGTGCACCGCGTCGGCCGGCACCCCGTCGAACGTCGCGTCGCGCATGTCCCGCCCGTACACCGCGTCGGCGATGCTGCCCAGGACCGCGATGCCCAGCGCCCCGCCCAACTCGCTGCCGGTCTCCGAGGTCGCCCCCGCCGCACCGGCCCGCTCCGGCGGCGCCGAGGTCAGCACCATCTCGGCGGTCAGCGTGGTCGCGATCAGCACCCCGGAGGCGACCAGACCGGCGCCGACCAGGACCACGACCAACGGCGTACCCGGACGGGCCTGGCTCATCACCACGAAGCCGGCCACCGACAGGAGCAGGCCGCCGCAGATCAGGAACCCGGGCCGGACCTTCTTGGCCAGGATCCCGGAGACGGTGAGCGCGACCGTGATCCCGGGCATCACCGTGAGCGACCACAGCGCCGCCGTCAACGGCCGCATGCCGAGCACGAGTTGCATGTACTGGGTGTTGAACAGGGCCGAACCCATCAGCGCGACGGCGGCGATCACGTTGACCGCGATCGAGGCGCTGTACGCCCGGTTGCGGAACAGCGCGAGGTCGATCAGCGGGTCGGCGACGGTGCGCTGCCGACGCACGAAGAGGTATCCGACGACCAGCCCGACCACAATGCTCGCCAGGTACTGCGGCGCCGCACCCTCGGCCGCCGTCTCCTTGATCCCGTAGATCACCGCGAGCACCGACACCAGCGAGAGCCCGGCGCTGAGCAGGTCGAGCCGGCCGGCCGCGGCGTCCTTGAACTCCGGGAGCAGGAACGGACCGACCGCGAGCAGCAGCACCATCGCCGGCACGTTGAGCAGGAACGCCGAACCCCACCAGAAGTGGTCGAGCAGCAGGCCGCCGGCCACCGGGCCCAGCGTGGCGCCCGCGGTCAGCGCGGCGGTCCAGATCGCGATCGCGGTCCGCCGCTGGGCCGGGTCGTGGAAGAGGTTGCGGATCAGCGCCAGCGTGGAGGGCATCAGCGTCGCACCGGCCACCCCGAGCAGCGCCCGGGTGGCGATCAGCATCTCGGGGCTGTTCGCGAAGGCCGCGGCCACCGAGGCGGCGCCGAACGCCGCCGCGCCGATCAGCAACAGTCGGCGGCGGCCGATCCGGTCGCCGAGCGCGCCCATCGTGATCAGCAGGCCGGCCAGCAGGAAGCCGTAGATGTCCATCATCCAGAGCTGCTGTGGAGCGGTCGGCTCCAGGTCCTCGCTGATGAACGGAAGCGCGAAGTACAGCACGCCCATGTCCATCGACACGAGCAGGAGCGGGAGGAGCAGGACCGTCAGGGCGATCCATTCCTTACGGCCGGCCTTGGCTGCGGTGGAGGTCATGACAGGAACAGTACAAGCGTCTAAGACGCTTGTCTATGACGCTTGTATAAAAAGTTGTCGGCCGACTTCCGGGGGGTTCCCGCCCCGCCCGCAGCGGGTACCCGGATGCCGTGCGGGGGCACCGACTCCACTCCCGAACGAAGGACGGCGACATGAGTGACGAGCGCATTCCCGTGGACGAGATCCCGGAGGGCGACCGACCGAGGATGGACCTGCGCAGCGGCGCCGAAACGCCCGTGGACCCCGAGGACCTGGTCCTGGCGGAGGGCAAGGACCTGACCGAGAAAAACATCGAAGAGGCCCGCCGCAAGCTCGCCGAACTGGGCCCGGCCGCAGTGGAACGCGTAGTCCCCTGACCCCCCGCAGCCCACAACCGAAACTCCAGTCGTGTTGGGCCGCAAGGCGGCGTTCCGGACGCGTCAGCGTCCGGAACGCCGCCTTGGACGCATTTCGACCGGGCGGACCTGATACACACCCCGGTCCCGGTCCCGCTGCTCCTCGGCCACCTGGAGCGCGATCAGGATCTCCAGCGCGCTCCAGGCCATGCCGAGCATGCCGAGCCCGACGAAGAGCATCGCCCAGACCCAGAACCAGGTGTGCGCCCAGACGCCGAGCAGCGCGACCATCGCCGCGACGATGGTCAGGGCCAGCAGCACGCCGGTGCGCGCGGCGGCGTTTCTCGCACCGTCCGGAAGCCTGGCCATGGCCGGTCCTTCCTTCCGCCGAGTGTCCGGTCGATCCTCGCCTGCCCCCTGTGCAGCGAACGGAACCCGCTCAGGCGTCTTCGTCCGGGAATCGACGGAACTCCCGCCAGGTCTCCCAGATTCCCGGCACGGTACCCGAACCGTAGGAGCGCTCCGGCCAGTTGGCCGGCGGCAGTCCGGCGGGGTTGGCGCCGACGTTGGCGCCGTACCAGAGGTCGTGCCGACGGCGCGCGAAGTACCACGTGCCGTCCCGGCGTTCGTACACGTCGCGGTACAGGATCGCCTGATGCAGCCAGCGCGGCCCCTCCTGGATCTCCCCCTTGCAATACACGTGTCCGGTCGCGTGGTCCGCGTCGAGGAGGTCGATCACGTGGGTGCCCACGTTGAGGATGGTCACCCCCAGGGGCGCGAGTTGGGTCGCGAACGACGCGCGCAGCGCCGCGCGTCCGCTCTCCTCCCGGGTCACCCGCACGTCCGGCACGAACAACGCGCACAGTGCGTCCAGGTCCCGGCTGTCCAGAGCCAGCGCGTAGCGGGCGGCCAGTTGACGGATGTGTTCGTAGGCGAGGAGTCGTTGTACGTCGTCCATGGACCGACACCCTGTCAGGCGGACACGCGGGCGAGCTGCTGCGGGTTGTACACGACTTCGACGTAGGACCAGCGGCCCTCGCCCGCGTAGTGCAGCACCACGTTGACGTCCAGACCGACGTCGGCGCCCTCGGCGCGGAGGAGGACGGCGACCCGGTTCCCGTCGACGAGCCGCAACACGACGCGGTAGCCGGTGAACGGCGAGCGGCGCACCCCGTCCAGGATGTACGCGTGCAGCGCGTGCCGGCCCTCGACGAAGCCGACCACGTGGTCGCGAACCCGTACCTCGTCGGTGAACAACGCCGCGACCGGCGCCCAGTCGCCGTGGGCGGGGGCCGCGGCCAGTCGGCCGGCGAAGTCGGCGAGGGCCCGCTCCACCTCGGCCCGGTCGGCGGCGCGGGGCATCGGCTCGGGCGCCCAGCCGACGATCCCGCGCAGCTCGCCGCCGTCGGCCCCGGCGACCGCGCCGCCCGCGGCCCGCCGGCGCGCGATCATCGCGTCTGCGTCGTCACCGTTGTAAAACTCGCCCACCGTCTCGAAACGATCGCCGACTCGACGCAGGATCTCCGTCCCGGGCAGCGTGTAGCGGGTGGTGCCGCCGGTGGGGTCGGGCAGGTTGTGCCAGACGTAGCGGCACACCAGGTCGCCGTCGATCATCGTCCACTCGGTGAACCGGGACATCTCGGGAATCGGGTCGGCAC
This sequence comes from Embleya sp. NPDC059237, assembly GCF_042754105.1. NCBI lineage: Bacteria > Bacillati > Actinomycetota > Actinomycetes > Kitasatosporales > Streptomycetaceae > Embleya > Embleya sp. NPDC059237. The sequence continues at coordinate 425,168 of NZ_JBHZAE010000008.1, read as the reverse complement.
CGCCGATCCGCGCGCTCCGCGCGAGTGCCGCTGCCACCGCGTCCCGGCTGCCGCCCATCGTGCCTCCCCGCAGTCGTCCGGCGAACCCGGCCGCGCGCAAGGATCCGGGCGCAGGTCGCCTCCGGTCCGCGTGATCCTGCCCGCGCCCCGTCGGGAAGTCCAGCCCCGACACGATCATCGGAACGGAACCGTCGCCGGCTGGTATACGTATTACCGGTCGCAACCAGCCGGCCGGGCTCCGACGCGAGCACGAGACGAAGAAGAAGCGGAGGGGACGCGAGTGATCCGGTACCGGGTCCGGGTGGACTTCTACCAGGACGTCCCGCCGGACCGGCCCCCGACGGGGTACGTGGGCTCGTTGCTCTCGGGCGACTTCGCGGGACCCGCGCTGCCGCGCGGCGGCGACTCCATCTCGGCGATCCCGCTGGGCGGTGCGCACATAGGGCCGTGGACCGGCGGTCCCTACATGATGGTCCACCGGGTCGAGCACCACCCGGTCCCCGTCGACGGCGAGGGACACATAGTGGAGTGGTGGGAGCAGTACCCCCAGCCCTCCGTGCACGTGGTCGTCAACGCCGAGTGGCCGGACACCGAGGAGTCCGAGCACGAGTTGATGAACCTGTACGAGGAGCAGAGCTGGAGTTCGTTCCCGGCGGGCCCGGAGAACCCGTTCCTGCCGGTGGCGGCGGCGGCCGACTTCTAGGTCTTTCGGGGTCTTTCGGGGTTCTTCCGGACCCTTCCGGGTCTTTCACCCCGTATCCACCCGTGACGCGGCGGGCTACGCCTTCGGCTTCTTGTAGCCCGCCACGTCCACGGACGCCAGGATCTTGTTCAGGTCGGCGTCGTATTCGCGGGACAGGCCCGCCGTGGAGAACGAGATCATCGACTGCGGCAGCCACCACAGTTGCGGCTGGAACGAGTCGCCGCTCTTGCAGGTCACGCTGTACGACGCGTAGTCGTACTTGAGGCTGGCCTTGCTCGGCTCGGCGAGCTTCTTGCCCTCCGACTTGCTGGTCGGCGCCGCGGTGTCCTCGGTCTTGGTCACACAGGTCGGCGCGGCGCCCAGGGTCCAGCCCGCCGGATCCTTGAAGTCCACCTTGCGCTGATCGTTCTTGCCCACCCAGATCCGCAGCCCCGCGCGCTCGCAGGTGGTGCGCTGCGCGGCGGGCGTGGCGGCCGGCAGCACGCACACCTCGGTGTCGCTGACCTCCTTGAGCTCCCACGTGCCGGGCACCGCGAACTTCATGCCCTTGATGTCCTGGGTGAAGCCGCCCGGTTTACCGGTGAGTTTCGGCGGTTGGGCGTTGGCGCTGTTGGTGTCCTTCTTCGTGCCCGCCTCGGGCTTGTCGTCGCCGCTCCCGCGCAGCGCGACCACCGCGCCGGCGCTGATCGCCACCACCGCCACCGCGCCGCCGATCATGATCGCCAGGCGTTTGCGGTTGGGGCGACCGCCACCGGTGCCGCCCTGCTGCCGGGCCGCGGCCCGACCGGTCGGCGGCGGCGTGTGTCCGCCGTGGGTGGCCGGGGGTGGGGTGAACGTGCCGGAGGCGGGCGGCTGGTGGTGGCCGGCCGGATAGCCCTGTCCGGTGCCGCCGTACTGCCCGGAGGGCGCCCCGTACGCGCCGGACTGCGCGGCGGGGACACCGTGCGTCCCGGAGGGTGCGCCGTACGCCCCCGATTGCGCCGCGGGCGCGTTGTGCGTGCCGGAGGAGTCGCGGTACAGCGGCGGTTGGGTCGGCGAGGCGCCGTAGGGGTCGTGCGTGGGGGTATTGTACGCGGCCGGCGGCGGGGTCTGCGGCGGTACGACCGGCGCGCCGAACGCGGCGGTGCCGCCGGAGCGCGCGGGCCCGCGCGGTGCCTCGTACACGCGCGGCGGCGGGGTCTGCGGCACCTGCTGCTGCGACTGCTGCTGTACCTGCCACGGGCCGCCGGAGGCCGGCGTGGTCCACAACTGGCCGATCAGCGACGTCGCGTCGGCGACCGGGTCGAGCGAGGGCGCCGCGCCGGTGCCGAGCGCGCCGCGCCACACGTGGGTGACCGAGGCCAGCAACTCCCGGGCCTGGGGCCGGTAGTGCGGCTCCTTGTCGCCCGCGCGCTTGACGATCAGGCGCAATACATCCGGTACGCCGGAAAGGTCGGCCTCCTCCTGGAGCACCCGCAGCGCGACGACCTCGGGCGCGCCCGTACCGAACGGGATCACCCCGGTGGCCGCGTAGGTGACCAGCATCGCCCACGCGTAGACGTCGGCGGCCGGTGTGCTGTCGTGGCCCTTGAAGCGTTCCGGGCTCATCCACGCCGGCGAGCCGATCATCATGCCGGTGCGGGTCAGCCCGCTGTCCTCCATCGACCGCGCGATGCCCAGGTCGAGCACACGCGGTCCGGCGGGCGAGCAGATGATGTTCTGCGGCTTGAGGTCGCGGTGGATCACGTCGGCGTCATGCAGCGCGACCAGCGCCTCGGCGAGCCCGGCCGCGAGGCCCATCAGCTCGTCGCCGCGCATCGGACCGCCCTGGTTCACCCGTTTGTCCAGGGTCGGCCCCGGCACGTACTCGGTGGCGAACCACGGTGTCTCGGCGTCGACATCCGCGTCGAGCACGGGTGTGGTGCACGTGCCCTTGATCGCGCGCAGCAGGTTGACCTCGCGCGTGAACCTGGCCCGGAACTCGGGATCGTCGGCGTACTGCGCGTGCACCACCTTGACCGCGACGCGGCGCTCCAGGCTGTCCAGCCCCGCGTAGACCGCGCCCATTCCACCCGCGCCCAGTCGACCCGTGATCCGGAACGGTCCGATGTGCTGCGGATCGCCCGGACGCAATTGACGTATCTCGGCGCCGCCGTCGGCCGTCATGGACGTGCCTCCCGTGTTGGTTCGCCGGCCCGCCGCTGCGGCCGTACCGGGATGGAATCCTCTCATCCGGTCTTGTGACCTCCCCAGGGCACCGGCTGGTTCCCCGTTCGGGGGAAAAGGCTCGCCTTACCCGTGGGTGGGCGTGATAGGCCAACGGGTGCGCCGGGTGTGGCAACACCGCGGCGTGCGGCGAGTGTTGCCACACCCGACCGGTTGGCAGGCATCCGCCGGATCGCACCGCTTCCACGACGAAGGGCCGGAGATGAGGATCGTCGTCGACTTCGACAAGTGCAAGAGCAACGCGCTGTGCATGGCCGAGGCACCCGAGGTGTTCGAGGTACGGGAGGACAACTTCCTCTACATCCTGAACGAGAATCCGAGCGAGGAGTTGCGGCCGCAGGTGGAAGAGGCGATTCGGGTCTGTCCGACCCGGGCCATCTCGATCCTGGATTGAGCCGGCGCGGCCCGGGACGGGAGTTGACCGCCCCGGGCCGATCGCGGCTCAGGAGGGGTCGTTCGGGCGATCCGGGGAGGCGCCTCGGCTCGACTGCCAACGGTCGCGGGCGTTGCGGGCCATCGTGGTGGAGGCGCCCTGGGCGCCCTGCACCATCGCCGCCGACGCGTTGCGGGTGACCGACCAACCCCGGGCGAGCAGCTTGACGTTGACCACCACGGTGCCGGCGGTACGGTCGTGCCAGGTGCGCCGACGCGGGCCGAGCACGGCCAGCGGGTCCAGGAAGCCGACCAGGGCCAGTAGGGCGAACAACCCGGCCGTGCCCCACTGGCGGAGCGCCACCTCGTACCAGGTGAGCAGGACCGCGGCCCACGGCACCACCACGGCCACCAGGGTGCGCCGAGCCGCCCGCCAGGCGCCGACCGGCACCCGGCCGCGAACGGCCTGCGCCGATGTACCCGCCGGGACCACCTTCGCGCCGACCATGATCTTGCCCAGCGTGCGGCCGAACCTGGCGTGCATGTACCAGTCGTAGAGCGCGGGCACCAGGAGATGGGCGAGGACCAGCAGAAGCAGCAGCGTCTTGGTGGTCGACCACAGCCCGTCCACCGCCTCCAGCGGCGCCCGTTGCGCCTCGCCGGCGCGCCCGAACACGACGTCCAGGAAGGAGTCGCGGACCACCTTCGTGGGCAGGTCGGCGGCCTTGCCCTGGATGTAGTGGTAGGCCAGGAACCACAGCGGCAGCACCAGGGCGGTGGTGAGCAGGTAGTCCACGGTGCGGGCGATCAGCCGCATGGTCCGGGAAGCGAGCGGGAGTTCGCCGGGCGCCGCGGGCTCGACGCCCGTCGCGGGGTAGGACTGCGGTGGCACCGGTGCGGGGTAGGACGGGGCGGTTGCGGGGTAGGACTGCGGCGGTGCCGGCGGGTGGGCGGGGCCGGGCGGTTGCGCCTGGTCCGGGATCGGGCCCGGTGCGGTGACGGGTGCTTGGTGCCAGGACAGGTGTGGATCACCGTCGACGGAAGGTTGGTCCCCGTACGGCGACCCCGGCCCGCGTGGCGGCTGAGGAATCGTCATGACCGGGACGGTATCGCGCAGATCGTCCCTTCCGCCGGGTCGTGGGGCGAGTCCGGGGCACGCGGCGCGCGGAACGGCCGGATCGCGCCGGGTCCGTGTGCCGCCGAACCGCGTGCAGTCGGACCGAGTGCCATTGGGCCGATCGGGCGATTCGCGTGCTCAGCCCTTGAGTTCGCCCAGTGTCACATCGATCGTGGCCTTGTTGCCGTTGCCGCGCAGCAGGTTCACCTTGACCCTGTCCCCCGGCTGCTTGCCGCCCAGCACCTCGGACAACGTCGAGACGTCGGTGACCGCCTGGTCGTCGATCGTGGTGATCACGTCGCCGATCTGGATGCCGGCGGCCTTCGCGGCGCCGCCGTCCTGGATCGAGACCACGCCGACGCCCGCGGCCCGGCCGTTGGGGCCGGCCACCGTGCGGACGGTGACGCCGAGGGCGGCCTTGCCGGAGTTGTCCACCTTGCCGTTCTTGATGATCTGATCGGTGATCGACTTGACCGTGTTGGCCGGGATCGCGAAGCCGATGCCCGGCGCCGCGCCGCCGTTGGCCTCGGGGTCGGTGGCGGCCAGGGTCGGGATGCCGATCACCTGGCTCTCCAGGTCGACCAGCGCGCCACCGCTGTTGCCGGGGTTGATCGCGGCCGAGGTCTGGATGGCGCTGGAGATGGTGGCGCCCGGCGAGCCGGAGGTCTCCGGTTCGCTGACAACGCGGCCGACGGCGGAGACGATGCCCTCGGTAACACTGGAGTCCAGGCCGAGCGGGTTGCCCATGGCCATGGTGATCTGACCGACCTGGAGCTTGCTCGAATCGGCGAACCGGGCGGGCTTGAGATCGGCGGGCGGACTGTCGAGGCGGATCACCGCGAGGTCGTCCGGGGCGAAGGCGGCGACGAGCTTCGCGGTGACCGACTTGCTCGCGTTCGGGAGGGTGACCTCGAACGAGGTGTCCTGGCCGACCACATGGGCGTTGGTGACGATGTTGCCCTTGTCGTCGTAGACGACGCCGGAGCCGAGGCCGGTCTTCGTGGTGATCTGGACCACCGACGGCAGCACGTTGCGGACCACCTGCTGGTACTGCGCCTGGAGGTCGTTCGCCGGCCCGTTGCTCGGCGCCGCCGAGCCGGAGGCGACGTTGCCGTTGCCGTTGCCGCCGTCCGTGTTCTTCTTCGAGCCGTTGTCGTCGCTGCACCCACTCACCCCGCCGAGCACGAGCACCGCCGCCGTCACCACGATCGTGACCCGTCGCCGCGTCGTCCTGCCCACGATGTCTCCCTCGGTTCGGCGGCTGCCGCCGGCGACGGCTCGGTTGCCGGTACCGGACCGGGTCCCCCGAGCATTCTTCGTACTAACCCCATCGATGGACTTTTCACCGGGTCGCCGAGTCCATGCCTCTTTCGCCATGTGCTTGTTCGTGTCAAGTTGGGCCCGCACGTCGGCCCGGTGATTCCGGGGCGACGCCGAAGACGCACCGAAGAGCCGGAGAGGTGGGCGGGCGCACGCATGCTGACGCTTCAGGAGATCTCGGACCGGATGGAGATCCAGGACCTGATGGTCCGCTACTCGCACGCGGTGGACACGGGCGACTGGGACGCCCTGGACACCGTCTTCACCGCCGACGCGCTGATCGACTACTCGGCGATGGGCGGCTCCAAGGGCGGCTTGGCCGAGACCAAGGAGTTCCTGGCCTCGGTGATGCCCGGCTTCGGCGCCTACCAGCACCTGATCGCCAACTCGTCGATCACGGTCGACGGCGACACCGCCACGGGCCGCACGATGTGCCACAACCCGATGGTGTTCAAGGGCGAGGACGACGAGACGCCGGGCCCGACGATGTTCTGCGGCCTGTGGTACCTGGACACCTTCACGCGCGTCGACGGCGAGTGGCGCATCTCGGCCCGCAGCGAGGAGAAGTCCTACATGTACATCGCGCCGACGGCCTGACCGGGGCGGCCGGGTCGGGGAGCAGCCGGGGCGGGGGCGGCCGGGTCGGGGCGGCCGGGAAAATCCCGGGAGCGGACCGGCGGGGCGAGGTAGCTTCGAGGCATGATCCGCGAAGCCACCGCAGCCGACATCCCGGCCATCCACGCCCTGGTCCGCGAACTCGCGGACTACGAAAAGCTCCTGCACGAGGTAAAGGCCACCGAGGCCCAACTCCACACGGCCCTGTTCGGCCCGACCCCGGCCGCCTTCGCGCTGATCGCCGAGGACGACACCACCGGCGAATCGGTCGGCTACGCCATCTACTTCCTGTCGTTCTCCACATGGGAGGGCGTCCACGGCGTCTACCTCGAAGACCTGTACGTCCGCCCCGGCGCCCGAGGCGCCGGCCACGGCAAGGCCCTCCTCAAGCACTTGGCCCAAATCTGCACCACCAGGGGCTACGCCCGCCTCCAATGGGCAGTCCTCGACTGGAACACCCCCAGCATCGCCTTCTACGACTCCCTGGGCGCAGTCCACGAAAAGGAATGGCTCGGCTACCGCCTCACCGGCCAACCCCTAACCACCCTCGCCAACACCTGACCCACCCCCCGCGGTTTATGCACGAACGCGGGTAACCCTTGCCCGTCTCGCACCCGCCCTTCTAGCGTCCTCTTGAGGTAGTCGACCAACTACGGAGGGCAACACATGAAACTGTCACGCATCGCCGGCGGCGACCCCGAATGCCGTTCGGGTGACTGTCCGACCGTCTACGCGACCGACAAAGATGGCACGATCGCCATTCAGGGTTTCCTCGTGGACCACAAAACGCCCACGACCGAGGCCGTCGTGGCCGTGCCGGAAGAGGTACTCCGGGAGGCCGCGCGTGCACTTGGATGGTGAGCGCTGGGCCTCGTTCCTCGACACGTTCGAACGCGAGGCTTTCCGACTCGAAACCCTGCCCTCCTACTCCGTACGTGATGAGGAACCGGAATACGCGGACTTCATGAGGACCGGGCACCTGGACCTGCCCGAGGACGATCCATGGCTGACCCGGCTCGCCCGCTACCGTGCCGGCGGGCGCAAGGTCACCCGGGTACACATCGTCACGCCTCCGTTGTCCGATTATCTCCGCTACGAATTTGCGGCATACCACTACAATGTCGCGGCCGGTGAAGAAGTCAGGATCCTCGACACGACCAGACAGCGGGACGCCCCGCCCATGCCCTCCGATTTCTGGATGCTGGACGACTCGAAAGTCGTCGATATGCGATACGACGAGCACGGCGTCCAGTTGGCACGCATCCTTCTCGAGTCCCCGGATCTCGATCGCTATCGGCAGGCAAAGGAATCGGCGCTGAACCTTTCCATCCCCTTCACGGAGTATCTCTCGGCTTGAACTTCGACCCGCAGCAAGCAGGCCGGGACCGGTTGCGCCTCGCTTCGGCTCTACGGGCCCTGCGTAGCGCGACCGGACTTTCCGGCGAACGCTTGGCCGCCCGCTGCGGCATGTCGCAAAGCAAAATCTCCAGAATCGAGACCGGGCGCACCCTGCCCACCCTCGTGGACGTGCGACACATCCTGACAGCCCTCGGGGTGGATGCCGCGACTGCCGAGGAGATTCGGCGTCTGGCAGAAATCGCAAACACCGAGTACGAGGATGTACGTACGTCGGTCAGACGTGGCCTGCACCACCGACAGCGCGAGCTTGCCATACTCGAAGCCGGCGCCGACCACATCCGACACTTCCTGCCGACGATGATCACCGGCCTGCTCCAAACGCCGGAGTACATGCGTCGAGCCCTGTCTCCCACCGTCGATCCGACGGCAGGCGACACCACGAAGACGATGGTCATGAAGCTTGAGCGCCAATCGGTGCTTCATGATGGGGAGAAACGCTTCGACTTTCTTCTGACGGAGTCGGCCACCCGCTGGCAACTTTGCCATCCCTCGGCCATGGCGCTGCAATTGGACCATCTCGTGGCGATATCGAGACTGCCTCGGATTCGGCTTCACATACTGCCGCTTCGGCAACAGATGAACGACGCCCCGTTCAACACATTTGTCATCTACGACAGCCATCTGGTCACGGTCGAACTGTTCAGCGGTCGACTCATCCTCCGGGACCCCAAGGATATCGCCTACCATCGAGAGCTGTTCGACTATTTCGCGGCCCGATCGCTGTCCGGCGATGATGCTCGCCGACAAATCGAGTCATGGTCCGAAGCGTTTCGACGGCAATCCATGCAGAAACGCGACTGAGGTTGGACGCCGGCCGGCGGTTTCCCGTATTCATGGAATACGACTCCGGACCCTGTTGAAGGGGGATTCCATGGCCAAACACCGCGATCCCGCGACCGATGATGGGCACAAGCCGGAGAAGCCTGTGCCGCCGCCGATTCCGCCGGACAAGCCTGCCAACCCCGGGACGCCGAAGGGGCGGTGGGGTGGGTGAGTGCCGAGGCGCGGGCTCTGTGGCGGGCGCGGGTCGCGTTGTTGCGGCGGGTCGAGGAGGCCGTCGGGGAGTTGCCGCAGGTGTGGCGGCAGGCGTTCGTCGGGGTGCCGAGGCATGTGTTCCTCCCCGATGTCGTGTGGTTGCGGCGGCCCGGCGGGGGGCGGCACGAGCGGTGCGATCGGGCGCGGGAGCCGGAGCGCTGGTGGGCCGCCGCCTACGCGGACGCGCCGGTCGTCGTGCAGATGTGCGACGGCGGGGCGCCCCGGAGCGGCGGGGCCGAGTGGCCGTCGTCGTCCGCGTCCCAGCCCTCGATCGTGGCGGCCATGCTCCTGGCCCTCGATGTGGCGGACGGACACCGGGTGTTGGAGATCGGCACCGGCACCGGCTGGAACGCCGGACTGCTCGCCCACCGCCTCGACGACGACCGGCGCCTGGTGACCGTCGAGGTGGACGTGAACCTCGCCCGGATCGCCGAAGCCCGGTTGGCGGGCCTGGGCCGGCACCCCACCGTGGTCTGGGGCGACGGCGCCGAGGGGTGGGCGACCGGCGCACCCTACGACCGAATCCTGTCCACCGCCGCCGTGACCCACATCCCACCCGCCTGGATCCGGCAATGCCGACCCGGAGCCGTGATCGTCACACCCTGGGCGAGCGCCTGGACCGCGAACGGCACCCTCGTCGCCACGGTCGACGAACGGGGCCGTGCACACGGCCGATTCCGCGCCGGCGGGGCGTTCATGCACCTGCGCGGACACCGCTCCCGCATCACCGACGTGGATCAGGTCTTCGCCCCCGACCACACCCCCGAACCGGGCACCACCACCCTCTCCCCCTGGGACGTGGCCGGCGCCGACCCCGTCGCCGAGTTCGCGATCGGCCTGATGGCACCCGACATCTGGCACCACTGGGACGAGACCCCCGACGCCGACGGCGTACACACCCGCCTGTGGGTGGGCGACGAGGCCGGCACCTCGTGGGCAAGCGTCGACTACGACGGCCGGCAACTCACCACCTTCACCGTCCACCAACACGGCCCCCGCCCCCTGTGGACCGAAGTCGAATCGGCCTGGTCCCGATGGCACAGCACAGGCCGCCCGGACATCCCAGCCTTCGGCTGGACCGTCTCCCCCAACGGCACCCAACACGCCCACGTACCCGAGAGCGCCGCCGGCCCGCGGACCACCGAAGGAGCCGACGGGCCGTCATGGTCCTTATGAAGCACGGCACTTGCTTTGCGCGTGGAGGTGATGGGCGCCAGGGAGGTGTCATCGTCACCCGACTCGCGCGGACGTTCGGCTTCGGCGCCCCGTGCCTGTGCCGAAGGCTGTGCACGCGGCGGTCAGGAGGAGGGGGAGGGCGGTCAGGGGGAAGAGTAGGGGTAGGGGGACGTGGGCGATGAGTGCGCCCGTGGCCGCCGCGCCGGCCGAGGTGCCGGCGTTGAGGGTGGTGTTGACCCAGGCGCCGACCCTGGTGCGGGTGTTCGGGGTCGCAGCGGCGTCGGCGAGCAGGTAGGCCGTGGTGATCGCCGGAGCCACGAACAGGCCGGTGAGCATGGCGGCCGCGGCCAGGACGTACAGGTTCGGGGACAGGCCCGCAGCGGCCAGGGACGCCCCCAACCCGAGGGCCAGGAGCGGCAGTCGGCGGTCGGCCGACACCCGCCAGGACACCGCGCCGTGCGCCAGCCCCCCGACCGCGCTGCCCACGGACAGGGCGGCCAGAATCCACGCCACCGCCGCCGACCGCCCCCGCTCGTCGGCGAACGCAACCGCGAGCAGATCGATCCCGCCCAGGGCCACCCCGACCCCGCCGGCCACCACGACCGCCCGCCACAACCCCGAGCCACCCGACGCCGGCCCGCCCTCGGCCACCTCCCCCGGCTCAGCTCCGCCGGCCTCCCCCGCCCGCCGCACCGCCGGCGAGCCCACCAGCGCCATCGTCCCGACCACGATCAAGGACGCGGCCAGCACCACCCCGGCCGCTGCCGGCGCCCACCCCACGAGCAGGCCCACCAGCAGTGGCCCGGAGGCGAACACGATCTCCTCGGCCACCCCGTCCAGGCTGTACGCCCGCTGCAACAGCTCACGATCCGGGGCCAGTTCGCTCCACACCGCGCGCATCACCGGCCCCACCGGCGGCGTACAGGCCCCGGCCGCCGCCACCGCGACGCCCACCCACACCCCCGAGGCCCCGGGCCGCCACGTGGCCACCGCGATCCCGACCAACAACACCGCGTACAGCACGACCATCGGCGGCAACGCCCGCCGCGCCCCGTACCGATCGACCAACCCGGCCCGCATCGGCGACAACAACACACTCGTCGCCCCGAACAACGCCATCACGGTGCCGGCCACCGCATACGACCCGGTCCCGGATTTCACCGCGAGCAACAACGACAACGGGATCGTCCCGTACGACAACCGCCCGAGCATCGCGGCCCCGAACGCCCGCCGGGCATGGGGTATCCGCAACACGGCGGCATAGGAAGGAGCCGACCCGGAACGCGCGTCGGCGGAAGGCATGGCTGCCATAGGGGGAATTCCTCCGAAAAGGTCGGCACGGCCCGGCCGCACCGACGCATCTGCGTGGACGCCGAATCAGCCGCGCAACCCCGTCGACGGGGGCGCGGCCGGTGCGGGCCCTACGCACACAGGAGGAACATGGCAACCAACCTAGCAACCGAGCCGACCGCCGACACCGGAAATACGACGACCGCGGGCCCGTCCAGGCACGAGCAAGCCCGGGAGGGCGCCGGACGAACCCGGGCACATCCGGGTCGGCGGAGGCGCGCCGAGTCGCCCCCGACGCGCTACTTCTTCGGCGTCGCCGTCAGCCCCGTGCACGGCCGCAGGGTGTCCCGGCGGTCCAGGATGCGCTTCGCCTCGGCGCCGGTCGCCGGCATCGGCACGCCACGGTTGTCGATCGAGGCCGGGGTGAACTTCTCCCCGACGACCTTGCCGTCCTTGATGGTCAGCGTCGCGACGCCGGTGTCGTTCGAATTCGGGTACGGAGAGGTGCCGTACCAGAGGAAGTTGCCGTAGCCGTAACCCACATACGTGCTGCCCATCCAACCCGCGCCCTGCATCACGTGCGCGTGCGTGCCCAGGACGGCCGCCGCCCCCGCGTCGGCGAGCTTGCGGGTCAGGCCGGTCTGGTCCGTGCTCGGGCACTTGTCGCCCTCGATGCCCCAGTGCATGTACACGATCACCACGTCGGCCTGGGCCTTCGCGTCCTTCACCGCCCGTACCAGCCGATCGGCCTGGAGCGCGCTCGCGATGCCGGGCTTGCCCGCCCCGGCCCGGTAGAGCTGGTTCGTGATGTCCTGCACCTGGCTCGCGGCCACGAACGCGACCTTGACGCCCTTCACGTTCTTGATGAACGGGCGATACGCCTGATCGGCGTCCTTGCCGATGCCGACCACGCCGATCGGCGGGTTCTGCACCGCGGCGATCGAGTCGTCCAGGCCGACCTTGCCGTAGTCCACCGCATGGTTGTTGGCCATGCTGACCACATCCACGCCGACCGTCTTCAGCTCCGTCAACGCCTTCGCCGGGGCCCGGAAGTGGTACGTCTTGTTCTCCGGCGTACCGCGCTCGGTGATCGCCGACTCCAGGTTGACCATCGCCAGGTCCGCGTCCGCGAGGGTGCGACCGATCGGGCCGAGGGCCCCCTCCGCGCCCGCGTTCAGGCGCGGCACCGTGCGCTCGAAGAAGTGCACGTCGCCCGCGAGCGCGACGGTGATCTCCGTACCCGGCGCGGCCTGCGCGGGCGGCGGCGCCGACGCGCCGCCCGGGGCCGCCGAGGACCCCGCCGGATCGGGCACCGCAGCGTTCTCCACCTTCTTCGAGGAGTCACCGGAGTCGCCCGAATCGGACATCAACCCGCACGAGGCGAGACCGGCGATCAGCAGTGGAGCGAGGCCGAGCGCGACGGTCCGGCGGCGGGGTATATGCACGCGGACAAGGTAGCCCAGCAACGTACGCGCCCGTACGTGCGCCGGAGCGTGACGAGAATTACCCCCTCCGCGTGTGACGCATCAGCCGTTCAGCGCCTCGTAGACCCGGTCGCACAGCTCCGGGTGCATGTCGAAGTAGCCCTCCTCGTCCACCTCGAACGCCCCGGTCCGGAAGCTCTCGGTGACCGTGCGCAGCATCAACGGGATGGACGCGTACACCATCGGCTCGTCCGCGCCCTGAACGAAACTGGCCACCTGCACGTCCGTCCCGTCCCAGATCGCCGCGTAGAAGTCGGCGGCCGGGGACACCAGCAGCGGCAACCACCGCACACCCTCCGGCTGGTCCATCTCGACCTCCTCGCGGAACTCCAGCGCCTCGGCCAGGCTGACCAGGACGTAGCCCGGTATGAACGACGCCTCGTCCACCAACTGGTCCGGCTCCTCGCGGGTGCCGTCGGCCCAGCCGAACCAGGAGACCAGTTCGGCGGGCACCCCGGCGCCCATCCGGGTGTGCACCGCCTCGGCCGGCAGACCGGGCTCCAGGAGGGCCACCACGGGGCGACCGAGACCGACCAGCTCCGCCCGCACGGCGTCCAGACCTTCGTGAACGGCGTCCATGCCACGTCCCTTGCTTTGTTCGGCTGTGTGTTGTTCGGCTGTGTTGTTCGGCTGCCGGATCGTTCGGCCGCGTCGATGTCGGGCCGGGCCGGGTCGGGCCGAACCGAGGGGATCAAGGGTGACAGACGTTCGAGCGATCGGCGCACCATGCCTTGATTCCGCACGCGCGGGGTAGCCGCCGAAGGAGGCGGCCCACCGAACAGACATCCGAGCGGGTCGGGAAACGGCACCGAACACACCGGCGAGGGAGCGAGCGTGGACGCGTGGTTCGACCCGATCATGGACTTCGCGGGCTCTCCCTGGGCCTACCTGATCGTCTTCCTCGCCGCGCTCCTGGACGCGATGTTGCCGATCCTGCCGAGCGAGAGCGCGCTGATCGCGTGCGGCGTGTTCGCCACCGCCGGCGGCTTCTCGCCCAATCTTTTCCTGCTCATCGCGGCCGGCGCGCTGGGCGCCTTCCTCGGCGACAACATCACCTACGCGATCGGCCGCTGGGCCGAGCCGTTCGCGAACAAACACATGCTCAACGGCGAACGCGGACAACGGGCCCGAAAGCGGGCGGAACGATGGCTGGCCGAACGCGGCGGCGTGATGATCGTGGTCGGCCGCTACATCCCCGGCGGGCGCACGGCGGTCGCGCTGGTCGCCGGGATGGTGGAGTACCCGGTCGCGCGGTTCCGGGCCTTCACCGCGATCGCGGCGCTTGCCTGGGCGACGTACGGCGTACTGCTCGGTTTCTGGGGCGGGAGCGCGTTCAAGGACAACCCGCTGATGGGCATCGCGGCGGGGCTGGCCACCGCGGCGGCGATCACCGTCCTGATCGAGGTCGCCCGCCGCATCGTCACCGCCCGCAACCGGCGCCGCCGCAAGGCCGCCGGCGCTCGGCCGGGCGGCGGTGACACGCGCGAAGGAGCCGAGTCCTCGGTGTCGTAGGCGCCCCGGATCCGCCCGCGCCTCCCGCGCCACGCGGCGAGACCGGCGGCCGAAACGCACGAGGCCACCGGGACGCCCCGATGGCCTCGTGCTCGTGCTCGTGCTCGTATGCGTGACTCGTACTCGTGCGACCGATCGACCTCGGCTACGCCGTGGGGTACGGGAGCGGCAGCACCGCGCTCGTCGGCAGCACCTCGACCTTGAGGTCGGGGTCCGGGCCCGCGCCCTGGAAGCGGCCGAACTTCGGCACCGCGTTGCGACGGTACTTGGTGGTCGAGTGCTCCGGGTCCTTGTCGAACTCCGGGATGACCTGGTTGCCGAAGAGCTCGATCATCTCGAGGTTCTCCTCGTGCGTCATGCCGTCGTTGATACCGAAGACGAGCTGGTCACAGCCCACCTCCTGGTACGCCTTGACCTGCTCGCACACCTCGTCCGGGGTGCCGACCAGCATGTAGCCGCCCTCGATCAGCTGGTCGAGCAGTTCGTCGCCGCCCATCGAGAGGTCGAAGGTGGGCGACGGCCAAGTGATCGCGTCCGCCGACTTCGGCATGGTGTCGTGGTAGAGGTTCACCAGGGTGACCAGGTAGCCGCGGCCCTTGCTGAGCGCGATCTCGCGGGCGCGCTTGCGGTCGGACAGACAGATGACGGCGTTCGTCATCATCACGTTGTTGTTCTGGTAGTCGCCGACGATCTCGACCGGGTTCTCGGCGGCTTCCTTGTAGGCCTCGATCCGGCCCTTGAGGTTGTAGACCGGTTCGAAGTTGAAGGCGATCGCGCCGATGCCCATCGAGCCGGCCTTGCCGAAGGTGGCCGGGTTGCCGCAGGCCACCCAGATCGGCGGGTGCGACTCGCCGTACGGCTTCGGGTGGATGTCGTGCGGGGTCGGCACGGTGAAGTGGTCGCCCTCGAACGTGTAGTCGGTCTGCGCCCACATCCGCGGGATCTCGCGAACGACCTCGTCCCACTCGGTCTTCGTCGAGTTCTTGTCCATGATGTTGAACGAGGCCATCTCGTGGCTGCCCGCGCCGCGGCCGGTACCCCACTCGAAGCGGCCCTCGGTGATGTGGTCCATCATCGCGGCGCGCTCGGCGTAGCGGACCGGGTGCTCCTTGCGCGGCGACAGGCTGTTGATGCCGGTCGCGAGGTGGATCCGCTCGGTCTTCGCGGCGACGTAGCCGATGACGACCTCGGGGGCCGACATGTGGCTGTACTCGACCAGACCGTGGTGCTCGCCGAACCAGGCGTACTTCCAGTTGTGCTTGTCGGCCTTGATGGCCAATTCCATCTCGCGCATGAGCACCAGGTGCTCGCTCGCGCGATCGTGAGCGGCCGGACCGGGGGTGTACCCGTTCAGGAAGATGCCGAACTCCACGTGGAGCCTCCCAAATCGCCTGGTTCAACCGGCGCTGCGTACGCCTGTATGAGGTCTGCGTACGGGACAGTATGCGAGCGTCGGCCCGAACTTTGTTTACACGTGGCTAACGTCACGTCAGATGCCAGGCGCCGCCCGGGACATCGAGCTGACGCATAGTCAGATCCTCTCGCGACAAAGGCCGAAGTTCCAGCAAACGCGGGCTTTGTGGCCCTCGACACCCCCGGGCGTGGGGAGTTCAGCGCACGGTCGTACGGGCCAGCAGCAGCGTCACGTCGTCCCGGTGACCGGTCAGATCGGCGAGCCCGAACAGGCGCTCCGCCGTCGCCTCCAGGTCCAGGCCGCGACTGCGCTCGAAGCGGTGCGCCAGGCGTTCCATGCCGCGGTCCAGGGACAGCTGCGGGCCCTCGACCAGGCCGTCGGTGACCAGGATCAGCGTCGCGCCCGGCGCCATGGTCAGGGTCGTACACGGATACGCCTGGTCCGCGAGCATGCCCAGGGGCAGACCGCCCTCGACGTCCTCGATCCGCGGCGTCCCGGCCGGGTCGGCGAGCAGCAGCGGCGGGTGCGCGGCGCGGGCGACCCGGAGCCGGCCGGTCGCCGGGTCCAGGTAGGCCAGCGTGCAGGTGGCGTGGGCCGGGCCGGGGAAACGGTCGAGGAAGTCGTTCACCAGGGCGAGGGCCCGGCCGGGGTCGGGGGTGACCACCGCGTAGGCGTGCAGCAGGGTCCGGATCCTGGCCATGATCGGCGCCGTGCCCGCGCCGTGCCCCTGGACGTCGCCGACCACGAGCGCGACCTGGCCGTCGTCGAGGGTGAACACGTCGTACCAGTCGCCGCCCACGCCGAACTCGTCCTGCGCGGGCCGATGCCGCACGGCCAGATCCAGGCCACCGACCGGTTCCGGATGGGACGGCGACACCCCCGCGCGAAACGCCTCGGCGAAGTCGCGGTACGGCGGCGGCGCGACCGGCTCGGCGCCGAGCGCGCGGCTGACCCGACCCGCCACGTCCGGCGGCATCCCCCCGGCGGCCGACGCGGCGGCGGCATCCGCGTACCAGTCGGTGCGGATCGCCATCAGCGTATGCGCCTCCTCCTGCCAGGCGTCCGTACTCACGGTGAGGCTGCCGTCCTCCTGCTGATAAACCCGCCAGGCGGTCGCGGGGTCGTACCGGTGATCCCGCGTCCCCGACGAAACCACCAACCGCCCGGCCCCCGAAGCACCGCCGACCACGACCACTCCTCCCAGCCCACACCACCACAAACCCCAACGCCCCAACCGCAGGAAGGCAACGGCCATTACGCCATCG
>NZ_JBHZAE010000008.1:325365-408144 GCF_042754105.1 Embleya sp. NPDC059237 | reverse complement strand
TCGCGGGGTCGCGGGGTCGCGGGGTCGCGGGGTCGCGGGGTCGCGGGGTCGCGGGGTCGCGGGGTCGCGGGGTCGCGGGGTCGCGGGGTCGCGGGGTCGCGGGGAAGAACGACACCCGACAGCCCAAGTCACGGCCCGAGCAAGCCAAATTCAGCCCGTCCGGCGTTTGAGGACAAGCGGGCCGCAGGCCGGCACGGGCGCATCGGGCGCCCACACCCGACACCGTCAACCCGACCAAACCCAGCCCGTCCGGCGCTTGAGGACAAGGCGGCCCGCAGACCGCGGCACGGGCGCATCGGGCGCCCACACCCGACACCGTCAACCCGACCAAACCCAGCCCGTCCGGCGCTTGAGGACAAGGCGGCCCGCAGACCGGCCAGGGACCACACCCGCCTCCACCGCCGGCCCAGGCCACATGTCGGCCACCCCGCCTAGCCTGAAAGGCATGTGCAGAAACATCACGACGCTCCGCGGACTCGACCCCGCCGCCACCGACGTCGAGATCGAAGCCGCCGCCCGTCAATACGTCCGCAAAGTGAGCGGCGTCCAGACCACCTCACCCCGCACAGAGGAGGCCGTGGAGCGCGCCGTCGCCACCATCACCGAAGCCACCAAGGCCCTACTCGCCGAACTCCCCGAACGCCGCCAACCCCCTCCCACCCTGCCCCCACTCCGCCGCCGCGCGGCCACCGCCCAAGCCGCCGAAGCCACCACCCGGACGCCCGACCACGCCCACGACCACACTCACGACCACCCCCACGATCACGCCCCCACCAAAACGGCCTGACTCACCCCAAATCCCACACCAAACCCACCCCAACCGCCCCACAAACCCCGCCGCAGCCCACTCCGGGCCCACCCGGATACGGCCAGGAAACGACTCGGAAAAGCCTTCGCCGAGGCACCGCGGACATCGGCCTCGGACACCCGTTTGCCGCCCCCGGCCGCGTTATGGTGGATGGTCCCCGCCGCCCCTCCGAGGAGCCTCACACACCGTGTCTGACTCGTTCGTTCACCTGCATGTCCACACCGAATACTCGATGCTGGACGGAGCGGCGAAGAACGACAAGCTGTTCGCCGAGGTGGCCCGGCAGGGCATGCCGGCGGTGGCCATGAGCGACCACGGCAACATGTTCGGCGCCTACGAGTTCCAGGGCACGTCCAAAAAACACGGCGTAAAACCGATCATCGGCATCGAGGCGTACGTCGCCCCCAGCACCCGCCACGCCCGCCGCCCCGAGTTCTGGGCCCCCGGCGGCAAACGCGCGCCGAGCGAGGACGGCGAGGGCGGCAAGGACGTCTCCGGCGGCGGCCGCTACACCCACATGACGATGTGGGCGGAGAACCCCCAGGGCCTGCGCAACCTGTTCCGGCTCTCCAGCCTGGCGTCCATCGAGGGCTACTACATGAAGCCCCGAATGGACCGCGAGCTGATCGCCGAGCACCACGAGGGCATCATCGCCACCACCGGCTGCCCGTCGGGCGAGGTGCAGACCCGCCTGCGCCTGGGCCAGTACGACGAGGCGATCAAGGCGGCCTCGACCTACCAGGACATCTTCGGCAAGGAGAATTACTTCCTCGAACTGATGGACCACGGCCTCGACATCGAGCGCACCGTCCGTCAGGACCTGCTGCGGATCGCCAAGGAGCTGAACATCCCGCTCCTGGCCACCAACGACTCGCACTACGTCACCGAGGACCAGGCCGACGCGCACGACTCGCTCCTGTGCGTGGGCGTGGGCAAGAACAAGGCCGACCCGAACCGGTTCAAGTTCGCCGGCACCGGCTACTACATCAAGACCTCCGACGAAATGCGCCGGCTGTTCGCCGAGATGCCCGAGTCGTGCGACAACACCCTCGCGATCGCCGAGCGCATCCAGCCCTACGACGAGGTCTTCGCCGAGGTCAACCGGATGCCGCAGTTCGACGTCCCGGAGGGCGAGACCCAGGCGAGCTACCTGCGCAAGAAGATCGCCACGGGCCTGAAGCACCGGTTCGGCGACAACCCGAGCCAGGAGGTGCTGGACCGGATCGAGTTGGAGATGGGCGTGATCACGCCCATGGGCTTCGACTCCTACTTCCTCGTGGTCGCCGACATCTGCCAGTACGCCCGGGACAACGGCATCCCGGTCGGCCCCGGCCGAGGCTCCGCCGCCGGTTCGATGGTGGCCTACCTGACCGGTATCACCGGCCTGAACCCGCTCGACTACGACCTGCTGTTCGAGCGCTTCCTCAACCCCGAGCGGATCAACCCGCCGGACGTCGACATCGACTTCGACGACCGCCAGCGCGACCAGATGGTGCGCTACGTCACCGAGAAGTACGGGTCCGCGTACACCGCGCAGGTCAACACCTTCGGCACGATCAAGGCCAAGGCCGCGATCAAGGACTCCAGCCGCATCCTGGGCTTCCCGTTCGCCACCGGCGACCGCATCACCAAGGCCTACCCGCCGGACATCATGGGCAAGTCGATGCCCTTGGCCGGCATGTTCGACAAGGACCACCCGCGCTACACCGAGGCCGGCGAGATCCGCGCGCTGTACGAGTCCGACCCCGAAGTGAAGATGGTGATCGACACCGCGCGCGGCATCGAGGGCCTGACCCGGGGCACCGGTGTGCACGCCGCGGCCGTCATCCTCTCCTCCACGCCGCTGATCGACCTGATCCCGCTGCACCGGCGGGACAAGGACGGCGTCATCATCACCGGCTTCGACTACCCGTCGTGCGAGGCCATGGGCCTGGTCAAGATGGACTTCCTGGGTCTGCGGAACCTGGGCATCATCGACCACGCCATCAAGATCATCAAGGCCAACCGGGGCATCGACGTCGACATCGAGAAGATCCCGCTCGACGACCCGGTCACCTTCGAACTGCTCTCCCGCGGCGACACGTTGGGCGTGTTCCAGCTCGATGGTGGTCCCATGCGGGCGCTGCTCAAGCTGATGAAGCCGACCGAGTTCGAGGACATCTCCGCGGTCTCCGCGCTGTACCGCCCCGGCCCGATGGGCATGAACTCGCACATCAACTACGCGCTCCGCAAGAACGGCCAGCAGGAAATCACGCCGATTCACCCGGAGTTGGAGAAGCCGCTCAACGAAGTCCTGGGCCCCACCTACGGTCTGATCGTGTATCAGGAGCAGGTACAGCGCGCCGCGCAGGTGCTGGCCGGCTACAGCCTCGGCCAAGCAGACCTGCTCCGCCGCGCGATGGGCAAGAAGAAGAAGGAAGTCCTGGAGAAGGAGTTCATCCCCTTCCAGGCGGGTTGCCGCGAACGTGGTTACGGCGACGAGGCGATCCAGGCCGTCTGGGACGTGCTGGTCCCGTTCGCCGGCTACGCGTTCAACAAGTCGCACTCCGCCGCCTACGGCCTGGTGTCCTACCAAACGGCCTACCTCAAGGCGAACTTCCCCGCCGAGTTCATGGCCGCGCTGCTCACCTCGGTGGGCGACGACAAGGACAAGATGGGGATGTACCTGGCCGACGCCCGCTCGGCCGGCATCCGGGTGCTCTCCCCCGACGTCAACGAGTCGGTGGCCGACTTCACCGCCGTCGGGTCCGACGTACGGTTCGGCCTGCGGGCCATCCGCAACGTGGGCGACAACGTCATCAACGACATCGTCGACGCCCGCACGAGCAAGGGCAAGTTCAACTCCTTCGCCGACTTCCTGACCAAGATCGGCCTGCCCGCCTGCAACAAGCGCGCGGTCGAATCCCTGGTCAAGGCCGGGGCGTTCGACGCGCTCGGGCACACCCGCCGAGCCCTGGTCGACGTGCACGAGCAGGCGCTCGACGCGGTGGTCGGGCTGAAGAAGCAGGAGGCCGCAGGCCAATACGACCTGTTCGGCGGCGGCGACGAGGCGGCCGACGAACCGGCCGTCGGGCTCGACTTCACGCTCACCGACCAGGAGTGGCCGCGCAAGCTCAAGTTGGCCACCGAGCGCGAGATGCTCGGTCTGTACGTCTCCGCTCACCCGCTCGACGGCGCCGAGCACATCCTGTCCCGACACCGCGACACCTCGATCACCGAGCTGAAGAACTCCGGCCGGACCGAGGGCAACGTGCAACTCGCCGGGCTGATCACCGGCATCCAGCGCAAGGTGAACAAGAGCGGCTCGCCCTGGGCGATGATCAACCTCGCCGACCACGACGGCGAGATCGAGGTGCTGTTCTTCCCGCAGTCGTACACCCTCGTCGCACACGCCCTCGAGGAGGACGTCGCGGTCAGCATCAAGGGTCGACTCAATGAACGCGACGGCGCGCTCAGCGTGTTCGGCTCGGAGTTGGTCCCGCTCGACATCGGTTCGGCCGAACACGGCGGCAAGGCGCCGGTGTGCCTGCGGCTGCCCACCACCAAGGTCAACGAGAAGCTGGTGAAGGACATCAAGCGGGTGTTGTCCTCGCATCCCGGCGACAACCCGGTGCACCTGATCCTGGAGAGCGCGCGCATGCGCACCCGCTACAACCTGGACTTCCGGGTCAACCCCGAGGGAGGCCTGGCGGGCGAGATCAAGTCGATGCTCGGCGCGGGCGTCTGGAGCATCTGAGCCCGGCCGGACCGGACCGACCGAAGGGGTCGGGACCACGGGAGTGAATCCCGTGGTCCCGACCCCTCGGGCGTAGTGGACGCCGGCGCCCGCCCCGCGCGGACCGAACGGCTCAGCCGTGGGTCCGGTCGTACTCCTCGCGGGCGAGCAGCACCCGAGCCATGTGACCCTCCAGGTGCTCGATCAGGTCGAGCAGCTTGGCCGCCGTCGCACTGCCCATGTCGGTCAGCGTGTACTCGACCCGGGGCGGGATCGTGCTGTGCACCTCGCGGAGCACAAAACCGTCCCGCTCCAGGGCCTGCAACGTCTGCGCGAGCATCTTCTCGCTGACTCCGTCCACCCGACGGCGCAGCGCGTTGAAGCGCATCGGGCCGTCGTAGAGCCCGCCCAGAACCAGCACGCCCCAGCGGCCGGTGATGTGCTCCATGGCCGTGCGCGAGCCGCACTCCTTCGCGAAGACGTCGAACTCGAACTCCGGGGTCGGGTCCGGACCGGTCCTGGTCTCGGTCTCGGCTTCCATCGCTACCCCCTTCGTCGACTGCGACTGCGACTGCATCTGTCGAGGCTACCTCCGAACCAGTGCTTTCAAAAGTGACGCACTCTCCGCATGCAGGCACTCACCGAGAAGCTGCACTCTCTCACAGGTTGCGCTTTCTAAAAGTTAGTGCCATCGTTTGGACAGCGGCCGGGCGACGGGTTCGGTGCGCGGGAGAGAGGAACGCATCATGATCGTCGTCACCGCAGCCACCGGGCAGTTCGGCCGCCTCGTCATCGACGCCCTGCTCGACCGGGGCACGCCCGCCTCGGAGATCGTCGCGGCGGTGCGCACGCCGGCCAAGGCCGCCGACATCGCGGCCCGAGGGGTCGAGGTGCGCGAGGCCGACTACAGCAAGCCCGAGACGCTGGTACCGGCCTTCACCGGCGCGGACAAGCTGCTGTTCGTGTCCTCCACCGGCCCCGAGGCGGACCGGATCGCGCACCACGCCGCCGTGGTCGCCGCCGCCACCGAGGCCCGGGTCGGCCAGCTGCTCTACACGTCGATCTACTCCGCGAGCGACAGCCCCCTCGGCCTGTCCCGGGTGCACCGCGACACCGAGGCGCGAATCGCCGCCTCCGGCCTGCCCAGCGTGCTGCTGCGCAACGGCTGGTACACCGAGAACTACACCGGCTCGCTCGCCGGCGCCGTCGAGCGCGGCGCGGTCGCGGGTTCGGCCGGCGAGGGCCGGATAGCCTCCGCCGCGCGCATCGACTTCGCCGAGGCCGCCGCGATCGTGCTGCTCGCCGACGACCAGGCCGGGAAGGTGTACGAGCTGACCGGCGACACCAACTGGAGCCTGGCCGAGCTGGCCGCCGAGGCGGCGCGGCAGAGCGGCAAGGAGGTCGCGTACGCGAACCTGCCGGCGGAGAAGTACGGCGAGATCCTCACCGGTGTCGGCCTCCCGGCATTCCTGGTCGAACTCCTTGTCGACGCCGACCTGCGGGTCTCCGAGGGCGCGCTCGCGGGCATCACCGGCGACCTGTCCGGCCTCCTCGGCCGCCCGACCACCCCGCTCGCGGACACGGTCGCGGCGGCGCTGAAGGGCTGAACGGCCACCCGTTCGGGCCTTTTCCGCACGAAGAGGCGCCCCGGACCCGGCATCGAGCCGGGTTCGGGGCGCTTCGTCGTGCGGCCGGTGTCCCGGATCAGCCCAGCTCGGCCTCGATCAGGTCGGCGGCGCGCTCGGTGCCGCCCTCGGCCCGGGCCCGCTCCCGCAGTTCGGCGGAGCGGGCGGCCACCGCCGGGTCGGTGGTCAGCGCGAGGAGGGCGCCGCGCAGGGCTTCGGGTGTGGCATCCGCGGTGTCCAGTCGACGGGCCACGCCGAGTTCGACGAGGCGATCCGCGTTCGCGAACTGATCGGCGGCCTGCGGCACGGCGATCATCGGCACTCCGGTCGTCAGCCCCTCGCCGCACCCGCCCATCCCGGCGTGCGTGACGAATGCGTCGGCCTGTTCGAGAATGGCCAACTGCGGGACCCACGAGTGCAGTTCGACGTTGCCCGGCAACTCGCCGAGATCGGCCGGGTCGACGTACCGACCGATCTGCAACACCACGTGCCACCCCGGCAGATCGCCGAACGCGGCAAGGCAGCTCCGATAGAACTCCGGCTGCCGGGTGAAGGCCGAACCCAGCGAAATCAGCAACACCCGCTTCGCGTCGGCGGGACGCCGCCAATCCCCCTGATCCGCACGGCGACCCAGGCACGGCCCGACGAAGTCGACCACGTCGGTGTCGACCCGGTCGGCGAACGGTTGCATGGCCCGCGACACGGTGGCCACGACCCGTCGCGGCCGGCCGCCGAAGCGGTCCACATCGATGGTGGTCGCCCCGGAGCCGGCGAGCCAGTCGGCGAATCGCGCCCAGTAGGCATCCGCCCCCGGCAACGCCTTCATCCCGGGCAACACCTCGTCCTCGTAGCCCTTCCAGGCCACATACGTCGGCGACAACTGCACGATCGGCCGCCCCTGAACCTCGGCAAGCGCCCGCGCCGCATAGGCACCGATGTCGTACAGGTACAGGTCGGCAGGGTCACGATCGTAAGCCGCGCGCAACTGCGGCAACGCCTGGATCGCATCATCCAGGAAAACCCCCATGGCACCGATCGCATCATCGGGCCACCCATTGTCCGCAACCGGCAAGGTAGACCGATACGCCACGAACTCCGCCCCGGTCGGCGCAATCAGATCGGCAACGACCGGGTCATTGGCATAGGTCACCCGATGCCCACGATCCACAAGCTCGCGCACAACTTCCAAACCCGGCAACACGTGACTGACGGCAGGTATGCCAACCATCGCGATATGAGCGGTGTGCACGGCATGACCAAAACGACGAGGCATGAGCACTCTCTTTCCAAACCCACGGCGAATCGACACGACAGCTCAACAACCCGGACGCCGGCATGAAACACATGCGCCCGGTGCGAACGAATCAGGGCAAAGCCCCGGCCGAAGTCAGCCGTAGATCTGAACGAAGTACATGCCACCCACCGTACCCAAGCCCTCACCACGCCCCAACCGGTTTTCCGAGCCCCTTCCCGGCATGCAACGCAAAGCCTCGACCAGTACCCGCCGGGGCTCCGCTCGACCGAGCGTCGCCCGACGCATGAGTCGCCGTGTCGGGGTGATGCCGGCGGTTCGGCGACCGGCCCGGGAGGCGCCCAGCGTCGCCGAGCCATCTGTGAGTCGACGTCGGCGCGGAGCCGAAGGTGTTCTGCCCAGCCATGGCTCAGGTGGCCGGGAGGTCGCACATCCCCGAGTCGCAGAGCAGGTGCAGGCGAGTCCGGCACGACCGGATGTCCGTCACGTTCGCCGCGTCCAGCTGCGGCTTTACCACTCTCGGCTTCGTCCGCAGGGACCTCGACGGTCATCCGAAGCCGCGCACGGTCCTCGACCGTCGCGCCGAACTTCGCGGCGCGGAGGCACAGTTCGCGCGAACTCCCATCGGCCCTTGGCCGCCGGATGTCCGATACGATTCTCGTGCTCCAACACACCGAATCAAACGCTCGTAACCGGGCGTGACTCCAGAGCCGAGACCGGACATTGGCGATGAAGGTGTCCAGTGTGTGAAGTGGTCGTTCGCTGCTGCGAATGACGTGCAAGAGGCTCCTGAGCAGCCTGCTTGAGTTCTTGGCGGTCCGACAGGACTCAGTCTCGCCATCGGTTTACGGTGTTCGAGCTGAGTGAGCCTGCCCGCCCACCGACTCGACTGCCGTGACAGCAGGAGTCGGAGAAGCACGATGAGCAACCCTGTCCTTGCATGGATCACCACGTTAGGGATCGTCGCCACCACAGCCATCTTGGGCCTCAAAACCCTGCTACCTCACGTTCGCGACCTCCTCGACGAGGTGGCGAAAACTACGGACAAGTGGCACGAGGTTCGCGGACGTTCAAGCGACCGACCGGCCAAGCAGTGGCCCGAGGTCGGCCAAGACAACGGGCGCGGCCTCAAAGGCATCTCGAGTCCGCATGATGTACCGACCGGCCCAGTAAGCCGCGGTGTTCCAAATCCCTTCGACCGAGACGACGCGCCCGCCTTCAAGGTCGCCGGGCCTCCAGATGTGGATTCCGCGACCGGACGGTGCAACCTCGACGTACGTGGGCCCGGCAGCCTCGACCAGACGCCGGGCCCCCAGCGCGAGTTGACCGGCCACGTCGATGCACCGATCAATGTCGAAGCAGAGACGCCGTCGCCTGAGCGGACGAACCCGAGTCCGTAGCCCCGGGCGGGCGCGGCATCCGCCGCGTGGCAGCAGCCGGCAGACGGAACAGGCACGTCCGCATAGCCGAGGGCGTATGGCTCGTCCCGGCGGAACGGGCCACCGCCGAGCAGCGATCGGTCTCCGAGGTCGCGGTCGCCCACTTGGCGCGCTACGGCTCATTGACCGTGCGACTCAGTTGGCGCTGGGCATGAACCCGTCTGTACGGTAGGTAAGTTCCTAGCCAAACTCCTCGTACCGGACCGTCTTAAATGTCAGCCAGTCGAGGTGTCGTGATAGAGCTACGGCCTGCGCCGACGGCGGGTCGTGAACACTCACGTGGCGATCTTGGAATTTTTGTGTCGTCGAGGCGTCATGCCTCCCGTGCTACGACCTGAGTTTTGGCAGTCGGCGCGACTCAGTCCAGACCACCGTTTGTGGCGTGGTCGGACTGAGGCTGCCCGCGTGCATCGGTCCGATCCGTCTCCGAGTCGATACGGAGAACTCGTTACCGATGCTGACGACCCTCATCGCGACCACAGTCGCGGCAATCGCCACCGTTGTAACTCTGTCCATCATGGGGCTGAAGAGCGTTCTCGATGCTCTCCCAGACCTCATCGAGTCCTGGCACAAGGTTCGTCGTGCCTGGACCCAGGAAGGACCGCACACTCCGACCGAGTAAGTTCGGCGACGCCGGGAGGGCGGCATTCTCAGCCGTCCTCCCGCAGGGTTCGCACGCAGATGAGTCAACGACGAGCAGGTTGCCGACGACGAGGTCAAGGCCGAGTTCTCGGTGTTTGCCTACGCACGCCTCGCGGGGTGGTTCGTCGTGGTCGACAAATCCGCCGGAGATGTTGCGATGGTTCGGTGCGGACACTGATGGCGCCAGTGCGCGAGGTGTAGCCGGGTATCGTTTCGGGCCCGGCGCCCATCTGCCCACCCTGCGCTCAAACCCAGGCGCCGACGACCTCGCTCCGGCCCACCGAACCCTGTCCGACTGCCGCCGACGCGCATCCCGCGCCCCGGGTGGTTCGCCCCCACCGTGACCACCGCAGTGCTCACGATGATGCCGAGAGGCATGCTCACTCGGGATCCCGGGCTCCCGGATCCGGCGGGAGTATTACGGGCTCGGAGTGTCGGTGGGATCGGCGTGTCTGGCCGCGTAGCGGCGGGCCTTGGTGCGGTTTCCGCATACGCGCATCGAGCACCAGCGTCGGCTGCGGTTCTTGGAGACGTCCCAGAAGACCCAGTGGCAACCGTGCTCCGGGCAGCGCTTGAGGC
The DNA here is from genome assembly GCF_042754105.1 of Embleya sp. NPDC059237. NCBI lineage: Bacteria > Bacillati > Actinomycetota > Actinomycetes > Kitasatosporales > Streptomycetaceae > Embleya > Embleya sp. NPDC059237. The sequence continues at coordinate 398,084 of NZ_JBHZAE010000008.1, read as the reverse complement.
GGGTCGCCTCGCCGCTGCCGACCAGGGTGCTCCAGGCGATGGTCAGCTCGGCCAATGCCCGCTGTACGGGCGGGAGTTCGGGGCTCGGCACGAGGGCGGCGGGGTGGTCGGCGTGGCCCAGTTCGACGACCAGGGGCAATGCGCGGGTCACCTCGTCGGCGCGCCGGAGCAGGTCCGGGTCGGGTGCGTCCCCGACGGGTACGCCCAGCCGTTCGCGCAGTCCGGCCCGCAGTGCGAGCGCCGCGGCGTACTCGGTGGGGCCGATCGGGACGTCGGGATCGAGCAGCCCCTGCTCGGCCAGCCATGCGCCGAGTCGGGCGGGCGTGTCCACGTCGTCGGTGCCGAGCTCGACGTCGACCGTGTTGACGAACGCCTGCACGAGCAGGGCCGCGGCGGGTGCCTCGGGCATCGGCGCCTCCGGTTTCGGGTCGATTCGGTCGCCGGTCCCACCCTACTGCGACTAACCGGCTATCGCTTTTACCGGTTGACGCTGCGCGCGGGTCGATGCCAGGATCCACGAGAGTCGGGTCAACCGGTAAACGGCTTTGGTGGTTAGGGGTGGGCGATGGCCTTGCGGGGCGCGCGAACCGAGCGGGACGTCGAGTCCGCCGCACCACGCGAGGGCGGTCCTCGGGCGCGGAACACGGCCGTCCTGGTGGCCTTCACCGTGGTCACCAACCTGGCCGACGGCATCACCAAGATCGTGTTGCCGGTGCTGGCCGCCCGGGCCACCGATTCGCCGGCGTTGGTCACGCTGGTGTCTCTGGCCCTGTCGCTGCCGTGGTTGCTGGTGGCGTTGCACGTGGGCGTGCTGGTGGATCGGGTCGACCGGCGTCGATTGTTGTGGCTGGCCGGCGGGCTGCGGCTGGTGGCGATCGGGGGGCTGCTCGCGATCGTTGTGGCGGGCGAGGCCGGCATCGTCGTGCTGGGGCTCGGGGGTCTCGTGCTCGGCGTGGCCGAGGTGATCGCGCTGACCTCGACCGCGGCGCTGGTCCCGGTGATCGTGCCGAGGGCGGATCGGGAGCGGGCCAACGCGCTGATCACCGGGGCGGAGACGGCCGCGAACGAGTTCGCGGGGCCGTTCGTCGGTGGGTTGTTGCTGGCCGCGGGCACCGGTCTGGCGTTGGGGGCGACGTGGGTTGCGTACCTTGCCGCGAGTTTGTTGCTGCTTTTGCTGACCGGGCGGTTTCGGGCGGTTGGGCGGGCGGGGGTGGAGGGCGAGGGTGGGTCCGGTGGGTCCGGTGGGTCCGGTGGGTCGGATGGGCTCGATGCGCCCGCCACGGTCAATGCGCAGATCGCCGAGGGGCTGCGTTACCTCTGGGGGCATCGCCTCCTGCGCACGATGACGCTGATCCTCACCGTGTTGTTCGCGAGTTGGGGCGCGTGGCTGGCGCTGATGCCGCTGGTCGCGCACGACACCATGCATATGTCCGCCCGGGAGTACGGGGTCGTGCTGAGCGCGCTCGGCGTCGGCGGACTGCTCGGGGCGGTGCTGGTGGGCCGGCTGAACCGGCTGCTGGGCCACCGGCGGGTGATGCTGGCCGACCTGATCGCCACGATCGTGATGATGGCGGTGCCGGCGGTGACCACCGCGATGTGGGCGATCGCCGGCGCGGCGTTCGTCGGCGGGTTGGGCGGCACGCTGTGGTCGGTCAACGCCCGGTTGATCGCGCAGAACCTGGTCCCCGAGCACATGATGGGCCGCTACAGCGGCGCCGCCCGCCTGCTCGGCTGGGGTGCGATCCCCGTCGGCGCGGGCCTGATCGGCGTGCTCGCCGAGTGGTTCGGCGTCCGGGCGGCGTTCCTGGCCTTCGCCGTCGCCGCCGCCGCGACGATCCCGCCGTACCTGCGGGTGGTCACCGACGCCCGCCTGGCCCCCGCGTTCCGCGTGCCCGGGGCGGAGGAGACGGGGGCGGAGGAGACGGGGGCAGAGAAGACCGGGTCGCAGGAAACGCCGACGAAGGAGCCGAGGACACGTTAGGCGGCGCCCCCGGGTGAGCCGCGGTGGGCGCGGCGGCCCGGGTCGCCCACCCCCTTCTCAGTGCGGCGGTTCCGGCCACATTCGGCCCGCCGGGACGTCCGGGCCGTCGATGATCGCGCTGAGCATGCGCAGGTTCTCGGCGAACACCTCGGCCGCCTCGGGGCCGATCGTCCGGCTGATCATGCCGTCGACGTCCTTGACCACACGCCGGCCCTCGGCGACGCCGGCGCTGCCGAGTTCGGTCAGTTCCAGAAGGACCACCCGCTTGTGTACCGGGTGGGGGCGGCGGACGATCCAGCCGACACGTTCCAGCGCCAGCATCGCGGTGGTCACGCTCTGGGGGGTGATGTGGTGCGCGCGGGCGAGGTCGGCGGCGGACAACGCGCCGTTCTCGTCGAGCCGACCGGCCAGGCCCAGCTGGTTGATCGAGACGCCGATGCCTTCCAGGCGCTCGTTGAGCAGTCGCTGTACCGACTGCTGGGCGCGCCAGAGCAGATGGGGCAGCTGCTCGCTCCACGCGGCGGCGGCGACTTCCCGGTGGGCGGGCATCACACGTTTCCCTTCTTCGTACGGCCGGGGGTGCCGGGGTCCGCACCCCGTGGGTGCCTCACCGGTCACCGTAGGGCACGTCCGTCCCCCGGCCGGGCCACGTCGACGTACATATTCGCAGGTGAGGTGCATGTTCCCAGACGACGCGCATATTCGCAGGAGGCATGCATGTTCTAAGTATGCATACAAGTTCGCAGGCTTCTGATAACTTGACAGCCTTCGATTACTTGGAAGGCTGTCTCACCATGTCCACGACCCCGCAGTCCACCCCGTCCGCAACGAGTCCGCCGCCGACCGGGGCCGTGGCCCGGCCGGCGCTCACCGTGGTGCTCGCCTGCCTCGGGGTCTTCGCCTCGTACGTGCCCATCGGCGGGGTCGCGGTGTCCCTGCCGACCATCCAGCGCGGGCTCGGCGCGTCCACGAGCGATCTCCAGTGGATCAGCGACTTCTTCATCCTGCCGATGGCGGCGCTGATCCTGACTTTCGGCCTGATCGGCGACCTGTACGGGCGCAAGAAGGCGTTCCTGGCCGGGCTCGGCCTGCTCGCCGTCGGCGCGACCGTCAACCTGACCGCGCACAGCGTGGCCCAGGTCTGGGTGGGCCAGGCCCTCTCCGGCGCGGGCGGCGCGGCCCTGCTCACCTCCAGCCTGGCGCTGATCAGCCACGCCTACCCCGACTTCCGGGCCCGGGCCAAGGCGATATCCGCGTGGGCCGCGTCCCTGGGCCTGGGTATGTCCCTGGGCCCGCTGGTGAGCGGGACGATCCTGGAACACGCCTCCTGGCGCTGGGTCTTCGCGCCGACGGTACTGATCTGCCTGATCGGCGCGGTGATTGCGGCGGCGCTCCTGGAGGACTCGCGCTCGGCGCACGGCCGGGCAATCGACGTCCCCGGTCAGCTCACCGCGATCGTGGCGATCTCCGGCCTGATCTACGGCGTGATCGAGGGCGGCACCAGCGGCTGGACGCACGGTCCGGTCCTGGCCGCGTTCGCGCTCGCGGTGCTGGGCCTGGTGGCGTTCGTGTGGGTCGAGCGCCGTTCGGCGACGCCGATGTTGTCGCTGGACCTGTTCTCCTCCCGGGCCTTCAGCGGCGCCGGCGTGGTGACCATGCTGACCATGTTCGGCCTGGTCGGGATCGTCTTCTCGCTCAGCCTGTTCTTCGGCAACGTCCAGCACCTGAGCGCCCTCGAGATCGCCTACCGCTTCCTGCTCGTCAACGGTCTCGGCGTGGTGTTCGGCCCGGTGGTCGGCCGGCTGGTCGGGCGGATCGCCCCGGGCCTGCTGCTGACCGGCGGCCTGGTGCTCACCGGGATCGGCATGCTGGCCCTGAACACGCTGGACAAGGACACCGGATTCGCCGCGCTGATCGCCCCGTTGGCGGTGATCGGTATCGGCTTCGCCTTCGTCATGACGCCGATCACCTCGATCGCGGTGAGCAGTGTCCCGCACCACCTGGCCGGCATGGCGAGCGCGGGCAACAACACGCTGCGCCAACTTGGCGGCGCGCTCGGCCCGGCGGTCCTGGGCGCGGTATTGACCAGCCGGATCAGCGCGGGACTGCCGGGGCACCTGGCCGACTCCGGGCTGGCCGACGCCGACCGCGAACACGTGCGCGCGGCCGTATCGGACGAGGGATTGTCGGCGGCCGGCCATCTGGGTCTGGCTCCCGAGCCCACGGGCAGGGCGCTCGGCGCGATCGGCGACAGTTTCGTGGACGCGATGCACGTCTGCATGACGATCGCGGGGGTGGGCATGTTCGCGGCCGCCGTGATCACGGTGCTGACGATCGGGGTGCGGCGGGCGAAGCCGCACGGGAGTACGGCCGTTCTGGCGTCGGGTCCGGGAACGTCGGGCCGGGTGCCGACACAGGGCTCCGCCGCGACGGTGGCGGCCGGTACCGGTTCGGGGGCGGGCTCGGGCGGGGCCTGAGTCCCGATTCGACGAAGCCGCTCGCGCATCGGCGAGCGGCTTCGTCGGCTGTGGGGCGACTCGGCTAGGCCGCCGCCCGTCGCCCGCGCAGTCCGAACACGGTCACCGCCGCGCCCAGCGCCACCCCGACCAGCGGCACGATGAGCGCCGTCCGGAAGCCGTCCAGCTCGGAGCCGCCCGCACCGGCCAGTACCGCGGTGACCGTCGACAGGCCCAGCGCCGCGCCGAACTGGAAGGCGGTGTACAGGAGTCCGCCGGCCAGGCCCTGTTCGTCCTCGTCGATACCGTCGGTCGCGGCGATGGTGAGCGGGCCGTACGCCAGCGCGAAGGCCAGACCGAGCAGCAGCATCGTCGGGAACATCGCCACGTAGGAGGTGTCGCCGTCGATCGACAGGAACAGCGCGTACGCCGCGGCGGCGGCCACCATCCCGCCGAGGATCACCCGCAGGTTCCCGAAGCGCTCCACCAGCCTCGGTGTCAGCGTCGGCGCGAGTACCGCGTCCGCCCCGACCGCGAGCAGCGCGAAACTGGTCTCCAGGGTCGACCAGCCGCGGATCTCCTGGAGGTAGAAGACCGCGATGAACTGGAAGCCGAAGAACGAGCCCGCGAACAACATCGCGCCCAGGTTCGCCCGGACCAGCGCGCCCGAGCGCAGGATGCCGAGGCGTACCAGCGGATTCGCCGCGCGTCGTTCGACGGCCACGAAGGCGAGCAGAAGGGCGAGCCCGCCCGCGAAGACCACGATCGTCCAGCCCGGGCCGTCGGCGGGGTGTTCGAGCCGGACCACGCCGTAGACCAGCAGCAACATCGAACCGGTCACGCTGATCGCCCCGACGAGGTCGAAGCCCCCGCCGGCCTCGGGCCGCTCGTCCCGGGGGATCAGCGCCGACGCCGCCGTCAGGATCACCGCGGCGAGCGCGACCGGTACGAAGAACACCAGCCGCCAGTCGATCGCCGTCAGCAGTCCGCCGATCACCAGGCCGAGCGAGAAGCCGCCCGCGGCGGTGCCCGCGTAGAAGAGCAGTGCCCGGTTGCGCTGCGGCCCCTCCGGGAAGCCGGTGGTGATGATGGACAGCCCGGCAGGGGTCATGAAGGCAGCCGAGGCGCCGGTCACGAAGCGGGCCACGATCAGCATCCAGCCCTCGGTGGCGAATCCGCCCAGGCCGGAGAAGACCAGGAAGACGCTCAGCCACAAGAGGAACATCCGCCGCCGGCCGAGCAGATCGGCGGTGCGGCCACCGAGGAGCATGAAGCCGGCGTAGGCGAGCACGTACGCGCTCATCACCCAGCTCACGCCACCGGTGGACATGCCAAGGTCCTCGCGGATGGTGGGCAGCGCGACGTTGAGCATCGCGATGTCGATGCCCTCGAGGAAGATCGCGCCGCAGAGGACGAGCAGCATGCCCCAGGCGCGGGGGCTCATGCGGCCGGCGGGGGTGTCGCCGGCGGCGGATTCGGGGGCGGATTCGGTGGCGCTGCCGGGTGCGGACGTGGATGTGGACATGCGACAGCCCCTCGGGACGCGGGTGGGTGGGATTGCGGTGGGATCGGGGCACCGGGGGTCGGTTCTTCGGACGAACCCGGTTCCCTCTTGTAACCGACCCCATCCTTCGGCAGCATCGACTTCCATGGAAGAAGGCACTTCGAAGGAACCGACCCCCTGCCCGAGTAACCAGGAGGACTACGACGCCCTTCAGTGGGACGTGCGCGAGGGGTGCGAGGTCCGGCAGATCCTCGACCGGGTCGCCGACAAGTGGTCGCTTCTGGTGATCGCGATCCTGGAGAGCCGTACGTTGCGCTTCACCGAGTTGCGGCGGGAGATCGACGGGATCAGCCAGCGCATGCTCACCGTGACGCTGCGCCAGCTCGAACGCGACGGCCTGGTGCGCCGCACGGTGTATCCGGTCGTGCCGCCTCGGGTGGACTACGCGCTCACCCCGATGGGGACCACGCTGCACACCACGATCCGCTCGCTGGTCACCTGGACCGAGGAACATCAGGAACGCATCGCCGAGGCGCGGGCGGAGTACGACGCGCGAGTGGGAGCGGAAGGCGATCTGGCGGTGGCGGCGGCGGGGCGGTCGGTGTCGGGGTAGTGGGCGCGGCGCCGGACCGGGGGTCGATTTTCGAATCCGGGTTCGGGGTCTGCCCACACCTGTTCGATGTCGCTCGATGTCGCGTATTCGCCTCGGATCGGCCGGGCCTCGCGAATGCCCGGTTCGAAAAGGACAGGCAAGCCGGGCGAAACAGCGGAGCCTGGCGCGTGGTAGCCCCGTAGGCGGCCCATTTCGCGGGTGCGGCGACGTTTGCGGAGGTCGGACGGCAGATCCTTGCCATCAATCGTTGCCAAATCGGCCCAAGATCGACTTTCGGGATTCCGAGTGCTTTTCCTGTGATACGACGACGGGTGAAACGGAACTCTTGGTAAAGTTTTGGCAATGCAGAGACCCGGAGTGAGGGTCGTGACACGCCTGTGACTATCGTTCTGCGATAGGCGAGCGGCTCCACGTCGGCCACCCGGTCGACACGTTCGCCTCCGCCGAATTCGGTGACGGGTTTCGGTGACGGTGGGCAACCGCGGTCGCCGCGACACGAAGCCGGAACCGGGGACCCTTCACAGTCCCTGGGGTGAATCGGTGCTCCGGCACCGTAGGGCGCCTTCTTCCGCCCGAACCCGTCAGCTAACCCGGTAGGCGGCCGAGGAAGGAGACCGCCGCCAGTGGCGTCCCAGCGTCGATCCGGGCAGCACCGCAAGCCCAAGCCCCGCACCGCCGTGCGTACCGCCGCGACCGTGGTCACGGCCGCCGCGACGATGACCGGTGTGATGACCTTCGCCGGCACCGCGAGCGCGGACCCCGCGCAGTCGTTCCAGCAGACCAAGGACCGCGTCAACCAGCTGCACAGCGAGGCGATCAAGGCCACCGAAGCCGCCAACGGCGTCGACGAGCAGATCACCAAGCAGCAGGGCACCGCGAACCAGACCCAGGCCCGGATCACCGAGGAACAGGCCGCGCTCAACACGCTGCGCGACCAGATCGGTGTCCTGGCGGCCAATCAGTACCGCAGCGGTGGTCTGCCGCCCTCGCTCTCGCTCGCGCTCAGCGGCGACCCCGAGGGATACCTGCAGAAGTCGCAGATGTTGTCCCAGCTCGACGGCCAGCAGGCCGCGAAGCTGAAGCAGATCGCGGCGCAGGCCCGAGTTCTCCAGCAGGACCGCACCGAGGCCTCCTCGCAGCTCGCGGAACTGGAGAAGCTGCGCACCGAGCTGAACCGGCACAAGGGCGAGATCCAGAACAAGCTCACCGAGGCACAGCGCCTGCTGAACACGCTCACCGCGCAGCAGCAGAAGGAAGTCCTCGACTCGAACGAGCACAAGAACGACGCGGGTTCGCGCACCGAGACCGACCGCAGCTCGCGCGACAAGACGGACCCGCCGCCGACGACGGGCAAGGACGTCCCCGTGTCCGGCCGGGCGGCGGCCGCGATCGCGTTCGCGCGGGCCCAGATCGGCAAGCCGTACGCGCCGCGAGGCGTGGGCCCCGACTCGTACGACTGCTCGGGCCTGACCCAGGCCTCGTGGCGAGCCGCCAACGTCTCGCTCAGCCGCACCACGTGGACCCAGGTCAACGACGGCCCGCGGATCTCCAAGGACGCGCTCAAGCCGGGCGACCTGGTGTTCTACTTCTCGGACAACTCGCACGTGGGCATGTACATCGGCAACGGCAAGATCATCCACGCCCCCCGCCCCGGCAAGAACGTGACCGAGGCCCCCTTGGACTCGATGCCGTTCTACGCGGCCGTCCGACCGGGCTAGACCCACCCGACCGCGCTACACCGACGATCGGTCCGGGAGGGGGCGAGCACCCCTCCCGGACCGATCGTCGTTGTCGGCGCTGCCGGTGCCTCGGGGCACGCGGTATCTCGGGTTGCCTTGCCTTGCCTTGCCGTGCCGTGCGGAAGGTTCCGGGAACCGGGGTAGGCGTGTGGGCCATGGATCGTATATCGGTGGGCACGTGCTCGTGGACCGACTCCGCCTTGGTCTCCAGTGGTTGGTATCCGGCCGAATGCCGGGACGCGGAACACCGACTTCGGCACTACGCCCGGCAGTTCCCGGTGGTCGAGGTGGACGCGACCTACTACGCGTTGCCCAGCACCCGCAACAGCCTGCTGTGGGTGGAACGTACGCCTGCCGGATTCACCTTCGACGTCAAGGCGTTCTCGCTGCTCACCGGGCATCCCACCAGGCCGGGTTCGTTGCTGGCGGAGTTGCGGTCGCTGCTGCCGCCACGGGTGCGCCCGGGCGCTGTCGACGATCGTCTGTCGGACGAGGTCTGGCAACGGTTCAGCGGGGCGCTGCTGCCGTTGCGCGAGGCAGGACGTCTCGGCACATTGCTCTTTCAGTTCCCGCCGTCCTTGGCGCCCGGTCCGGCTGCCACACGTTTCCTCCACGACTGCGTCGAGCGGGCGCAAGGGTGGCCGCTCGCCGTCGAGTTCCGGCATCCGCTCTGGTGGCAGGACGAACATCGCGCCGCGACGACGGCTCTCCTCGAACGCCTCGAAGTCGCCGCGGTGGCGGTCGACACGGTGCAGTCGCTGCCCACGTCCATCCCCCCGGTTGCCGTGGCCACCACGCCCGAACTGGCGGTGGTTCGCTTCCACGGCCGCAACCGGGCCTGGGGGAGTGGGTCGAAGGAAGAACGGTTCCGCCACACATATACGAGCGCGGAACTGGCCGAGTGGGTGCCCCGAGTGCGCATGCTGGCCCAAACCGTCGACCGGATACACGTGTTGTTCAACAATTGTTGTGCCGACGCAGCCGCCCGGGCAGCCGAAACAATGCGCGCCCTACTCGACGCGTAGGGACCCGGATCGTGTCGTCGAACGGCGGCGAGTCCGCCGGCCGATCGACGGGACCGACGGGACCGACGGGACCGACCGGACCGACCGGACCGACCGGACCGACCACGGACGGTAACGGTATGGCCATCGCCGAGGGCCCGACGGGAGGGTGAACGGCAGCCATGTGCGTCCATTTTGCACACTCCGACCGTTTCGCGGCGCCCCATGCTCCCGCCCGTACGAGTCCACATCCCCGCAGGTCACGGCGTGTCCGGGGATACTCGCAGCATGTTCGATCCGATACCGGTACTCTGCCGGTGGGCAAAAAGCGGATCACCGCCGGACGCCCGACGGGGCCGTTAGCTCAATTGGCAGAGCAGCGGACTTTTAATCCGCGGGTTCAGGGTTCGATCCCCTGACGGCCCACCGCTTCCACCCTCTCCAACCCTGGTCAACGGCCTGCGGGTCCCCAGGACGGATTCTGTGCCTCCCTGGGTACGTACACATTTTGTACATCCGACTCCACGCCGCGTTGCGCCACACGATTCGAGGTCGTGGCCTTCACTGGATGCGCCGAAGCGGGGGGGGGGGCCCCCCGGGGGCCCCCCCCCCCCGGGGGGGGCCCCCCCCCGGGGGGGGGGGGGGGCGGGGGGGGGGGGCCCGGCGGGGGGGGGGGCCCCCGGGGGGCCCCCCCGCCGCTCGTCTTCCGCCCGGAGCCTCGGTCCGGGAAGCTCAGACCAACACCTCCGACCTGCCTACCGCCTCACCCACCACACCCGAGCCCGCTCGCCGCCCCGGCAGCAGCTGCACCAGCGCCGCGACCACCGCGCAGAAGGCCGTCAGCAGCCAAAGCCCGTTCACGAACGCGTCCCCGAAGGTGTCCGCCGTCGGCGCGTCGCCCAGCGTGTCGTAGAAGACGATGCCCACCAGGGCCACCCCCAGCGCCCCGCCCACCTGCTGCGCCGTGGACAGCAGGCCCGCCGCCGAACCGGCATGCCGCGCCCCGATACCGGCCAGTACCGTCGCCGCCATCGGGCCCATCACCAGCCCCATCCCGAACCCGGTCAGCGCGAGCCCCGGGATCAGCCACAACGTCTCGTGCGTGTTCGACACCGTCTCCACGAGCGCCACCTGCCCCGCGCCCTGCACCAGCGCGCCGAGCGCCAGCACCTGCCGGCCCAGCCCCGCCGCGATCCGCCCCGAGACCGCCGAGGACAGGAAGTACCCGACCCCGAGCGCGATGAACAGCAGCCCCGAGTCCAGCGCCGACATCCCGTGGCCCAGCTGTAGGTACAGCGCCAGGATCAGGAAGAACGCCGCGTTCACCAACCCGTACACCAGCGCCGTCGTGATGCCCACCGAGAACGGCCGCTCCCGGAACAACACCGGATCCACCAGCGGCGCGCCGGCGTTCCCGGCGAGCCGGCGCTGGTACAGCGTGAACGCGCCGAGCAGCAGCGGGGCGACGCCGAGCGACAACCAGGTCCACAGCGGCCAGCCCTGCTCCCGGCCCTGGACCAACGGCAACACCACGGCGACCAGGCCGAGCGTGACCAGTACGGTGCCGACCGGGTCGAGCCGGGTGCCGCCCCCGCCGCGCGTCTCCGGAATCACCCTCGGGACCAGCACCAGCGCGACCAGCCCGACCGGGACGTTGATCCAGTAGATGCTGCGCCAGTCGAGCCCGAACACATCGGCCTGGATCAGCGCGCCCCCGATCAGCTGACCGAACACCCCCGCGAAGCCCATCGCCAGCCCGTACGCGGTGAACGCCTTGACCCGCTGCTCGCCCACGTAGAGCACATTGACGATGCCCAGCACCTGCGGCATCAGCAGCGCCGCCGCCGCGCCCTGCACCACCCGGGCCGCGATCAGCGTCTCCGCGTTCCCGGCCAGCCCGCAGCCGGCCGATGCGATGGTGAACAGGGCCAGGCCGATCGCGAACATCCGCCGTCTGCCGTAGATGTCGCCCAGTCGACCGGCGGTGATCAGCCCGGCGGCAACCGCGAGGCCGAAGCCCGCCACCACCCATTGGATCGCGGCCGGCGTGGCGTGCAGGTCCTCCTGCGTGGCGGGGATCGCGACGTTGACGATGAAGAAGTCCAGCGTGGTGATGAAGATCCCGGCGAGCAGGACCAGCAGCGCGCCCCACGACTGCCGGGGCGTCGATGTCGCGGCGTCGGGAACGATGGCCGTCGTGGTGGCGGACATGGGTGGTTCCTTCCAAAGAAGAGGACGTAAAAGAAAAGGGCGTGCAAGAAAGAAGAGACGAAGACCCGCGGGGCCGAGCTACCGTCGCCCGGCCCCGAGTCCGACGCGGCGACTCACAACCCCGCCGGCACCTTGTCCAGGAAGCCACTGACCCGCGCGATCCGGCCGTCCTCGGCGATGTGGATCACGTCGAAGCCGACCACGATGGCCTCCGCGCCCGCCGGGCCGAGGTTCCACGTGAAACGCGCCAGGTCGTGGTGCCCGTCGACGGCCCCGCCCAGGGTGAAGACCAGGTTCGGGAACTGGCTCTGCACCGCGCCGAGCGTCGCGTCGATCGCGTCGTGCCCGAAGGCCGACACCAGCGGGTCGACGTACCCGGCGTCCTCGGTGTACAGCCCCTCGACCAGCTTGCGCCGGGCGGCCGGGTCGGTCTCGTTCCACACGGCGATGTAGCGCTCGGCCAGGGCGGTGTAGTCGATGTTCGTGGTCATGGCGACCGTCCTTCGTGGGGTGTTCCGGGCTTCCGGCGGTTCCGGCGAGCTCCGTTGCCCATGAACCTACGGAGCCCCGAACCGACGGGAATCGGTCGCGCATAGGTACTTTGGCGCGCAGGAGTCGGTAGGTCCGTACCGGTATCGACGACCACACACCCGGACGGACGGACCGGCCACGGAGCGGGCGGACATGGGGGACGCATCGGCATGTTGTACGGACGAGACGCCGAGCTGGGCACGATCAAGGAGCTGCTCGCCGCGGCCGAGGAGGGCCGCAGCGGCGTGCTCGTGCTCCGCGGCGAGCCCGGGATCGGCAAGACCGCCCTCCTCGATCGGGTGGTCGCCGACACCGACCTGCGGGTGATCCGCGGCACCGGCGTCGAATACGAGGCCGAACTTCCGTACGCCGGGCTCAGCCTGCTGCTCCGCCCCGCGCTCGGCGGCCTCGACCGGCTCCCCGACCCGCAGCGCCAGGCCCTCGAAGCCGCCTTCGGCCTGGCGGTCGGCGAACGCTCGGAGCCGATGTTCGTCGGCCTCGCGGTGTTGTCCCTGCTCTCCGAATACGCCGGCGACGGGCCGCTCCTGTGCGTCGTCGACGACGCACAATGGCTGGACCGCGCCTCCGCCGACGCACTGGTGTTCGCCGCCCGGCGGCTGTACGCGGAGGGCATCGCGCTGATCCTCGCCGCGCGCGACGACCGCGACGCCTTCCCCGTCCCCGGCCTGCCCGAACTGCACCTGCCCCCGCTGCCGCCCGAGCAGGCGGGCGCGCTCCTGGACACCCACGCGGAGGATCTGAGTCCCGCCGTCCGCCACCGCGTGCTCGCCGAGGCCCGGGGCAACCCGCTCGCGCTGCTCGAACTGCCCGTGTCACTGGCCGGCGAACAGGCCGGGGACACCCTGCGGCCGGGGGCGCTGCCGCTGACCAGCCGGCTGCAGATCGCCTTCCACGGCCGGGTCACCCGGCTCGACGAGCGCACCGGGATGTTGCTGCTGCTCGCCGCGTGCGACGACTCCGGCGACCTGGGCGTACTGCTGCGCGCGGGCGCCGCGTTCGGCGCGGGCGCGGCCGATCTGGCCGGCGCCGAGGAGGCGTCGCTGATCGTCGTCGACGACGACCGGCTGCGCTTTCGGCATCCGCTGATCCGCGCCGCGGTACAGCAGCGCGCCCCGCTCGACCGGCGCCTGGCCGCGCATCGCGCGCTGGCAGCCGCGTTCGCCGCGCCCGACCACGCGGACCGCCGCGCCTGGCACCTGGCCGCCGCCGCGACCGGCGTGGACGAGGCGGCGGCGACCGCCCTGGAGAGCACCGGCGAGCGGGCCCGCGAGCGCAGCGGCCACCTCGCCGCCGCGCTCGCCTACGAGCGGGCCGCCCGACTGACCGAAGACGTCTCGGCCCGCACCCGGCGGCTGACCCTGGCCGCCGAGGCCGCCGCCGAGGCGGGCGAGTCGGACCGGGCCCGCACGTTCGCCGAACGGGCGCTGACCGGCGCCCCGGACGATGCCGTCCGGGCCCGGCTGTTGCACGTCCATGCGCTGGCCGACTTCTGGCAGGGGGCGTTCCCCAGCGCACACGAGCTGCTGCGCCGGGGCGCCGCGCTCGCCGCCGGATCCGACCCCGAGCGCGCGGCCCGGATGTTGCTCCAGTCCGTGCACACCGCGTGGTACCTGGGAGAGAGGCAACTGCGGGAGAGCATCGACGAGTTGGCTGCACTGACGCTGCCGCCGACGGCCCCGGTGACGCCGGTCGCCGCATTCGTGACCGCCGCCTTCCCGGCCGACGAGCACACCACCGAGCGCCCGGTGCTCGGCGACCTGGTCCGGGTCGCCCACGACTTCGGCGGCGACGATCAGGGCGCCCTCCTGCTCGCCTGCGGCGTCGGGCTCACCCTGGGGCAGGACGTCGACGCGCACGACCTCGCGACGGTGCTCGCGGCCGACAGCCGACGACACGGCGGCATCGGTCGACTGCCCACGATTCTGTTCTTCCGGGCCGAGACGGAGATCTTCGAGAGCCGGCACACCGACGCGCTGGCCACCGCGACCGAGGCGCTGCGGATCGCCCAGGACACCGGACAGCGGCAGTGGATCAGCCAGTTCGAGAGCGTGCTGGCCTATCTCGCGGGCGTCGCCGGCGACGAGGAGGCGGCGCACCGGCACGCCGACGCGGCGCTGACCGGCGGCGTCGGCAGCGCGATGCCCGCCGGCGCACCCTGGTCGGCCTGGGCGCTGGGCCTGCTCGACCTGGGCCTGGGTCGCCCCGACGCGGCGCTCAACCGGCTGGAACAGCTCACCCGCGAACCGATGCGCCATCACATCTGCGCGACCCGCTCCGTCCCCGACCTCGTCGAGGCCGCGGTGCGCGCCGGCGACCCCGACCGGGCCCGCGAGCCGCTGGACCGCTTCGAGCGTTGGGCGCACCGGGCCGGCCGCGCATGGGCCGACGCCCTGGTCCTGCGCTGCCGCGCGCTGCTCGCCGGCGACGAGGAGGCGGAGCGGTCCTGGCTCGCCGCGCTGGCCCGGCACGAGGGCGAGCGCCAGCCGCTGGAGCGGGCCCGGACCGCGCTGCTGTACGGGGAGTGGCTGCGCCGCATGCGCCGCAAGACCGAGGCGCGCGACCGCCTGCGTACCGCCCTGGCCGAGTTCGACCGGCTCGACGCCCGCTCCTGGGCCGATCGGGCCCGTACCGAACTGGGCGCGATCGGCGGCAGCGCCACCCCGCGCGGCCCGCGACCCGCCGGCGTACTCGCCCTGCTCACCCCGCAGGAGCTACAGATCACCCGGCTCGCCGCGCAGGGCCTGTCCAACCGCGACATCGCCGCCCAGTTGTTCCTGAGCCCGCGCACGGTCGGACACCACCTGTACAAGGCCTATCCCAAGCTCGGCATCGTCTCCCGCACCGAACTGACCACGATCCCGGAGCTGACCACCTCGACCGGCTGAGCCGGCCGAATCTCGACCACCCACCCGCATCCGGCGCGGCCACCCCGCCACCACCTCGCGCAGCGCCGGATGCTCGGCCCCACCGCCGGCGCCGATGTGCTCGTACACCCCGCGCAACACCTCCGCGCCGCCGGCCGCCCACAACTCCTCGGCCGCCCGGGTCAACCCGAAGTGGAACCACGCGAAGTTGACCGCTCCGTGCTCGAACGAGCGCTCCATGTCCGCGAGTTCGCGCAGCGGGGCGACCTCGACCGGCAGCTCGTCCACGGTCGAGGTGAAGGCCCGCAGGACCGGCAGCAGATCCGGCTCGACCTCGTGCGCGTAGCCGACCATGGCCAGATTCGCGTGCAGCTCGGCGATCCACATGCCGGGATACGCCGGCCAGACCTGGTCCTGGAAGAGGTGGGTCAGCTCGTGCACCGCCACCAGGTCGAAGTACGGCCGCAGCGCGAGCGGTTCCCCGTACACCTCGCGCAGCCGCCGCACCGTGCCGGCGCCCAGGTGCGGCCGCAGTCCCGCGTACAACCGTGCCCCGAACCAGCCGTCGTCGGCGGCCACCCGCAGGTGGTCCCCGCTCCCCTGCGGCGTCCCGTACAGCGGCACCGTCGCCACCGCATCCCAGTCGTCCGCGTCCGCCACCGACAACCGCACCCGCGCCGCGAACCCGAGTCGCTCGCCCAACCACGCCGCGGCCCGGTCGACCCGCCCGGCCACGAACGCGGCCCGCAGCTGCGCCCCCGGGCTGTGCCGGACCGTGCTCGCGAAGCCGTCGAGTGTCGCCATCGTTGCCACGCATACCTCCGGAAGGTCGGCGGCCACCATAGGCACAGCCGATCCGCCCCCGCGCGGATTTCCCGACGCCGCGACGACCCGCCCGGTCACCGGCGGAATCGAGCCGACCCGCCTCCGCCCGCCCGACCCCGGTCAGGGCGTCCAGCGCGGATCCCGCCCCGAGGCGGCCAGCGCCCGCTCGAACGCGCTCGCGTCCGCGAAGCCCGCCACCTCCTCGGCGAAGCCGGAGTACTCGCGGTACATCGACGCGTACTTCGCCACGACGGCCTCGATCCCCTCGCCCAACTCGGTCGACGCCCGGTAGTCCTGCCCGGTCGCCCGGGCCACGTCCCAGCCGTGCAGGACCAGCTCCGCGAGCAACATCGCGGCGATCTCCGGCGCGGGCATCGTGCCGCCCCCGCCGAAGTCGATCTCGCCCTCCCACACCGCCGGATCGGCCCAGGCCGCCACACCCCGCCCCAGCTGCGCGGCGTAAGCGTCGGCCCAGTCCGGCTCGGCGACGAAGTCGCGCGCGATCAGGTCCTCGGGCAACTCCCGACGCAGCGCCCGATGCTCCAGGCCGTGCGAGGTGTACACCACCCAGTGGTTGATCAGCGCGCGCAGGTCGTAGTCGGTACACGGCGTCGGTCCGGCGGCGGGCGCGGGGGCGACACCGTGGGCGATCCGGTCGGCTTCGGCGGCTGCTTCGACGAACAGGTGGTGAATATTCATGGAAACGACGCTATGGCCCGCTCCCGTGACCGGTCTTGAACAAACGCGACAGCCCGAGCCGATGTCACCGGCGCCGGCTACCGTGGCCGGATGAGGCTTCCCTACCGCCCACGTGGAGTGCTGCGCGCCGACGCCGCGCCCGGCCACCGCGTGAGCCTCTACGAGCCGGCCGCCGACCTGGCGCCGTTCGTCGAGCACCACTGGATCGTGCACTGGGACCTGCGCGGGCGGGCGCCCTTCCGGCAGAAGGTGCTCTCGCACCCCAACGTGCACGTGGTCTTCGAGCAGCCGTTCCCGGCCGTCTACGGCGTGGTGCGCGACATCTTCGAACGGGAGCTGAGCGGGGTCGGCCACGTGTTCGGGATCAAGTTCCGCGCGGGCGGTTTCCGGCCGGTCCTGGGCGCCCCCGTGGCCACGCTGACCGATCGGGTGGTGCCCGCGGTCGACCTGTTCGGCCCGACGGTCGTGGCCGCCGGCGAGCGGGTGCTGGGCGCCGCCGCCGAGCCGGAGCGGGTCGCCCTCGCCGAGACCTGGCTGCGCGGCGCGCTGCCGGCGACCCCGACCGATCCCGCGGTGGCCGAGACCGCCGCGATCGTCGCGCGGATCACCACCGCCCCAAACCTGTTCCGGGTCGACGACCTGGCCGAGGAGGTCGGCGTCCCGGTCCGCCGGCTCCAGCGCCTGTTCGCCGAATACGTCGGGGTCGGCCCCAAGTGGGTGCTCCGCCGGGCCCGGCTCCAGGAGGTCGCCGAGCGGGCCGAGCACGGTGCCGGCATCGACTGGGCGGCGCTCGCGGCCGACCTGGGCTACGCCGACCAGGCGCACCTGACCCGCGATTTCACCGCCGCCGTCGGCACCGCGCCGAGCCGCTACGCCCGCGCCTGAGCGCCCCGCCCCGCCCGCAGCCGTGAACGGGGCCGTGAACCCAGCCGTGAACGGGGCCACACCCGGGCCCGGCTCGTTCGGGCGCCGGAAATGCAATCCTTGACGGGTGTCCTCCACGCTCGTCGAAACCCAATTCCATGCCGTCCTGAGCGCGTCCGACGACGCCCTGGCGGACGCGATCGATCTCGGCGCCTCTCTGCTCGCGGCCTCCGCCGCCGACTGGCCCGACGTCTCGCGCGCGGTGCTCGCGCTGTACGAGCGCACCGCCGACGGCTGCCGCCGCCGCGGCTGGGAACCCGCCGACGTGGTCCGCGCGGTCACCCGCGACCTGGGCGAGCGACACGCCCCGATCGCCGCCGACCTGGTCGCCGCGCAGGCCCGGGGCTACGCGGGCACCGGCCGCCGCTGGACCGCCCAGGTGCGCGAGCTGAACGCGACGACCCCGTGGTGGAGCGCCGACGACGCCTACCTCACCGAATTGGGCGCCCGCGAGGGCCTGGACCGCTTCGGCACCGCCGCGCGCGTGCTCGAACTGCTCCGCTCGATCGCCCGGCTGCCCGCCATCGAACCGCTCACCGCCGCGACCTTCCGGGAACCGGAGCGGACCCGCCCGGCGACCGGCGAGGAGCGCCAACTCGGCCGCGTGCGCGCCCTGTTGGCGAAGGCCGAGTCGACCGAATACCCGGAGGAGGCCGAGGCCCTCACGGCCAAGGCCCAGGAGTTGATGACCCGGCACCGGATCGACGAGGCACTGCTCGGCGTCGGCGCGGACGCGGCACACACCCCCGGCGCCTGCCGGATCGGTGTGGACAACCCGTACGAGGGCGCCAAGGCGCTGCTGCTCGACGCGGTCGCCGACGCCAACGGATGCCAGGCGATCTGGTCCGGCGCGCTGGGCTTTTCCACCGTGGTCGGCTTCGACTCCGACCTGGACGCGGTCGAGTTGTTGTACACCTCGCTCCTGGTCCAGGCCACCGCCGCGATGAACCGGGCCGGCTCGCACCTGCACGACTCCGGCCGGGCCCGGCGCACCAAGACCTTCCGCCAGTCGTTCCTGATCGCCTACGCCGACCGGATCCGCGAACGGCTGACCGCCGCCGAGGAGGAGGCCGTCGCGGACGCGAACGCGGCCTCCGACAACCGACTGCTCCCGGCACTGGCCGCCCGCGAGGTCGCGGTCAAGGAGAGCACGGAGCGCATGTTCCCCACCCGCACCACGCACCGCCTGCGCGGCCGGGACGCCGACGGCTGGCGGCACGGCAAGGCCGCCGCCGACCGGGCCGACCTCGGCACTCGCGACCGCCTGGAACGCGGCGACCGCGCCGGCGAGCCGAGCCGAGGCTAGGCCGGCCCCGCTACCAGGGCCCGCGCTGCGCCGGTACCGTCGACGCGCGGGCCCCGCATCGCCCCTCGGCCACCGCCCGATGCGCCTGACGCGGCGTCATACCCGGTCCGGTCAACGGCTCGACGTCCTCCAGGTGGAGCGGGTCGCCGCATACCGAACAGACCACCTCGGCCTGCGCCTCGTGCCCCTCCGAGCCGCCGTGCCGATAGACCACGGGCGGCCCGTCCTCATCCGCCAGCCAGGTATCGCCCCACCGGCCGATCGCCACGAGCACGGGAAAGAAGTCGCGCCCCTTGGCGGTCAGCACGTACTCGTGCCGGGGTCGCCGTTCCTCGTAGGGCACCCGATCGAGCAGGCCCTCCTCGACAAGCAGATTCAGCCGCTGGGCGAGCACGTTGCGGCCGATGCCCAGATTCTCCTGAAGATCCTCGAACCGCCGGACCCCGTAGGACGCTTCGCGCAACACGAGCGGCGTCCATCCGTCGCCGAACAACTCGAGGACGCGGGCGATGGAGCACGGCCAGGTTCCGAACGAGGTCCGCTTCATGCCGCCACATTACTGAGCGGGGCGGGATCGATACGCGATCGATCCCGCCCCGCTCGGTGGTTTGACTACAGCGCGATTACCGTGCGATTACACAGCGCTTACGCGTCACGCTTCCAGCGCGGCTTGCGGTCGCCCGCACCGCCGGCCGGACGGTCGTAGTGCCCGTCCCGACGCGGCGCACGGTCGTGCGAACGCTCGCCCGAGCCCGAGCCGTACGACGGACGGTCGCCGTAGGACGGCCGGTCGCCACGCGGGGCGCGGTCGCTGCCGTACGCGGGCCGGTCGGTGCGCGGCGCACGGTCGCCGTACGACGGACGGTCGCCGCGGTAGCCACCCTCGCGCCGGTCGCCGCCGCCGTAGGACGGACGGTCGCCGGTACGCGGAGCCCGGTCCCCGTACGAAGGACGGTCGCCACGCGGGGCGCGGTCGCCGTAGGACGGACGCTCACCACCACGCGCGGAACGGTCGCCGCCGTACGACGGACGGTCGTTGTACGCGGGCCGGTCGCCGCGGGGGCCGCGGTCACCCTGCGGACGGTCGCCGCGGTAGCCGCCCTCGCGCCGGTCCCCGCCGCCGTAGGACGGACGGTCACCCGTACGCGGACCCCGGTCGCCATAGGACGGACGGTCGCCACGCGGCGCACCACCACGACGGTCGCCGCCGCGGTCGCCGTACGACGGACGGTCGCCGCGGTCCCCGCGGTAGCCACCCTCGCGCCGGTCCCCGCGGTCACCACGATCCCCACGGTCACCGCGGTCGCGGTCCGGGCGCTCGTAGCGCTCGGTGCGCATCGGGACATCGCCGTTCTTGGCCGCCTCGGCCAGCTCGGCCGCCTTGCGGCGCAGCTCGGCGGCCTCGGCCTTGAGCTCGACGATGCGAACCGCCAGCCGCTCCGCCTCGGCCTCGGCCTCGACCGCGGCGTCCGCCACGGACTGCGCCTTGACCTCGGACAGCGTGCGCGCGCCGGTCAGCTTGCGCATCTCCGGGTCGTTGGAGCCCTGCACCCGAAGGCGGGTCGGCTCGACGCCGGCGTCCTCCATCAGGCGGTCCACCGTGCGGCGCTGGTGCGGCAGCGCGAGGGTGACCACCGCACCGGCCTCGCCGGCGCGCGCGGTACGACCCGCGCGGTGCAGGTAGTCCTTCGAGTCGGCGGCCGGGTCCACGTGCAGGACCAGGTCGATGCCGTCGACGTGGATGCCACGGGCGGCGACGTCGGTGGCGACCAGGACCGGCGTGCGGCCCTCCTTGTACTCGGCCAGGGTGCGGGTGCGCGCGCCCTGGGTCATGCCGCCGTGCAGCGCCTCGGCGCGGACACCGGCCTCGCGCAGCTGCTGCGCGACGCGGTCGGCGCCGAACTTGGTCCGCACGAAGATCATCGTGCGCCCGCGACGGGCCGCGATGGCCGCCGTGACGTACGTCTTGTCCTTCGGCTGCACCACGAGCACGTGGTGCGACATGGTGGTGACCGAGGACGCGTGCGGGTCCACCGAGTGGGTGACCGGGTTGTCCAGGTACTTGCGGACGATCGCGTCCACGCCCTTGTCCAGCGTGGCGGAGAACAACATCCGCTGACCGCCGGCCGGGATCAGGTCGAGCAGCGCGGTGACCTCGGGCAGGAAGCCCATGTCCGCCATCTGGTCGGCCTCGTCGAGGATGGTGATCTCGACGTTGTCCAGCACGGCCGAACCGCGGTCGACCAGGTCCTGGAGGCGGCCGGGGGTGGCCACCAGGATCTCGACGCCGCGCTCCAGCGCGAAGATCTGCTTCGGCATCGACATGCCGCCGGTGACGGTCTTCATCCGCAGGTCGAGGATGCGACCGTACGGCTCCAGCGCGTCGTGCACCTGCATCGCGAGCTCACGCGTCGGGGTGAGGATCAGCGCGAGGGGGCGCCGGGCGCGGGCCTTGCGACCGGAGAGCCGGGTGAGCATCGGCAGGCCGAAGCCCAGCGTCTTGCCGGAGCCGGTACGACCGCGGCCGAGGATGTCCTTGCCGGCCATCGCGTCCGGCAGCGTCGCGGCCTGGATCGGGAACGGGTGGGTCACGCCGCGGCGCGCGAGCGCCTCCACGACGTCCTTGTGCAGACCGAACTCGGCGAAGCTGGGGCCGGTCGGCTCGGGCTTCTCATCGGCCTCGACCTCGTCGGCGGCCTCGACCCGCTCGTCGGCCTCTTCGTCGTCCTCGACGCCCGCCTCGGCATCGGCGTCGGTGTCGGTGTCCTCGTCGGCGTCCGCCGCGGACACGGTGTCGTCGTCGTTCGCGACGACCTCGTCGGCAATCTCGATGGCGATCTCGGTGATCTCCGAAGCGACCTCGGTCACCTCGGCTGCCTGCGCATCCGCCACACCCTCCTGCACCTCGGCACCTTCGGTACCGGGCATGGGCGTGGCAGTGTCATTGGCATAGGGGGGCATGCAAAACCTTCCGGATGCGGCCCGTCTCGAAGGTCCGCAGCCGAAATGTGGTCGCACGAGAAAGCGACACTTCTGCGGAGCACCAGAACGAGCCTACGAGGCGCCGCGACTCATGGCGGCGCCTGGATATGGGCAAAGCGATTCACCAGCGTACCCGATCACTGCGCGTTTACGCCTATCGGGTGCGTTCGTACTCCACCCTCAGACGTGCGTCCTCGTGCACCACGAGCAGCCTCGGGCGCTGCCACGACCAGTGTTCGGGGAGCAGGAACAGTGCTCCCGGGGCACGGCGCAACAAGCGCAGTCCGGTGTAGCGGTAACGATAGGAAGCGCCGGTTTCTTCCTCGACCGCGATCCCGTCCTCGGACCGCATCCGCAGATCCTGCACCGAGTAGAGCACCACCCCGGTCCGCCGCGGCAGTTGGTGCGCGAAGGCCCGGCCGTCGTCCCGCCCCGACACCTTCGCGTACGACCCCGACGCCCAGAACAGACACAGCACCACGACCGCGGCGGTGAGCAGCGACGGCAGCGACCACGGCCGTCCGGGCGCGGCGGAACTGCGCCGGTGCGCGCCGATCCGACGCGAGAGCAGCACCCCGTACGCGCAGATCGACAGCCCGACCGCGAGCGCCCCGGGCAGCAGCAGCGGCTCCCAGCGCGGATCCCGCACCGGCCACCGGTATGCGGCGAGCAGGACCGCACCCGGCACCACGAACCACGCGCAGCGCAGCAAACGAATGCACCACCCGGCGATCCGTCGGTGCCGGCGCAGCCACACCAGCAGCCGGGGGTGCGCCATCCGCGCGGCGAGCAGCCCGCCGGTGAACACGAGCAGCGGCCGGTACAGGGTGCGCAGACCGTCCGCCAGATACTCCCGGGCCGGCGTGCCCAGCACGCTCTCGTCGAACCCGAGGTAGTCGGACCGGGCCGCGGCACGGGTCCAGCCGAAGTGGTACAGCAGGCCCGCGAGGATCAGCGCGGGCACCACGAAGAAGGTCGCGAACTCCCAACCGGCGCCGGTCGATCGCTCCTCGGGCAGCCCGCGCGCGACCTCGGTGCGAGCGGTCTCGGCGGCCCGCCGACCCCGGTACGCGGACCGGTGCCGCCGCGCGGCCCGCCGCTCGGTCGCCACGGCCTCGTGCTCGACGCGGGGCGCGCTCGGGATCGCATCGGGTTCGCCGAACCACTCGGCGAGCATCGACATCGGCTCGCCGTGGGAGACCTCCGACACCTCCGCCACCTCCGCCGTGAGGTTGCCGCCGGTGCGGAAGAGAGCGAAGTCCCCCGCCGGGTCGCCGATTCGGTCCGGGTGCGGGACCCGGGGGACCGCATGCCCGACGGTCCCCGCGTCCCGCGCCCCCGGTTCGGCCGTCGGGTCCGACCCGAACTCCTCGGCGTCGCCGGGGTCCGGGCCGGGCCGGTCGCGCGGCGGCTCCGGACTCCCCCACGCCTCGCCGGCGACCGGTTCGTACGGCTGTGCGCTCGGCACCGGACGCCGGGCGTCGCGAGCACGCGGCACGGCCGGCCGGCCCGCGTGCTCCGGCTCGGACCCGGGCGTCCCGGGGTCGCGCGCGGCATCGGCCGACCGCCGATCGGGCTCGCCCACTCGGGTCAACGATCCGGTTCCGGGAAACTCGGGCTCGTCGTCGGCGAAGTCCGTCATCGGCCCGATGTCCCCCTGCGTGGTCACCGGTTCAGCATGGCCAGACACCAACTCCCGCTCCAATTCCGGAACACCGCCCCTCACCCGTTCGGCGGCGGCGCGTGATGGCACGCCGGGAGCGTGCGCGATCCCCCGGCGGCAACCGCGGCCGGCGGTACCAGCGCGCGCCGGCGCGTGTCTTCAGACCCCCGTCCGGCTCCGCGGCGTGAGCGCGGCGAGGCGCGCTGCCGGGCGTCGTGGTGCTCGCCGGGGGTTCGAAGACACGCGCTAGCGTGGCCGGGTGCCCCCGTTCCGACTCCTCGCCGTGATCTCGCTCGGCGGCGCCATCGGCGCGCTGGGCCGCTGGGGCATCGCGCAGGCGATGCCGCACACGGGTACCGCCTTCCCCTGGGCGACGCTGATCACCAACGTGCTCGGCTGCCTGCTGATGGGCGTCCTGATGGGCGTGACCCCACCCGACCCGCTGCTGCGCCCGTTCCTGGGCACGGGGGTGCTGGGCGGCTTCACCACGTTCTCCACGTTCGCGATCGAGACCCGCGCCCTGCTCGCGGGCCACGCGTGGCTCGACGCCTGGCTCTACGCGGCCGGCAGCGTGCTGCTCGGCGCGATCGCGGTCCACCTCGGTCTGGCCGCCGTGCACCGCTCGCGGGGAGCGGCCGGATGATCCCGCTGATGGTGGTCCTCGGCGCCCTGGTCGGCGCCCCCGCCCGCTACCTGACCGACCGATACGTCTCCACGCGGTGGAAGTCGGCCTTCCCGTGGGGCGTGCTCACGGTGAACGTGGTCGGCTCGCTGATCCTGGGCATCGTCACCGGCCTCGCCCCGGGGGAGCGGGTGACCACCCTCCTCGGCACCGGCTTCTGCGGCACGCTCACCACCTTCAGCACGTTCGCCTACGCGACGGTGGAACTGCACACCGTGGGCCAACGCCTGCTCGCCGCCCTGTACGTACTCCTCAGCGTCACCCTCGGCCTGACCACCGCCGCCCTCGGCTACGCCCTGGCCCACTGACCCGCCTCAGCCGTACCCGTGCTCGTGCAACCACGCATCCCCGATCCCGAAGTGATGCGCCACCTCGTGCACGACGGTCACCTCGACCTCCTCGACGACGTGTTCGTACGTCTCGCAGATCCGCAGGATCGGGTTGCGGTAGACGGTGATCCGGTCCGGCAGCACCCCGGCGTACCAGTCCCCGCGCTCGGTCAGCGGGATGCCCTCGTACAGACCGAGCAGGTTGGTCCCGTGCTCCCCGGCGGGGTCGGGCTCGTCCTCGACGAAGATCGCCACGTTGTCCATGAGCTTGGTCAACTCGGGCGGGATCCGGTCCAGGGCCTCGGCCACCAGTTCCTCGAACTCCTCGCGCGACATCTCCAACACCCCCTCATTCTGCGGCCTCCACCCCCGCCCCGCGGGGTCCCGGTTATCCGCTTTGCAAGCGCCGGCGAAAACCCCGTATAGTTCGGGACGTCCCCGACGGCAACAAGACGCCGGACACGGCCAACAAGCCCCCATCGTCTAGTGGCCTAGGACGTCGCCCTTTCAAGGCGGTAGCACGGGTTCGAATCCCGTTGGGGGCACGCACCAACCCCCCTCGGGGGGCCGCAACAAGCCGGACAGCCAGTACGGTAGGGTTCAACACGAAACACCGCGAGGGAAACCCGGGAAGCCGGGAAGAGATCGCAGAGGTCCTGTGGAGCAGTTTGGAGTGCTCGTCACCCTGTCAAGGTGAAGGCCGCGGGTTCAAATCCCGTCAGGACCGCAAGATGGAAGATCGGGGCGCCGAAAGGCGCCCTGATCCATCGAGGCCAGGTAGCTCAGTTGGTACGAGCGTCCGACTGAAAATCGGAAGGTCGGCGGTTCGACCCCGCCCCTGGCCACCAGGCTCATTCAGCCACAACGCCCCGAGCGATCAGTTCGCCAGGGGCGTTTTTTGCGTTCCCGGCTGGTGCGTTCCCGGGTCCCGTTCGGTGCCGGTGGTTGGGCCGCTCGGGTTCGGGGTGGGGATTCCGGTCGTGTCCGGGCGCTTCGGGGGCGGGCGGATCGTGATACTTCGGGCATGAGTGCCGCTGACGGGTTCGGTCGGGCGTTGCCCACGCACGCTCCGCACGACGAGGGCATGGGTACGCGGCTGAACTGGTTGCGGGCGGCGGTGCTCGGGGCCAACGACGGCATCGTCTCCACCGCCGGTCTCGTGGTCGGGGTGGCCGGAGCCACCGACGAGCGGGCGCAGTTGCTCACCGCGGGGCTGGCCGGACTGCTCGCCGGATCGTTGTCGATGGCCGCGGGCGAGTATGTCTCGGTGAGCACGCAGCGCGACGCGGAGCGGGCCGCGCTGGTCCAGGAGCGCCGCGAGCTGAGCGACGAACCCGAGGCCGAGCTCGACGAGTTGACCGGACTCTACGAACAGCAGGGCCTCACCCGAGCGCTGGCGCGCGAGGTGGCCGAACAGCTCACCGAGCACGACGCGCTCGCCGCGCACGCCCAGGTCGAGCTGAAGATCGATCCGGACGAGCTGACCAACCCGTGGCACGCGGCCGGCGCCAGCTTCCTGGCCTTCACCGTCGGCGCGTTGTTGCCGCTGCTCGCGATGGTGTTGCCGCCCGCCTCGGTCCGGCTGCCGATCACGGTGGCCGCGGTGCTCGCCGCGCTGGTCCTGTGCGGCTGGAGCGGCGCCCGCCTCGGCGGCGCCCCACCGGCCCGCGGGATCGTCCGCACCACCGCCGGCGGAGCCCTGGCCATGGCGGTCACCTACGCCGTGGGCAGCCTGCTCGGCGCCGACGGAGTCTGACCGGGATCCCGGCGCCGGACCCCCGACGTCTGCTTCGCCACAAAAAGGTGCGGATTGGTGGCGAAAAATATGTTTAAAGTGGAGACATGAGTGAACTCTTCGACGCCGAGTTGCCCCGCTGCCCCCTCGCGGGGGTCGTGGACGCGTACCTGCCCCGGCTCGCGGAGTTCGCCTTCGAGCCGGGGCTGGTCGCCGCCGTGGACCAGCACGCCGCGGCGGTGCGCACGTCGCTGGCCGCCGACGGCGCGGGGCTGATCCCGCGCCAACTGCGCCGCGAGGACCTCGCCGACTATGTGCTGGGCTTCACCGACGTACTGGCCGAAACCGACTGGCGCGAGCCGGTCGGCTACGACTTCGCCGCGTTGCGCCTGACCGCCGTGTGCTGGCTGGTGCGCGAACACGACCTGCTGGGTTGAGCACTACCGGCGTTCCTCGCGCGTCTGCGCGGGCTGCCCGGCGATCGCGTCGCCCCGGCCCCGCTGGTACGCGGTGACGCTGGCCCGCGCGTTGACCGTCTCGCGCTCGGCCGCTTCCAGCCAGCGCTCCCAGCGCTGCCGCATCGGCTGGATCAGGCCGCCGCCGACGCCGATGATCAAAATGCCCGCGATGGTGGCGAGCGCCGCGGTGAGCACCGGACCGGTGATCGCCCCGGCGATGCCGGCCTGGCCGAGCGCGGCGATCACGCCGAGCGTCACGATGAACGCCCAGGCGATGGTGCCGACCGTCTTGCCGTAGGAGACCCCGCCGAGGGCCGAGCGCACGATGTCGCGCACCGCGCCGGCGATGGCCATCGTGACGACCACGATCACCAGCGCCACGATGCCGCGCGGGATCCACAACACGATGGCCCGCAGCATGTCGCTGATCGGGTTCGGTCCGAACACCCCGAAGCCCAATTGCAGCGTCATCAGCAGGATCGCGTAGTAGACGACCTTGGCGATGATCCCGGTGGCGTCGTATTTGGACCCCTCCAGGGTCTTGGCGACCCCGCCCCGTTCGGCCACCTTCTCGAAGCCGACCTTGCGCAGCACCCGGTCGAGGACTCGCGCGATCACCTTCGCGACGATCCAGCCGATCACCAGGATCACGAGGAACGCGATCAGCTTCGGCACGAACGTCGCGAAGGAGGACCACGCGTCCGTGAATCCCTGGCTGAAGTCGACCGACAGCGCAAGGTTCTGAGTCTGTGTCATGGCGTCCCTCTTCACTGAGGTCACTGAAGTTTCCACGCGTCACAGTGGTCACGCGCTTTCCCTCAAGTGGTAACACCGCGTACACGGACCCGCACGCGGAGCATCGACCATCTACGCCACAGTGATGACCGCGCCGATCCCGGTCGCATCGGCCCGGGCGCACGCGCCGGATCCGGCCGGCCGAGAATGCTCGCACACAGTCACGAAGGCCGGCGTCGCGGCACGATCCGGATCTTCGCCCGAGACCGCCGATGATCACTCAGCGTGTTCGACTGCCGATTTCCGTACCGGCCCGTCGAATCCGTCCCGATCGCCTCGTCCGTCCCGCCCGCGGAGCCCGATCCGGACCGTCTCCCCCGCCCCGCGAAGACCGGCCCGACCGGCGGACGCCACACCCCTCGCCACGGCTGCGAGCACGGCCCGGACGACCTCGACACCCACTCCACGACCCCGGCACGCGACGCCCGCTCGCGCCGACCCGGCGGGCACCTCACCGCAGTGCCGAAGTGGTCCCGGCCGGCAGAGGTTCGAACCATTGGCGCGAGTCGCCAGGACACCCTCCGGGAGGGCTGGTGTGACCAAGGTCACTGTTTCGACCGGCGATCGTTTTCATCGACGGCCGGAAATCATCCGTGCATTCTATGTGATATTTTACTGGACGTCGTCGTGATTCCCCCGCGAAAGCGCCGCCTCGGAGCACCGTCGGCGCCCCGACCGCCTCGCGCCCGACCTCGGCGGAAGCACCCCGCCGACCCCGCGACACGGTCGCGCACCACGACCGCGACGGGCCCGAGCGCACACGGCCGACGGCAGGCTCCCGACGGACCGGCAGGCGCGGGCGTGGGCACACAAAAGAGTGCTGCACCGGACCCGGCGGGATCCGGTGCAGCACTCAGGGGAAAAGCTTTTCGACGCAGCCCTCAGGCTTCGCTGCGCTGCTGCGGAATGCCCGCGAGCAGGGCGCGGACCTCCACCTCGCGGTAGCGACGGTGTCCGCCGAGCGTGCGGATCGACGTGAGCTTGCCGGCCTTGGCCCAGCGCGTCACCGTCTTGGGGTCGACGCGGAACATGCTGGCAACCTCGGCCGGCGTCAGCAGCGGCTCGGCATCAGGCGTACGAGCGGTCATGAGCGGCCTCCTCGGGAGAACCGAACCAACACGGTTCTTTCTTCAAATTCTGCACCTTGACCCACGATGTCCTAAATAGTTCACGAGGGCCAAGTCGGTTATAGGACGAACGGCTTGTCCTTCACAGTACAAGTACACCATCCGCCGCACCCGGTTGGTCAAACCGCCGGAATTGGCATCCCAGGGTTCAAGCCACGCGATCCCGAAGGACCAGGCATAGCGGACAGTCACATGACTGTGACGATGAGTCACACGGGCCCGGCCGTCCCCTCGCGTCCACCCCGCCCCACCAGCAACGAAGTATCCCCGATGACCCGACCCGACCAGACCGACTACATCTGGTTTGTCCTTTTCATCATATACGAACCATTCGCTGGCGTATGCACCTTGTTGTGAGTCGATCTCCGACAACCTGGAGAGCTGGGAGTCCCACAACTCGAACCAGCAGGTTGAGAGGCTTTCAGATCACGGGGTGACTGAACACGAAAGAGTGACGACGGTCACGCCGAAACTTCATGAAATGCGGACGCTTGCTCAGCTCGCGTGCTCCAGGGCGCGTACCGATTGCCAACGCTCCGTAATCCTGCGGTAGGCCGCCGATGCTCGCGCTCCGTCACCGGACCCCAGTGCGGCGATGCCCTCCGCGACGTCCGCGACGGAGGTGTCGGCGGTCGGATCGGGGGCGACCAGCCGCACCAGGCCGCCGTAGTCGAGCTCGACCATCGCGCGCGGATGGAACTCCTCCAGCCACCGGCCGACGTTCTCCAGGCCGGTGATCAGCGCACCGTCCTCGACCGTCTCGCGCAGCACCTTCAACGCCCGGGCGATCCGTCGCCTGGCCTGCACCATGGGGGTCCGGTAGTACAGCTCCCCGGGCCCCGCCGAGCCGCCCTCGGCCGCGGGCACCACGACCCGCTCCTCCGGCGCGAACAGCACGAACCAGCGCACCGGGACGTGCCACGTGCTGCTGTGGATGTGCGGATGCACGTCGGGGTGCGCCGACTTCCACCGCTCGTGCTCCAGGTGCGCCTGGTCGATCACCAGCCGGGGCCAGAACACGTCCAGGACGGTCGCCGGATACTCCCGGCGCAGCTCGGCCAGCGCGGTCCAGCAGCGCAGCCGGGTCTGCCGGGGGCAGATCACCGTGACGCCGTCCACGACCTGCACGTAGGCGTCCTCGCTCTCGTGCGGCGGGGCGATCACCGGCGGGGTGGCCAGAAGGTTCTCCAGGCCGCTCCGGTGCTCCTGCGCGGTGAGTCCGGCGGGCGAGGGCGGTTCGGCCGTCGCGGAGGTGCCTGACGGCCGCGTGGCGGCATACGCGGCCCACCGGCCGCGTTCCGGCTCGGGAAACGCCGCCAGCGGCTCGTACACCCGCAGATACGCCGCGTAGGGGGCAACCACCGAAGTCCGCACGAACGCATCTTGGCATGTCGCCGATGTCCCGAGCCGGCGAAGGTCCAACCCGGTGATCCGCTCGGGTTCTAGGCTTGAACCGCCGCGCACATCCGCGCGGCGCAGTGTCATCACGCCACCACGAAACCCATGGAGTCACCACAGTGACCGACAGCATGGACGGCCCGCACGACACGACGTCGGGCCTGGTGTTCGGCAGGTCGACCGGCCACGAACAGGTCGTCTTCTGCCAGGACCGCGCGAGCGGACTGCGCGCGATCATCGCGATCTACTCCAGTGCCCTGGGGCCCGCGCTCGGCGGTACCAGGTTCCACCCCTACGACACCGAGGAGGAGGCCGTCGCCGACGTCCTCAACCTCTCCCGCGGCATGGCCTACAAGAACGCCCTCGCCGGCCTCGACCACGGCGGCGGCAAGGCCGTGATCATCGGCGACCCGAACCGGGACAAGTCCGAGGTGCTGCTGCGCGCCTACGGCCGCTTCGTCCAGTCCCTGGGCGGTCGCTACATCACCGCCTGCGACGTGGGCACCTACGTCGACGACATGGACGTGGTCGCCAAGGAGTGCGACTTCGTCACCGGCCGCTCCCCCGAGAACGGCGGCGCGGGCGACTCGTCCGTGCTGACCGCGTACGGGGTCTTCCAGGGCATGCTCGCCTCCGCCGAACACCGCTGGGGCGCCCCGACGCTGCGCGGACGCCGAGTGGGCGTGGCGGGCGTCGGGAAGGTGGGCCGGCACCTGGTCGGGCACCTGATCGCCGACGGCGCCTCGGTGGTGATCACCGACGTCGACGAGCGGGCGGTGGCCCGGGTGCGGCACGAGCATCCCGAGGTGGACTTCGTGGCCGACACCGACACCCTGATCCGCATACCGGACCTGGACGTCTACGCCCCCTGCGCGCTCGGCGGCGCGCTGAACGACGAGACCGTGCCGGTGCTGACCGCGGCCGTGGTCTGCGGCGCGGCCAACAATCAGCTGGCCCATCCGGGGATCGAGAAGGCGCTGGCCGAACGCGGCGTGCTCTACGCGCCGGACTACCTGGTCAACTCCGGCGGGGTGATCCAGGTGGCCGACGAGCGGCACGGATTCGACTTCGAGCGGGCCAAGCGCAAGGCCTCCGGCATCCGCGCCACCACCGCACGGATCTTCGCCCTGGCCGACGAGGAGGGTGTGCCACCGGCCGTCGCGGCCGACCGATTGGCCGAGCGGCGGATGGCGGATGTGGGCCGGCTGCGTGACATCTACCTCCAAAGCTGACCGACAGGGTATCGTCAGACCCGGCAAAGGACCCCAGATCAGGCCCCTGACCAGCTGCAACGGCATAGCCCGGTCGGGGTCCGAGCCCCGCTGTCACCCATGCGACGTACCGTCCGGCGGCGGAAGCAGGTACCGTTAATCCCCTACGGGCCGGTTCTCAAGTGCCATCGAACCGTCTCTGACTATGAACGCGTGTCAAGACCCGGGGCCGTGAGCCCCGTCGTTGAGGGGGTCGAGCCATGGGGCGCGGCCGGGCCAAGGCCAAGCAGACAAAGGTCGCCCGCCAGCTGAAGTACAACAGCGGCGGTACGGATCTGAGCCGTCTGGCTGAAGAGCTGGGCGCGTCGTCGCCAACCGACTTGCCGATCGGCAAGCCCGAGGTTGACGACGACACGAGTGAAGACGAGTTCGACGACCCCTACGCGGGGTATTCGGCTCGCTACAACGATGACGAGGACGAGGAAGACGACGGCCGATCGCGCCATCGTTGACCCCGCACCCCTCGTCGTCGGGCACGGGAGGAAACACCCTCTTCAGCCGGGGTGCCCGTGCGCAGTGACACCGCCCGGTCCGGGACCGAGTAGGACGACTACTCGACCCCGGGCCGTTTGGCGTGTTCGCGAACACGCCCACGGCCGAGCCGCCGTCCCGTCGCGGGACGACGGCGGGCGCCGCGGGTGCCTTCGTCATGCCCGGTGATCGCCGCTCAGTACGGCCCGGCCGGAGCCGGTGACCACGTCGCCGAGGATCCAGGCCGGCACGCCGCGCTCGGCGAGCACCGCGAGGGCCGCGTCGGCCGCGTCGGCGGCGACCACCGCGACCATGCCCACACCCATGTTCAGCGTCTTCTCCAGCTCCGACCGGGGCACCTCGCCGAGCGCGCCGACCAGGCCGAAGATCGGGGCCGGGGTCCAGGTCGAGCGGTCCAGGCGGGCGTCCAGGTGGGCCGGGAGCACCCGGGCCAGGTTGGCCTCCAGGCCGCCGCCGGTGACGTGCGAGTAGGCGTGCACGTCGGTGCGCCGGGCCAGGTCCAGGCAGTCGAGCGAGTAGATCCGGGTCGGCTCGAGCAGTTCCTCGCCGAGTGTGCGGCCCAGTTCCGGGACGTCGCGGTCGAGCTTCCAGCCGGCGACGGCGAAGAACACGTGGCGCGCCAGCGAGTAGCCGTTGGAGTGCAGGCCGGAGGCGGCCATCGCGATCACCACGTCGCCCTCGCGCACGCGCTCCGCGCCGAGCAGGCCGTCGGCCTCCACCACGCCGGTGCCGGCGCCCGCGACGTCGTACTCGTTCGGGTCGAGCAGGCCGGGGTGCTCGGCCGTCTCGCCGCCGACCAGCGCGCAGCCGGCCAGGACGCAGCCCTCGGCGATGCCCTTGACGATCGCCGCGACCCGCTCGGGGAAGACCTTGCCGGTGGCGATGTAGTCGGTCATGAACAGCGGTTCGGCGCCGCACACGACCAGGTCGTCGACGACCATGCCGACCAGGTCGTGGCCGATCGTGTCGTGCTTGTCCATCGCCTGCGCGATGGCGACCTTGGTGCCCACGCCGTCGGTCGCGGTGGCCAGCAGGGGGCGCTCGTACCGCTTGAGCGCGGAGACGTCGAACAGGCCGGCGAAGCCGCCCAGGCCGCCGACGACCTCGGGCCGGGTGGCCTTGCCGACCCATTGCTTCATCAGCTCGACGGCGCGGTCACCGGCCTCGATGTCGACGCCGGCCGCGGCGTAGCTCGCGGTGCGGGGGGTGGGGGTGGAC
Organism: Embleya sp. NPDC059237; assembly: GCF_042754105.1. NCBI lineage: Bacteria > Bacillati > Actinomycetota > Actinomycetes > Kitasatosporales > Streptomycetaceae > Embleya > Embleya sp. NPDC059237. The sequence continues at coordinate 365,256 of NZ_JBHZAE010000008.1, read as the reverse complement.
TGGTCGCTCACGGCGGCGGCCCTTTCGGGTCGGGGTGGATCCTTGCGGAACGCCCGTCGCGCCCCCGGGAAGGGGGACACGACGCGGCGCACCGGAAACGGAAACTCGCTGGACTGCGCGGACTCGGCGGATCAGGGACGACGGAGCGCGTCCTCCGCGCCGCCGCCGCCGAGGAGGGCCTGCACGCCGTCCACGTCGGTGCGGACGGACTGCTCGATGCCTTCGAGCAGGTGCTTGCCCAACCGCTCGGGGTCGGGCAGCTCGATCGGGTATTCCCCGTCGAAGCAGGCCCGGCACAGCCGGTCCTTGGGAATGGTGGTCGCCTCGACCATCGCGTCGAGCGAGATGTAGGCGAGCGAGTCGGCGCCGAGCGACTTGGCGATCTCGTCCACCGAGAGACCGTTGGCGATCAGTTCGGCCCGGGTGGCGAAGTCGATGCCGAAGAAGCACGGCCACTTCACCGGCGGCGAGGAGATCCGCACGTGCACCTCGGCCGCGCCGGCCTCGCGCAACATGCGCACCAGCGCGCGCTGGGTGTTGCCGCGCACGATCGAGTCGTCGACCACGACCAGGCGCTTGCCCTGGATGACCTCGCGCAGCGGGTTGAGCTTGAGCCGGATGCCCAGCTGACGGATGGTCTGGCTGGGCTGGATGAAGGTCCGGCCCACGTAGGAGTTCTTGACCAGGCCGTTTCCGTACGGGATGCCGGACTGTTCGGCGTAGCCGATCGCGGCGGGGGTGCCCGATTCCGGGGTCGGCATGACCAGGTCGGCGTCGACCGGGTACTCCTGGGCCAGCCGGCGACCCATCTCGACCCGGGACGCGTAGACGCCGCGGCCCGCGATGGTGGTGTCGGGGCGGGCCAGGTAGACGTATTCGAAGACGCAGCCCTTGGGCTTGGCCTCGGCGAAGCGCCGGGTGCGCAGGCCGTGCTCGTCGACCGCGATCAGCTCGCCCGGTTCGATCTCGCGGATGAACGAGGCGCCGACGATGTCGAGGGCGGCGGTCTCGCTCGCCACCACCCAACCGCGCTCCAGGCGGCCGAGCACGAGGGGCCGGATGCCCTGGGGGTCGCGCGCGGCGTAGAGCGTGGTCTCGTCCATGAAGACCAGCGAGAAGGCGCCCTTGACCTCGGGCAACACCTGCATCGCGGTCTGTTCCAGGGACAGGTCGGGACTGCCGGCCAGGAGCGAGGCGAGCAGGTCGGTGTCGCTGCTGGCCTCGATCCGGCCCTGGTAGGGGTAGTTGAGTTCGCCGCGCTCGGGGCCCTGCTCGGCGACCAGACGGGACAGCTCACCCGTGTTGGTGAGGTTTCCGTTGTGGCCGAGCGCGATGCTGCCGGTCGCGGTGGCCCGGAAGGTCGGCTGGGCGTTCTCCCAGACGGACGATCCGGTGGTCGAGTAGCGGGCATGGCCTACGGCCATGTGCCCGCGGAGCGAGCCCAGAGTGGTTTCGTCGAAGACCTGGGAGACCAGGCCCATGTCCTTGAAGACCAGGATCTGGGATCCGTTGCTCACAGCTATGCCGGCGGATTCCGTTCCGCGGTGCTGCAAAGCGTAGAGACCGAAATAGGTGAGTTTTGCGACCTCTTCGCCGGGGGCCCAGACGCCGAAGACGCCGCAGGCGTCCTGCGGGCCCTTCTCGCCGGGGAAGAGATCGTGGTTGAGTCGTCCATCGCCACGTGGCACGTGATCGAGTCTACGACAGGGCCGGATCGGTCGCGGATCACCCCATCAGTGGCAGGTATCCGGACAAGTCGCTACGTTCGCCACTGGCCAGGACCCGACCGTCGTCGACGGCGTCCGCCCAGGTCAGACGGCCGGTGGCGAGGCGGATCCAGGTCCTTGGGTCGGTCTCGACCACGTTGGGCGGAACGCCCCGAGTGTGCCGGGGTCCTGTGACGCACTGCACTACGGCGAACGGCGGGACGCGGACCTCGACCGCGTGTCCGGGGGCGCGGACGGCGAGCGCGTCGGCCAGTGCGCGCACCACCGTGCCGAGCGCGTGGCGGTCGTGCGGGAAGGGCTCGCCGGTGGCCCGCTCCAGGTCGTCGCTGTGCACGACGCCCTCGACGAGGCGGGTGACGAGCATGTCGGGCAGGCGCATCGGGCCGATCCGGGTGATCGTCGTGCGGGTGTCCGGGACGCCGTCCAGGGCGGCGATCGCGGCGTCGACGCAGTCGGCGGGGGTGCGGCCGGCCTCGGCCATGTCGTCGGCGATGGCGGAGATCACCGAGGCGTGCGCGCGGGTGCCGTTGGCCCACTGCTCGACGGTGATCGGCGGGCCGGTCGGGACGGGTTCGGCGAGCCAGCGCGGGACCGCCTCGACGCTCGCGGCCAGGTGGCCGACCAGGTTGGCGGTGGACCAGCCGGTCAGCCCGGAAGGGGCGGCCAGTTGCGCCGGGGTCAGCCGCGCCGTGACCTCGGCCATCGCGCGCCACTCGGCGATCAGCGCGGTGCGCACCTTGGCCGGATCGACCTTGCGGGGGCGGGGGGCGGCGGGGCGGTTCGTCATGGGTGCAGGTTAGAGGGCGGTGCGCGGGTGGGGTGGAGGGTTTTCGGCCCGAAGTAGGCGATTCGTTTCTGCACGGATTCGGCGCGCGCTCGCGCGCCGCGACCGGCGTGCCGTGACGCTGGGGGCATGAGCGATTACGGGGATCCCGGCCGGGTCGAGGCGATCGCGGCCGAGTTGGCCGGGGCGGCGGAGCGGGTGCGGCCGGTCTCGACGGCGGTCGACTGGCGCGGCGGGGCGGCGGAGGCGTTCGCGGCCCGGGCGCAGGTCTGGCGGCGGGAGTGCGCGGCGACGGAGCCGGCGGTGCTGGCCGTGGTCGAGGCGCTGCGGGCGCACGCGGCGGCGATACGGGCCGCCCTGGGCCGCATCGCGGCGAACGAGCGGGCGGCTCGGGAAAGGGTGGGGTCGGCGGCGGGGTCGGATGCGGCGGAGTGTTTTCCGGCGTCGGGCAGTGCGGCGTGGTTGGACGAGCGGTGGGCGGCGCGGTGATCGCCGGGTTCGCCGCCGCGCCCGGCGCGCTGGTCACGCTCGCGGGTCGGTTGCGGGCGGTGGCGCGGGAGGTGTGGGGGCTGCGCGAGCGGGTGGCGGCGGTCGATGTCGCGGCGAGCCGCCCGTTGGCGCCTGAGACCTTCGAGGTGCTGCGGACCCGGCTTCGGGAGGCGGTGGAGACGCTGGATCGGGCCGAGCGGGGCGGGGTGGATCTGGCCGATCGGCTGGTCGACAACGCCCGGTCCTACGCGGAGGCGGACCACGGCGCGGCCACCCGACTGCTCGACCTGGCGCCGGCGGGCGGGGGGCACGCGGGGCCGGGGCCGGCCGACGGGTGGATCCGCGCGGGCGAGCCGTCGTTCGCGCCGCCGGAGGTGTACGACGGGCCGTTCGCGGTCCGGCCGATCGGTCGCGGGGCGGGTGTCGTGCGGGTCGCGGCGCCGGAGGCGGGCGGGGAGGAGATCGTGGCCCGGGCGAAGCGGTGGGCCGACCTGGGGCTGGGCTACAGCATGAGCGGCTTCCACGACGGCTACCGCACGGACTGCTCGGGGCTGGTCTCGATGGCCTGGGGGCTGCCGCCGCCGGGGCTGACCACGGTGACGCTGCCGGAGGTGTCCCACCCGATCGGCCGGGACGAGCTGCGACCCGGCGACATCCTGCTCAACACCGCTCCGGGCGCGGCCGGCCACACGCTGATCTTCGCGGGCTGGGCGGACGCGGCGCACACCAGGTACCACGCGTACGAGGAGAGCGCGCGAAAGGGCGCACATTTCGACACGATCCCCTACCCGTACTGGCCCGGGCACGGCATGTTCCGGCCGTATCGGCTGGGGACGTAGGAATGGCGGGGCCCCGCCGCGGTCCCGGGCGGCGCGCCGGCGGAACACCGGGACGGCGGCGCCGGGAAACGGCGATGCCCGTGAGGGGTGCACGGGGCACCCCTCACGGGCACGGGAAAGCCGCCTACTCAGCCGAACAGGGTCTTCAGGGTCTGCTCGTGGGCGGTGCGCAGTTCCTCCAGCGCCACCGTGAAGTGACCCTGGAAGTCGAGCGTGTCGCCGTCGACCACACCGATCCGGGCGCACGGCAGGCCGCGCACCTTGCACATGTCGGTGAAGCGCATCTCCTCGCTCCTGGGCACCGCGACGATCGCCCGGCCCGCCGACTCGCTGAACAGCGCGACGGTCGGGTCCAGGTCCTCCGCCAGCACCACCCGCGCGCCGTGGCCGCCGGTCAGGCACGCCTCGACCAGGGCCTGGGCCAGACCGCCGTCGGCGAGGTCGTGCGCGGCGTCGATCATGCCGTCGCGCGAGCCCGCGATCAGGATCTCGGCGAGCAGCCGCTCGCGCTCCAGGTCCACCCTCGGCGGCAGGCCGCCGAGGTGGTCGTGGGCCACCTGCGCCCACGCCGAGCCGGACAGTTCCTCGTGCGTGTCGCCCAGGAGCAGGATGATCTGCCCCTCCTCGGCGAAGCCGACCGGCGTGCGCCGCTCGACGTCGTCGATCACGCCGAGCACGCCGACCACCGGGGTCGGGTGGATCGCCGTCTCGCCGGTCTGGTTGTAGAACGACACGTTGCCGCCGGTCACCGGCGTGCCCAGGATCTGACACGCGTCGGCCAAACCGCGCGTGGTCTCGGCGAACTGCCACATCACCGCCGGGTCCTCGGGCGAGCCGAAGTTCAGGCAGTCGGTGACGGCCAGCGGCCTGGCGCCGGTGGTGGCCACGTTGCGATACGCCTCGGCCAGCGCGAGCTGGGCGCCGGTGTACGGGTCGAGCTTGCAGAAGCGGCCGTTGCCGTCGGTGGCGAGCGCCACGCCCAGGCCGGTCTCCTCGTCGATGCGGACCATGCCGGAGTCCTCCGGCTGGGCCAGCACGGTGTTGCCGAGCACGTAGCGGTCGTACTGGTCGGTGACCCACGACTTGTCCGCCAGATTCGGCGAGGCGACCAGGTCGAGCAGGGTCGCCTTCAGCTCGTCGGCCGTGCCCGGGCGGGGCAGCCGCTCGGCCGCGTCGGCCTGGAGGGTGTCCTGCCACTGCGGGCGCGCGTACGGCCGCTCGTAGACCGGCCCCTCGTGCGCCACGGTGCGCGGCGGCACGTCGACGATCTGCTCGCCGTGCCAGAAGATCTCCAGCCGGTCGCCCTCGGTGACCTCGCCGACGACGGTGGCGATGACATCCCACTTGTCGCAGATCTCCATGAAGCGGGCCACGTGGGCCGGCTCCACGACCGCGCACATGCGCTCCTGCGACTCGCTCATCAGGATCTCTTCGGGCGAGAGCGTGTGGTCGCGCAGCGGGACGGTGTCCAACTCGACCCGCATGCCGCCGGACCCGGCCGAGGCCAGCTCCGAGGTGGCGCAGGACAGGCCCGCGCCGCCGAGGTCCTGGATGCCCGCGACCAGGTGCTCGCGGAACAGCTCCAGGGTGCACTCGATCAGCAGCTTCTCCTGGAACGGGTCGCCGACCTGGACGGCCGGGCGCTTGGCCGGGCCATCCGCGTCGAACGTCTCCGAGGCCAGGACCGAGACCCCACCGATCCCGTCGCCGCCGGTGCGGGCGCCGTACAGGATCACCAGGTTGCCTGCGCCGGACGCCTGCGCGAGGTGGATGTCCTCGTGCTTCATCACGCCCACGCACAGCGCGTTGACCAGCGGGTTTCCCTGATAGCAGGGGTCGAAGACGATCTCGCCGCCGATGTTGGGCAGGCCCAGGCAGTTGCCGTAGCCGCCGATGCCCGCGACCACGCCGGGCAACACGCGCCGGGTGTCGGGGTGTTCGGCCGCGCCGAAGCGCAGCGGGTCCATCACCGCGACCGGGCGGGCGCCCATCGCCAGGATGTCGCGCACGATGCCGCCGATCCCGGTCGCGGCGCCCTGGTAGGGCTCCACGTAGGACGGGTGGTTGTGCGACTCGACCTTGAAGGTCACCGCGTAGCCCTGGCCGACGTCGACGACGCCGGCGTTCTCGCCGATGCCCACGAGCATCGCGTCGTTCTCGGGCATCTTGTCGCCGAACTGGCGCAGGTGCACCTTGCTCGACTTGTACGAGCAGTGCTCGGACCACATCACCGAGTACATGGCCAGCTCGGAGGAGGTCGGCCGGCGGCCCAGGATCTCCCGGATGCGGCTGTATTCGTCCGGCTTGAGGCCGAGTTCGGCGAAGGGCTGCTCGACGTCGGGGTGTTCGAGCGCGTTCTTGACGGTGTCGAGGCTCATCAGGCGTTCACCAGGCGCTTCAGGATCGAGGTGAAGAAGGGGAGGCCCTCGGTCGTGGGACCGGTCAGCGGCTCCACCGCATGCTCGGGGTGCGGCATCAGACCGACCACGTTCCCGGCCGCGTTGCTGATGCCGGCGATGTCGCGGCGCGACCCGTTCGGGTTGAGGTCCAGGTAGCGGGCGATCACCCGGCCCTCGGCCTCCAGCATGTCCAGGGTGCGCTCGTCCGCGACGAAACCGCCTTCACCGTTCTTGAGCGGAACGGTGATCTCCTGTCCGGGCTCGAAGTCCGACGTCCATGCGGTGGACGTGTTCTCGATCCGCAGCTTTTGGTCCCGACAGATGAAGTGGAGGTGGTCGTTGCGGGTGAGCGCGCCCGGCAGCAGGTGCGATTCGCAAAGAATTTGGAAACCGTTGCAGATGCCCAATACCGGAAGACCGGCCTGCGCCTGCTCGATCACCGATTCCATGACCGGCGAGAAGCGCGAGATGGCTCCGCAACGCAGGTAGTCGCCGTACGAGAATCCGCCGGGCAGGACGACCGCGTCGACCTGCTGGAGGTTCTTGTCCTTGTGCCACAGGGCGACCGGCTCGGCACCGGCGATGCGCACCGCGCGCCGGGCGTCGTGGTCGTCGAGCGAACCGGGGAAGGTGACGACGCCGACGCGGATCGTCACTTCTCCCCCTCCGCCTCGACGCGGACGGTGAAGTCCTCGATCACGGTGTTGGCGAGGAAGGACTCGGCGGCTTCGCGGATGCGGGCGAGGGCGGCCTCGTCGACCGGTCCCTCCAGCTCCAGCTCGAAACGCTTGCCCTGGCGGACGTCGGTGATTCCGTCGAATCCCAGCCGTGGCAGCGCGCGCTGCACGGCCTGTCCCTGGGGATCGAGGATTTCCGGCTTGAGCATGACGTCGACGACGACGCGTGCCACAGGCACTCCCACTGTGATGGTTCGGGCCGGTCGTCCGTATCGCGGGATACGGGGGGTCGGACCCTGCTGCTGGATCGGGTCGGTCGACGCCGGCACCCGATGGATCGGCGGTATCAGGGTACCGGCCGCCTCCGGGCGACCCGCCCCGGCGCCGAGTTATCCACAGCTTTGGGGTTGTCCACAGGGAGCCCGACCGGGTCCGGATGTCAATAAATCGCCTTCAACCGGGCAATGTACCCCGGCTGGGCTCATCCGGCGGTCGACTCGACGCCGCGTTGTCCACAGGCTGTGGATCAAACCGGCCGACACTCGGGACACGCCCGCCCTCGCGCGGCGAGAGGAATATCTCGCGTATCGTGAAAACGAATCGCCGACCGGTAAATTAGCGCTTACCGAACCGGAGAACAGCGGACCACACCGCAACGGTTCGCGTTTAGCGCTTAGACTCGGCAATGTAGTTTTGTTTTTCGCCTCGGTGCTATCACCCGAGAGGACACCGCCATGGCCCAGCGTGTAGTCGTCAGCCTGCACGACGACATCGACGGAAGCGAGGCCACGGAAACCATCCGTTTCGGCCTCGACGGCAAGTCGTATGAAATCGACCTTTCGGAAGAGCACGTTCAGCAGATGCGGGATGCGCTGGCTCCTTATCTCGCGGTCGCGCGACGTACCGCGCGCACCGGAAAGCCCTTCCGCCAGACGACCGTCACCTCCGACCCCGCGGCGGTACGGGCCTGGGCCCGTGCCCGCGGTATGGACGTACCCGCCCGCGGGCGCATCCCGGCCCGGGTATACGCCGAATTCGAGGCCGCCAACACGGCGAACTGAGCGCGCCTCCGCACCGGCGACCGACACCACACGTGTCCGACCCGGCCACCTCTCGGCCCCCGTCCCCGCCCGCGGCGGAGCGGGGGCCGGGGTCGTTCCGAAAGAACTTTCCCTGGCAAACCCGGACATCCGTGATGATCCGACTCCGGAGCGTACTGGGCACCCTCGGGGGTCCTATAGAGTTCTCTTGCACCCGGGAAACCGGGGAACACACGCAGGCGTAGCTCAGTGGTAGAGCGCCCCCTTTCCAAGGGGGAGACGCAGTGTTCAATTCCTGTCGCCTGCTCTGCTCGACCCCTCGAACCGAGGTCGGTGGCAACCACCTCCGCGGATCGGGTAGGGTTGGGGACACAACGCGGGGCAACGCCCCGAGTCGTGCGGACGTGGCTCAGTTGGTAGAGCATCACCTTGCCAAGGTGAGGGTCGCGAGTTCGAATCTCGTCGTCCGCTCCACGAGAAGGCCGGATCACTTATGTGATCCGGCCTTTCTGTCGTGTGCGCCGAGTCCGCCGGGGACGCGTGGGCCGAATACCGTCCCGGCCGGCCCGACGGGTGTCGGGCCGGCCGGGAATCGGCGTTCGGCGGGCCGGCGCGTGTGGATCGATCAGGCCCAGCGGTTGCCGGTCAGTCGCTCGTACACCTCGACGTACTTCTCGTGCGTGCGCGCGACGACCTCCTCGGGCATGTCCGGCGGCGGGGTGTCCGCCACGCGGTCCCAGCCCGACTCGGGTGAGGTGAGCCAGTCGCGCACGTACTGCTTGTCGAAGGACGGCTGGGCGTGCCCCGGCGCCCAGCGGTCGGCGGGCCAGTAGCGGGACGAGTCGGGGGTCAGCACCTCGTCGGCGAGCACCAGGCCGCCCGCCGGGTCGAGGCCGAACTCGAACTTGGTGTCGGCCAGGACGAGCCCGCGCTCGCGCGCGATGTCCCGGGCCCGGCCGTAGACGGAGAGCGTGGCCCGGCGCAGCGCGTCGGCCAGTTCCGCGCCGTGCCGCTCGGCGACGTACGCGAAGGAGACGTTCTCGTCGTGCTCGCCGACCTCGGCCTTGGTGGCCGGGGTGAAGATCGGCTCGGGCAACTCGGAGCCCTCGGTCAGGCCCTCGGGCAGCGCGACGCCGCATACCGAGCCCGAGGCGCGGTACTCCACGGTGCCGGACCCGGCCAGGTAGCCGCGCGCCACACACTCGACCGGCACCATGTCCAGCCGACGGCACACCAGGGTGCGGCCGGCCCAGTCGGCGGGGGCGCCGGCGGGCACGTCGGTGGACAACACGTGGTTCGGGTACAGATCCGCCAGCAGGTCGAACCACCACAGCGACAGGCTCGTGAGGATCCGGCCCTTGTCCGGGATCCCGGGCTCCAGGACCCAGTCGTAGGCGGAGATCCGGTCGCTCGCCACCATCACGAGGTTGTCGTCGGCGTCGGTGTACAGCTCGCGCACCTTGCCGGTGTGGATGTGGGTCAGACCGGGGACCTCGACCGGCTCGGGCTTGGTGACGAATCCGCTCACGGAACCAGCGCTTTCTTGGGGTGTGGTGGGGCAGGGTGAGTCTTTCACGGGCCCCACCGCGGACCCGAGGGCGTCAGGCCGCCGAACCGTCGGGGTGGACCGGCTCGCGGGTGGCGATGCCGATCCGGGCCAGCCAGGCGCGCAGCGGGGCGTCGTTGCGCTCGTCGACGGCACGGGTGATCAGCGTCGCCAGGTCGACCGCGCGGCCGGAGCCGTCGACCAGGACCGGGCCGTCAAGCCAGTCCACCGCGGGGTGCATCCGGCCGGTGTCCAGGGCCGCGCACGCCACCACCGCGAACAGGTGGTCGGCGGCCTTGCGGTGGTCCTCGTCCGGATCCCGGCGCAGCACCGCCAGGGCATCGTCGACGGGGGCCGCGAACGCCGCTGCGCGGGCCCGCCACACCGGCTCGATGACCGCGTCGGGGTAGTCGGCCCAGGAGACCGGCTCGGGGGTGGGTCCGTCGGCGAAGATGCCCGCCGCGAGCCGGGAGATCTCGCCGTCCATGGCCACCGGGTCGGCGAGCAGGTCGCCGGCGGCCCGCTCGGCCAGGCGGGCGCCGAACGCGTCGGCGAGCTTGTCCCGCCGGGACAACTCGGTCAGCGCCGAGACCACGCCCGCCATCAGCGCGTCCGGGCGGCGGCCGATGGCCCAGGCGGGAGCGGCGAGCCGGGTCAGCAGGCGGTCCCAGCCGGCGTAGGCCAGGCCGACCTGTTCGTGCGCGGTGGCGCGCAGTTCGGGCTCCAGCGGGATGGCCAGGGCCGCCGCGCCGACCGCGATCTCGCGCTCCATCAGTTCGGCGTGGCCCTGGCACAGGCCGAGCAGTTGGCGGGCGAAGGAGCGGGAGAGCCGGCGGGCCGGGCGCAGCGGGGCCGGGCCTAGCGGGCGCCGTACGTCGGCGACCGCGTCGAGGCGGCGGACCCAGCGGCGGGCACCGGCGACCACCGGTTCGGCGGACGCCTCGGTGCCCGCCACGACCGGGGCGAGCAGGGCGCGCAGCTCGCCCACCCGCAGCCACCACAGGAACGGCGCGCCGACCACCAGGACGGTGCGTCGGGGTCGGCGAGGGTCGGGTTCCAGCCAGCTGTCGCATTCCGGGCACAGGCGGATGCCGTCGGGCACCGGCACGTTCAGGCGCTCGGCCAGCTCGCGCACCATCGTGTGCAGTTCCGGCGCGTCCTCCGGGGCCAGCACGACCGCCGGGACACCGGAGCGGCGCACCAGCGCCAGGTCGAGCGCGACCCACCCGAGCACGGCCACGATGGCCACCGCCAAGGCGGCGAGCAGCGTAGCCGGGGCGCTCTCGCCGAACGTGCGCGAGGCCCAGTACACCAGCAGGCCGGCGGCCGTCAGCGCGGCCAGGACGGCACCGTTGCGCACCCACAGCACCGCGCGCGCCCGCGCGCGTGCCTCGGCCAGCGCCAGTGGTTCGGCCGACTCGCCCACACGCATCGCCCCCATCCGATCCTGGATCCGGGGATCACTCGTCCGGGTCGTCGGTCACGACCCGCGGTGCTCGCACGATAATGCGACGAGTTCTGGTGTTCAGCCGCTTCGGGCCGAACACCATCCCTGCGAGTGAGATCCGGGGCCGGACGGCTGTGTGGGTTTGAGCCGACCGGTAAAGGGGCCGAACGGCCGAATTCAGCCCTGGGGCCGGTAGCCGGCGACCGAGATCTCGCCCCGGCTCGCCTTGGCGGCGATGTCGGTGCGGTGGTGCGAGCCGGGCAGGCCGATCAGGGCCACCCCCTCGTACGCACGCTCCCGGGCCTGCTCCAGGGTCGCCCCGGTGCCGGTGACGGAGAGCACCCGGCCGCCGGAGGACAACACCTCGCCGCCCTCGCCGCGGCGGGTGCCGCCGTGCAGGACGTAGGTGTGCGGGAGCTTGGCCACCTCGGCCAGACCCTTGATCGGGTCGCCCGTGCGCGGGGTGGCGGGGTAGTTCTCGGCGGCCACCACCACGGTCACGGCCGCGCCCTCGTGCCAGCGCAGCGGCTCCAGTTCGCCCAGTCGCCCGGTCGCGGCGGCGTGCAGCACGCCGGCCAGTGGGGTGGCCAGGCTCGCCAGCACGACCTGGGTCTCGGGGTCGCCGAAGCGGCAGTTGTACTCGATCACGCGCGGGCCGCGCGAGGTGAGCGCCAGGCCGATGAACAACACGCCGGAGAACGGGGTGCCGCGGCGGCGCATCTCGTCCACGGTGGGTTGGGCGACGGTGCGCACCAGGTCCTCGGTCAGGCCCTCGGGGGCCCACGGGAGCGGGGTGTAGGCGCCCATGCCTCCGGTGTTGGGGCCCGCGTCGTCGTCGCCGACCCGCTTGAAGTCCTGGGCGGGCTGGAGGGCCACCACGTCGTCGCCGTCGCAGAGCACGAACAGCGAGACCTCGGGGCCGTCCAGGAACTCCTCGATCACCACCCGGTCGCAGGACGCGGCGTGCGCGCGGGCGACGTCGAGGTCGTCGGTGACCACGACGCCCTTGCCGGCGGCGAGGCCGTCGTCCTTGACCACGTAGGGCGGCCCGAACGCGTCGAGGGCGCGGTCGGCCTCCTCGGCGGTGGTGCACACGTAGCTGCGGGCGGTGGGCACGCCGGCGGCGGCCATCACCTCCTTGGCGAACGCCTTGGAGCCTTCCAGGCGCGCGGCGGTGCCGGACGGGCCGAAGCAGTCGATGCCCCGCGCGCGCACGGCGTCCGCGACCCCGGCGACCAGCGGGGCCTCGGGGCCGACGACGACGAGGTCGACGCCGAGGCGCTGGGCGAGGTCGGCGACGTCCCCGGCGTTGAGGGCGTCGACCTGGCGCAGTTCGGCCACCTGCGCGATGCCGGCGTTGCCGGGCGCGCAGTAGACGGCGGACACCGCGGAGTCGAGGGAGAGCGAGCGGCACAGGGCGTGCTCACGGGCACCGCTGCCAATCACGAGGACCTTCACACGGGCAGCCTAGTGGCACGCCCGGCGGCGGATGCCCCCGCGCTCAGGCGAAGACGACCATCGCGCCCAGGGTCACGCTCTCCTGGGCGGCGGCGTACAGGGTCGCCCAGACGAAACGTTCGCGGGCGAACGGGGCGCCGTCGTAGGTCGGCGTCGGCCTGGGCGGGTCGAGCAGGTCCACGCCGATGTACGGGGCCAGGTCCTCCAGCTCGCGCAGCATGCCCAGGCTGGAGCCGAGCGGCCCGCCTTCCTCGGGCAGCGGGTCGTCCATCAGCGGTTGCGGAAAGTCGATCGGCAGGTAGGCGCCGGCGTGGTCGTAGTGCCACACCAGGTGGGAGAACTGGGCGGCCGCCTCGAAGGTCTCCAGGAGGCGGTCGTAGTCCTCGCCCAGTCGCTCCACCGGGGTGACCGGGAACCCCGTGCGATGCAGCAGGTAGGCGCGGCGCAGGTAGTGCAGCGACTCGTGGTCGAACGCGCCCGCGAGCCGCACCTCGGCGGTGCCCGGCTGCCAGGTGCGCACCGGCACGGTGGGCAGGCCGTGGCCCACCAGTGCGGCGTCGTAGGCGGCCAGTTCGTCGCGGAACGGATTCTCCGGGTTGTGACACAGCGCGTCCACCAGCGGAACGAGCCAGACGTCGCAATCCACGGTGCAGCTCCCGGTCCTGTCGATCCCACGCGGCGGTTACCGGCGCCACCGTACCGCCACCGCGCCGGCCCGCATTCCGTGGGCAAGCGTCAGTGCGCGTCCGCGAGTTCGCGGGCGAGCCGGCGACCGGCCGAGGTGTAGTCGCGCATCAGCGCCATCGATCCCTCCGCGTCGCGCGCGGCGACCTTGTCGGCGAGTTCGCGATAGCGGCCCCAGCCCGATGCGGTCGGCGGGGCGTCGCGCAGGTAGGGGACGATGTACATCCAGGCCTGGACCCGGAAGACCGCGAGCACGTCGGCGAGTCGGCGATTGCCGCTCCAGCGACCCAGTTCGCCGAAGAACCGCCGGTCGAGCAACGCGACCTCGGACACGTCGCCGTTCCAGTGCGCGCCGTCGAGTCGGTCGCCGAGCGCGCGCAGCACCGGCATCGCCTCGTCCGGCGCGGTCCGGGCGATCCGGCCGATCAGCGGCACGCCGAGCAGTCGGCGCGACTCGACGATCTCGGCGAAGTCGGTCCAGGTGAACCGGCAGACCTGGAAGCCGCGATGGTGGCCGCCGAGCAGCAGGCCCTGCGCGGCCAGTTGGATCAGCGCCTCGCGCACGGGGGTCGCCGACACCCCGAAACGTTGCGCGGTCTCGTTGACGGTCAGCGAGGTACCGGCCGGCAGCCGGCCCGTCACCAGGTCGTCGCTCAACACCTCGGCGATCTCCTGGCGCAGGCTGATCCGCCGCAACGGGGCCTGAGCACCGCCGGGATCGGCCGGGCCGAGAAGCAGGCCGCCGTCTAAAACACTGCCCTGTGCCGACTGCACGCGGTCTCTTCTCGCCGGCCGTCGGCACCGTCGCGCCGACGGGCACCCGTCCGATCAAGTCGATCGCGTCGATCATATGAACCGATATCCGATTTGGGGAGCAACGTGCCCATCCGATTTCGCCCGGGACGCCGGGAGTCGGTGCCCGAAGGGGTGATCGGACGGCGAACACCGGGGGTGGAAACGCGAAAAAGCCGTACCCGCGCCGAAGTCGGCGCGGGTACGGCCCGGTTCGCGAAGGGTTGCACGCAGTGCGAAGGGCTACCCGCAGAACGCGTCGGCGACGGTCAGCGCCTCGTCCAGGATGGCCAAGCCCTCCTTGACCTCGGCCTCGGTGCTCGTGCACGGCGGCACCACGTGGGTGCGGTTCATGTTGACGAACGGCCACAGGCCGCGTGCCTTGCATGCCGCGGTGAACTCGTTCATCGGCTGCGCGGCGGGGCCGGCGGCGTTGTAGGCGACCAGCGGCTCGCGGGTCTCCTTGTTCTTGACCAGCTCGATCGCCCAGAACACGCCGAGGCCGCGCACCTCGCCGACGCTCGCGTGCCGCGTCGCCATCGCGCGCAGTTCGGGGCCGATCACGCTCTCCCCGAGCCACTTGGCGTTCTCGACGATCTTCTCGTCGCGCATCGCGTTGATCGTCGCGACGGCGGCGGCGCAGGCCAGCGGGTGACCGGAGTAGGTCAGGCCGCCCGGGTAGGGGCGCTCGCGGAAGGTCTCGAAGATCCGGTCCGAGATGATCACGCCGCCGAGCGGGACGTAGCCGGAGTTGACGCCCTTGGCGAAGGTGATCAGGTCGGGGGTGATGTCCCAGTTGTCCACCGCGAACCACGCACCGGTGCGGCCGAACCCGGCCATCACCTCGTCGGCGATGAAGATGATCCCGTACTTGTCGCACAGCGCCCGCACACCCGCGAGGTAGCCGGCCGGCGGCACCAGGATGCCGGCGGTGCCGACCACGGTCTCCAGCACGATCGCGGCGATCGTCTGGGCGCCCTCGAACACGATGGTGTTCTCCAGGTGCGCCAGCGCGCGCTCGCACTCCTGCGCCTCGCCGTCGGCGTGGAACGCGGAGCGGTAGGCGTACGGGCCCCAGAAGTGCACGATGCCGGACACGCCGGTCTCGTTCGGCCAGCGGCGCGGGTCGCCGGTCAGCGCGATCGCGTTGGCGGTGGCGCCGTGGTACGAGCGGTAGGTGGAGAGCACCTTGTGCCGGCCGGTGTGCAGCCGCGCCATCCGGATCGCGTTCTCGTTCGCCTCGGCGCCGCCGTTGGTGAAGAAGACCCGGTTCAGGTCGCCGGGCGCCAGCTCGGTGATCAGCCGCGCGGCCTCGCTGCGGGCGTCGTTGGCGAAGGCCGGCTGGACCATGCACAGCTTGTCGGCCTGTGCCTTGATCGCCGCGACGACCTTGGGGTGCTGGTGTCCGATGTTGGTGTTGACCAGCTGGGACGCGAAGTCCAGGTATCGGTTGCCGTCGTAGTCCCAGAAGTAGGAACCCTCGGCGCCCGCGACCGCCAGCGGGCTGATGAGCCCCTGTGCGGACCAGGAGTGGAAGACGTGGGCGCGGTCGGCGTCGTAGACGGCCTTCCCGGCCGCCGGGTCCAGAGTGCTCATGCGGCCCACCCTAAGGCCGGGCAAACGCCGTCCGAAGCGACAGATTGTCACCGATCACGGGGTCCTGCCGACAGTGTGTCGGCAGGACCCCGCGTGGCCTCGAAGCCCTGCGCTACTTGCCGCGCAGCAGGCTGTTGATCTCGATGGTCTGCGTGCGGCCGGGGCCGACGCCGATCGCCGAGATCGGGGCGCCGGACATCTCCTCCAGGGCCCGGACGTACGCCTGCGCATTCCCCGGCAGATCCGCGAAGGTGCGCGCGCCGGTGATGTCCTCGGTCCAGCCCGGCAACATCTCGTAGATCGGCTTCGCGTGGTGGAAGTCGGTCTGCGACATGGGCAGTTCGTCGTGCCGCACGCCGTCGATGTCGTACGCGACGCAGACCGGGATCCGCTCCCACCCGGTGAGCACGTCCAGCTTGGTCAGGAAGAAGTCGGTGAGCCCGTTGACCCGCGTGGCATACCGCGCGATGACCGCGTCGAACCAGCCGCAGCGCCGGTCGCGCCCGGTGGTCACGCCGCGCTCGTGGCCGATCCGGCGCAGCGCCTCGCCGTCCTCGTCGAAGAGTTCGGTCGGGAAGGGGCCGGCACCCACGCGCGTGGTGTACGCCTTGAGGATGCCGATCACGCCGGTGATCTTGGTCGGGCCGATGCCGGATCCGGCGCACGCGCCGCCCGCCGTGGGGTTGGACGAGGTGACGAACGGATAGGTGCCGTGGTCCACGTCCAACAGCGTGCCCTGACCGCCCTCGAGGAGGACGACCTTGCCCTGGTCCAGGGCCTGGTTCAGGACCAGCGTGGTGTCGGCGACGTAGGGCCGCAGCTGGTCGGCGTAGCCGAGGTATTCCTCGACGATCTCCTCGACCTTCAGCTCGCGGCGGTTGTACATCTTGACCAGCATCTGGTTCTTGTCCGACAGCGCGCTCTCGACCTTTTGGGTCAGGATGCCCGCGTCGAACAGGTCCTGGACGCGGATCCCGACCCGGTTGATCTTGTCGGCGTAGGACGGGCCGATGCCGCGTCCGGTGGTGCCGATCTTGCGCTTGCCGAGGAACCGTTCCGTCACCTTGTCCAAAGTGCGGTGGTACGGCGTGATCAGGTGCGCATTGCCCGAGATGAGCAACTTGGAGGTGTCGATGCCACGTTCGACCAGGGTGCTGATCTCGTGCAGCAGCACCCCCGGGTCGACCACGACACCGTTGCCGATGACGGGCGTGCACTCGGGCGTGAGGATGCCGGAGGGCAGCAGGTGGAGGGCGTACTTCTGATCGCCGATGACAACGGTATGGCCGGCATTGTTGCCGCCCTGGTACCGAACCACGTAGTCGACGGATCCGCCGAGCAGGTCGGTAGCCTTCCCCTTGCCCTCGTCTCCCCATTGGGCGCCGACGAGTACGAGTGCGGGCATGAGGCGTACACCCCTTCCAGGCGGGGCATGTTTGACAACGGGAGCCCCGGACGGTCCAAGCCCCTTGACGCGATGCGCGGCAAGGGGCTCTTGCGGGGAGAGGTTACCTGAGGAAGGACGACCGGTGTCGGCCGAGCGCTCGCTGCTCGTGATCACGGACCCTGCGGCTCGCTCGGCGGACGGCGAATCCGTCCGGGTCGCGCTCGATGTTCTGCGGGCCTGCGCCCCCAGCAAGATCGTCATTCCCACCGACCCCGCCGACCTGCAGCGCGCCCTCGCGCGGCGGGGGCGTCGGCGTGTCGTGGTGATCGGCGGGGATGCCGGAGTACACGCCGTCGCGCGGTTACTGGATCGTGCGGGCGAGCTCGGCGAGACCCCGCTGGGCATCGTCCCGATCGACACCGGAAGCGGCCACGGGCTCGCCGAGGCGCTGGGCCTGCCGGCCGAGCCCGCCAAGGCGGCACGCGTGGCACTGGGCGAGAACGAACGTTCCTTCGACCTGTTGTCGGACGACCTGGGCGGCCTCGCGCTGCGCTCGGTCCGGATCGGACACGGCGTGCGCGCCGGCCGCGTCGGGCCGGTCACGGGCATGTCCGGACGCGGCTGGCGCGGGTTGTGGGACCAGGCCGCGCGAACCGTGTCGAGCACCGTCGGCGCCGCCGTCGGGCCCTCGGGACACCGGCTGCGGATCGAGGCGGACGGTCGGGTCGTGGCCGACACGGATCGCCCCGTGTTGTCCGTGCACCTGGGCTGCGACGGGTCGAGCACGCCCGGCCCGAGGATGACGGAAGTCACAGTGAACGGGTACAACGGCCGAAACGGAACACACGGGGCAAACGGCTCGAACGGCGCGGGCACCGCGACCGTGATGATCACCGGCCACCCGGGCACGTCCCGCTTCGGCCCCAACCCGGTCCTCGACGCACCGGTACAACTGCGCGCACACGAAATCACGGTACGCGGCCGCGACTTCACCTACGCCGCCGACGGAATGCCCACCGGCCCGGTCCACCTGCGCACCTGGACGGTACGCCCGACAGCCTGGCGCCTGTTCGTCCCGGCGTGACACCGCAGCGACCGCGCCCCACATGGGCACAGCCACCCAGCAACCACCCAAAAACGCCGGCCAGGCAAACCCACCAGCCCGGCCGGCGTTTGAGGCCAAACTCAGCCCGGCCGGCGCTTGAGGCCAATCAGCCCGGCCGGCGTTTGAGGCCACCTCGGCCGGAGGCCGGGTGCTCAGCCCTCCAGGACGTTGGCCCCCGTCGCACTGCTGTCCCGCAGGAAGATGGTGCAGCGCGAGTACTCCTCCTCCTCACCAATGGCCCCCGCAGCCCGCGCAAGCGCATGCAGGGAGCGCAGGAACCCCCGGTTCGGCTCGTGCTCCCACGGCACCGGCCCGTGCCCGCGCCACCCCGCCCGCCGCAGCGCGTCCAGTCCGCGGTGGTAGCCCACCCGCGCGTAGGCGTAGGACTCGATCACGCTGCCCCGCTCGAAGGCCTCGTCGGCCAGGTCGGCCCACGCGAGCGAGAAGGTCGGGAACTTCGCGGCCACCTCGGCCGCCGGCACGCCGTCCACGAGCAGCGCCAGCGGCTCGGACTCCTCGGGCAGGTAGGTGGGATCGGGTCCGCCGAAAAGGTTCTGGTCGATGGTCATGGACCCCATGATCGCCCATCACGCGCAAAGGCCCGCGACCTCGTGGTCGCGGGCCTCTGCGCGGATCGTCGCCGATCGCGGGTGTCGACTACTTCATCCGGGTGCCCGCGGAGCGCAGATCGCGGCAGGCCTCGACGACCCGCTCGGCCATCCCGGTCTCGGCCGCCTTGCCGTACGAACGCGGGTCGTACAGCTTCTTGTTGCCGACCTCGCCGTCCACCTTGAGCACACCGTCGTAGTTGCGCAGCATGTGGTCGACGATCGGGCGGGTGAAGGCGTACTGGGTGTCGGTGTCGACGTTCATCTTGACCACGCCGTAGTCCAGCGCCTCGCGGATCTCCTCGAGCAGCGAGCCGGAGCCGCCGTGGAAGACCAGGTCGAACGGCTTCTCCCGGCCGTACTTCGCGCCGACCGCGTCCTGGAGGTCCTTGAGGATGCTCGGCCGCAGCTTGACGTTGCCCGGCTTGTACACGCCGTGCACGTTGCCGAAGGTCGCGGCCAGCATGTAACGGCCCTGCTCGCCCAGGCCGATCGCCTCGACGGTCTCCAGCGCGTCGGCCGCGGTGGTGTAGAGCTTGTCGTTGATCTCGTTGGCGACGCCGTCCTCCTCGCCGCCGACGACGCCGATCTCCAGCTCCATGACGATCCGCGCGGCGGCGCACTTGGCGATCAGCTCACGGGCGATCTCCAGGTTCTCCGCCAGCGGTACGGCCGAGCCGTCCCACATGTGCGACTGGAACAGCGGGTCCTGCCCCTTGGCCACACGCTCCGCGGAGATGTCGATCAGCGGGCGCATGAACCCGTCGAGCTTGTCCTTGGGGCAGTGGTCGGTGTGCAGCGCGATGTTCACCGAGTACTTCTCGGCGATCACTTTCGCGTACTCGGCGAACGCGACCGAACCCACCACCATGTCCTTGACGGTGGTGCCCGACAGGAACTCCGCGCCGCCCGTGGACACCTGGACGATGCCGTCGCTCTCCGCCTCGGCGAACCCGCGCAGCGCCGCGTTCAGGGTCTGGGACGAGGTCACGTTGATCGCCGGGTAGGCGAATCGACCGGCCTTGGCCCGGTCCAGCATCTCGGCGTAGACCTCGGGAGTTGCGATGGGCATGCGTGTGCTCCTTGTTGCTCGAGCCGGCGGTGATATGAGGGTTTCGGACACGGATGGCCGTATCCCCGCTTGCCGCCCATCCTGGCAGACCGACTTGATCGACACCGCATCCAGTCCGCCACGTTCGGCGGAGCGGACCGAGGATCCGACGGATCATCGAAACGGTGCCACAGAGGCCACACCGGGCTCGGAAAAATCTTCCGCACGGACTTTCACTCGGGACGCAACCATCCCATCGGACAAGCTGCTTGGTAGGTGAAGGGGCAAGCGGAGAGCGGCGGATCACGACCCACGGAACGCGTCTTCGTTTTCTTCCCACCACCTTCCCCAGGGGACACCCCTGTCATGCACAGGGACTTCGGCGGCGGGCGCAACCCGGGGCGCGTCGAGACGTCTACCGGACACGGGCTGTGCACATGGGGTGGGGGCGGTCCGATGACAGCGAAGGGGGCGGCGGGGCCGTGGCGCTGCTGAGCATGCCGGCATTCGGGGGCGGCGAGCGATCGCCGGAGTCCGCGTCCGAGGACGCGACGGCCGATGCCGCAACGCGCCGACCGCGGCTGCGCATCCTGCGGGGCGGCCGGGAGGAACCGGTTGCCCGCCCGACCCTGACCCAGCTCTACCACGCCCAACGGCTGGGCATGGTCCGACTCTCCATCCTGCTCGTGGACGACCTGGGCACCGCCGAGGACGTGGTCCAGGACGCCTTCACCGCGTTGTACCGCCGCTTCGGCGAGGATCTGGACGACGTCGACAACGCGATGGCCTACCTGCGCACGTCGGTGGTCAACCTCTCCCGCTCGGTGCTGCGCCGGCGCCGCACGGCCCGTGCCTACGTTCCCCCACACGAGCCGGCCGCCGCCTCGCCCGAGGACGCCGTGGTGCTGTCCGAGGAACATCTGCGGGTGCTCGGCGCGGTGCAGCGCCTGGCCCCGCGACAGCGCGAGGTGCTCGTGCTGCGCTACTGGTCGGACATGACGGAGGCGCAGATCGCCGAAACGCTCGGACTCTCCCGTGGAGCGGTGAAGTCCACGGCGAGTCGTGCCATCGACGCCCTCGAAAAACTCATGAAGGACGAACAGTCGTGACCGAACACAATGCGCGCGACGAATCGGTGGAGGACCTGCTGCGCGCGGCGATGGCGGCCCGGGCGGACACCGTCACCGTGTGCCGGCTGCGACCGCCGTCACCGCCGCACCCCGACGGGGCCGCACCCTCCCGGTGGAAGACCATCGGGCTGCCGCTGGCCGCGGTGCTCCTGACCGCGGCGGCCGTCGGCGGCGTGTCCCTGGTGGAGGCGCCCACCACGAACCGGAGCACGCCGCTCCAGTCCCGGGTGTCCACGCCACTGCCCACCGTGTTCGTGACCCCCTCCCCCGGCATGACGTCGGCGCCGCCGACGGACATCGCCGCGATCGACGTCCCGGAGGCGAACCGGACGCCGGCGTCGAGCACGGCGGGGTCGGAGGACACCCGATCCGACAACCGCCCGACGACCCGGCCGCCGTCGTCGAAGCCGGCGAGCACCGCTCCCGGTTCGTCCGCCAAGCCCAGGTCCGACGACGTCTCGGCGGTGAAGTTCCGGACCCAGCCGTCGTGGCGGGTGGTGCGGGAGGACGCCCGGCACGAGTGTGTGCTCGCCGACCCCGCGTACACCGGCGACTGCCTGGGTCACGGCGCCTGGGTCAACGTCGAGCCCGTCCCGGACACCTCGGGGAGCTGGCCCTCGACGGGGACCGTCGACAAGGACGACGGCGGACCGCCGCGGCCGTCGTGCATGCGCGACGGCGTCCCCGTCACGCCTCCGGCGCACCGGGAATCGACCGTGCGGCTGACCGCCAAGTCGACCGTGACGGTCGCCGGGCACCCCGCGAAGTACCGCTCCTGGACCGTGACATGCGCCGACGTGGGGCCGTACGACATCCGGCTGTGGTGGCTGGTCGACCAGGGCGTGTACATCCACACCATCGGGCTCCCGGCCGGCTCCGACATCGCCGACCGGGTGGTCGCGTCCCTCGATCTCTCCGGCTACAAACCGCCGACGAGCTGACCCCCGGCCGGCGGGGGCCGGGGGCGGGTCAGCGATCCTCGGCGACCTTCTGCGCCGCCTTGCGGGCGGCAACCAGGATCGGGTCCCAGACGGGGGAGAACGGGGGCGCGTAGCCCAGGTCGAGGGAGGTGATCTCCTCGACCGTCATCCGGTGGGTGAGCGCGACGGCCGCGGTGTCGATGCGCTTGGCGGCGCCGTCGCGGCCGACGATCTGTACGCCCAGGAGCCGGCCGGTGATGCGCTCGGCGATCATCTTGACCCGCATCGACCGCGCGCCCGGGTAGTAGCCGGCCCGGCCGGTGGACTCGATGGTCGCGGTGACGAACTCGAAGCCGGCCGCCGCCGCGTCCTTCTCGCGCAGGCCGGTGCGGCCGATCTCCAGGTCGCACACCTTGCTGACGGCGGTGCCGACCACGCCGGGGAAGGTGGCGTAGTCGCCGCCGATGTTGGTGCCGATCACCCGGCCGTGTTTGTTCGCGTGGGTGCCGAGCGCGATGTGCCGGCGGCGGCCGGAGACGAGGTCGAGCACTTCGACGCAGTCGCCGCCGGCCCAGATGCCCTCGACGCCGCCGTCGACGCCGACCCGCATCCGCAGGTCGGTGGTCAGCCCGCCGCTCGCGCCGAGCGGCAGGCCGGCCGCGCGGGCGAGTTCGGTGGCGGGGCGCACGCCCAGGCCCAGGACCACGATGTCGGCGGGAAAACGGCCGTCGGCGGTCAGTACGGCGCTCGCCCGACCGTCGGTCACCTCGATCCCCACCACCTCGGTCTCGGTCACCACGTCGATGTCCATGCCCTCCATGGCCTCGTGCACCAGGGCGCCCATGTCGGGGTCCAGGGTGGACATCGGCTGCGCGGAGCGGTCCACGACGGTGACCGCCAGGCCCTTGCGGACCATCGCCTCGGCCATCTCGATGCCGATGTAGCCGCCGCCGATCACCACCGCCCGCCGGTGCTCGGGGGCCAACCACTCGATCAACTCGCGGGCGTCCTCCAGGGTCTGCACGCCGTGCACGCCGGGTGCGTCGATCCCGGGCAGCGGCGGCCGGATCGGCACCGCGCCGGTGGCCAGGACCAGCTGGTCGAAGCCGATCCGATCGGGCCTGCCGGTGGTCAGGTCGCGGATCTCCACCGTGCGGCGATCCAGGTCCAGACCCTCCGCCTCGACACCCAGGCGCAGGTCGATCCCGCGCTTGCGGTGCTCGTCGGGCGTACGGGCGATCAATGCGTCGGGGCCGTCCACGTCCCCGGAGACCAGATACGGGATGCCGCACGCGGAGTACGAGGTGAACCGGCCCCGCTCGATCACCACGATCTCCAGGTCGTCCTCGCCGCGCCGCCGCCGGGCCTGCGAGGCCGCACTCATCCCGGCGGCGTCACCGCCGATCACCACCAGCCGCTCGTTGCCCACGTGCTACCCCTGACTCTGTGTACGTACGTGTGTCCGCGCAGATGCGGACGCCGCCGAAAACGGCCCTCGATCGCCGCCGGACGTCCCGACCCGGTAATGATGCGTGCCCCGGAGCGGGGACGGGTGACCACCCGGGCCACACGCGCACTACCCTCACAAGGTGGAATTCCAAGCTGTCAACGTCCTCGACGCGACGTCCCTCATCTCGACGTTCGGACTCATCGGCATCCTCGCGATCATCTTCGCCGAGACGGGTCTGCTGGTCGGGTTCTTCTTCCCCGGCGACTCGATGCTGTTCCTGGCCGGCGTCGCCGCGTCCTCGTCGGCGGAGGAGATCGTCGGCACATCCATCTCGCTGCCCTGGCTGCTCCTCGGGGCACCGGTGTGCGCGATCGCCGGTGCCCAGTTCGGCCACTTCCTGGGCGCCCGCTACGGCACGAAGATGTTCAGCAAACCGGACTCGAAGCTGTTCAAGGCCGAGTACGTGACCAAGGCCGAGCAGTACTTCGAGAAGTTCGGCCCGGCCAAGGCGGTGCTGCTCGCCCGGTTCATCCCGATCGTCCGCACCTTCCTGAACCCGGTCGCCGGGGTGCTGGAGATGCCGGCCCGGACGTTCTTCCTCTGGAACGTCATCGGCGGCCTGGTGTGGACCGACGGCATCATCCTGCTCGGCTACAAGCTCGGTGACACGATCGGCAGCAGCATCGACAAATATCTTTTGCCGGGCGTTTTCGTCATCGTGCTCATCTCGGTGCTGCCGATCATCATCGAGGTCGTGCGCAGCAAGCGGGAGGCGAAGCGCGAAGCGGCTTCCTCGGGTAACTGAACACATACGCTCCGAAGCGGCGGCACGCATTGGCGCGCCGCCGCTTTTTGTCGTCCCGGAGGGTGTTCCGGGTACGACACCGGCAATTGACCGGAATGAAATACGCGGGCGTACAACCTTTCCGCTTCGCCGTGCGTCGGGCCGCCGGGCGGTCGGTGCAATGCACAACACCCCGCCCCCGGACGGGGACCGGGAGCGGGGTGGACTCGGAGGCTGCCGAAGGCGAAGGTGGCCGCCGGGTCGGACGGGGAACCGACCCGGCGGCCCGAGGGGAAAGGGCAGAGGTGTTCAACGCCCCGATCGGCGCAGGACGACTCGGCCGCGACAGCGCGGCGAGCGCGTGCAGGGCGGCATACACGACGAATTCATACTTCCCCCCCGGGAAGTCCGGTCGGCGGATGCGCCGACGTCGGAACTGGTTCGACAATATCCGAGACGGCGAAAAAAGCAATGGCCGTCCCATGAATGCGCAAGGCATCACACGGGACGGCCGACGGCGGAATGCGCGGGCGGGGGGCCGCTAATTCAGTTCGAGGTCTTCCAGGTGGTAGGCGACCCGATACTCGAGGCCGGCCTTTTCCACGGTGGGCGCGGCACCGCGCTCGACGATCACCGCGACCGCGACGACCTCGGCGCCGGCCTCGCGCAGCGCCTCGACGGCGGTCAGCACCGAGCCGCCCGTGGTGGAGGTGTCCTCGACCGCGAGCACCCGGCGGCCCCGTACGTCCGGGCCCTCGATCCGGCGCTGCAGGCCGTGCGCCTTGCCGGCCTTGCGCACCACGAACGCGTCCAGCCTGCGGCCCTGCGCGGCGGCGGCGTGCAGCATCGCCCCGGCCACCGGGTCGGCGCCCAGGGTCAGCCCGCCGACCGCGTCGAAGTCCAGGTCGGCGGTGAGGTCGAGCATGACCTTGCCGACCAGCGGCGCGGCCTCGCCGTCCAGGGTGATCCGGCGCAGGTCGACGTAGTAGTCCGCCTCCCGACCGGAGGACAGGACGACCCGGCCGTGCACGACGGCCTTGGTCTTGATCTGTTCGAGCAGCGCATCACGGTCGGAGGTCATGGCACGGGAGCCTATCGCCGCGACCCACCCGGCCCGTTCAGGCTCGGCCGACGCGCTCGCGGCGGGCCCGGACCCGGACCAGGCGCCAGAGCACGACCGCACCCAGTGCCGGGACCAGCACCCGGATCGCCCGGCGCGCGGCGCGTCCGCTGCCGTGTCCGACCTCGGACCACAGGTCCGCCTCGGAGCCGGCCTCGGCCGGACGCGGCGGCACGGGCCGGGTGCGCGGCGGCGTCGAGAACGGCTCGGCGAGCGGGCGGACCGGCTCGAACGGCGTGTCGGCCGCCGTCTCGGGCGCGAGTTCGTCGGCCAGCGCGGCGGCGAACAGGTCGGCCGCGCGGGCGAACGCGGTCTGCCGCGCGGCCTCGACCGGGCCGAACTCGCCCGGCTCGGCGGCGAACACGATCCGGGTCTCGCCGGTGTGCTCCGCGTCGTCGTCCTCGGCCGCGGCGAGGTCGTACAGCCGCACCGTGAACTCGGCGTCCAGGCGGGCGGCGCGCGGCCCCTCGCCCCCGGCCGCGCCCGACTCCTCGACCCCGACCACGGTCGCGATCAGCGCCAGCGGCTCGGCCGCGGCGGCAAGCCGGAGCAGGCCGCGGAAGGCGACGGTGTCGGCGTCGACCCGCACCCGCCAGCGGCCGGTCAGCACGACACCCTCGGTACCGCCGCGGACCGGCTCCTCGGGCGTCAGGCCCGGGATGCACCGCCCCAGGCGTTCGGCGTCGTGGAAGGTCTCCCAGACAGATCGGACCGGGATCGGCACGACGACTTCGTACTGCATCCGTTCTCCCCCGTTCGTGGCGGCGGGCCGCCGTCCGGCGACGCGCCCGCGCACCGACCCGGACGGTCGGTGTGTACCGCCCACCCCATCACACCCGCCGGTGCCGCCCGGTCGGCGCGTCGGGGTCGATCACCCTCGGCATCGCGTCCGGGTCCGGGGCCGGCCGCGCCGGCTCCTCGGGCAACCACAACCGGCGGGCCCTCGGGTAGGCCACGGGCGCCACGATCACCGCGAACAACACGACCGCGCCGGCCAGCGCGACCGCGGCCCCCAGCGGCCCCGAGCCGAGCGTGTGCGCACACCAGCGGGCCAGGAGCCAGGAGCCGCCCGCCGCGCCCGCGGAGACCAGCGCCAGGCCCAGGTGGGTGCGCGCCACCCGGACCGTGTCCAGGCCGCGCAGCCGCCGGCGCAACACCCGGGCCAGCCACACCAGGCCGATCACCTGCGCGACGCTGTATCCGGCGGCCATCCCGGTGACCGCCCACTCGGCGGGCAGCGTCCAGTAGGCGACCAGCGAGAACAGCGCGCCGGCCGCGGTCATCGCCGCGTTGGCCCAGAACGGCGTGCGGGCGTCCTGTACCGCGTACAGGCCGCGCTGGATCAGGTATTGCCCCGAGTAGGCGATCAGCCCGGGCGCGAACGCGGTCAACATCAGGCCCATCGCACGGGTGTCCGCCTCGGTGGTGATGCCGTGCTGGAAGACCACCGCGGTCACCTGCGGGCCGAGGGCGAGGAACAGGAACGACACCGGCACGATCACCAGGGCGTTCAGCCGCAGGCCCCGGGAGACCAACGCGCGGACCGTGGCGGGGTGTCCGTCGGCCGCCGCACGGCTGATTCGGGGCATCAGCATGGTCGCGATCGACACGGTGACCACGCCGTGCGGCACGATCCAGAGCAACTGCGCGTTGGCGTAGGCGGTGTAGCCCACGCCGTGGCCGAGCCCGGACTTCACCGCCTTGTCGGACACCTCGACCGCGAGCCGGGTCACCAGCCAGTAGCCCAGTTGCGAGACGCCGACCATGGCGACCGCCCAGCCGGCCATCCGCAGCGGCGCGCCCAGGCCGTGGCCGCGCCAGTCGAAGCGGGGCCGAAAGCGCACCCCCGCCGCGCGCAGGTACGGCACCAGGGTCAGCGCCTGTACGACGATGCCGAGCGTGGTGCCCAGGCCGAGGAGGCGGACCTGCGCCGGGGTGATGCCCTGCGCATCCCGCACATCGTGCGCGACCAGCAGGAAGGACCCGAAGACCGCGATCACCACGACGTTGTTCAGGATCGGCGTCCAGGCCATCGGCCCGAACCGCCCGCGCGCGTTGAGCACTTCGCCGACCAGCGCGAACATGCCGTAGAAGAGGATCTGCGGCAGGCACATCCGGGCCAGTGCGACGGTCAGCGTGCGCTGGGCACCGTCGTAGTCCGCGTAGGCGGACACGATCGCGGGCGCCGCGAGCACACCGGCGAGGGTGAGCACGAGCAGCAGGCAGCCCACCGCGGTCAACAGCCGGTCGGTGTAGCCGGCCCCGCCGTCGGCGTCGCGCCGGGCCGCGCGCACCAGTTGCGGTACCAGGACCGAGTTGAGCGCGCCGCCGACGAGCAGGATGTAGAGGATGTTGGGCACCGTGTTCGCCACGTTGTAGCCGTCGGCGAACAGGCCGGTACCCAGCGCCGCGACCACGGTGGCGCTGCGGGCGAACCCGGTCAGCCGGGAGACCGCGGAGCCGAGCGCCAGGTTCGCGCCGCCGCGCAGCATCGATCGGCCGCCGGCTCTTTCGGGTTTGCCCCCTTCGCCCCGACCCGGCGCCCGCTCGACCGGGCGCGCGGGCCCGTGCGCCGGTGTCTCGGACCCGGGTCGGCGATCCTCCGCACGAGCGTGCCGGCCCCCCGGTCGACCCGAGACGACATGGCTCACAAACGTCTCCAATTCGGCCGCGTTCGGGGTTTCGGACATGCTCCCCCGTTGTCTGAGTGCCTGGGAGGCCACTTCCGTTGCATCCGAATTTCTCGGTGACGAAACCGTTCGCCCACGGGCTCTAAGGGTTTGCGGGGCTACCCCACCCGCATCACTCCGTCCCCTAGGAGACGTCCCGTGGTCACGCTGCTTCCGGCGCCGCCCGCCCGACCGTCCGTTCCCGCCGCGCCCGCCGGCTCCGTCGCGCCCGCCGGGCCGGCCGACCGGGCGTTGCGGGTCGCCCCGCTGACCGCGGACGCGCACCTCGCGCATCTCGACGGACGCGGCGACGCGGGGTTCCTGCAGTACCCGTCGTGGGCCGTGGTCAAGGAGGCGTGGCGCAGCGAGGGCATCGGCTGGTTCGACGCGAACGGCGCCGTGGTCGGCACGGCCCTGGTGCTGTACCGCAAGATGCCCAAGGTGCCGTACTGGTTCGCGTACCTCCCCGAGGGCCCGGTGATCGACTGGGCCGACCCGAACCCGCAGCGCTGGCTGGCGCCGCTGATCGAACACATGCGCGCCAGGCACGTGTTCACCGTGCGGATGGGGCCGCCGCTGGCCTATCGGCGCTGGCAGGCGCAGACCGTCAAGGACGCGGTCCGGCACGGGCTCAAGCACCTGGATCGGGTCACCCCGGACGAGATCGACCCGCTGGGCGCGACGGTCGCGCTGCGGCTGGGCGACCTGGGGTGGCGGGCCTCGGGCGACGGCGCGGACGCGCAGCCCCGGTACACCTTCGAGCTGCCGTTCGAGGGACGGGCCCTGGACCAGGTCAAGGCGGGCTTCAACCAGGAGTGGAAGCGCGCGATCACCAAGGCGGGCAAGGCGGGCGTGGACATCGCCGTGGGCGGCTACGAGGACCTGCCCGCGTTCTTCGACCTGCTCCAGGTGACCGAGCGCCGCAACGGGTTCCGGCTGGGCCGCGAACTCCCGTACTACCAGCGGCAGTACCGGGCGCTGAACACCGAGGCTGCGGGCCGGATGAAGCTGTACCTGGCCCGGTTCGAGGACCGGCTCCTGGCCGCGCACACGCTGATCACCGCGGGCGAGCGGGTCTGGTACCAGACCGGCGCCTCCACCGACCACGGCCGAGGGGTGCGGCCCAGCCACGCGCTCCAGTGGCGGATGATCCAGGACGTGCACGAGCGCGGCATACCGGTCTACGACATGCGCGGGGTCAGTCCGGTGATCGACCCCGACGACCGACTGTTCGGGGTGCTGCGCTGGAAGCTGGGCACGAACGGGCGCGTGGTGGAGAACCTGGGCGAGTGGGAGTACCCGGTGCAGCCCGCGCTGCACAAGGCGTTCCGCGCCTACATGTCGATCCGCTGAGCGGGTGGGCCACACGCGGGCCGGGCTACTCGCGGGCGTAGTCGGCGATGCGCGGGTCGTTCAGGGTGGACGGCGGCACCTCCACCCGTGCCTCGTGCGGCGGGAACGAACTCGCGAGGGCGGGACGGTCGGCGGCCAGGAACGGTACGACCGCCGGGTCCGGCGCGTCGTCGGCCGGCCGCAACGCGGCCCCGGGCACGAGCGCGGGCGCGGGCGCGGCGAGCAGGAAGCCGCGATCGGCCGGGCCCGGCACGGTGATCCGATAGGGCAGCGTGCGCAGCCCCGCGGCGCGCAGGCCCGCGTCGACGCACCAGAACGCTCGGCGGTGCGCATCGGGCGCGGGCGCGCGCACCACGATCCGGCCCGCCGGGCGCAGCACGGTGCGGGTCAGGCCGTAGAACTCCTGGGTGTACAGGCGCGCGGCGGCACCGACGGTGGGCCCGGGCAGGTCGGCGACCACCACGTCGAAGCGCTCGGCGCTCGCCCGTACCCACGCGAAGGCGTCCGCGCCGACCACGCGCACCCGGGGGTCGGCGAACGCGTCGCCGGCGAGGGCGCGCAGGGCGGGATCGGTGCGGGCAGGCGCGGTCTCGCCGAGGTGTGCGACCACGACCACCACGTCGCGCACCGCCGCGTAGCGCAGCACCTCGCGCAGGGCCAGCCCGTCTCCCCCGCCGAGCACGAGCACCCGTTCGTGCCGGCCGGCCATCGCCGGGTGCACCAGCGCCTGGGCGGTCTCGCTCGCCCCCGTGGCCGCCACCCGGCGCTCGCCGGCCACGTACATCTCGGGGCCGGCGGCGGTGTGGGTGACCACCACGTCCTCGTGGGCGGACACCACGTCGCCGTCGTAGAGGGCGTCGCGCGCGGCCCGTTCGAAGGCGGGCGTGTACAGCCAGGTGCCGGCGAGCAGTGCGAGTACGGCGCCCACCGCGGCGTACATGCCCATCCGTAGGCGCGCCGGCAGGTCGGCCCGGAACAGCCACAACACCACGAGCGCGCCGGCGATCGCGTTGACCATGCCCGCGAGCACCACCGTGCGCAGTTGGCCCAGGCGCGGCAGCAGCAGGAACGGGAAGAGCAGGCCGCCGACCAGCGCGCCCACGTAGTCGGCCGCGAACAGGTCGGCCACCGCGCTGCCCGCCTCCTGCGGCCGGATCCGCTGGACGAGCGTCATCAACAGCGGGATCTCGGCGCCGATCAGCAGCCCGAGCACGGCCGCGACGGCGATCATCGGCCAGCGGTAGACGTCGTACCAGGCGAACCCGGCGAACAGCACGGTCGCGCACATCCCGCCGCACGCGGCGAGCAGGATCTCGGCGGCCAGGAACGCCGGTGCCGCGCGGCGCACGAACGGCTTGGCGACGAGCGCGCCGACGCCCATTGCGAAGACCATCACCGACAACACGATCGAGGTCTCCACCACCGGATCGCCGCCCAGCGTGCCGCCGAGCGCAGCCAGCGCGAGTTCGTAGACCAGGCCGCAGGCCGCGCAGACGAGGACGGCGAGCAGGACCACGAATCGCGCGGGCCCGGGGGCGATCGTGGTGGAGGGGGTCCGGGCGGCCGACGCGCGCACGATCGTGGCGGCGCGCGGCGCTGGGGAGTTCACCCCGAGCACGCTAGGCGCGCAGCGCGCGGGGATCGCCGAACGCGCCGACGGTTCACCCGATCCGACTACGCGGTGCGGGTGCGCGCGCCGGGCCCGCGCCCGCCGGTCCCGCGCGCGTGCGGCCTCACATGGCGCGGCTCCGGGTGCTCACGATCCGGCATTCCTGCGGGTATGTGTGCCACGTGGACCAGACCGCGCCCGCCCCGCAGCGCTCCACCACCATGGCGGTGACCGCGTACGGCAGGCCCGGATACTCGCCGATCAGGCCGTAGCGGTGCCCGGTGGCCAGCGCGACGATCTCGCGCACCCGGGCCGCGAACGCGCCGTCGCCGAGTTGCTGGGTCAGTGCGGTGAACTCGTACTCCCACCGACCGAGCCGGGTCGCGGCCCGGGCGGGCAGCGGGGTGGCCGCGCCCGGCACGCACGCGACCGTCTCGGACACCGGCTCGCCCCCGCCCGGCTCGGGGCCGATCAGCACCTGGTGCGAGGCGCCGAGCAGGCGCAGGTCCAGCTTCAGTCCTCCGAGGTCGACGTCGCGCGCGGCCAACGCGGGAAGCGGCGGCAGACCCAGGCACCAGCCGAGGGCGTCCGCACGGGTGTCGGTGTACGTGGTGGTGAGTGTGGCGTGCATGTCTCGCGCTCATCTGTCCGGGCAACGGGAACACCCTCGGGAGGCTCCCGGGGCGACAATCGGCTGCAAACCAGGGGACATGACTCACCGTAGGCGCCCGAAGGCACACCGTCGTCACCCACGAAGGTGAAAGGCAATCACACGAACGGGTGAAGGGCACTCTGTGAGCACCGGGGTGTCGCAGGCGAGGATGGGCCCGAAGAGCCGACCCTCGCGAAGGAGCCGTACGGATGAACCGACCCCTGTTGGCCAGACACCTGGACGGCCTCGGCACGACGATCTTCGCCGAGATGTCCGCCCTCGCGCGCACCACCGGCGCGATCAACCTCGGCCAGGGTTTCCCCGACACCGACGGCCCGGCGGAGGTGATCGAGGCAGCCGTCGCGGCGATGCGTGACGGGGCGAACCAATACCCGCCGGGCGACGGCATCCCGGATCTACGGCTGGCCGTGGCGGAGCACCGGCAGCGCTTCTACGACCAGACGTTCGACCCGGACGGCGAGGTGCTGATCACCACCGGCGCCACCGAGGCGATCGCCGCCGCGCTGCTCGCGCTGCTCGAACCGGGCGACGAGGTGATCGCGCTCGAACCGTTCTACGACTCGTACGCGGCCTGCATCGCGATGGCCGGCGCCCGCCGGGTGGGCGTCACCCTGCGCCCCCCGCACTTTCGTCCGAACCTCGACGAGCTGCGCGCGGCGGTCACCGACCGCACCCGGGTGATCATGCTCAACACCCCGCACAACCCGACCGGCACGGTGCTCACCCGGGCCGAGCTGGAGGCGATCGCCGCCGTCGCGATCGAGCACGACCTGATCGTGGTCACCGACGAGGTGTACGAACACCTGGTCTACACCGGCGAGCACATCCCGATCTCGACCCTGCCGGGCATGCGCGAGCGCACCGTCACCATCTCGTCGGCGGGCAAGACGTTCTCGTTCACCGGCTGGAAGGTCGGCTGGGTGTGCGCGCCGAGGGAGCTGATCGCGGCGGTACGCACGACCAAGCAGTTCCTGACCTACACCTCGGGCGCCCCGTTCCAGCCCGCGATCGCGCACGCGCTGCGCCTGCCGGACACGTACTTCGACGGGCTGCGCGAGGACCTGCGGCACAAGCGCGACCTGCTCGGCGGTGGGCTGCGGGCGGCCGGACTGACCGTCTACGAGCCGCAGGGCACCTACTTCACCACCACCGACATCACCCCGCTCGGCTACGCCGACGGCCTCGACTTCTGCCGCAAGCTGCCCGAACTGCGCGGCGTGGTCGCGATCCCCGAGGTGGTCTTCTTCGACAACACGGAGGTGGGCCGCCCCCTGGTCCGCTTCGCCTTCTGCAAGCGCGTCGAGGTCCTGGAGGAGGCCGCCAAGCGGCTCGCCGGCTGAGTCCCAGCCAGTGGATGGCAGGGGCGGTTGCGTGTGGGGGTCGGGCTGCGGCCCCCACACGCGCGGGTTCCGCCTATGCCTCGCCGTCGGTCGCCGGCTTGTCCTCGGGGCCGTACTGCTCGGTGATCCAGTTCGCGAACGAGATGCACGTGCTGATCCACGCGCGCGTGGTGAACACGAACAGCTCGCGGTTGATCCCCGGCTCGCAGTCGAGCTGGGCCTCGCCGATCAGCCGCAGCTGTCCCTCGTGCTCGTGCGTGTAGACCTTGGGCCAGAAGAACTGGCGGTGCCACTCGTCCAGCAGTTCCAGCATCCGCGGCCGGTCGGCCGGGTCGAACGCACGGTCCAGGAACATCCGGACCGTGAAGATCTCCTGCTTGTCTCCGCGCAGCATGAAGTAGACGCGGAAGCCATCCCAGGGCGCACAGATGTCGCCCTCGTCGTCGGTGAAATGGTTCACCTGGAGTTCGTCGAGGACCTGGTTGATCAGGTCCGCCGACGGCTTGACGACCGGCGCGGCCGGAACGAAGGTCGACCTCGGAAGCGAGGACGGGTCGATGCTCATGAAGGATCCTCTCCAGACGTATCGACGCCATCCTCTCTCATTCGGCCCAGGGCGGTGGGTCTCCAGGGGGCCCGAGGGTTCCCGAGGGTGCGCTCATTCGTACTCCGTGCCGCCCTTGCGCATCAGGTACGACGCGGAGACGATCTTGCCGATCGCGCGCCCCCCGACCACGGCGCTGTACCGCTCGCGTGCCGGGCGCACCACCAGGCCCTCGCGCAGGTGCGCGGCGGTGCCCGAGACGGTCTCCCGGCCCTCGGCCAAGGCCGGCAGTTCGGCCTCGTCGTAGGGCCCGGTGTAGAGGGTCGGCACCACCGGCGGCGCGATCGTGAGGTCGGCGAGCAGGTCGGCCAACTCTTCGGCGTCGACGTGCCGTACCGCGCCGCTCTCGTCCGCGAGCGCGATGTCGAACACCGCGTAGCCGGGCAGCTCGGACCGCCCCTGCGCGCCGTAGCCCAGGTCCTGCACGCCCTGCCCGAACACCTCGCCGAACACGCCCACCCGGGCCGCGCCGAACCGCGCGGCCACCTCCGCGGCGACCTCGGGCAGCCGGTGCGCGAGCACGCTGCGCCAGTAGAGGTTGTGCTCGTCCCGGACCAGCGCCTGTGACCGGGCGCCGAAGCCCTTGGAGGAGACGAAGCTCTCGCCGGTGTGAGTGAGGTAGGTGTAGAGGCAGGCCGTGCCGTGGATCTTCTCGGTGGCCACCACCGGCTCGCCGGCCGTGAACAGGTCCGGGTAGCGCTGGATGTTCTCCATGTCGACCCACGGCAGCAGATCGGGCGCGGCCACGATGTCGCCGCTCATGTGCACGGGGATGGGCGGCACCCATTTGACGATGCCGAGCAGCTCGGCGAAGTCCTTGCCGTCGGCGAGCGCGGCATCGAGGTCGAGGTCGGCCAGCGCGGCCGGCCGACAGACGATGCCCTGCGACAACTCGCCCCGCAGCCGGATGGCCCGCACCCGGTTCTTGGCCGAGCCGGCGAGCTTCCCGGTGAGCCCGAGTTCCTCGACGAGGCCGGCGGGCAACACCGCCTGCTCCGGGATGTAGAGCGCCACATCGCCGGTGACGTAGGCCCCCTTGGCGACAACGGCCCGGTACAACCCGACTTGGGCCAGCTCCAACGCATCGGCATTCGGGTGCGGATGCACCACCAACCGCTCGACCGTGACCTTGAGTGTGGACATGGCCGCCCCCTTCCCCCGTGACCGCCGAGCGGCCGCTTCCCCGTCGCCTCCACGGTCCCAAGGGGCTGGGGGAGGTGGCCAACGATTTACGGGCGGGTGGGGTGGGCGGGGTGGGGTGGGTGGAGTTGGGTTGGGTTGGGTTGGGGAGGGAGCGGAGCGTGAGGTAGGTACTCGGGGCCGGGTCTGCTGGGGGCTTCCCGAGTGGGTCGGGTGCTCCCGGCGAGCGTTGCGCCTTTGGCTGCGGGTGGCCGGTCCGGGGCCGGTCAGAGTCGGTGGTGGGCCGCCGCCGGCGTGCGGTGCTCTGAGGCGGAGGGCTCCCGACGAGACGGGCGCATTGCTCAGTGGGAAAAGCGGCCGGCAGCAGCGGGCAGGGAGGGACTCGGGTCGGATCTGCTGAGGGGCCTTTTCGAGTGGGTCGGTTGCTCCCGGCGGGCGTTGCGCTTTCGGTTGCGGGTGGCCTGGTGCGGGGCCGGTCAGAGTCGGTGGTGGGCCGCCGCCGGCGTGCGGGGCTCCAAGACCGAAGCTCCCGACGAGACGGGTGTGTTGCTCAGCGGAAAACCGGCCGGCAGCAGCGGGCAGGAAGGGGCTCGGGCCGGGTCTGCTGTGGAGGCTTCCCGGGTGAGTCGGGCGTTCGCGGTGAGTGTTGCGCTTGTGGTTGCGGGTGGCTGGTGCATGGCCGGTCAGAGTCGGTGGTGAGCCGCCGCCGGCGTGCGGGGCTCCGGGACGGCGGGCTCCCGACGAGACGGGCGCATTGCTCAGCGGAAAACCG
Organism: Embleya sp. NPDC059237; assembly: GCF_042754105.1. Classification (NCBI taxonomy): domain Bacteria; kingdom Bacillati; phylum Actinomycetota; class Actinomycetes; order Kitasatosporales; family Streptomycetaceae; genus Embleya; species Embleya sp. NPDC059237. Next base: position 330,063 of record NZ_JBHZAE010000008.1, on the reverse strand, counting down.
GCCGGCAGCAGCGGGGAGGGTGGGTGGTCGGGTCGGGTCCTCCGGGGAGGCTTCGCGGGTGGGTCGGGTGCTTTCGGCGAGAGCCGCGTCTCGGTCGGCTGCGCGGGCCGGTCAGAGTCGAGGGTGGGCCGCCGCCGGCGTGCGGGGCTCCGAGACGCGAGGTTCTCGACGAGACGCCGGCGTTGCTCGGCGGGAAAGACGGCTGGCAGCGGCGGGCGGGGTGACGGGGCGGGTTGAGCGTGCCGTGGGGCCTTCCCGGTGGGTTGGGGTGTTTCGGGGGCGTCTGGAGAGAGGTTGGGGTGCGAAACCGGATCCCGGTGGGTGGTTGGGGGCTTCGGGTCTCGGTGACCTGCGGTTTTGTGGGGTTGGGTTGGAAAGTCGGGTGTCGAGTGCCGGATTCGTGTGCTCCGGCCCCCTCGACTCCCGTGTGGAGACCGAAACCGCTCAGTCGGAGCCGATCCCGGGCGCTGCGGTCTCTCGGAGGCCGAAAGTGCCCTGTGGGCGTCGAAACCGGATCCCGAGGCGCTCGAAACGGCGGTCGCTTGCGCTGACCTGCGGTTTTCTCTCGTGCGGAGGCTGCGGCACCCCACGGGATCCGGTTTCGTGAACCTCCGTCACCCACATGCCCACCGCACCCCGAAAACACCCGGCCGCCCGACTCACTCGGGAAGTCTCCCCGGCAGACCCACCCGAGCGCCTCCCCGCCCGCCACTGCCGGCCGGTTTTCCGCCGACCAACGCACCCGCCTCGCCAGGAGCCCCGGTCTCAAAGCCCCGCACGCTGGCGGCGGCCCACCTCGACGACTCTGACCGACCCCGCACCAGCCCTCCGCAACCGAAAGCGCAACGCCCGCCGGGAACACCCAACCCACCCGCGAAGCCTCTCCGGCGAACGCGACCCGAGCCCCCACCCTCCCCGCCGCTGCCGGCCGCTTTTCCCGCCGAGCAACGCCGTCATCTCGTCAGGAACCCCAAGCCTCGGAGCCCCGCACGCTGGCGGCGACCCCGCTCGACGACTCTGACCGACCCCGCGCAACCGACCAAGACGCGACTCTCACCGGAAGGCACCCGACCCACCCGCAAAGCCTCTCCGGAGGACCCGACCCGAGCGCCCTCCCTACCCGCCGCTGCCGGCCGCTTTTCCTGCCGAGCAACGCGCCGGTCTCGTTGGGAGCCCTGCGTCCCGGAGCCCCGCACGCCGGCGGCGGCCCACCACCGACTCTGACCGGCCCCGCACCAGCCACCACGCAACCAAAGGCGCAACCCCGGCAGAGGCAGCAGGAAGCCCCGCCGACCGGCAACGGCCGACGGGGCGTCAGGTCGCGCTAACCGCGCAGCGCCTCTGTAAGTGCCGTCCACGAAGCCGTAGGGACGATGAGGTGACCCAGGCTTCGATCTTTGCTGTCACGAACCGGAACGGCGTCTTGGGATGTAGCGACTTCCACGCACTCCGCGCCTTGCTGGTTGCTGTAGCTGGAAGTTCGCCAACCGGTGGGGTGCACGATACATACCTTTCGCTACGGATCTGATCATCGCTTCGGACTCCCGAGCAGACAGGGCCGATGCCCGAAGTTGCTCGTAGGTTAGGCCAAACGCGTTCACCTCTGACCGCCCCTCCCAGAGTCGCCCATCGAATGCACTTTCGGTATACGCGTATCGGCTGCCGTCCGCCGTCTGAACAAGTGTCAGAGAGCCACCCATGGCCGCGTGTTCCCCCGCACAGAACGGCAAGACCTGGATCTTGGTACCTGCGTTCGCTTCCTCCAGCAGCCGGGCCATTTGGCCACGCATCACTGACTGACTGCCCGCGCTCCGGGCCAGAACTGCTTCGTCGAGGATGACCCGGATACGAGGAGGGCTGTCGCCGCGCAGAATGCGCGCCTGACGGTCCAAACGTCGCGAGATACGATCCCGAAGCTCGTCGTCACTGGTCAGCGCTTGCCCAAGTCGGAGCGTAGCGCGAGCGTATGCCTTTGTCTGAAGCAAGCCCGGCACGATCTGCGCTGCGTACAAACGTAGGCCGATTGCCGCCTGCTCTCGATCCATGTACTCACGCACATAGTCGGGGACCAACTCCCGCTGGCTCGCCTTCCACAGGTCCGTGAGCAGGTCATCGGCACCCAGCGCGGCATCCAGGCGCCACGCCTGTTCCCACGTCGGCGGACTGCCCGTGCGCCGTTCGATTTGGGTGATGCGCGTGGGGTGCACGTGGATCAAGGCTGCCAGTTGGGCTTGCGTAAGCCCGCGCAACTTACGCAGCTTCGTCACGCGTGCGGCGAACATATTTGCGGACGATTGTGTTGGGTCGATCGCTTCGGCCAAGTCGTTTAATCCCTCAAGATCATTTATTCCTGATTGCTGCGCAAATCAGGTTCTCGCCTGGCCGCATCGTAAGGCGGCGGCTTGATCCTGGGATAGACATTCCGTGTCCACAGAATGTGGCCGGATATCCACCCGCCGCAGCGCGAGAGGGACAGGCATGCCCATGACCGTGACGAGACAACAACCGCCCACAGAAGCCGACTTGCGGCGTCTCTTGGCGGCCTCCGACGAGGTGCGCATTCGGGACACGCGGAGCGGATACGTGGGCACGCTCTACCGCGTGGCCACCGGCTATGTCGTGGCGCTCACGGCCAACGGCAGCGCCTACACCATTTCCATGGCGCGCCTCGAAGTCGTGGACGACGAAGCCGACATCGGGCAACCCGGCCCGGTCGCGCACGGTGTGCGCGATGTGCGCGGGCCCGGCGAGATCGTGGCGGCGCAACCGCTGCCGAACGAAGTGCGTTTCCCCATGGCCCGGTTCGGTCCGGATGTCCAGTGGCGCATGCCCTCCGACAGCGTGCGGCCGACCGGCCGACCGGAAGCCACTTCCTGAACTGCCGTGCCGCCGAATCCATTTGGTCGTGGCTACCGGCGGCGCGGCTCCGAACCCTCTCCGCCTTTCCATGGCCGGTCGGCGGAGAGGGCCACAAGCGGTATCCAGTCAGCAGCCAACCGCCAGGGGCCGGCGCTCGCTCGCCAGTGATCCGCCGGCCCCCGGCCTCCCCCACCGAAGCGAGGTCGACATGAAACTACCGATCCCACCGTCGGACGAAACAACCCCGAGCGGCAGCGGCATCGGGGACAAGGTGAAGCACGTCATGGACGCACGCCGGCCCGAACAGCCGCCCGGCGCGGTCGTGCGGGTGGACGACACCGGCCGGGTGACGGTCCAGCCGTTCGATGCGGCGCGAGCCGAGTGGACCGCCGACCCGGCGGACGTCGTGCCGGACGACGGCGTCTGGTTCCCCACCGACGGCGCCCGGCCCGACGACCTGCTGCCCTTCCCGATCCCGCCCGGCACGATCACCCCGCTCCGCTACGGCGGCCTACGCCCGAAACCACGCCCCGGCCACTGACCCCGACGACGGAAGCCCCGGCCCTTCGAGAGTCGGGGCTTCCTTTCGCTTTTGTCACCCCATGAGTTCCACGACCGTGACCAGCAACGAGTTATTCGTGATTTGGTAGACCACGATCACGCTGCCACACGTCGCCTCGCGCCTATCCTTGTGGTACGTCGCCGACGATCCGCATCCGTACGGATCCTGGGCGATGCATGCCATGCCGTTGTCCAGATCCCGGCGCTTGTCAGCGGGCAGACTCAGGCGGGCCCTCTCGCAGGCGGGACTGTACGCGATCGAGTACGACACTCCGTTCCTCCCCCATGATCGTCATTGCATCGGCTTCGGCGTGGATCCCTTCGACCCAGTCGTGCGTTCGCTCGATTGCCTCGTCGACTTCCGGGCGGGTGCGGCGGGCCCATCGGTTGAGGGTCAGGGGCAGGTCCCGTGCCGGTGTGTCCTCGATCGCCTTGGTGAACTCCTCGCGCTGCTCGGCGGGCAAGGCGGCCCGAATGCCGGCGATGGTGGCCGGGAGTTCGATCAACTCGCCCGTTGCCCATGTGCGCCAGGTACGTCCGTCCGGCTCCGGCCCGTCCTGGTGCTCGTGTTCGTCGATGTGCTCGTCCATAGGCATCCTCCACTGTGACGACCCGGCTACTTACAGTGTGCGCCCCGGGGGCATCCGGCGGAAGTCGCGGGATCGACACGGCCGACGCCGATTCCCCCGTCGCCACGCCAGGCCGTCGGCGATTCGGCGGCCTCCTGGGACAGGATGGGGGCATGCCGAAATTCATCGAGAAGCCGACCGTCGTCGAGGCGGCCGGGAACATCCCCAAGACCATTCGCGAGTTCGTGGGCCGGGTCAACACCGGCGACGAGGCGCTGAGCATCGCGCACATGACCAGCCCCGGCGGCTGGGAGGAGCCGGGTCAGCGCCCCGAGTTCGACGAATACACGGTGGTCCTGCGCGGCGTGCTCACCGTGGAGCACGAGGGCGGCACCCACGAGGTCGCGGCCGGCCAGGGCATCCACACCGCCGCCGGCGAATGGGTCCGCTACAGCACTCGGGGCGAAGAGGGCGCCGACTACATCGCCGTCTGCCTCCCCGGCTTCACCCCGGACACGGTGCACCGCGACGAGTAGGCGATCCGCCGACTGCCGAACGTCGCCATGGCTGTCCGCCGACACGCAAAGGCGTCGGGCGCGCCCCCAGGGGGGGGGGCCCCCCCCCCCCCGGGGCAACCACAAACCCCGCGCCATCGAGCGTCCACCACCCCCCCTGGCGGCAGGGGCGCCCCCGCGCGCACAGTGGGCCC